>NZ_JAVDWE010000019.1:0-94502 GCF_031457235.1 Hydrogenophaga laconesensis
ATCTGCGCTTCACTGAATCTGGACTTCTTCATGTAGAGACTCCTGCTGAGGGAATTCTCTACTTCCAACTGGTTCAGGTTTTCGAGGGGACTTCAGACGGACAACCAGTTTGGAAGTCTTTCTGAGCGTGAGGCCACAGGCCAGCACTGCGGAAACGATCGCAACGCCAAGGAATGCGAACGAACTCCAAGGCACCTCATCGTGGACAAAAGCCACGGCCAAGGTGACGAATGCCGCCAACCCAGCGAGCGCGCTCAAGCCTTCGAAAAACCAACACAGGTATCTAGCCATCAAGAAATCCTCAAGTTGAAGTCTTGAGGCGAAGTCTCAATTCGACGCTAGGACGGCGGAGTAGGAGTGAAAACTTCCCGCCTGTAGGAGTGTTCCTATCCTCCAGGTGGTAGTGGGCCTGCTGGAATCCTTGATGACGGCCACCCTAAAGAGGACTGTGAGTGCATGGGTCAGGGCGTGGCCGATATCGCCACTGGCTTCATCGGTGGAATGGCGGGCTGCGCCATGATTGGCGAGTCAGTCATCAACGTGAAGTCCGGCGGTACGGAGTGCCTCTCCACGCTGGTCGCCGTGATGATTGTGGTGTCCTTCGTCGCCTTCAACTGGCGTCGTTAAGGAACCTGCGGAAGCATCCAAGAGTTCAAGCTTCTTCCTGCTGGCGATGGTGGCGAGAGACCGCTTCTGGCCGATGGCCGCCTATGCGCCACGCGGACTTTCTTCACCGAACACCTTGGAATGCATGTTCGGACGAATCTCTTCCGGCGAAAAAGCGCTTGCGATGACATCTTTTGGGAACACGGCCTCACCTGCGCGAGCCATGTCAATGCGGGCGATTTGCTCGGGCGAGAGCGTGTGCCCCACGAGTGCGACTGCCACATTGGAAATCGCGGTGCGTCGCGCGAGAAAGGCACGCATTTGGTCAATACTGAGGCCGATGGAGTGACCTGCTGCGAGTTCCGCAGCCACTTGGGAAGTTATCGGGTAGCGCGCGTCCAAAGCGACTGCGTTCTGGAACTCTGCGAAATACTCAGTGAGGGTCATAGGAATGTCCGCTTCTGGCCGATAACTGCCATAGTAGCCGAGGCTCGAAAAGGACGTTTGCAGAAAGCGCTTGGTTGGAGGAATTCATGCATCGCGGATTCGATTTGATTTCGCATTCCGGGCGATGTTGCTGCTTCCAGGCTGTGAAAAGCACGCTCTGGATCGACAGACGAAGGAACCCTGCGCGACAGATGCTGGCGTGAAGGTTGTCCTCTCCCGATGCCTCCCTTTCTCCCCGCCACGTTCTGGCGGTGAAAATCGCCAACCGCGTTCAACAACCTGGTCGACATGCTTTCATTCCTCATCGGTGGCGTTCATTTCAATCTTCGCGCTGCGGCACTGATCGTTGATGACGGTCATCTTTTGCTCCACCGCGCCAGGGACCATGCGATCTGGTCGCTTCCCGGCGGCCGTGTCGAGCCTGGCGAGGCAGCGGGTGACGCGATCGTTCGTGAGCTGAGAGAAGAGACCGGCGAGACCGTTGAATGCCAGGAGCTGGCCTTCATCGTCGAGAATTTTTTCGACTGGCAGGGCGTGCCCGTGCACGAAATCGGGTTCTATGCATGGGCAACCCTGGTGTCACCCCGCCTGCGCGACAAGTCCCGGAGTCACGCCGGGATTGAATCGGGAAATCCGCTGGAGTACCGCTGGTTCTCCTTGGATGAGCTGCCCGGCGTCAATCTCTTCCCCGAGTTTCTGAGGACCGCCAGCTTTGCCCGGGGCGCCGCACCGCAACACGTTGTGCAAGGCACGCCCCGCGTGGGGCCGTGAGCGCCAGGCATTCAGTCCGGAAGGTACGCTGAGACGAGACGGGCGGCATCTTTCAGATGCCCGAAATCTTCTTCTGTAAGGTCGCGCTTGAGCGCGTCAAAGTGGCACAGCGTTCCGTACAGCTTTCCGTCGCCATCCACGATGGGCACGCCGGTGTAGGACAGCAGAACGCCCTGGTACTTGTGGCCGTCGAGCATCGACTCGCTGCCTGTGTCGCTGGTGCGGAACACGCCGTCTCGCAACACGAACTGGCAGAAGCTTTCTTCCAGCGGCACCTCCATCAGGAACTCGGGCTTGATCTCGCCTTCCTTGTCGATCAGCTCGACGTTCCTGAGCACGCCGCCGTCAAGGCGGTAGATGCCGGTGTAGCGGTGCTCGATGGCGTCATTCAGGAGTTGCAGGCCTTTGGCCAGCCCGCCCTGCCGCACCTCGCTGTGAAAGCGCTCGACGGTGAAAGTCATGTCTGTCTCCGCAGGATTGAGGCGCCGAGCGTACCGGATACGCAGCTGCCCATTCACTTCATCCGATACCGGTACACCCCATCCGCACCCGTCTCGCGCACGGCCTCGCCCAGCGCCAGCAGGTGGTTGAGGTGGGCCGCGCCTTCGCCGGTCGCCATGCCCAGCAGTTCGCCATTGCTGTCGATCGCGCGCGCGAACAAGGCACTGAACACGTCCACCGTGCGCTTGGGTGCTTCGGCCAGGGTGCGGCGCAGGCGTTGCAGACCGCGCTCGTGGCCGTGGATGAGGCGGTCCAGCCGAGCGTGCAGGCCGCGAAAGGGTTCACCGTGCGCGGGCAGCACGAGCAGGTCGTCGCTCAGGGTGCTGCGCAGGCGCGTGAGGCTTTCGATCCAGTCGCCCAGCGGGTCGGCATCGGGCTCGGTGGGGAACACGCTCACGTTGGACGAGATGCGCGGCAGCACCTGGTCGCCCGAGACCAGTACCCCGAGGCTGTCGCTCATCAGGCAGGCGTGTTCGGGCGAGTGCCCCCGGCCCACGATCACGCGCCAGTCGTGCGCGCCGATGCGCACGGTGTCGCCGTCGCTGAGGCGGCGGAAGCTGTCGGGCAGGGTGTGCATGTATTTGCTGTAGCCGCCGAAGCGCGAGCGGTAGATGTCCAGCGCTTCTTCGTTCCAGCCCATGCGGCGGTAGAAGTCGATGGCGTCGTCGGGCGCTTCGCGGCCGGTGTCGGCCACGAGCGTGCGGCAGGTGAGGTATTCCAGCCGCGTCATCCACAGGCGGCACTGGAACTTGCGCGTGAGCCAGCCGGCCATGCCGACGTGGTCAGGGTGCATGTGGGTGCAGAAGACGCGGGTGATGCGCGCGCCCTGCGGCGTGGCCGCGAGCGGGCCTTCGGGCGAGATGAGCTGGCGCCACGCTGCCATGGCCTCGGGCGTTTTGGTGCCGGTGTCGATGACGGCCCAGCCAGTGCCGTGCTCGTCTTCATCGGCCACGGCCCAGAGGTTGATGTGGTTGAGCGCGAAGGGCAGGGGCATGCGCAGCCAGAGAACGCCGGGCGCGACCTCGCGCACCTGGCCCGGTGCGGGTGGTTCGCCGCAGGGGTACTGCAGCGCGTAGGGGGTGTCGGGCGCGGTGGCTGGGTCGTCCGGCCGGCCGTCGGAGGTGGGGGCTTCAGGCATCGGTCGATTATTTCAGAAGGGCCCGCGCCGCGCTGTCGCCCCCGGAGGTTCAGACGGAGCTGGCCCCGGCCCACCAGCCGCTCATGAGGCCCGGTGGCCTGGTGCAGGCGGACACCCTGGCGCTGCATTCCCACGCTTCCACCTGCACGTTGAGTCCGGCGAACACGCCATAACCCGGCCCGGCGCGGATGACCTCCTGGGCACTGAGGCTCTCGCCCGCGCGGATGGCGCCTTCTGCCAGGATGGAGCGGCCGGCCTTGATGCCCCAGCCCGCCTCCAGGTGCATGGCGCATTCGATGCTGCCACCGGCCTGGATGCCGTTGCCAGCGCGGATGCTGTCGCGCGCCGTGAGGCGGCCGCCCACCACCAGGCTCTTGCCGCACTCGATGGCGCCCTGAGCAATCAGGTCTTGCCCCACGGCGGCGTTGCCGGTCAGGCGCAGGGTGCCACCGCACCACAGGTCCCTGGTGCTGCGGATGTCGCCGCCACAGCGCAGGTGCTCGGCCGCCTCGATGCCCCAGCCCGCCCGCAGGTGTCCATCGGCTTCGAGCAGGCCATCGCTGCGCACGTTGCCGCCGGCTTTGATGTGGTCGCCCGAGACCAGCGACTGGCCGACCACGATGCTGCCGCCCGCGCTCATGCCACGGCCGGTGCGCAGCAGGGTGTCGACTTCGATGTTGCCCCGCACCTCCAGCGACCCGGCAAACACCAGGGCCTCGGCGGCCAGCGCGTCCACCGACATGACCGCGCTGGTGGGGCCGAACTGCGCGAGCAGCCAGCAGGCGTCGCTCACCCGCCCGGCGTTGACGAGAGCGTCGAGCAGGTCCTGGTAGTTGCTGCCGTCCTGATGGTGGCGCAGGAACCAGCGAAAACCGTCGGCGCAGGGTTGCTTGGTCTTGATGAATTGCCTGTTGAGGTCCATGGCGCACCTCATGCCGGATTCGCCATCTGCGGCGCTGGCGACGGCAGGGCGTCGAACGGCACCACGAGCACGTCGCTGCCTGCCCACTTGGCCAGCCGCTGCGCGACGCTGCCCGTGAGAAAACGGGCGAGCGCCGAGACGGTGCGCTTGCCGACCACCACCAGGTCGGCACCGGTCGCTTGTTGCTGGACGGCGGTCTGGTAGGCGGGATCGCCGTTGCCCACGTCGAAGGCCACGGCACTGCCCGCCACGCCCAGTGTGTGTGTGAGCTGAAGAAGCCGGTCCCTGGCCTGCTGGCGCGACTCGAGGCGATTCGCGCGGATGGCCTCGAAGGACACATCCGCCGACCGCAGGCGGGACTCGTCGATGGTGTCGATGGTGTGAAACAGCTGCAGGCCGGACAGGCTGGTGAAGTGTCGGGCGTAGGCCACCAGTTCGGTCGCTCGGGGGGACAGGTCCACCGCCACGAGCACCGGTCCGTAGGCGCGTTCGGCCGGTTGCTTGACGACAAGGAGCGGGCAGGGGGTGCCGTGCACGAGCTGGTCCAGTGTCGTGCCCCGGTAGAAGTTGCGCCAGCGGCGCTGCCACATGGGTCCCATGACCAGCAGGTGGGCGTTCAGCGCTTCCTGCAGCACGGCATCCGGCGTCGCGGGTTGGCGTTCCACGGTCTGTGCGCGGATGCCGTGGCGGCGCGCCAGTTGCCGGGCGCGCTGGGACAGGCGCGCCACCGGGTCGGAGAAGAAGCGGTGCGGCTCTTCGGCGAAGTGGATGAGCCGCAGCCGTGCGCCATGTCGTGCCGCGAGCAGCGCAGCGCGGTCCAGAGCGTGTTCGGATGATGGCGTGAAGTCGGTGATGGCGAGGATGGATTCGATGGTCATGGGGCATTCCTGGACGTGCTGGGGCCCACCCTCCGGCAGGGTGCCGATGGGTGCGTGACGAAGAGAGGAGAAGCGCCGCAGCGCCAGACTAGGTCGTGTAGTCGCCGCTGGCTTCGGGCTGGAACAGCAGCGAAGCCACCACCGCTTCGCAGTGGTCCCCGTTCGGGGTCTGCCAGCGCGCGACCGCGCCCACCCGCAGGCCGAGCAGGCTGGCGCCCACGGGCGACAGCACCGAGATGAAGCCGTTGTGCGGCTCCGCATCGGCCGGGTAGCACAGCGTGAGCTTCTGGCGCTTGCCGGAAGCCAGGTCTTCCAGGATGAGCTGCGAGTACATCGTGACGACATCGGGCGGGATTTCGCGCGAAGGCACGAGGTCCAGCGAATCCAGTGTGTCGGCGAGTTCAGGCGGCAGGGCGCCGCCACGCAGGTTGTTCAACCGCGAATGGTCGAGTTCGGTGAGAACGCGTTCACCGGTGAAAGTCTTGTGCATCTTGCACTCCATCTGTTGCGGTGGCGCTGCGCGTGGGCAGCGGCCGCGATCGCGCTGGGCTGGGGCCCGGCGATGATGGTTTGCGCAAAAGGGAGGAGGGGTATCGCCGGGCTCAGGAATGTGCGGCCGGCTGGCGCAGTCCGGCCGTGCCCATCTGCTTGCGACCAGCCACGGCCGCGCTGGCCATCAAGGGCAGGCGCGTGTGCAGGTGAGAGGACAGGGTGGACCGGGATGCCATGGGGGGTATTGTAGGCACGGAGCCGATTCCGGCAAGGCGCACGCGGATTTCAGCGGTGCAGAGGCAGTGGCAATGCGGTCTTGTAGCGCACCTGCTTGAGCGCAAAGCTCGAGCGGATTTGCTCCACGCCGGGAATGGGTGAGAGCTTCTCCAGGATGAAGCGTTCGAGCGCACCCATGTCGGGCAAGGCCACGCGAAGCAGGTAGTCGCTGTCGCCGGTCATGAGGTAGCACTCCATGACCTCGTCGAACACTTCCACCTGCGCCTCGAACGCGGCCAGGGTTTCCCGGCTCTGTGTCTTGAGGCGGATCGAGATGAAGACGTTCAGGCCGAGCCCCAGGGCCGCGGCGTTGGTCAGCGCCACATAGCGCTGGATCACCCCGGCACGTTCCATCGCCTTGACCCGCGCCAGGCAGGGGGACGGTGACAGGTTCACCCGGCGTGCCAGCTCCACGTTGGAGAGTGCGCCGTCGCGCTGCAGCTCGTCCAGAATCCTGAGGTCGATGGTGTCCAGCTTCATGTGCTGCATTTTGATCCATCTGAGGCATTTAATGCTGCATGTATTTGGCTTATGCCGATGAAATGGAAGCCCATGCGCCGCGTTCACCGATACATTGAGCGGCATGAATGCCCCTCATGAACCCATCCTGTCCGACCTGGACCAAGACCCGCTGGAAACGGCGGAATGGCGCGCTGCTTTCGAGGCGCTGGCGGCGGCAGAGGGCCCCGCGCGGGCGCGGTACATCCTGGATGAACTCGCGCGGCTGGCGCGTCAGCACCGCATCGGCTGGCAGCCGGACCTGAATACCCCTTACGTCAACACCATCGACGTGAAAGACCAGCCTGCATTCCCTGGCGATCTGGCCATCGAGGAGCGGCTGGCCTCGCTGATGCGCTGGAACGCACTGGCGATGGTGGCGCGGGCCAACGCGGCGTATGGCGAACTCGGCGGGCACATCGCCAGCTACGCGAGTGCCGCCGACCTGTTCGAAACCGGGTTCAACCACTTCTTCCACGCACGCAGTGCCACGCACGGGGGTGACCTGGTGTTCTTCCAGCCGCACAGCGCGCCGGGCGTGTATGCGCGCGCTTTTCTCGAAGGCCGCCTGAGCGAGAACGACCTGGCCCACTACCGGCAGGAGATCACGGCGCCCGAGAGCGGCGCACGCGGCCTCTCCAGCTACCCGCACCCGTGGCTCATGCCCGACTTCTGGCAGTTCCCTACCGGTTCGATGGGTATCGGGCCGATCAGCTCGATCTACCACGCGCGCTTCATGCGCTACCTCACGCACCGTGGCCTGCTCAACTGCGAGGGCCGCAAGGTGTGGGGTGTGTTCGGCGACGGCGAAATGGACGAACCCGAGAGCATGAGCGCGCTCACCCTGGCCGCGCGCGAAAAGCTCGACAACCTGGTGTGGGTGGTCAACTGCAACCTGCAGCGGCTCGATGGTCCGGTGCGCGGCAACGGGCGCATCGTCGACGAGCTGGAAAAGCTTTTTGCCGGTGCCGGCTGGAACGTGATCAAGCTGCTCTGGGGCAGCGACTGGGACGGCCTGTTCGCCCGCGACACGCAGGGCGCGCTGGCGCGTGCCTTCGCCAGCACGGTGGACGGCCAGATGCAGACCTTCGCCGCCAAGGACGGGCGCTTCAACCGCGAGAACTTCTTCGGCCAGAACCCCGAACTCGCGTTGCTGGCCCAGGGCATGACGGACGAGCAGATCGACCGCCTCAAGCGCGGCGGGCACGACCTGGTGAAGATCCACGCGGCCTACGCCATGGCTGCCGCGCACCGTGGCCAGCCCACGGTGATCCTGGCGCACACCAAGAAGGGCTACGGCATGGGCAGTGCCGGCCAGGGCAAGATGACCACGCACAGCCAGAAGAAGCTGGATGAAAACGAACTGCTCGGCTACCGCAACCGCTTCAACCTGCCACTGAGCGACGAGCAGGCCAAGGGCCTGGCGTTCTTCCGGCCGGCCGACGACAGCGCCGAGATGCGCTACCTGCGCGAACACCGCGAACGCCTGGGGGGTGCCATGCCCCGGCGGGAAACGGCATGCGACGTGCTGCCGGTGCCCGGACTGGCCAGCTACGCGCAGTTCGCGCTGCGCCCCGAAGGCAAGGAGATGAGCACCACCATGGCCTTCGTGCGCATGCTGGGCAACCTGCTCAAGCACGACACACTCGGCCCGCGCATCGTGCCCATCGTGGCCGACGAGGCGCGCACCTTCGGCATGGCCAACCTGTTCAAGCAGGTCGGCATCTACAGCAGCGTGGGCCAGCGCTACGCACCGGAAGACATCGGCTCGGTGTTGAGTTACCGCGAGGCGCAGGACGGCCAGATCCTGGAAGAGGGCATCAGCGAGGCCGGCGCCATGGCCAGCTGGACGGCGGCAGCCACCAGCTACAGCGTGCACGGTCTGGCCATGTTGCCGTTCTACATCTACTACTCCATGTTCGGCTTTCAGCGTGTGGGCGACGCGATCTGGGCTGCCGCCGATCAGCGCGCGCGCGGCTTCCTGCTCGGCGCCACCTCGGGCCGCACCACACTGGGTGGCGAGGGCCTGCAGCACCAGGACGGCAGCAGCCACCTGATCGCGGCCACCATCCCCAACTGCAAGGCCTACGACCCGGCATTCTCCGGCGAGCTCGCGGTGATCCTCGATGCCGGCATGCGCGAAATGCTGGTCGAGCAGCAGGACGTGTTCTATTACGTCACGCTCATGAACGAGAACTACGCGCAGGTCGACCTGCCCGAGGGCGTGGAAAGGCACGTGCTGCGTGGCGGCTACCGCCTGGGCCGCCAGGGCCCTCGTGAAGGCCGGCGAGTCACGTTGCTGGGCTCGGGCGCCATCCTCACCGAAGTGGTGAAGGCCGCGCATCAGCTGGCCGCGCAGGGTATCGGCGTGGATGTGCTGAGCATCACCAGCTGGAGTGAACTGGCGCGCGATGGCATGGCGCATGACAAGGCGTTTCTGGCGGAGCTGCTGGGCGCGACGGCTGGCCCGGTGATTGCCGCGACCGACTACGTGCGCGCCGTGCCCGAGAGTGTGCGCGCCTTCGTGCCGGCCGGACGGGGCTACTTCACGCTGGGCACGGATGGCTTTGGCCGCAGTGACACGCGCGCGGCACTGCGCCGGTTCTTCCGGGTCGATGCGAACAGCATCCTCGAACAGGCCCTGGCCGCCCTGGCCGTTCAGCACTGAGCACACTGTCTCAAGGGCGGGGCCCTTTGCGTGGCGCCGCAGGCGAGGGCGCATCCGTGCTTCTGGAGGGGGCCCGCCCACCGGCGCCGGGCACGTAGCGGGCACGTTGTTCTGCGTCCAGGCCCGGCGTGACGCGCATGTCCGTATCCACCTGACCGGCCTCCAGGTCCTTCTGCGCCTGGCGCATGCCCCGGTCGGGCGCCGAGGCGGTTGTCTTCGTGGATTGATCGCGCTCGTGGGGAAGCTCGAGGTGCTCGTCGGCCTCTGAGGCGGGTGACGATCCCGGTGCCCGTGGGGAGCGTTGGACGGGGTTCTCCGGGTCACCGTGTGAGCGGCCGTCGGGGCGGGAGGGCTTGTCTTTTCGGGCGGATGGGGCTGCGGGCATGTCGGTCTCCTGGGTGGACGGTGCCATCTGTCAGCAAGCGGGATGCCCACCAGCCACGGGCACCCGCCTTGCCGGCCTGAGGGCACCCGCGCAAACCTGCGCGCATTCAGGAGAATCCCATGAACACACTGCTTTCCTCCCGCATGGTGCTCGGCGTGGCGGTGGCCATGACGTCTGTCGTCCTGCTGGCCGGTTGTGACCGCAGAGCCACCGATGTTCCGCCCCCCACGACCAACGAAATGGAGCGGGACCGCACATCGCCCTCCCCGATGCCGGGCACGCCCGCCACGCCGGGCATGCCGCCCGTCAGCGATCCCGCCGCTCCTGCTGCCCCGGCCGCGCCCGGCACGCCCGCGCCGGGCGGCACCACCCCGTAAAGGTCACGCACCGCGCGTCAGGGCATGCGCGGCGCGCTGGTGTGCAACGCCTGCCGTTGCGGAACATTTTTCTGCAGCGGTAGCGCATGCCCGGCACGTCACTTGCCCACAGGCCTGTCACGCACCCCATCAATACCCAGGAACATCCTCATGATTCACAACCCCGCACCACCCGTTGGCCAGTTGCTAACGGATCCTCGCCTGTCGGCCCTGGTGTGGGCCATCGCCTCTGCCCACGTGCCGGATATCCCAAAACCCAGTCCACCCGTGCCGGTGCCACCCCCTCATCAACCGCCGGATGCGCCACCCGAGGTGCCGACCGACCTTCCACCGGACATTCGCGAGCCCGACGTGCCCGACGAACAGACGCCCCCGGCAGGTGATCCGCCACGCAGGCCGCCCCCCATCGTGTCACTGCATTGACGCCTGCCAGTCACGCCCGTGGCCTTGCGCCGCACGGCACTGGCGGGAAAAGATGGCATCATCAGCGCCGCCCTGAGCGCTCATGACCTGGCGCGCCTCCGATCACCGTCGCGTGCCTGCGGGCCAGTCCCGTTGCACGCGAGAAATCCAAAAAAGGAAAGCCCACAACGATGACCCATGTGCTGATCGTGGATGACGACGTCGATTCCTCCGCGATGCTCGGTGAACTGATCGCGATGCAAGGGTTCACCGTGGCCACCGCGAACACCTTGCGCGATGCGCGCAAGCAGCTCGCCTTGCAGGCCCCGGATCTCGTGCTGCTGGACTTGCGCCTGCCCGATGGCAGCGGCATGGACCTGTTCGCCGACCCCGATCTGCTGACCAATTCCGAGGTGGTGCTCGTCACCGGCCATGCGAGCCTGGAGACCTCCATCCTGGCGCTGCGCCTCGGTGCGGTGGACTACATCGTCAAGCCCATCACGCCCAAGCAACTGCAGGGGGTGCTCTCGCGCGTCACCAAGCCCGCCGTGCTCAAGGCCGAAGTGGCTGGCCTCACCGCCAGCGTGGCGAGTTCCGGCAACTTCGGCCAGCTCTGGGGGCGTTCGCCATCCATGCTGCGCGTGTACGAGCAGATCACGCGCGTGGCGGGTACCGGTGTGACGGTGTTCATCACCGGTGAGAGCGGCACAGGCAAGGAAGTGGTGGCACAGACCATCCACGAACTCAGCCGCCGCCGCAAGATGCCGTTCCTCGGCGTGAACTGCGGGGCTATTTCGCCCAACCTGATCGAAAGCGAGATATTCGGCCACGAGAAGGGGAGCTTCACGGGGGCCGATCGCCAGCACCAGGGTTTCTTCGAACGCGCAGCCGGTGGCACGCTCTTCCTCGACGAGATCACCGAAATGCCGTTGGACCTGCAGGTCAAGCTGCTGCGCGTGCTGGAGACCGGGCGCTTCATGCGCGTGGGTGCCACACAAAGCCAGGAAACCGATGTGCGCATCATCGCCGCGACCAACCGTCTGCCGATGCAGGCCGTGGCCGATGGTCGCCTGCGTGCCGACCTGATGTACCGCCTGAATGTGTTCCCGATCGAGTTGCCGCCGCTGCGCGAGCGGCTGTCGGATGTCTCTCTCCTCGCCGAACGCTTCCTGCGTCTCATCGGGGAACAGGAAGGCAAGGTGAAACACTTCTCACCCGAGGCGCTGGAACGGCTCGCGGCCTACCACTGGCCGGGCAACGTGCGCGAACTGCGCAACGCGGTGCAACGTGCCTATGTGATGGCGCCTGGCGGAACGATCGACGCGCAATGGCTGCCGAGCGGAGGTCCATCCCTGCCGGTGCAGCCACCCGTGCCCGCGATGGAGCCCGCGCCCGCTGTGGTGCCACCGGTGGGGGGCAGTGCAGGGGAGGCGGCCGCCACGGTGGTGTTGCCGCTCGGTATCTCGCTGGCCGAGGCCGAGCAGACCCTCATCCTCGCCACGCTCCAGCACTATGGCCGCCAGAAGGAGCGCACGGCAGCGGCGCTCGGCATCAGCCTGAAGACGCTTTACAACCGCCTGAAGCAGTACGCTGCCGACGACAAGGCGGACGGCAAGCCTGGCCCCTGAGGATGGCGCGCCTGGCAGGGCACGTGGCTTGCCCCGTTGCGCGGTAAGCCCGTCGCCCACCCCACAGGAGGCCCCCATGTCCAGCGCCATTGCATCGTTCGACAGGAAGCCCTGCGCTCTTGAGACCGCCTCGCCGGAGGCCGCAGACTGCCCCGTGCACAGTGCGCGCCCCTGTGCCCTGTTGTGCGCCGATGCGCCTGGGACACAGGCACCCCAGCCCGCCACGCCCGCGCCCGCGCCGCCCGAGGACGAAAGTGCCGACCCGGTGGGCGATGGCCACAGCGATGCAGAGTGGGCCGAGCAGCACCCCAGGGACTGAGACGCGCGGTCAAAAAAAAGCCCGCGGCGTGCGGGCAAAAAATGGGGTGGGCACGGCATGCGCCGTGCGGGCTGTCAATGGCTGACCGCGGCCTTGTGCTGATCGCGCAGCGCGCGGATCTGGTCGTGGTTGCGCTTCACGCCTTGCAACTGCGCCTCGACCACATTGCGGATCTCCATGGGGAGCTCTTCCTTGAGTGCGGCGCGGTAGCGCGCCAGGGCCGCATCTTCGCCGCGCTCGGTCTCTTCGAGCATTGCCAGGTCGCTGTATCCGGCCAGCGTGCCCTTCACAGCGACCCATCCCCGATGGGCCATGCCGGATGCGGTGCCGCTGTCTTCGGGCTTGCCGCCCTGCTGCATCACGATGGTCTGCAACTCGGCCGCGGCGCGGCGGCAGTCCTGTGCGCGGGTCTCGAACAGGGACTTGATCTGCGGATCCACGGCGTGTTCGGCGCTGGCCTTGAAGCCGTATTCCCCGTCCTTGCAGGTCTCGATGAGGTCGTTCAACGTTTTGATGGTCTGTTTGTCGTGCATGACGTCTTGCTCCTTCGAATGGATGAATGGGTGAGAGGCCGAAGCGGGTGGACGTGCAGTCCGCCGCATCCGACCCTGTGTCTTGGCACATGGCGTACCTGCCCATGCCCGCGCTGGCATCGCATCAGAGGCGTGGCATCACGGAAGGCTGCTGCAAGATTTGCGGCAAGGGGCTGGGCGCCGTGGATGGGAAGGCGTCGCTGCCGGGTGGCCAGCCTGGCACCCCGCTTGCCGTTCAAAGTCCGCGCGTACCGGCTTCATGCCGACACCGTGTTCTTCCATCAACCAGGACCATTCCCATGAAACATGCACTTCATCATCTCCGCACGTGGCCGCTGGCTGCCGTCGGCCTGGCCGTTGCTTGCTCGGTTTCCGCCCAGACAGACGCGGCGCGCGAAGCACCTCTCGACACCACACTGGCCCAGGCCACCACGACAACCACCACCACCGCGCAGCGGCGTGCCTATGCGCCCGGTGAAGGCAATTTCTCGGTCATTCCTTACACGTCGCACGGCTACATCGGTATCAATGTCGGCAAACCCGACTACGACCTCGCCTGCGTGGGCGGTTTCTCGTGTTCCGACAGCAGCACCGCCTACCACCTCTACACGGGTGGCATGTTCAACCGCTACCTGGGCGCCGAGCTCGGATACGTGAATCTCGGCGAAATGGAGCGTGGGGGCGGCAAGACCGAGGCACACGGCATCAACCTGAGCCTGGTGGGACGGTTGCCTCTGGGTGTGGTCCATCTCTTCGGCAAGGTCGGTGCGACCTACAGCCGTTCGGAAGTGACGGCCAGTCCGCTGTCGGGTCTGACCACCGGCAAGGACAAGGGTTGGGAGCCCTCGATGGGAGCAGGGGTCGGTTTCGACCTCAGCCCGCGTTCCTCCATCGTGCTCGAGTGGAACCGCCACCAGGTGCGATTCGTCGGCGTTGGCAAGCAGGACGTGGACACCACCAGCATCGGTTACATGCACCGGTTCTGAAGGCACGCAGTTCCCCGGGATGCCGGCATCCGGCATCCCTTCTTGCGGGCAGGCACGTCGTTTGCCGGCGGGACTTGATCCGTCAACCCGTGGGGTACACAATGGTTCTTTCCACCCCCAACGCCGAGCAGATGTACGAACCCCAGCCAGCACCCGCGGGCAGCGGCCTGCGCTTGCTGATCGCGGACGACAACCGCGATGCGGCCGAGTCACTGGCCCTCTTGATGCAGCTGGACGGGCATGTCGTTCACATCGCCAACGATGGACCCCAGGCGCTCACCATGGCCGGCGCGCTGTTGCCCGATGTGTCCATCCTCGACATCGGCATGCCAGGCATGGACGGCAACGCCGTGGCGCGCCACATCCGCGAGGCCATGCCCGGGCACCGCATGCTTCTTGTCGCCGTGACCGGTCGCTCGAACGACCTGGACCGCGCCCGCGCGCGCGACGCGGGGTTCGACCAGTATTTCACCAAGCCCGTCGCTCTGGGCACCCTCATGAGCTGCATCCTGCGATGGCGTGAAGAGGGGGGCTCGCCATCCCCGCTGGTCAGGGCCTGAGCGCATGTCGGTGCTGGCCACCATCTGGTCCACGATCCAGGCCGAGTTTTCGGACCTCGGCGATGTCGAGCGCATCACGCGCACCACCTGGCGCATGGGCGAAGCCCTGGTGCTGGGCGCGGCCATCGGCTGGGACCGGGAGCGCCGCGACGCCGAAGCGGGCCTGCGCACGCACATGCTGGTGGCCCTGGGTGCTGCCCTGTTCGTGCTGGTGCCGATGGAGTCGGGCATGAACGAAGAACAGATCAGCCGCGTGATCCAGGGCCTCGTGTCCGGTATCGGTTTCCTGGGGGCGGGCGCTGTTCTCAAGGACCAGAGCGAAGGACGCATCCACGGTCTCACCACCGCCGCCAGCATCTGGGCCACCGCCGCCATCGGCGTCGCGGCCGGCCTCGGCCGCACCGGTACCGCCATCCTGGCCACCCTGTTCATTCTGCTGGTGCTGGTGTGGCTGCGCCGGCTGGGCCGTTCCATTCAGCGTGAGAAGCAAGCGGGGCCACCGTCCTGACACGAACATTGAACATTCCCGGGCGTTTCGAGGGCAGAATGGCGCCACCTACGATGCACCGATCTCTGCCCAAGGAGTCCAATGCCTTTGCATGGAAACGAACTCATCGCGCTGGCGGACCAGCTGACCGACCGGCGAGACGCCATCCTGCAGGACTGGCGCGCCAGCGTCACCGCCGACGCGACCCTCACCACGGGGGACTCGCTCCCGCACACCCAGCTCAATGACCACATCCCCGCCGTGCTGGAGGGGTTCGAGAACCAGTTGCGGGCGCCGCGCGTGGAGACCACGCACCTGGGCGATGCGGCCGCGCACGGCCTGCACCGGTGGCAGCAGGGATTTGGTCTGTCCGAGGTGGTGCGCGAGCTGGGGCGGCTGAACGAATGCGTGGTGGCCGAACTCGAGGCGTTGGCACCAGGCCATTCCAGCGCGGCCATGGCGATGGCACGCGCGGTGTGGGCCCAGGTCTACAGCCTGGCGGTGACCGCCAGCACGACGCAGTATTTCAAGCTGCAGCAACTCGAAGCCACCGCCTATGCGCGAGGCCTGGAGCAGGCGCTGGAAACCCTGCGCCGCATGGAACACCAGCGCGCGCTGCTCTGGCAAGAGGCTGCGCACGACCTGCGCGGGAACCTGGGCGTGGTGAGCAACGCCACCGCGGGCCTCGGGGCGCGCCAGGCCGATCCGGCCGCGCGCGAAACCTTCCTGCGGTTGCTCGGGCACAACGTGCAGGCCCTGCATCGGCTGCTGGACGACGTGACCTGCCTGGCGCGGCTGCAGAGTGGCCAGGAGGAACGCAACATCGATACCGTCGACGTGGCGCCACTGATGCGCGACCTGGGCGATGCGCTGGACGATCAGGCGCAGCAGAAGGGTCTGGCGTTCTCGCTCGAAGGGCCAGAACCATTCGTGGTGAAAACCGATGCGGTGAAGCTGCGCCGCATCGTGCAGAACCTGGTGCTCAATGCGGTGCGCTACACACGCACCGGCAGTGTGCACGTGTCGTGGGCCGATGGCGGGGCGCAGGATCTGGAGCGCTGGCAGTTGATCGTGAGGGACACCGGCCCGGGCATCCAGCAGGCCGGAGCGCCCGAGATCAAGGACGCGCTGGAGGTGGCCACCCAGCACGCGCAGCAGGTGGTGGCCGACACCAAGGCCCGTCAGATCACACACATCCGCGAAGAGAACGGTGGCGTGCCCGAGCCCGACGAATCGCCCGGCGTCGACGCCCATGGCGAAGGCATCGGTCTGTCCATCGTCAAGCGCATGTGCGAGGTGCTCGACGCCACTGTGCAGGTGGATTCGGACACCTCGGGAACGACGTTCCGGATCCTTTTTCCGCGCGCCTACGACTGAGCGGGTTGCAGAGGGCGCCTGCGACTGCGGTCGCGCGGTGCGCGGTGCGCGATGATGCGGTGCACCAAGTGCAGCTTTCGCACCGCCGGCCGTGACAGCACGAAGGGATAGAAGTCAGGCACACCCATGCTGCGGGACATCTCATTGAGCGCCACGGTCAGCCGCAGCCAATGGTTGAGCCAGAGCAGGAAGCGTTCGTCGGTGGCGTCCAGCACCGGCGGGCCACCACCCTCCAGCGGGCCGTCGGCCAATGCCTCCGGCCCGTACAGCTCGCAGGCGAGTTCCACCCGGTCGCCCCGGATGCCAAAGCCGCGAGCCGTACCCAGCGTGTCCCGCATGTGCAGGTAGTGCGCCCAGGTCTCGGCCCAGTCTTCCCAGGGGTGACTGCTGGCATAGGCGCTCACGTGGCGAGAACTCCAGTCGGGCGGTGCGCCATTGTTGTAATGAGTCTGCAGGGCCTGCGCGTAGTCGGCACGCTCGTCGCCGAAGACCGTGCGGAACGGCTCGATCCAGGGCGTACCGTCGACCAGGCGCTGCCAGAAGTAGTGACCCGATTCGTGGCGCAGGTGGCCCAGCAAGGTGCGGTACGGCTCGCGCAACATCGCGCGCCGCTGCTCGCGGGTGGCGTCGTCGGCTTCGCAAGCGTCCAGGGTGATCACCCCGTCGGCATGCCCGGTGACGACCGGCGGCCCGCCGGGCAGGGTGACCAGGATGTCGAAGGCAAGGCCGCGGACAGGATCCTCGCTGCGCGGGACGACGGGCAGGCGCAGGGACAGCAGGGACGACACCATGCGCCGTTTCGCCCGTTCAATGCGGTGCCACCAGTCCGCGTGCTCGGGCGTGCCGAGATCGGGCAGGGTGCGCGTGAGGCGGCAGCACAGGCACAGGCCCGCCGCGATGCCGGGTTTGGAGCTGGCCGGAATGAGCCAGTTGCAGGCGGCGGGTGAGGCGAGGTTGTCGCAGCGCCGGTAGCGGCGAGGGCGCGCCACGTCTTCGGCGCTGCGCCACCACCCGGGTTCCTCGTCTGGCTCCAGCGGCAGCAGCTTGCCGCGCGCGGCGTCGTAGCCGAGTGCCTTGCCACACCCCAGGCACACGCTGTTGCGAAAGAAGATGGGTTGCCCGCAGGCACAGGTGAAAGCGCGGTTCACGGTGGTGGTTGTCTTTCGGTTCGGGTGCACTGGTCGTGCCGTTCGGTGAAGGCCCGCGTGAATTCTGCGCCCAGCAGGAACACCTGCGCCGAGTAGTAGACCCACAGCAGGAAGATCACCAGCGAGGACGCGGCGCCGAACACGGATGCCGCGCCGCTGCGGCCAATGTAGGTGCCGATCAGGGACTTGCCCAGCGTGAGCAGCAGGGCGGTGATCAGCGCGCCGATCCACACATCGCTCCAGGCCAGCTTCACGCGCGGCATCCATTTGAAGATCATGGCGAACAAAACGCTGAGGAAGCCCAGGCTCAGGGCGAAGTCGATCGCACTGGCCAGCACGGCCAGCTGGCCCAGCCATGGTGAAGCCCATTTGCTCAGCGCCGCGAGCGCGGCACTGAGCACCAGGGAGACCATGAGCAGGAAGCCGATGGCCAGCACCAGGCCGAGCGATATCAGGCGGGAGCGCAGGAGTTCCCCGACACCGCCGCGCTGGCGTGCCTCGCCCTTCGTGCGCCAGATGCGGTCCATGGCGTTGCGCAGTTCCGCGAAGACCGTGGTCGCGCCGATCAACAGGGTGACCACGCCCACCAGGGTGCCCACCATGCCAGCGGCCGGGCGGTTCGCCCCTTCGACCAGCTTGTTGATGGTGAGTGCGCTGTCGCTGCCAACCAGTTCGGCGAGCTGCGCGAAGATTTCGCCCTGGGCCGCGGCTTCGCCGAACCACAGGCCCGCCACGGAGATCACGATCAGCAGGATGGGGGCAACGGAAAACAGTGTGTAGAAGGCCAGCGCCGCGCCCATGCTGGGTGCTTCGTCCTCCAGCCAGTTGACCACGGTGGCTTTCAGCACGCGCCAGAGCATCGGCCGTCCTCAGTGGGTCTCACCACCTCCTGCCGGGCCGCTGGCGGCCGACTGGCCGGACCGCGTGGGCCGCGCCGGTTCGGAGATGTCGGCCAACGCATGGCCGGCCTCCTTCGCATGGCCCTTGGCGGCCAGGTCACCGAGCGAGAGGATGCCCACCAGGCGCTTGTCCCGATCGACCACGGGCAGACGCCGGATCTGGCGCTGCTGCATTTTCGCGGCGACCTGGTCGACGTCCTCATCCTCGAATACCCACTCCACCTCGGCACTCATCACCGCCTCCAGCGGCGTGCTGGCGGGCAACTCCTGCGCGACGCCGCGCACGACGATGTCGCGGTCGGTGACCATGCCGACGATGCGCTGGCCGTCGCACACGGGCACGGCACCAATGTCGAGTTCTTCCATCGCCTGGGCGGCCAGTGCGACCGTGTCCCTCGGGTTGAGGGTTCGCACGCCACTGGTCATCACATCCTTCACCGATTTCATGAGCCGTCTCCTGTCGCGGTTGGGGGCGCGGGCCACCTTGTGCCACGCCTCGACCCTGCAAGGGCAGTTGCCGTGCCCGCCGTGGGCACATGGCTTGCCGCACTGTGCAACGCAAGTATTCCATCTTCATTTCCTGCGAGGAACTCGCCATGATCAATGTCGGCATCTGGCTGGCAGCAGGCGGCCTGATCGGCTGGCTGACCAGCGTCATCATGTACACCGATGGCCAGCGGGACCTGCTCCGCAATGTGGCCGCCGGGGTTGTCGGCGCGGCCATCGGTGGGTGGCTCATATCGCCGCACATGGGCGTGGGCACGATCCATCCGGGCATGCTCAATGTCGGCGCTCTGCTGGTGTCGCTCGTGGTGTCCGTTGTTCTCCTGGCGATCATGAATGTCCTTCGGCGGGACCCCGTGAGCTAGGTCCTGCAGCCATCGCGGCGCCTCCGCATCGGCACCGCGTTCGACCAAGCTTTCGGCAAAATTTGCCGCAAAAGCCCGCACAGGCTTTGCCGTGCTCCAGCGAAGGTGTGTGGCTGTATCTGGATGTCTCCACCGCTGGCGGCGGGTGCCAAGGCCATCTGAGGGTGTGGCCAGCGGTTTTGTTTGAATTTGTGTCTCTTCAATGGATCCGGCACGGGCATTGCGTGGCATGCAGGACTTGCGGTCGCAACACGGCCGCACCGCCCACACAAAACCCTGGAGGAGACGCATGATCCTGATGGATACCCGCGCGGAGCAGCGCCAGAGCCAGACCCTTTCCCCCCGACTCCAGCACGCGGTGCGCCTGCTCCAGATGTCTTCGCTGGACTTCGGCACGGTGGTGCGGGATGTGCTCGGCCGCAACCCATTCCTGGAGGTCGCCGAGGAGGACGATGAAGAGTCGGCCGCCGCACTCGAGACAGACGCAACGGAGTTCCAGGACAGCGGCACGGGCGATGTGTACGACGGACCGGTCGAGGCCGATCAGGCGCAGGCCTCCGACATGGCAGATCCGCCGGAGCGCGTGTCGGACAGCGATGTGTGGCTGGCCGACGGTGCCACCGGCTCGCGAACAGGGCACGACGGTGATGTGTCTGCGCTCGACTTCATGGTGGAAGAAACGACGCTGAACATGCACCTGCACGCGCAGTTGGGCACGCTCGCAATGTCGGAGCGTGACCTGCTGCTGGCGGCCACGGTGGTTGAGTCGCTCGATGACGACGGCTACCTGCGCACGCCCCTGAATGAGCTGCTGGGTGTGGCAGGCCTGGAGCCCGCCGCAACGCTGGAAGAGATGCAGATCGCCCTGAAACTGGTGCAGTCGCTGGAGCCTGCTGGTGTGGGTGCGCGCGATGTGGCGGAGTGCCTGGGCCTGCAACTCGGCGCCATCGCCTGCCCGCGCCAGCGCGCCCTGGCTCGGGAGATCGTGCGCGATCATCTGGACGGCCTTGCCGCGCGGGACGTGCCGGCACTGGCGCGGTCGCTCGATGCGCCGCTCGGCGAAGTCGAAGCCGTGTGTGACCGCATCCGGCACCTTGATCCGCGGCCCGGCTGGCGCCTGAGTTCGTCGCGGGTGAATTACATCGTGCCCGATGTGATCGTGCGGAAGGTGCGCGGTTCGTGGGGCGTGCAGCTCAACCCCGCGATCGTGCCGCGCGTGCGGCTCAATGAGGTGTATGCCCAGCTGTTTCAGCGCCATCGCGGCGCGGAGAACGTCGAGATGGGCGCACATTTGCAGGAGGCACGCTGGACGCTGCGCAATGTCGAGCAGCGCTTCTCCACCATCCTCGACGTGGCCCAGGCCATTGTGCGCCGCCAGCGCCATTTCTTCGACTATGGCCCGATGGCGATGAAGCCGATGGGCTTGCGCGAGATTGCCGAGGAGGTGGGTATCCACGAATCCACCGTGTCTCGCGTGACGAACAACAAGTACATGGCCACGCCGACGGGGGTGTTCGAGCTCAAGCACTTCTTCTCGCGCGCGATGGTGAGTGCCAACGGCAAGGCCTGCTCGGGCACCGCGATACGCGGTCTGATCCAGGACATCATCGAGGCAGAGTCGTCCGATCAGCCCTTGTCCGACGCCGAGATCACGCGGCAGCTGGCCCGGCAGGGCCTGACGGTGGCGCGGCGCACGGTCACCAAGTACCGGCAGATGCTGCGCATCGAAGCCGTGGGGCGGCGCAAGCGGCACGACACCGAGGCCGGCGTGGCCTGAGGTGCTCAGGCGTTCACGTCACCTGGTGGCTGGCTGTACAGCTCCGCGAGCAGCCGCAGCAGGTCTTCGGGGTTGACCGGCTTGAGCAGGTGGCGGTCGAACCCTGCATCGCGCGCTGCCTCGAGATCGGCATCGCGGCCCCAACCGGTGATGGCCACCACATGGATGTCGCGCAAGGCAGCATCGGCGCGCAGCTGCCGCGCCACCTCGTAGCCGTCCAGTCCGGGCATGCCGATGTCGAGCAGTGCGACGTCGGGCACACGGGTACGCACCGCCCGCATCGCTGCCACGCCGTCATGCACCACCTCCACCCGATGCCCGTACGACGACAGCACCGCAGCAAAGCTGGCGGTGAGGTCGACGTTGTCGTCGGCGATCAGGATGTGGAGCGGGCGCAGTGGGCTTGGTGTGCTCTTCTGCGTCTCAGGCTCGGGTGGCCGGGGCTCACCTTGCAGCAAGGGGAGGCGCACCGTGAAGCACGAGCCCTGGTCCAGCCCTTCGCTGCGCATCGACAGCGTGCCCTGGTGCAACTGGATGATCTGGCGCGACAGCGTCAGGCCCACACCCAGGCCGGCGCTGCCGCGCTGCAACGTCTGGTCGGCCTGCTCGAACAGCTCGAAGATGCGCTCCTGCATGCCGGCTTCCACGCCGATGCCCGTGTCCGCGATCGACACCATCGCCGAACCGCCTTCGGCCGACAGGCTGACCCGCACGTGTCCGCCGTCTGGTGTGTAGCGGCAGGCGTTGTTCAGGAGGTTGGCGAAGACTTGCGTGAGCCGCACCGTGTCGCCGTTCACGTACAGCGCTTCTCGCGGCAGTTCGACATGGAGCTGAAGCCCCTGTTTCTGTGCGAGAGGCAGGGCACCGTCGCACGCAGTTCGCAGGAGATCGCCCAGGTTCAACGGTGCCATGCTGAGCGAGAGCTTGCCGGTGGCCACGCGCGAGGCGTCCAGCAGGTCATTGATCATCCGCACCATGTGCTGCAACTGGCGTTCGAGCACCGCCAGAGCCTTGTCGCGCGCGGGCGCCGGGGCGTCGGGCATCTGCAGCAGTGCCACGGCACTGGTCATCGGTGAAAGCGGGTTGCGCAGCTCGTGCGCGAGCGTGGCCAGGAAGGCGTCCTTGTGACGGTCTGCCTGGCGCAACGCCTGCTCGACACCCTCGCGTCTGACCATCTCGCGCTCCAGCTCGGACGTGCGCACTTCGCACTCCGAGAGCATGCGGTTGAAGGCATCGACGAGCACATCGAGATCCCGGTAGGCGGTGGCCGGGGCGCGCAGCGACCAGTCGTGGCTGCCGATCACGTCGCGCGCGACTTCTGTCATCTTCTCCAGCGGCGCGGTGATGCGGCGTTGCAGGTGCACGAACAGGTAGTACGCCGCGACCAGACTCACGCCGCTGACGGCCAGCACGATCAGGGCAAAGGCCGCGAAACGCTCCCACACCCCGTGTTCGGCCTTGAGATACAGCATGCCGACGCGCCGGCCGTTGAGTTCAATGGGCTGGATGACCTCGAGCAGCGAGCCGTGGAAGCGAGGCCCCCAGGCATCCGAGTCGATGGGCACGCGCGCATACACCTGGTGGCCCTGTTGCGAGGTGTGCGAAGCGATCAGCGCACCGTCATCGCCGTAGACCGCCGCGGCACGGATCTGGGGCTGCTGCCGCAGCAGGTAGAGGCTCTCCCAGGCCGAGCGGGTGTCCTTGGCCTCGACCGCCGTGGCCGTGGAGCGGGCGATCAGGTCGGCCTGCGTCCGCATGTCGGCCACGCCCGCGTTGCGGTACACCGTCAGTTCGTAGACGAGCAGCGCCCCGGCGCTCAGCAGAATCGCCAGCAGTGTGGTGAGCATGGCCGCGCGCGTGAGTTGCTGGCGCAGCGATGTGGATCCCATGGACATGAAAGGCGTCTCCTGAGCACGATCACCTTGGGGGTGTACCTCGAAAGTTCGTGGCCTGTGCGCTTCGCCGCGGGTGTTTCCCCTCCGGAAGGCCGGCGGGCAACCTGGTAGCGACTTTAGCAGGCCATTTCCACGCACCGCGACCCGCGCTGTCCGGCACAATTTGATCTCTTTTTTCCAATCACACGAGCGCGCATGGCCGAAGCTGTTCCCGGAACCCTGCCCACTGTCGCACACGAAGCGCATGTTCCACAGCCGGGCGCGGGTCTGCCGTTCGAGGCGATCTTCATGGCGTCGCCGGTGGCGGCCTCCGTCTCGCGCCTGAGCGATGGCCGGCTGCTGGCCGTCAACGAGGCCTGGATCAGGCTCACCGGCCTGCGCCGTGAGGATGTGATCGGGCGCACGACCGTCGAGATTGGCCACTGGCCCAGCGCGAGTGACCGCGCCAGCTACATTGAACAGCTGCCCACGGCCGACACCGTGCAGGTGCTCTGTCTTCGCGATGGTCTGCCCCACCGCGTGCGCCTGCACACCACGGTGCTGGAGGTGCAGCCCGAGGCGCTGGCGCTGGTGTACCTCACCGAGGCCACCCGCGAGCACGAGGCGGTCGAGGCCCGCGAACTTTCGGAGCAGGCGCTGCGCGAGGCCAACCGGGAACTGCACCAGCGGGTCGAGTTGCATGCCGCCATCGAGAAGCTGGCCCGTGTGGGCCACTGGACCAACCCCCATGGCACCGACAGCGTGGCCTGGTCGCTCGGCCTGTTCGAGATCACCGGTCTGGACGCGAGGGTGCAAGTGCCGCCAGCCGATGGCCGCGCCGGCATCCACCCCGACGACATGCCGGCCTGGCAGGCCGCGCGGGATGCGATGGATGGGCGCCAGGTCGAGTTTCGCTGGCAGCGGCCCGATGGGCTGCAGCGGTGGTTCCGCACACGCATCGGCCAGACCAGCCTGGCCGGCCATCCGCAGACCGATTTCGGTGTGGTGCAGGACATCACCGCCGAACGCGAAGCCATCCTTCGTCTGGGTGAGCAGCTCAAGCTGCTGCAGAACATCGCGGCCCAGGTGCCCGGCATGATGTACCAGGCGCGATTGCGCCCCGATGGCACGAGCGTCATCTCGTACGTCAACGACAGGGTCCGCACCATGCTCGAACTCGAGCCCGCTGAACTCGAGAGGGACGCGCGCATCCTGTTCCAGCGCGTTCACCCCGAGGACCGTGGCGAGGTCGTGGCCAACCTCGCCGCGTCTGCCCGACATCTGAACCCGTGGCGGCAGACGTACCGTGTGTGCCTGCCCCGGGGCGGCACCCGCTGGCACCATGTGGAAGCCGTGGCACGCCGGGAGCCGGATGGCACCGTGGTCTGGCATGGCTTTTCCACCGACGTGACCGAGGCGCGCCTGGCCACGCAGCGGCTGGAGCGGCAGCACCGCATGATCGAGGCGGTGCGTCTGGCGCAGTCCGTCTACATCGAGGCCGACGACAAGCGCGATGCGTTCGAGGGCCTGCTGCAGGCGTTCCTTTCGGTCACCGGCAGCGCCTTCGGCTTCGTGGGTGAAGTGCTCTACAACGACGACGGCGTGCCCTACCTGCGCACCAGCGCCGTCACGAACATCGCATGGGACGAGGCATCGCGGCTCATGTACGCCAGCCAGGCCCAGGCCGGCATGGCGTTCCGAAACCTGCACACGCTGTTCGGGCATGCGATGGTCACGGGCCAGCCCGTGATCGCCAACGAGCCCGCGACCGATCCCCGCGCTGGCGGTCTGCCGGGCGGCCATCCCCTGCTGGAGGCTTTCATGGGCGTTCCCCTGGCGGTGGGGGACCGGCTGGTCGCGATGGTCGGCCTGGCCAACCAGCCAGGCGGCTACAGCGAAGAGGACATCGAGTTTCTCCAGCCCCTGCTGGGTGCGGTGCGTCAGCTGGTGATGGCCTGGCGGGGGCATATGGAGCGTCGGCGCACCCGCGAGCAGCTGGAAGTCACCAGCGCCTTGTTGACAGAGAAAAGCCTGGACCTGCAGGCCACCCTGGAGACCATTGAGCAGGGGCTGTGCCGTGTGGACGCGGAGAACCGCGTGACGGCTTACAACCAGCGCCTGCTTGAATTGCTGGACTTGCCCGAGGCGCTCTTGCAGGGCCAGCCCACGCTGGACCAGGTGCTGCGCTTCCAGACCGAGCGTGGCGATTTCGGCCCCGGCCTGGCGTGGGTGGACCCGATCGCGCACAGCCACATCGTGCATGGCACGCAGGTGCCTCCGCCCGAAAAATACTGGCGCAAGACACGCGACGGTCGCACGCTGGAGATGCGCTCGCGCTCGCTGGCCGATGGCGGCATGGTGCGGACCTTCACCGATGTGAGCTCGTACATGCAGGCCCAGGAAGCCTTGCGCGAACAACGCCAGCGCCTGGCGTGGGTGCTGGAGGCCACACGGCCGGGCATCTGGGAAAACAACATGGTCGAGAACGTGCTCACCGTCAACGAACGCTGGGCCGGCATGCTGGGCTACACGCTTCGCGAGCTGCAGCCGATGCGGGCCGAGACCTGGGAGGCACTGGTGCATCCCGACGACCTTCGGCTGGCCAACGAGATCCGGGACCAGCACATCGCCGGCACGCTGCCTTATTACGAGTGTGACATCCGCATGCGGCACAAGGCCGGCCACTGGATCTGGGTGAACACGCGCGGTCGCGTGCACAAACGCGATGCGCAGGACCGGCCCATGTTCATGTCGGGTACACACCTGGACATCACCGAGCGCGTCGCGGCGCAGGAGCAGGTCCGCGCGCTCAACGCGAGCCTGGAGCACCGGGTGGGCGAACGCACCGCTGAGCTGGAACGCTCCATGCGGGACATGGAAGCCATCTCGTACTCCATCGCGCACGACCTGCGGGCACCATTGCGCTCGGTCAATGGCTTTGCCGCCGTCGTGCTGGAAGAAGAGATCGATCGGTTGAGTGCGAGCGGTCGCGACATGTTCGAACGCATCGCGCGCTCATCGCGCAACATGGGGCAGATGATCACCGACATGCTGGAGCTGCTGCGTGTGGTCCGGGTGGATCTCGAACCCGTGCCGGTGGACATGCGCGCGCTGGCCCAATCGGTCGTGGAGTCGCTGTCGCCGCAGGCCAGCCACGCCCGTATCGAGATCCAGGCCATGCCGGCAGCCATGGGCGACGCGACGCTTCTGCGACAGGTGCTCTCCAACCTGATCGACAACGGCCTCAAGTACTCGCGCCATCTCGCACAGCCCGAGCTGGCGGTGGGCTACGACTCGCGCCAGCGCGCGTACTTTGTGCGCGACAACGGCATGGGTTTCGACATGGCGCATGCCGACAAACTCTTCGGCCTGTTCCAGCGTCTGCACACTGGCAGCAGCGTGCCCGGCATGGGTGTGGGACTGGCCATCGTGTCGCGCATCGTGGAACGCCACAGCGGGCGCGTCTGGGCGGAATCGGCGCCCGGTCAGGGGGCCACGTTCTGGTTGCGCCTGCCTCAGGGTCGATAGGGACACTCCCCTGCGCCGCTGCGCGGCTTCCCCCCCCCCTCCGTGGCGCGCCTTCAGCGCTTCGAGGGGGGCGGCGTCTCGGGCCGGCGGAGCCGGACCCTCGGTGCCTCTGGTGGACGCTACTTCGTGCGTTGCGGATCGCGCGCCGGGTCAGTTGCCCGTGCTGTCGGATGCGGCCTCGTCCGAGGCGGTTGCATCCGGCGCTGCGTCGGAGGGGGCATTGTTGCGGGCCCGCGCCTGGCGCACCGCAGCCTTGTCGCCCGCGCTGGCGAACTTGCTGTATTTGCCGGTGAGCCCGACCAACTGGCCGTAGATCTTCGGGTTGGCTGCGAGGCATTCCTTCTGTTCGAGGAAGTCCGATTCGCCGGTGAAGTTGCCGATCAGCCCGCCGGCCTCGGTCACCAGCAACGCGCCGGCGGCCACGTCCCAGGGCGACAGGCCCATCTCGAAGAAACCGTCGGTGAAGCCGGCGGCCACATAGGCGAGGTCGAGCGCGGCGGAGCCGGGGCGACGCACGCCGGCCACCCGGGGCATCACGTCGCCCAGCATCTGCATGTAGGTCTGGAAGGCATCACCGGGACGGAACGGAAAGCCGGTGGACACCAGGCATTCGCGCAGCGTCGTGCGCTTGGCCACGCGGATGCGGCGGTCGTTCAGGTAGGCGCCGCGTCCGCGCGTGGCGCAGAAGAGGTCGTTGCGGGAGGGGTCGTAGACCACGGCCTGCTCGATCCGGTTGCCGACCATGAGTGCAATGCTCACGCAGTAGACCGGGAAGCCGTGGATGAAGTTGGTGGTGCCGTCCAGCGGGTCGATGATCCAGACATGGTCTGCGCCGCCATGCCGGCCTGCCCGCCTGCCCGATTCCTCGGCCCAGATCGCGTGGTCGGGGTAGGCCGTGAGCAGGGTGTCGATGATGGCTGCCTCGGCGGCCTGGTCGACCTCGGTCACGAAATCGTTGGTCTGCTTGACAGAGACCCGGACCGACTCCACGTCCAGCGCGGCGCGGTTGATGAGGGTACCAGCGGTGCGTGCGGCCTTGATGGCCACGTTGAGCATGGGATGGAGTGTGGACGACATGAATTGTGAACCTCGGCACGCTTCGCAAAAGCAGGGTGCGACAGTGGATGAGCGGAATGCGGGGCCCCGGCGATGCGGGCGGTGACAATACCCGGGATTTTACCGTCCCCGCCTTTTTCCGCATGCGCACCCGTTTTGTCCTGATCCAGACCAGCCACGCCGGCAATGTCGGCGGGGTGGCCCGCGCCATGAAAGTCATGGGCTTCGACGACCTCGTGCTGGTGCAGCCCCGCTGGGCCAACGTGCTGCGGCGCGAGGAGACCATCCAGCGCGCCAGTGGCGCCAACGATGTGCTGGCCAGGGCGCGCATCGTCGACACCCTGGACGAGGCGCTGGAGGGCATGAGCCATCTCTGTGCCACCGCCATGACCCCACGCGACTTCGGTCCGCCCACGCGCTCGCCGCGTGAGCATTTCAGCGAGGTGCTGGGTGCCGGCAACCCGCCGGGCGGCGTCGCTTTCCTGTTTGGCTCCGAACGCTTCGGCATGCGCAACGAGGACGTCTACCGCTGCCACGTGGCGCTCAGCATACCCACCGCACCCGGCTTCGGCTCGCTCAACCTGGCCGCCGCCGTGCAACTGATCGCCTACGACTGGCGCCAGGCGCTGGGTGGTTTCGGTGCGCCTGCCCCGCAGGCCGAGCGCCCCCAGGCCGATGCGAAAGCTCTCTCTGGCATGCTCGAACATCTGGAGCAGGCGCTGGTGGCGGTGGATTTTCTCGACCCCGAGGCACCGAAGAAGCTCATGCCCCGGCTCAACCAGCTTTTCAACCGGGCGGCGCCCAGCGACGAGGAAATCCACATTCTTCGAGGTGTCGCCAAGGCCATGCTGCAGACCGCCGACAGGGCGAAGCGATAGACTGCCGCCTTATGTTCGACCGCATCCGCTCCGACATCCAGTGCATCCTGGACCGCGATCCGGCCGCGCGCAGCACCTGGGAGGTGGTCACCTGCTACCCGGGTCTGCATGCGGTGTGGCTGCATCGCCCGGCCCACTGGTGCTGGAATCACGGCTTCAAGTGGCTGGGCCGCTTCATCTCCCACGTCTCGCGCTGGTTCACCGGCATCGAGATCCATCCGGGCGCCAGGCTGGGCGAACGTGTGTTCTTCGACCACGCCATGGGCGTGGTGGTCGGCGAGACGGCCGAGATCGGTGACGGCTGCACCATCTACCAGGGCGTCACGCTGGGGGGCACCTCGCTCTACAAAGGCACCAAGCGCCATCCCACACTGGGCAGGGACGTGGTGGTGAGTGCCGGTGCCAAGGTGCTCGGTGGCTTTGTGGTCGGAGACGGCGCCAAGATCGGCAGCAACGCGGTGGTCATCAAGCCCGTGCCCGCCGGCGCAACGGCGGTGGGCATTCCTGCCCGCATCATTCCGAGCAAGACGGGCGAGAGTGCCGATGTGACCGAGCAGGGCCAGAAATTCAGCGCCTACGGCATCACGCAGGAAGACGACCCTCTGTCACAGGCCATGCGCGGCCTGATCGACAACGCCGCGGGCCAGGAGCACCAGATCGCGCTGCTGTGGCAGGCGATCGAGACGCTGGCCGAAACGAGGAAGCGCGATTGTGTGCCGCAGGACGCGGCGCGCCAGGAGAGCTTCGAGGCCGACAAGCTCAACCAGCTGGTCGGGAAGTAAGCCGCGCCGCACGCGCGGCCCGTTCAATGATGATGCCCGTGCGCGCCGTGGGCGTGGCCGTGGGCGATCTCTTCGGCGGAAGCCGCCTTCACATCGATCACGTTCAGGGTGAAGGTCAGGTCCTGACCCGCCAGGGGGTGGTTGCCGTCGAGCATGACGGTGTCGCCCTTGATCTTGGTGACGGTGAAGATCTGGCGGTTGCCCTCGGCATCGCTGCCTTCGAGTTGGCCGCCCACCTTCACGCCCGGAGGAAAGTCCTTCTTCGAGATGGTCGTGACCAGACTTTCGTCGCGTTCGCCGAAGGCCAGCGAAGGCAGCAGTTTCACGGTGGTGCTGAAGCCCTTTTCCTGGCCTTCCAGCGCCATCTCGACGCCGGGCAGGGTATTGCCATAGCCGCCGTGCAGGTAGGCACGGGGTTCCTTGCCGTCTTCCAGCACTTTGCCCTTGGCATCGACGGCACGGAAGGTGAGGGTGACGATGGTGTCTTTGGTGATCTTCATGGCGGGTCGCTTGAAAAGGTTAACGGGCAGGTCGCACAGCCGACTTGGGCCGGAAGGCCTTGCAGACGTCGTCGTGCGTTTCGAGGTACGGGCCACCGATCAGGTCGATGCAGTACGGCACCGCGGCGAAGATGCCATTGACGCGCTGCGTGCCATCGGCGTTCTTCAGGCCTTCGAGGGTTTCGGCAATGGCCTTGGGTTGGCCAGGCAGGTTGATGATGAGACTCTGCCCACGCACCACGGCCACCTGGCGGGAGAGGATGGCCGTGGGCACGAAGGCCAGGCTGATCTGGCGCATCTGTTCGCCGAACCCAGGCATCTCCTTGTGCGCCACGGCCAGCGTGGCCTCGGGTGTCACGTCGCGCAGCGCCGGACCCGTGCCGCCCGTGGTGAGCACCAGCGAGCAACCCGCGTCGACCAGTTCGATCAGTGTGGCGCTGATGCGCGCCTGTTCGTCGGGAATCAGGCGCGGCTCGAACGTGACCGGATTCTTCAGCGCGCGCGCGAGCCATTCCTGCAGCGCAGGCAGGCCCTTGTCTTCGTACACGCCGGTGCTGGCGCGGTCGCTGATGGACACGATGCCGATGCGCACCGGGTCGGTGGTGGTGTTGCTCATGGCGGGCCTTCATTCGTGGCGGGTGTGTCGTCACCGTCTTCCCGGTTCAGGGTGGCCTTGACGATCTGGAAAATCTCTCGGTAGGCCTTGCCGTGGCGCACGGCCTCACCAGGCCGCTCCTGCGTCTGGGTGGCCTGCGCGTCCTTGCGCGCCTGGCGAATGAGCGCGCGCAGGTGTTGCACGTCGGCGCTGGCGTCAAGCTGCAGCCACCGGGTGAGCGCGTCGTCCTCCGAAATCAGGCGGTCACGCCATTGCTCGGCCTGGTGCAGCGAAAGCGTGGCCTGGGCCGAGCCGAGGTTCTGTTCATCGAGCGCGGCCTGGGCGGCGGAGAGCTGCTCTTCGTCGAGCGACCGCATCAGCTTGCCGATGTACTGCATCTGGCGCCGACGGCCTTCGAAATTGGTGATGCGCCGCGCCTCGGCCAGCGCGTCCTGCAGTTTCTCCGGCAGGTCCAGGCGCTGCATCAGCTCCGCGCGCAGTGTCAGCAGGTTTTCCCCCAGGGCTTGCAGGCGCGCGCTCTCTTTCTTCAGGTCGGTTTTGCTCAGCTCGACGTCGCCCTTGAGCTCGCGCTTGAGCTCCTGGTCGAGTTCGCTGCCCAGGGCGACGAACTGGCCACGGACGAAATAGCCTTTGGTGGGTTTGCGGGACATGTGGATCGATGAATGGGCTTCTGCGCGGACGGCAGCGGCCGGAAGGGGCGGCAAGTATCATAGCCGTCGACATGAAAAACCCCTCTCAAGCCCCTGCGGCAGACCCCCGCCTCCCCCTCTCCGGTTTCCAGTACGCGCGCGCCCAGTTCGAGGAACTGGTCGACCTCGCGCTGGGCCATGCGAAACAGCTTGGCGCAGTCGATGCCGCCGCCGAGGTGTCTGAAGGCGCGGGCCTGAGTGTCTCGGTGCGCAAGGGCGAGCTGGAAAACGTCGAACGCAACCGCGACAAGTCCCTTGGCGTCACGGTCTACCTCGGCCAGCGGCGCGGCAACGCGTCCACCTCCGATTTTTCTGCTGCGGCCGTGCGCCAGACCGTGCAGGCCGCGTACGACATCGCGCGTTTCACCGCGGAAGACCCCGTGGCCGGCCTGCCTGACGCCCAGGATGTGGCCGACAGCTACCCCGACCTGGACCTGTTCCACCCCTGGTCGCTGGATTCGGAAGAGGCGGCGCGCATCGCCCTGGCCTGCGAGGCGGCCGCCTTCGCCACCAGCCGGAAGATCAGCAACAGCGAAGGTGCCGGTGTGTCGGCCCAGCAATCGCACTTTTTCACCGCACATCTGCGTGGTGGCGAGCGTGGCAGGCCAGGCATTTTCAGTGGCGGCTATGCGAGCTCGCGCCACAGCCTGTCGGTGGCGCCCATTGCCGGCAGGGGGGCGAACATGCAGCGCGACTACTGGTACAGCTCCATGCGCGCGCCCGATGAACTGGCCACGCCTGAAGCCGTGGGGCGATACGCCGCCGAGCGCACGCTGGCCCGGCTGAACGGCCGCAAGATCGCGACCACCGAGTGTCCGGTGCTGTTCGAGTCGCCCCTGGCTGCCGGCCTGCTGGGCAGCTACGTTCAGGCCACCAGCGGCGGCGCGCTCTACCGCAACACCACTTTCCTGCACGACAGCCTGGGCAAGCGGGTGATGGCGAAACACCTGGACATCCTGGAAGACCCGCATGTGCGCAACGGCAAGGGAAGCGCCCCGTTCGATGACGAAGGCGTGCGCACCACGAAACGCCAGGTGCTGTCGGCCGGCCGGGTGCAGGGCTACTTTCTTTCCACCTATTCGGCGCGCAAGCTCGGCATGCGCACCACCGGCAACGCGGGTGGCTCGCACAACCTCACGCTCACCAGCCGGCTCACCCAGCCGGACGACGATCTGCGCGCCATGTTGAAGAAGCTGGGGCGCGGCCTGTTCGTCACAGAGCTCATGGGCCAGGGCGTGAACTACGTGACCGGCGACTATTCGCGCGGTGCGTCGGGCTACTGGGTGGAGAACGGTGAGATTGCCCACCCGGTTCACGAGATCACCATCGCCGGCAACCTCAAGGACATGCTGCTGGGCATCGAGGCCGTGGGTGCGGACGCCTACAATTATGGCGCCAAGACCACCGGCTCCATCCTGGTCAACCGGATGAAGATCGCGGGGAGCTGACCCGCCCCCGCGCCGCGCTTTCAGCGCGTCACCCTCTCAAGGGGGCAATGCCTGTGGGCCGGCGGAGCCGGACCCACGGCATTCTGGATGGTGTCTTACGCGCCGGAGAGGGCGGCTTTTACCGCTGCAGACACCTGGCCCATGTCGGCCTTACCGGCCAGGCGGGCTTTCACCGCACCCATGACCTTGCCCATGTCACCGGGGCCTTTGGCGCCGAGTTCGGTGACGATGGCTTTCACCTCGGCAGCGACTTCGTCCGCCGACAGGCGTTGGGGCAGGTAGGTCTGCAGGACCGCCATTTCGGCGGCTTCCTTGTCCACGAGGTCCTGGCGCTGTGCCTTGGTGAAGGCTTCAATGCTGTCCTTGCGCTGCTTGACGAGCTTGTCGACGATGGCGATGACCATGGCGTCGTCCAGCTCCACACGCTCATCCACTTCCTTCTGCTTCATCGCAGCGGTGAGCAGGCGGATGGTGCCCAGGCGCTCGGTGTCCTTGGCACGCATGGCGTTCTTCATGTCTTCGGTGATCTGGTCTTTGAGGCTCATGGCGGCTCCAGGGAGAAGGGGATGTCGGGGTGGTCGGAAACAAAAAAGCCCGCGTGAGCGTCCTCCAGCGGGCTTTCGGGCGACCGGGCGTGACCCGGTGGCGGGGCTCAGTACAGCTTCTTGGGCAGCTGCATGGAGCGCACACGCTTGTAGTGGCGCTTCACGGCGGCGGCCTTCTTGCGCTTGCGCTCGGCGGTCGGCTTTTCGTAGAACTCGCGGGCGCGCAGATCGGTCAGCAGGCCGAGCTTTTCGATGGTGCGCTTGAAACGGCGCAGGGCGACGTCAAAGGGCTCGTTGTCTTTTACACGGATGGTCGTCATTGGCGAAAGATATCCAGAATGCGCGGAAAGAGGATGACCGGGAAGATCGGGCCCGGGCGTCGTTTCCGCAAAATGTCCCGTCATTAACTAGTATTGGCCGACGGGGATTTGCCAGCAAAGCCTTGGATTATAGCCATTTCCACCGGATTGGCTACAGGGCCTGGGCGCAGGCGTGACCGCTGGCCCAGGCCCACTGGAAGTTGTAACCGCCCAGCCAGCCGGTCACGTCGACCACCTCGCCGATGAAATACAGCCCGGGCTGCTTCGATTCCAGGGTCTGGGACGACAGATCGCGCGTGTCCACGCCGCCGAGCGTGACCTCGGCCTTGCGGTAGCCCTCGGTGCCGGTCGGGACGATGTCCCAGCGCGACAGCCGCTCGGCCAGGCGCGCCAGGGCCTTGTCGGAGGTGTCGGCCACAGGGCGTTGCCAGTCGGCGTCCTGCTGGACCCAGGCCTCCGCGAGGCGGCTGGGCACCAGGCCGGCCAGTTCGTTGACGAGCAGTTTGCGCGACGTGGCCTTGGCATGCGCCAGCGCGGCGGGCAGTCCGGTTTCAGGCGCGAGGTTCAGGCGGATCGGTGTGCCTTCCCGCCAGTAGCTGGAAATCTGCAGCACCGCGGGGCCAGAAAGCCCGCGATGGGTGAACAGCAGGTCTTCCAGGAAGGCCATGCGGCCCTTTTTCTCCCCCGTTTCGATGTGCACGGGCAGCGCCAGACCGGCGAGGCCGGCGTAGGGCTTCCAGGCGTCGCCGTCGAACGTGAGTGGCACCAGGCCTGGGCGCTGTTCGACCAGGCGAAGCCCGAACTGTGTGGCGATGCGGTAGCCGAAATCGCTGGCGCCGATCTTGGGGATGGACAGGCCGCCAGTGGCCACCACCACCGAGCGGCCGCGCACGGGCCCCCGGTCGGTGTCGAGTTCGTAGGCGCCATCGCCACCCTGGCGCAAGGCCTTCACGCTGCAAGGTTGCCAGCGCTGCACGCCACCCGCGTCGCATTCGCGCAGCAGCATCTGGATCAGGTCTTCGGCGGAGCGGTCGCAGAACAGCTGGCCTTTGTGCTTTTCGTGGAATGCGATGCCGTGCCGCTGCACGAGGTCGATGAAATCGGCTGGCGTGTAGCGCGAGAGCGCCGAACGGCAGAAGTGCGGGTTGGCGCTCAGGAAGTGCTTGTGCGGTGCCTGGGGGTCGAGCTCCCGGTTGGTGAAATTGGCGCGGCCGCCTCCGGAGATGCGCACTTTCTCCGCCACCTTCTCGCTGTGGTCCAGCACGAGCACACGCCGGCCGCGCTGGCCCGCAATACCCGCACAGAAGAGACCGGCGGCACCTGCGCCGACGACGATGGCATCGAATTCCTGCATGGCGCGCAGTGTAGCCATGCGCGAGGCAGTGGGGGCTTTACTGGAAGCGGCTGCGCTCCGCCAGCACCGCGGCCTTTCGCGTGAGCAGGTCGATCTCGTTCGTGATATCCGACAGCACGTTGGCGACAACTGCGAACTCACGACCATGCTGCCCGGCGCGTGCGGCCATCACCTGCGCGTTGAAGCTCACGACCTTGGCCTCCTTTGCCACGCTCTGGATATCACCGACGATGCCGGCGAGCTCCTTCATCATCGCGTCGGACCGGGCCTTTGCCACATCGTCGAACGCGGTGGTGGCGGTATTGAGGGCTTCGAGAATGCGGTCGGTCTGGCCGACCAGTTCGTCGATCGTGCGGGCCATCAGCGAGTGGCCGGTTTCGATCTGCTCGAGCGCGTTGCGCATGAGTTGCATGAAGGACTGCACGACGGGGCCAACACCGCGCGGGCCGTGGTAGGTTTCCTCGATCCGGTGCGCACCCGCCGGTTCGATCTGCTTCACCGTGCCGAGCAGATGCTGCTGGCTTTCGGTGAACATCTGCAGGCTGCGCTGCGCGGCCTTCAACCGCTCGGTGTCGCCACCGGCGGCCAGCACGGTCTGCAGGATCATGCGTTGCGACAGCATGCGCTGGCGCGCGGCGAGATTGACGAGCGACAGGCCGGCGATGTGTGCCGGGGTGTCGTGACGGACTGTGTCGGGACGAGGTGTGGCAAGCGAGGTCATGGCCCACATCAAGCAAGCGCCGGGCCATGAATCCCGGACCCGATCGGTGACCCGTGCACCAGGGTGGCGTGCGGCGGGTCTGCGCCCGGGGAGCGGATCGCCCGCGCGTCAGCCCTTCCAGGTGAACGGAAACGCCAGTTGTTTCAGGAAACCCTTGGGCACGTAGTCGCCCAGCACGCCATAGCGTTCCGGCCAGGTCCTGGGGCTGTTGACGGCGGTGCCGAACAGGTGATCCAGGAAGGCATAGTGAGCGGCGTAGTTCCTGTCCAGCGCTTCCTGGTCCTGACTGTGGTGCCAGTGGTGGAAGTTCGGCGTGACGATGAGGTAGCGCAGCGGACCCAGGCGCACGCTGACGTTGGCGTGGTTGAACACAGCCTGGAAGCCCACCACGATGATGTAGGCGTCGATCACTTCCTTGGAAAAGCCCAGCAGATAGATGGGCCCCAGCACAAGGGTGCGCGTGATGACGGTTTCCAGGATGTGCTGGCGTGAGCCGGCCATCCAGTCCATGTGCTTGGTGCTGTGGTGCACCGCGTGCAGGCGCCACAGCAAGGGCACTTCGTGGTAGGCGCGGTGTGTCCAGTACTGTGCGAGGTCGGCCACCAGAATGATGAGGGGCAGGGCGGCCCAGAAGGGCAGTGTCGCGATCCAGCCGCGCACGCCGTCCACCGGCACCCAGCCGAACAGGTTGTGCACCAGCAGGTTGGTGGCCAGCAGCATGACGCCGATGACCATGTGGTTGACGATGAAGTGATGGAAATCGGTCTGCCATTCGGGCCGGAAGACCGGCTGATCCTTGCGCAGGGCAAACAGCTTTTCGATGAAGATGAAGATCAACGCAGAGCCCAGCAGGTCAAGGATGAACCAGTCCATGCCGATGTAGGGCGTGTGGTCGGGAAAGTTGGGGTCGACCTCGACCTTGTGGCCTCCCAGCAGCGCGCTGAGTGCGACCAGCGCGAAGGCGAAGGCGGAAAGCCAGCGCGCCCGGTTGAACAGCACGTTCACCAGGCTCAGCCCGCCCGCCACCACCAGGGCGCCGAACAGCAACTGGCGCATGAGGGCGATGTCGTATTGCTTGCGCAGCTCCGGCGTGGTGAGGTACTGCGGAAAGTGGAAAGCCATCACGCCGAGAAAGCAGAGGATGGCCAGTGTGAGCGCGATCACCCCGGTGACCAGGCCGCGTCCAGGGCGCAATGCGCCGTGGCTTTCGGTGAATTGGTTGAGTTTCTTGAGCATGTCGACTTCCTCCCCGGCGCCTGGTGGCGCTCGTGCCGGGAGTGTAGCGACGTGCTCAGGCGCTGCGTACGATGGCTTCGGGGGCCGTCTGCACGGCGGCGATGCCACTGACCACATCGCCCACCACGATCACAGCCGGGCTGCCCAGGCTTTCGTGCTCGATGGTGGCGCGCAACTGCCCCAGTGTGGTGACGGCGTGGCGCTGGTGGGGCAGGGTGGCGTGCTGGATGATGGCCAGTGGTGTGGCGGCAGGCAGGCCGGTGAGCAGATCCTGCTCGATCTGTGCGGCGCTGGACACGCCCATGTAGATGACGAGCGTGAGCTTGGCGTCGCGCGCCGTGGCGGCCAGGGCCTGCCAGTCGGTGCCCGCGTCGCCGGGTTTCGCATGGCCGGTGACGAACACCACGCCGTGCGCATGCTCGCGGTGCGTCATCGGCACGCCCAGCGACGTGAGTCCCGCCAGGCCCGAGGTGATGCCGTTGACGACCTGCACCTCGATGCCCGCCGCGCGCAGGTGCTCAACCTCTTCACCACCGCGTCCGAAGATGAACGGGTCGCCACCCTTGAGGCGCACCACCATCTCGCCCTCGCGCGCGGCCATCACCATGAGCTTTTCAATGAAGGCTTGCGGCGTGCTCTTGCAGCCACCGCGCTTGCCGACATGCACGATGCGCGCGCGCGGCGACGCGTGGGCCAGCACCCCCTCGCTCACCAGATCGTCGACCAGCAGCACCGTGGCTGCGCTGATGGCTTTCACCGCCTTGAGCGTGAGCAGTTCGGGGTCGCCGGGGCCGGCGCCCACCAGGGCCACGGTACCGGGCAGGAACTCAGATGGCGAGGGCATGGGTTGCGGGTTCATGTTGCACCGTCTCTCGCAAGATGTGTTCCACCTGCAAGGCGATCGGTGTGGGGATGGGTTGCGTGCCGTCGAGCACGGCGCGGATATAGGCGGCCGTCTGCAGCGCGTCGACGGCGGGCAGCGATGGCAGCTTGGCGAGCGGGCCTTCCTGCTGTGCCTGCACCTCGGTGCGGGTGCCGTCGCGAAAGACGTCCATGCGCGGGGTGCGGCGCGCGTCGGCCACAGGCTCGCCTTCGGTGCCGCGCAGCAGCAAGGCGTGCGAACCAGTGAGCGCCCAGGTGGCGGCCATGGAGGTCGCGTATTCGGGGTGCGTGTAGCTCCCGACGAGGAAGGTGCGGCCCTCGCACGGGTTCATGAGTTTCACCAGGCTGTGAGCGGGGTTGCGCAGGCCAACCACGCGGCGCACATCGAGCAGGCGCTTGAGGCTGGGGCACAGCACCTCGGTGGGCACGAAGGTCGCCTCGCCCCCGCTCAGCGTGGGCACCTCCCCGGCGGCCGGCATACCGAGTGCCTCGAAGACTTCGGACGCGAACACACGCTGCGTTTCGGTGGCCGTGCCGTGCACCAGCACCGCCACACCTCGGCGCGCCAGCAGCAATGCCAGCAGCGGCGTCAGCACCGGCAGTTTGCGTGCGCCGTTGTAGCTGGGCAGCACCACGGTGGTGATGCCGTTGTCGGGCAGCTTTTTCAGCCGCGCGTGTGCCGCATCGAGAAAGCCCGCCATCTCCTCCGGCGTTTCGCCCTTGATGCGCATGGCCAGGCAGAAGCCGCCCACTTCAAGGTCGGTCACGGCCCCGTCCAGCACCTGGCCGAGCAGGTCCGCCGCCTGGTCGCGCGTGAGGGCGCGGGCCCCGTCCTTGCCGCGGCCGATTTCCTTGATGTAGTGGCTGATTCCCATTGCGCGCGATTGTGAGTCAAGTTTGATGACTTGGCGTTATATGGAAATGGGGCCGGTCAGGCGGTCTGCAGGGTGGGCAGGGTGGAGCGCACCATCCGCCGCAGTTCGGGCACGCAGGAGCCGCAGTTGGTGCCACAGCGGAGATCACCCTGCAGTGAAGCCAGTCGCTGATCCTCGGTGCCCTCGCAGGCCTCCAGTCGCACACGGATGGCGTCTTCCGTGACGTTGAAGCAGGTGCACACCTGACGCCCCCGGGCCACAACCGCCACGGGGGGGCTGGCGCCCGGCATGAGCAGCAGGCGGCCATAGGCGTCGGCGGGCAGTTCGTCCTGCAGCAGAGGCTTGAGCCAGGCCCCGGCCCGGGTGTCTCCCGCGAGCACGAAGGCGGCGAGCCGGGTGGATTCGCCTTCGCGCAGCAGGCGTGCGGTGCGGCGCTGGCCCAGTCGCCGGTCCGCATAGCGGAGCGTGTCGGACGCGTTGAGCCCGAGCAAGGCCTCGATCTGGTCGATCACCGCCGGCTCGGGTGCTTCGTGAGCCGCCGCGCGGAACAGCACACCGGTGCGTTCGTGGCCGAACGGCACGCAGGAGGCAAAGGGAAACCGGGCCATCTGCGCACGCAGGCCTTCGCGGGCGGCCAGCGCCTGTGCTTCGGGCAGCCACCCCACAGCCAGCAGCGTCCACGGCAGTTCGGCCTTGAGCACCTTCACCGCCGCGTGCTTGAGCTCGGGCTGTTTCGAGCCCGGGCAGTACGCCGAGGTGGTGAGCGCATTCACGCCCGCGAGCGGCTCGCCGGTGTTGCTCTGGCCGCTGAGGTATTCCGCGCCCCAGTGCATGGCGATGAAGGCCTGTGACAGGCCGACTTCATCGGACGCCTGTGCCGGCAACAGGATGGAACCGCGTTTGCTGGTCACCTGCACCAGATCGCCTTCCCGGAGTCCGCGCCGCTCCATGTCCTGCGGATGCAGTTGAACACAGGGCTCGGCGACGTGGCCGAACAGGCGCCCCAGGGAGCCGGTGCGCGTCATGCCATGCCACTGGTCGCGCAGGCGGCCCGTGATGAGCGAGAAGGGGTAGCGCGATTCGCGGGGCTCGGCCAGCGGGACGAAGGGCAATGCAGCGAACCGGGCCTTGCCGTCCGGTGTGGGGAACACGCCGTCCTCGTACAACCGGGGCTTGCCTTGCGCGTCACCGGCCCGCAACGGCCATTGCTGCGGCCCTTGCTGCTGCAGCATGGCGTAGGACAGGCCCGTGATGTCGAGGTCGCGGCCACGCGTGGACTCGCGGTGCTCGAGCCAGAGGCTCTCGGCATCGGGATAGGGGAACAGCGTGGGCTGTCCGGGGCGCAGGCGCACCTCAAGCCGTTGTGCGAGGTCGACCGCGGTGCGCCAGTCGTGCCGCGCCTGGCCCGGGGCGGGTACCGCCGGGCGCACGCGGCTGATGCGGCGTTCGCTGTTGGTGACGGTGCCGTCCTTTTCGCCCCAGCTGGTGGCGGGCAGGAGCAGGTCGGCGAAGTCGCAGGTGGCGGCGGTGGCGAATGCTTCCTGTACCACCACGAACTCCGCGCGCTGCAGTGCGCGGCGCACGGTGGCCTGGTCGGGCATGGACTGGGCCGGGTTGGTGCAGGCGATCCAGAGCACTTTCACCTGGCCGTCGGCGGCGGCCTCGAACAGTTCCACGGCGCTCAGCCCAGGTTTCTCGGGCACCGATGGCACGCCCCAGAGTGCGGCGACTTCGGCGCGGTGCTGGGGGTTGGCCATGTCCCGGTGCGCGCTGAGCAGGTTGGCCAGCCCGCCCACCTCGCGCCCGCCCATGGCGTTGGGCTGCCCCGTGAGGGAGAACGGGCCGGCGCCGGGTTTGCCGATCTGGGCTGTGGCCAGGTGCAGGTTGATCAGGGTGGCGTTCTTCGCGGTGCCGCTGCTGCTCTGGTTCAGGCCCTGGCAGTACAGGCTGAGGGTGGCGGGCGATTGCGCGAACCAGCGGGCGGCGGTGAACAGGTCGTCGCGCGTCAGGCCGCACACCTGGGCCACGCGCTCGGGCGTGTGTTCGCGCACCAGCGACTTGAGCGCCTCGAAACCGGTGGTGTGCGCGGCGATGTACGCGTTGTCGGTCCAACCCTCCCACAACATGATGTGCAGCAACCCGTGGAACAGCATCACGTCGCTGCCGGGTTGCAGCGGCAGGTACAGGTCGGCGAGGCCGGCGGTGTCGGTGCGGCGCGGGTCGGCCACGATCACCTTCATGTCGGGGTTGTTCCGCTTCGCTTCCTCGATGCGGCGGAACAGCACCGGGTGCGCGAAGGCCGCGTTGCTGCCGACGATGAACAGGCATTGCGCGTGGTTCACATCGTCGTAGCAGGCGGGGGGTGCGTCGGCGCCGAGCGTGAGCTTGTAGCCGGCCACCGCACTGCTCATGCACAGGCGCGAGTTGGTGTCGATGTTGTTGGTGCCGATCAGGCCCTTGGCCAGCTTGTTGAAGGCGTAGTAGTCCTCGGTGAGCAACTGGCCGCTGATGTAGAAGCCGACCGCGTCGGGGCCGTGCTCTTCGATGGTGCTGGCGAAACGGTCGGCGGCGAGGTCGAGTGCGGCGTCCCAGGCGATGGCCTGCGCGGGTGCACCCCGCTGCACGCGTTGCATGGGGTGCAGCAACCGGGCCTGTCTCGTGATCGCCGGGGTCGTGGTGAGGTGCAGTGTCTGGCCTTTGGTGCAAAGTTTGCCGAAGTTGGCCGGGTGTTGCGGGTCGCCGCGCACGCCGGTGATCTGGCTGCCCTCACTCTCGATCAGCACGCCGCAACCCACACCGCAGTAGGGGCAGGTCGAGCGGGTGGTGATCGGCGTCATGCCGGGGCAGTGCGCCGGATGGGGCCCGCCAGGGGTCGGGTGAGGTCCGTCGCCTGCGTGGCGAGTTCGTGCGCGTCCAGGTGGACCACGCCTTCTTCCACCTTCACCGCGAAACGTGGCGTGCAGCCTTCGTCGGGCTCCTTCGCACAGCCGTTGCCCAGGCCGATCGTCCAGTTGTGCAGCGGGCAGGCCACGTTCGTGCCGAACACGATGCCCTGGCTCAGGGGGCCACCCTTGTGCGGGCAGCGGTCGAGCAGGGCGAACACCTCGTCCTTGTCGTTGCGGAATACGGCGACGTCCAGGCCCTGTTCGCGCTGGACGCAGCGCGCGCCGAGCACGGGGATGTCGTTCACCCGCGCAACGGGAATCCAGTCTTTCATGCGGCGCTCCCTTCCATGGCCACCGGCTGGATGGGAACGAACTGCCGCGTGTCCACTGCGGCCTTCTGGTGCTCGAACCAGGGATCCGGTTCGCCGTCGAGCGCGAACTGCAGTTGTTCCCACAGCGCCTTGCGGCCCTCGGCGTCTTCCAGGATCCGCTTCTTCACATGGTCCATGCCGACGCGGTGCACGTAGTGCACCGTGCGCTCCAGGTACCAGCCCTCCAGACGGTAGAGCTGCATGAAGGCGCCGGTGTACTCCAGCACTTCCTCGGCGGTCTTGAGTTTGGTGAAGAACTCGGCCACCTCGGTCTTGATGCCGCCGTTGCCGGCGATGTACATCTCCCAGCCCGAGTCCACGCCGATGATGCCCACGTCCTTGATGCCGGCCTCTGCGCAGTTGCGCGGGCAGCCGCTGACGGCGAACTTCACCTTGTGCGGCGCGTACATGCGCCACATCGCACGCTCCAGGTCCTTGCCCATCTGGGTGCTGTCCTGCGTGCCCATGCGGCACCACTCGCTGCCCACGCAGGTCTTCACCGTGCGCAGGGCTTTGGCGTAGGCGTGGCCGCTAGGCATGCCGATGTCTTTCCAGACGTTGACCAGGTCTTCCTTCTTCACGCCCAGCAGGTCGATGCGCTGACCACCGGTCACCTTCACCGTGGGGATCTTGTACTTGTCCACCGCGTCCGCGATGCGGCGCAGTTCGTCGGCGGTGGTCTCGCCGCCCCACATGCGCGGGATCACGCTGTAGGTGCCATCCTTCTGGATGTTGGCGTGCGCGCGCTCGTTGATGTAGCGGCTCTGCGGGTCGTCCTTCGCCTCCTTGGGCCAGGTGCTGATGAGGTAGTAGTTGACGGCTGGGCGGCAAGTTGCGCAGCCGTTGGGGGTGCGCCATCCCATGCCTGCGAACACGTCGGCAATGCGCAGGTATTTCCGTTCATGGATCGCATCGCGCACGGCCTGGTGGCCGTGGTCGGTGCATCCGCACATGGCCTTGAGTTTGGGTGTGGCGGAGTAGTCGCCGCCCGCGGTGAACATCAGGATCTGTTCCACCAGCCCCGTGCACGAACCGCACGAGGCGCTGGCCTTGGTGTGCTTGCGCACTTCTTCGAGCGTGAACAGGCCCTTGTCCTTGATGGCCTTGCAGATGCTGCCCTTGGTGACGCCGTTACAGCCGCACACCTCGTCGCTGTCGGCCATGGCGGCGGCCTTGCTGTGGCCCTGATGGCCCACGTCGCCGATGTTCGATTCGCCGAACATCAGGCGATCGCGGATGTCGGCCACGCTGCGTCCTTCGCGCAGCAGCTTGAAGTACCAGCTGCCGTCGACCGTGTCGCCATACAGGCAGGCGCCGACCAGCTTGTCGTCCTGGATCACCAGCTTCTTGTAGACGCCGCCGGCCGGGTCGCTCATCACGATCTCTTCGGTGCCTTCGCCGCCCATGAAGTCGCCAGCCGAGAACAGGTCGATGCCGGTGACCTTGAGTTTGGTGGACGTGAGCGAGCCGATGTAGCGGCCGATGCCGAACTCCGCGAGGTGCGTGGCCAGCACCTTGCCCTGCTCGAACAGCGGGGCCACCAGACCGTAGGCAATGCCGCGGTGCGCCGCGCACTCGCCCACGGCGTAGATGCGTGGGTCGGTCACGGTCTGCAGCGTGTCGCTCACGACGATGCCGCGGTTCACATGCAGGTTCATCGATTCGGCCAGCGCGGTGTTGGGCCGGATGCCCACGGCCATCACCACCAGATCGGCCGGCTGTTCGCTGCCATCCTTGAAGCGGATGGCTTTCACCCGGCCGTCTTCGCCGCCCACCAGTTCCTGCGTCTGGGCACCGATGAGGAATTGCATGCCACGCTGCTCCAGCGACTGCTGCAGCAGCCTGCCGGCCACGTCGTCGAGCTGCCGCTCCATGAGCCAGGGCGCCACATGCACCACGCTCACCGTCATGCCGCGCTTCATCAGGCCGTTGGCCGCTTCCAGGCCCAGCAGGCCACCACCGATGACGACCGCATGTTGGTACCGCGTGGCCGCGTCGATCATGGCCTGTGTGTCGGCAATGTCGCGGTAGGCCAGAACACCTTGCAGTTCCCTGCCCGGAATGGGCAGCATGAACGGGTTGGAGCCGGTCGCGAGGATGAGGCGGTCGTAGGGCGCTTCGATCACGCCACCTTGGCCATCGCCGGCACGCACGACGCGCTTGACGCGGTCGACCTCGGTCACGGTCTTGCCCGCGTGCAGGGTGATGCCGTTGTTGGTGTACCAGGACCAGTCGTTGAGCACGATCTCGTCCAGCGTCTGTTCCCCGGCGAGCACGGGCGAGAGCAGGATGCGGTTGTAGTTCGGGTGAGGCTCGGCACCGAAGACGGTGATGTCGTACAGGCCGGGCGCGATCTTGAGCAGCTCCTCGAGCGTGCGCACGCCGGCCATGCCGTTGCCGACCATGACCAGTTTCATCTTCTGTGTGGGTTTGACGCGCATGTCCATGGCGTTCTCCTTCAGGCAGCCTTCTCGACGTGGGCTTGTCTCGTGTACAGGAAATCGATCACCGCTTTGCGGCACTGCTGGTAGCGCGGGTCTTCGGCCAGTGCCACGCGGTGGCGCGGGCGCGGCAGGTCCACGGTGAGCACATCGCCGATGGTGGCGGCAGGTCCGTTGGTCATCATCACGATGCGGTCGGACAGCAACACGGCCTCGTCCACGTCGTGGGTGACCATGACCACCGTGCTGCGCGTGCGCGCCACGATCTCGAGCAGTTCGTCCTGCAGCTTGGCGCGGGTGAGGGCGTCGAGCGCACCAAAAGGCTCGTCCATGAGCAGCACCTTGGGTTCCATCGACAACGCGCGTGCGATGCCCACGCGCTGCTTCATGCCGCCGGAGATTTCGCCAGGGCGCTTCTGCGCAGCCGCCGTGAGGCCCACCAGCGCCAGTGCCGCCTCGGTGCGGGCTTTGAGCTGCGCCTTCGTTTCGGAGGCCCCGAACACACGCTCGACCGCGAGGTGCACGTTCTCGAAACACGTCAACCAGGGCAGCAGCGAATGGTTCTGGAACACCACTGCGCGCTCGGGCCCGGGCCCCGCGATCTCACGATTGGCGCAGAGCAGCGTGCCCTCGGTCGGCGTGGTCAGGCCGGCAACCAGGTTGAGCAGCGTGGACTTGCCGCAACCCGAATGGCCGATCAGCGCCACGAACTCGCCCTTGGCGACCGTGAGGTTGATGTCGCGCAGCGCGGGGAACAGGCCTTTCTGCGTCTTGAAGGTCTGCTCGACACCCTGGATTTCGATGTACTTGGCGTCGTTGCTCATGATTTCACGTCCTCGTAGGTGAAGGCAGTGGCCAGCTTGATGAGGGCGAACTCCAGCAGCAGGCCGACGAGGCCGATCGTGAAGATCGCGATGATGATGTGGGCAACGTTGAGGTTGTTCCACTCGTCCCACACCCAGAAGCCGATGCCGACACCGCCGGTGAGCATCTCGGCGGCCACGATCACCAGCCAGGCCGTGCCCACGGCCAGGCGCACACCCGTGAGCATGTAGGGCAAGACAGCCGGCAACAGGATCCTGGTGGCGATCTTCCATTCGCTCAGGTTGAGCACGCGCGCCACGTTCATGTAGTCCTGCGGTACGCGCTGCACGCCCACCGCGGTGTTGATGATCATGGGCCAGATCGAACAGATGAAGATGGTCCAGATGGCCGCGGGGTTGGCACCCTTGAAGACCAGCAGGCCGATCGGCAGCCAGGCCAGTGGCGAGACGGGGCGCAGCAGGCTGATGAGCGGGTTGAACATGCGGCTGAGGAACTCGAAGCGGCCGATCGCGAAGCCCACCGGGATGCCGATCAGCGCCGCCAGGCCAAAGCCCATGCCCACGCGCTGAAGCGAGGACAGCACGTTCCAGCCGATGCCCTGATCGTTCGGGCCGTTCGAATAGAACGGGTCGCTGAAGAGTTCGACGGCCGCCTTCCAGGTTTCCTCGGGTGCAGGAATGCCACTGCCGGTGGAGCGTGCGACGAGCTCCCAGAGCAGGACCAGCAGACCCAGCCCCAGCAAGGGCGGCACGGTGCGCATGAACCAGGTGCGGCCGTCGAACGGCATGCGAGGCGATGCGGTTTTGACGGGCTGCACGGTATCGGGCTTCACCGAGGCCACCTTGCGGACCAAGGGCGCGGTGTCGGGTTCGGCCGCCGAAGCGGGCGACAAGGGGGCGTGAAAGACGGCGCTGACCATGGCGTTCTCCTCAGACCTGGACCTTGAAGCCGTCGGCATAGGCCTTGGGGTTCTTGCCGTCCCAGACCACGCCATCGATCATCTTGCTGCTGCGCATCTCGTCCTTCGGCACACTCACCTTGGCGGCGGCGGCGCCCTGCTTGTAGAGGTCGATCTTGTTGATCTGTTTCGCCACGGCCAGGTAATCGGGATGGTCCTTGATCAGGCCCCAGCGCTTGTGCTGCGTGAGGAACCACATGCCGTCGGACAGGTAGGGCATGTTCACGTAGCCGTCATTGAAGAACTTCATGTGGTTCGGGTCGTCCCAGGTCTTGCCCAGGCCGTTCTGGTAGCGACCCAGGATGCGCTGGTTGATCACGTCCACGCTGGTGTTCACGTAGGCGCGGTCGGCCACGGTCTCGGCCATCTTCAGCTTGTTCTGCAGGCCGGCATCGATCCACTTGCTGGCTTCGAGAATGGCGGCCACCACGGCGCGGCAGGTGTTGGGGTTCTTCTGCGCGAACTCAGCCGTGGTGCCGAGCGCCTTCTCAGGGTGGTCTTTCCAGATGTCCTGCGTGGTGACGGCGGTGATGCCGATGCCGTCGGCGATGGCCCGGTGGCCCCAGGGCTCGCCCACGCAGTAGCCGTCCATGTTGCCCACGCGCATGTTGGCCACCATCTGTGGCGGTGGCACCGTGATGATCTTCGAGTCCTTCAACGGCTGGATGCCGGCTGAGGCCAGCCAGTAGTAGAGCCACATGGCATGCGTGCCGGTGGGAAAGGTCTGCGCGAAGGTGTATTCGCGCTTCTCGGCCGCCATGAGCCTGGCGAGGCTGCCCGCGTCCACCGCTCCCTTGTCGGCCAGCTTCTTCGACAGCGTGATCGCCTGGCCGTTGTGGTTCAGGTTCATCAGGACGGCCATGTCTTTCTTGGGGCCGGCCGTGCCCAGGTGCACGCCGTAGATCAGGCCCCACAGCACGTGCGCCATGTCCAGCTCGCCGTTGACCAGCTTGTCGCGCACGCCCGGCCAGCTCGCTTCCTTGGTCGGAATGATCTTCACGCCGTACTTCTGGTCGATGCCCAGCACCGAGGCCATGACCACGCTCGCGCAGTCGGTCAGCGGGATGAAGCCGATCCTCACTTCCTTCTTCTCGGGCGCGTCGGAGCCGGCGGCCCAGACCCCGTGGTGGCCCAGTGTGGAGAAGAGGGCCGCCGTGCCGATGGCACCGCTCTTCTGCATGAACGCCCGGCGCGATGCCTTCGCCGGTGTGGTGGTGTTCGTGTCGGTGGCGGGGGTGGGGACGTCTGCGCTCATGACCAACTCCTTGCTGATGAAAAAAACCGGAAGCCCAAAGCAAAACGGCGCCCATTTCCGTACCCGCGCAAGCGCAGGTGGAAATGGACGCCGTTGTCCGTGTCTGGGAAGACTGCTGAAAACCTGGCCGCCATTGGCCCGGCTTTCGTTGTCGCAGATCAAGCAGTTACCGTGCCAGCACCAGGGTTATCCCAGGGCGCCAAAGTAAATCGTTGATTTCAAAGAAGAAACTGCGGCCGTCCCGTTCGGGTTTCTCGCACAATGAGCCTCGGCGCGAGGCTTCAAACTGGTGCGGGAGCACGCTTCTTGTGCGCCGCAACACCCATTGGCGCTCAGCGCGGGCGTTCGGGCAGCACGTCTGCCATCGCCAGCACCGCTTCGGCCACCTCAATGAGTCGCCGGTTCTGGTTCATGGCCATCTGGCGCATGGTCTTGTGGGCGTCTTCCTCGCTGAGCTGGCGGTGCGCCATCAGCAAGCCCTTGGCCCGTTCGATGACCTTGCGCTCGTTCAGGCTGGCCCGCACCGTGTCGAGCTCCTCGCTCATGGTCTGGAGCCGATGGGCCTGTTCCTGCACGAGTTCGAGAATGGAGCGCTCCAGCTGCAGGCCGTAGCCTTGCGGCGCGCCGCCGAAACCGGAGGCGTCGGGTGGCGCGGCCGCCAGAGGCGCGCCGTTGAAGAAGGAGAGCGCGTCGGCCTCGCGCGCCGGCGTCGTCTGGAACGACTGGTAGGCGTCCAGCTCCGCCTGGGCGGCGCTGATCTTGGCTTCACAGGTGCGCAGGAGGTCGAGCGCCAGCCGGTCCTCCACGCCTTTCATGCGGTCGATGCGCTGACTGCAGCACTCGAACCAGGCCTGGCTGAGTTGCACATTGAGCGCAGCGCCGGCCGCGGCAGTGCACAGCACGCGGCGCATGCGTTCCAGCTCGGCCAACGTGGCGCTGGCCTGGCTGGCGGTCCACAGGTCCACCGCTTTGGGGTTGGCGAATTCCACGAACACCTGCAGGCAGCGTTCCTGCGATTCGATCAGGTGGAGCAGGCGCTGCTGCTCTGAAGCTTCGGCGCGGCCGGAAGCGAACAGGGCCGAGCCGACCGCCCGCTCCTGGCCTGCGAACTCCTTGCCCTGCATGAAATTGAACATGGCCACCAGCAGGCGCGAGACCTCGGGGTCGCTCGCGCTGTCGGCGGCCTCGAACACCACGGCCAGCAGCCCGGCGATGAGTCGCACGTACGCGTCGGTGGCCTGGCGCGTGGTCCATGCGAATGCATCCACGCGCTCGCGCAGGCCGGCCAGCGCGTCCAGGCCATGCAGGGCGTAGGCGATGCGGCTGAACAGGCGCGCGCCATGGCCCACGCGGGCCGACTCCGTGTCGAGGCTGTCGAAGCAGGTGCGCAGCTCGGCCTCGATCTGGCGGCACTCCGCGATCTGCCGGGCGCGCACGTCAGCGAACCGCGCGCCTTGCGAGCCAATGTGCAAGTTGGACAAGCCCCGTTCGCGCTGCAGCCCATGGATAAGCCGCCCCGTCACATTGACCAGCACGCTGGTGAGCGCGAGCTCCCGCAGCGCGGCGATTTCGCAACGCTTGGCGGCAACAAGGAATTTCAGGCCCGATTTCATCTGACGGTGGTTCGTGGGAGCACAGTGAGTATCCCCCGTCCAGCAACAAGCATGCCGCCCCGTACACTTCCAGGATGCGGATTTTGGGAATCGAGTCGTCCTGCGACGAAACCGGCGTGGCCCTGGTGGATGCCAGCGGCAGCGCCACCCCGCGGCTGCTGGGACACGCCCTGCACAGCCAGATCGAGATGCACCAGGCCTACGGCGGCGTGGTGCCGGAACTGGCCAGCCGCGACCACATCCGGCGCGTTCTCCCGCTCACCGATACCGTGCTGGCGCAAGCCGGATTGCCGCTGTCGGCGGTGGATGCCATCGCCTACACCCGTGGGCCTGGCCTGGCCGGTGCCTTGCTGGTCGGGTCGGGTGTGGCCTGTGCGCTCGGCTTTGCGCTGGGCAAGCCGGTCATCGGCGTGCACCACCTCGAAGGTCATCTGCTCTCGCCCTTCCTGAGCGCGGACCCTCCCGAGTTTCCCTTCGTGGCCTTACTGGTGTCGGGCGGACACAGCCAGTTGATGCGTGTGGATGGTGTCGGGCGGTACGAACTGCTGGGCGAAACGATCGACGACGCGGCCGGCGAAGCGTTCGACAAGTCCGCCAAGCTGCTCGGCCTGCCATACCCCGGGGGCCCGGCACTTTCGCGCCTGGCCTTGCAGGGGGACCCGCAGGCCTACAAGTTTCCGCGCCCGTTGCTGCACAGTGGCGATCTGGATTTTTCCTTCGCGGGCCTGAAGACGGCGGTGCTCACCCAGGTGAAGAGACTTGCCCATGCAAGCCCCGAAGGCCCGGCCACCTTGCACCTGGCCGATCCGCTGAACGCGCAGCAGAAAGCCGATGTGGCGGCCAGCGTGCAGGCGGCCATCGTCGACGTGCTGGTCAGGAAGTCGATGGCAGCCATCCGCCAGACCGGCCTGATGCGCCTGGTGGTGGCCGGCGGGGTGGGGGCCAACGTGCTGCTGCGCGAGCAACTGGGCACCGCTTGCGCCAAGGCGGGCGTGCGCGTGCACTACCCGGAACTGCACCTGTGCACCGACAACGGCGCCATGATCGCGCTGGCCGGCGGGATGCGGGTGCAGGCCGGGCTCGCTGACGATGGCCCGGTTGGCTATCCCTTCGATGTGAAGCCCCGCTGGCCTCTGTCCGAACTGGGTGGCGCGATCGCTGCCTGATGTCGTGCTGCGGTGCGGCAATTTTTGTAATTATGAATTAGACTCCGCCGCTGTCGCCAATGCGACTCAAGGCGCAGCCCACCCCGGGTTTGCGTGATCCGGAGCACTTTCCCGATGAAACAACTGTTTGATGTCCTGTTCTCTTCGCGCCGCCGCGCCCTGGCCGCTGCGCTCCTGGGCGGCCTGACCGCCGCTGTCTCCCTCGCTCAGACGCCCGCCACGGGCGCGCCGATCCGCATCGGCATGATCGAAGGCCTGTCAGGCCCGATCGCCAACACCGGCGACGCCGTGTTCCGCAACCTCGTCTGGGCCACCGAACGCGTGAATGCACGCGGTGGCGTGAAGCTGCCCGATGGCAACCGGCCACTGGTGATCGAGCGTTTCGACAGCAAGGGGCAGACCGACGAAGCCCTCTCGGCCTTGCGTTCGGCCATGGACAAGGGCATCACCATCGTCACGCAGGGCAATTCCTCGGCCGCCGCCAGTGCGCTGATCGACGCCATCAACAAGCACAACGAGCGCGACACGGCGCGCCAGGTGCTGTTCCTCAACTACTCGGCGGTCGACCCGGCGCTGACCAACGAGAAATGCAGCTTCTGGCATTTCCGCTTCGACGCGCACGCCGACATGCGCATGAAGGCGCTCATGAGCGTGCTGCGCGAAGACAGGCAACTGAAGAGTGTCTACCTCATTGGGCAGGACTACAGCTTCGGGCAGGCCGTGCTGCGAGAGGCGCGCAGCCAGCTGACGGCGCAACGGCCCGATATCGCCATCGTTGGTGAAGAGCTCCACCCTATGGCGCGGGTGAAGGATTTCCTGCCGTATGCCGCCAAGATCAAGGCCAGTGGCGCGCAGGCCGTGCTCACGGGCAACTGGGGCAACGACCTCACGCTATTGGTCAAGGCCGCTCGCGAAAGCGGCTTCGAGGGTCGCTTCTACACGTTCTACGGCAACGCGCTGGGTGCGCCGGCGGCCATGGGCGATGCGGGTATCGGCAAGGTGATCGCCGTGGCCGACTGGTTCCCGAACGTGCCCACGCCCGCGTCCGAGGCGTTCTACCGCTCGTTCCGCGAGCGCTTTCCCAGCCCGGCCGACGACTACGTGCACATGCGCATGCAGCTCATGATCGAAGCGCTGGCGCAAGCGATCGAACGCGCCGGCGCAGCCGGGCCGGTCAATGCCGCCACCATCGCCGCGCAGCTGGAGAGGGCCGACGTCACCCTGGCGGGCCAGCGCGCCCGCATGCGTGGGGCGGACCACCAGTTCCAGCAATCCCTGGCCGTGGCCGTGATGGACAAGCAGGGCACGCCCGGCGTTCGGTTCGACGTCGAAGGCTCGGGGTACGGCTTTCGCGTCATCCGCAACCTGACACCGCAACAGGCCGAGATGCCGCACACCTGTACCATGCAGCGACCTTGAAATCGCAGGAGCGAGCGCCGATGAGACAAGTGGTGGAGCAACTGGAAGCCTCGCGCATCCGCGAGGTGGCGAACGAAGGCATCGGCCGCACGGACGTGCTGAAGTTCTGGTTTGGCGAGAGCGATGAAGTCACACCAGGCTTCATCCGCGACGCGGCCGTTGCCTCCCTCCAGGCGGGTGAAACCTTCTACGCCCACAACCTCGGCTTGCAGGAACTTCGCGAAGCGCTGGCCGCCTACACCGATGGCCTGCACCCCGGCCGTGGCGCCGCGCACTGGTTCGACCGGCTGGCGGTCACCTCGGGCGGGGTCAATGGCCTGATGCTGGCGTCGCAGACGCTGGTGGAGGCGGGGGATGAGGTCGTGGTGGTGGCACCGGTGTGGCCGAATCTGATCGCGCAACCCCTGATCATGGGTGCCAGGGTCTGGCGCGTGCCTCTTCGCGTGCAGACGGATGGCCCGCGCGCCGGCGCATGGGTGCTGGACATGGCGGCACTGTTGTCCGCCATCACCCCCGCGACGCGCATGCTGGTGGTCAACGCCCCGAACAACCCGACCGGCTGGACGCTCAGCGCCGACGAGCAGCGGACCATCCTGGCGCATTGCCGCCGCACGGGCACCTGGATTCTGGCCGACGAGGTCTACGAGCGCCTCTATTTCGCGGGTGATACGGCCAACGGTGCCGCGCCCAGCTTCCTGGACGTGGCTCAGCCGGATGACCGCGTCATCGTCGCGCACAGCTTTTCCAAGAGCTTCCTCATGACCGGCTGGCGCCTGGGCTGGCTGGTGCTGCCGCCAGCGCTCACGGCTGCTGTTGGCAAGCTGATCGAATTCAACACCTCGTGCGCGCCCGTGTTCGTCCAGCGTGCCGCGACGGTGGCGCTGCAACGCGGCGCGGAGGTCACGCCCGCCCTGGTGGGCCACCTGCGACAGTGCCGCGACACCCTGGCGCCGCTGCTGCGCGCGCTGCCTGGTGTGACCATGGCCGAGCCGTTGGGTGGGATGTACGCCTTTTTCCGGCTGGAGGGGCAGGACGACTGCCTGGCCGTTGCCAGGCGCCTCGTCCGCGAGGCGGGGCTCGGGCTGGCGCCAGGCAGCGCTTTCAGCCCGGAGGCCGCAGGGTGGCTGCGCTGGTGCTTTGCCAGCAGGGATACCACGCGGCTGGTGGCCGGCGTCGAGCGCCTGCGGGGTTGGCTCGACGGCCAGTGACATTTCCGGGATTGAGACCTTCTGGTCTATAATTCGCGGTTGCTGTCTTCACAGACGGCAATTCACGCCCGCTGCGGCATTCGCTGCGACGGGACGCACGTAACGCCAGGCAACTGGCCAAGGAAACCCAGATGATCGCCCAATCCGTCAAAGCCGAAGTGGTCGCGGCCAACGCCCGCGCCGCCAACGACACCGGCAGCCCCGAAGTGCAAGTCGCACTGCTGACCGCCCGCATCAACGAGCTCACCCCTCACTTCAAGACCCACGCCAAGGACCACCATGGTCGTCGCGGTCTGCTGCGCATGGTGAGCCGCCGCCGCAAGCTGCTCGACTACCTGAAATCCAAGGACGCCGAGCGTTACCTCGCCCTGATCCAGAAGCTGGGCCTGCGCAAGTAATTGGAACGGCTGTGACACACGAAACGCCTGAGTTGGTTCGCTGGCTCGGGCGTTTTTTGCTTGTCATGCGCCTTTTTTGATTCCGGAGTACAGACAACAGAGCGAAGCTGTGTCATTCCAAGTGGGTTGTGTGCGCCATCGGTGGCGTTCACAGGCCGTCTGGAATGGCATCGTGTTCTGGGTTGTGTCTCCGGGTTTTGTGCAGCTTTCGCTGCACGCAGAGATCGCCGTCACCGACGGCGGCATTCAACGGAGAGACACCATGAGCATGTTCAACAAAGTCACCAAGAGCTTTCAGTGGGGCCCCCATCAGGTCACCATGGAAACCGGCGAGATCGCGCGCCAGGCCACCGGCGCCGTGCTGGTCAATATCGATGACACCGTCGTGCTGGCCACCGTCGTGGCCAAGACCGAAGCCAAGGCCGGTCAGGACTTCTTCCCCCTGACGGTCGACTACACCGAGAAGTCGTATGCGGCCGGCAAGATCCCGGGCAGCTTCTTCAAGCGCGAAGGCCGTCCCAGCGAACTCGAGACGCTGACCAGCCGCCTGATCGACCGCCCGATCCGCCCCCTGTTTCCCGAAGGCTTCTACAACGAAGTGCAGGTGATCGTGCATGTGGTGAGCCTGAACCCCGAAGTCCAGGCCGACATCGCCGCGATGATCGCCACCTCCGCCGCGCTGGCCGTCAGTGGCATCCCGTTCAATGGCCCCATCGGCGCCGCGCGCGTGGGCTATGTCAATGGCGAATACGTGCTCAACCCGGGCCAGACCCAACTCAAGGACAGCCAGATGGACCTCGTGGTCGCTGGCACCGAAGCCGCTGTGTTGATGGTGGAATCCGAAGCGCAGCAACTCTCCGAAGAAGTCATGCTGGGTGCCGTGGTCTACGGCCACGACCAGGGCAAGATCGCCATTGCCGCCATCAACGAGCTGGTGCGCGACGCCGGCAAGCCGGCCTGGGACTGGCAGCCGCCGGCCAAGAACGAGCCGTTGATTGCCAAGGTCGACGAACTGGCCAAGGCCAAGCTCGAAGCTGCCTACCAGATCCGCAACAAGCAGGCCCGTACGCAAGCCTGCCGCACCGCTTACGCCGACGTGATGGCCGGCTTGAAGGCCGAAGGGGTGGAATTCGACAGCGTGGCGGTTGAGGCCCTGCTGTTCGAGATCGAAGCCAAGATCGTTCGCGGCCAGATCCTGGCCGGCGAGCCCCGCATCGACGGCCGTGACACACGCACCGTGCGCGCCATCGAGATCAGCAACGGCGTTCTGCCGCGCACCCACGGTTCGGCGCTGTTCACCCGCGGCGAAACCCAGGCTCTGGTGGTGGCCACGCTCGGCACCGACCGCGACGCACAGCGCATCGACGCACTGGCAGGCGAGTTCGAAGACCGCTTCATGTTGCACTACAACATGCCTCCCTTTGCCACCGGTGAAGCCGGCCGCTTCGGCACGCCCAAGCGCCGCGAGATCGGCCATGGCCGCCTGGCCAAGCGTGCGCTGGTCGCCGCGTTGCCGAGCAAGGAAGAGTTCCCCTATACCATGCGTGTGGTCTCCGAAATCACCGAGTCCAATGGCTCGTCGTCGATGGCCTCCGTCTGCGGCGGCTGCCTGGCGCTGATGGACGCTGGCGTGCCCATGAAGGCGCACGTGGCCGGCATTGCCATGGGCCTCATCAAGGACGGCAACCGCTTCGCCGTGCTGACCGACATCCTGGGTGATGAGGATCACCTCGGTGACATGGACTTCAAGGTCGCCGGTACGGCGAACGGCATCTCGGCGCTGCAGATGGACATCAAGATCCAGGGCATCACCAAGGAAATCATGCAGGTCGCACTGGCCCAGGCCAAGGAAGCCCGCATGCACATCCTCGGCAAGATGCAGGAAGCCATGGGCGAAGCCAAGACCGAAGTGTCCAACTTCGCGCCCAAGCTCTTCACCATGAAGATCAACCCGGAAAAGATCCGCGACGTGATCGGCAAGGGGGGCGCTGTCATCCGTGCGCTGACGGAAGAGACCGGGACGCAGATCAACATCGACGAAGACGGCACGATCACCATTGCCTCGACCGACTCGGCCAAGGCCGACGAAGCCAAGCGCCGCATCGAGCAGATCACGGCCGAAGTGGAAGTGGGCAAGGTCTATGAAGGCCCGGTCACCAAGATCCTCGACTTCGGTGCACTGGTGAACCTGTTGCCCGGCAAGGACGGCCTGCTGCACATCAGTCAGATCGCCCACGAACGCGTCGAGAAGGTCACGGACTACCTGAGCGAAGGTCAGGTGGTGCGCGTGAAGGTGCTTGAAACGGACGAAAAGGGCCGCGTGAAGCTGTCCATGAAAGCCCTGATCGAGCGCAACGCCGGCGAGCAGGCGCCGCAACAGCCGCAGGCCTGAGGTCCGGGGTGGTGCCGGCCATGAAAGCTGTCGAAATCAGCGCCTTTGGCGCACCCGATGTCCTGCGCCTGGGTGAACGCCCGGTGCCGGTCGCGGGCGCCGGCGAGGTGCTGATTCGCGTGCGTGCGTCGGGCGTCAACCGCCCCGACGTGCTGCAGCGCACCGGTAACTATCCGGTGCCACCGGGTGCATCTGACATTCCTGGCCTCGAGGTGGCGGGGGTGATCGATTCGGGCGATGTGTCGGCCTTGGCCGAAGCGGGTCTGAAGGTGGGCGACCGCGTTTGCGCGCTGGTGGCTGGTGGCGGTTACGCCGAGTGGTGCGTGGCGCCTGTGGGCCAATGTCTCCCGGTGCCCGAAGGGCTCGACGATATTGCCGCTGCCTCGCTGCCCGAGACCTTCTTCACCGTCTGGAGCAACGTGTTCGACCGGGGTCGCCTGCAGGCCGGTGAAACCCTGCTGGTGCAGGGTGGTACCAGTGGCATTGGCGTGACCGCGATCCAGATGGCGAAGGCCATGGGCGCGCGCGTGATTGCCACCGCCGGCAGCGACGACAAGTGTGCGGCCTGCCTGAAGCTCGGTGCCGACCACGCCATCAACTACAAGGCGCAGGACTTTGTGGCCGCCGTTGCCGAGATCACGGGCAAGCAGGGCGTCAATGTCATCCTCGACATGGTGGCCGGCGCCTACGTGGCCCGGGAAATCGACTGCCTGGCCGAGGATGGCCGGCTGGTGATCATCGCGGTGCAGGGTGGCATCAAAGCCGAGTTCAATGCCGGTCTGGTGCTGCGCCGCCGCCTCACGATCACGGGCTCCACGCTTCGTCCGCGCCCAGTGGCGTTCAAGGCGGCGATTGCGGCATCGCTGCGCGAGCGTGTGTGGCCATTGCTGGCTGAGGGCCGTATCCGGCCGGTGATCCACCAGGTGTTCCCGGCCGCCCAGGCGGCTGCGGCGCACACGCTGATGGAGTCCAACCAGCACGTCGGCAAGCTCGTGCTGAGCTGGGCGTGAATCGAAGAGACAAGAAACCGACAGCCATGAAAAAACTGATCGCAGGCAACTGGAAGATGAATGGCTCGCTGGCCGCCAATGAGGCGCTGGTGAAAGGCATGCTCGAAGGTCTCGGCACTGCTGCGCCGAAATCCGACATGGCTTTGTGTGTCCCGGCGCCGTACCTTGCGCAACTTGGGGCTCTGTTGCAAGGGAGCCCCATCGCCTGGGGCTCGCAGGATGTGTCCAGCCAGGAGCAGGGCGCGTATACCGGCGAGGTGTCGGCTTCGATGTTGCGCGACTTTGGTTGCCGCTATGCCATCGTCGGTCATTCCGAACGCCGCCAGTACCATGGCGAAACCGATGCGGTCGTGGCCGAGAAGGCCAGGGCCGCCCTGGCCAAGGGCATCACGCCTATCGTCTGCGTGGGTGAAACGCTGGCCGAGCGTGAGGCCGGTCAAACGGAAGAAGTCGTCAAGCGCCAGCTGGCGGCCGTCATTCATCTCTGTGGTCACTGCATCACCGAGATCGTCGTGGCCTACGAGCCCGTCTGGGCCATCGGCACCGGCAAGACGGCCACGCCGCAGGAGGCGCAGCAGGTTCACGCTGTCCTGCGCGCGCAGATCGCGGCAGCAACGCAGAGCCCCGGACGCGTCCACATCCTGTACGGCGGCAGCATGAATGCCGCCAATGCCGCCAGCCTGCTGGCCCAGCCGGACATCGATGGTGGCCTCATCGGCGGTGCGTCGCTCAAGGCACCGGACTTCCTGCAGATCGTGGCCTCGGCCCCCTGATTCCTGTTCGTGCCCCTGCGGCACGGCAATAACCGATATTTCCGGAGAAGAGAGAATGAACGTTTTGTTGACCATCCTGCTGGCTGTCCAGATCCTGTCCGCGCTGGGCATGATCGGGCTCATCCTGATGCAGCACGGCAAGGGCGCCGACGCAGGTGCGGCTTTCGGTGGTGGTGCCGGCTCCGCCAGCCTGTTCGGTGCCTCGGGCGGCGCCAACTTCCTGTCGCGCACCACCGCCGTGCTGGCCGCCATCTTCCTGGCCAGCACCCTGGGTCTCGCGTACTTCGGTAACCTGCGCACCGCTGCACCCAGCGCGGGGAGCGTGCTCGAAGGTGCCATGCCCGCGCAGCCGGCGGGTGCGGCTCAGCAGATCCCGGGCACCACGCCCGCCCCGGCCGCGGCGCCTGCTGCCGGCGGCGAGACGCCTGCAGGCTCCTCCGGTCCGGCGCAGATCCCGGGCAAATAAGCGGAATCGTCACCCTCGCGGCCCTGCGCCGGGAGGGTGTGACCCGTGCTGTGACAACCCGACCGATTCCTTCGGAAAAACCATAGCGCAGCCCGGAAACGGGGGGCGTTTCAGGGTAAACTCTATGGGTTGTCAGCAAGGCTCGCACCATTCCTCGCGAGCCATCAATGCAGACCCAGCCGACGTGGTGAAATTGGTAGACACGCTATCTTGAGGGGGTAGTGGCGAAAGCTGTGCGAGTTCGAGTCTCGCCGTCGGCACCAATCATTGGAAAACACGGTCCCACGCCGTGTCAGCGGAAGCCACCAAGATGAGTCTCGAACAGTACCTTCCAGTGCTCCTTTTTATCCTGGTCGGTATTGCCGTCGGGATCATTCCGCAGGTTCTTGGCTACATCCTCGGTCCCAATCTGCCGGACGCGGAAAAGAATTCCCCCTACGAATGCGGCTTCGAAGCTTTTGAGGATGCTCGCATGAAGTTCGATGTGCGCTACTACCTGGTGGCCATCCTCTTCATTCTTTTTGACCTCGAAATCGCTTTTCTCATTCCTTGGGCCGTGGCCTTTTCCGACATCGGTGCCACGGGCTTTTTTGCAGGTGTGGTGTTCCTGGCCATTCTGACCGTGGGCTTTGCCTACGAGTGGAAAAAGGGCGCCCTGGACTGGGAATGAGTTCGACACATACAGGCGCGTGCGCTGGAGTGCTCCATGATTGAAGGTGTTTTCAAGGAAGGTTTTGTCACCACGAGCTATGACTCCGTGGTGAACTGGGCCAAGACCGGCTCGCTCTGGCCCATGACCTTCGGTCTGGCCTGCTGCGCGGTCGAGATGATGCATGCCGCTGCCGCGCGCTACGACATCGGTCGTTTCGGTTCGGAGGTGTTCCGTGCCAGTCCGCGCCAGTCCGATCTGATGATTGTCGCGGGCACGCTCTGCAACAAGATGGCCCCGGCCTTGCGCAAGGTGTATGACCAGATGGCGGAGCCGCGGTGGGTGCTCTCCATGGGCTCGTGCGCCAACGGTGGTGGTTACTACCACTACAGCTACTCGGTGGTGCGCGGTTGTGACCGCATCGTGCCTGTCGACGTGTATGTGCCCGGCTGCCCACCCACCGCCGAAGCCCTGCTGTACGGAATCATCCAGCTGCAGCAGAAGATCCGTCGTACCCACACCATCGCACGGGCCTGAGCGGCGCCGACCGCGTGCACTGAAAGAACCTGTTCATGACCGACACCGCCATGAATCCCCATGCCGTCGAGCCCGAGGCGCTGAAAACCACGCTGGAAGGCTTGCTGGGCACCAAGGCCCAGTCGATCCAGGTGGTGCGCGAAGAGGTCACGCTCACGGTGAGGGCGGCCGACTACCTTGAGGTCATGCAGTCTCTGCGCGATGCGCCCCAGGCCAGGTTCGAGCAACTCGTCGATCTCTGCGGCATGGACTACCAGAATTACGGCGATGGCCGCTGGGATGGCCAGCGCTTCGCCGCCGTGGTGCACCTGCTGTCGGTGACGCACAACCACCGTGTGCGCGTTCGGGTGTTCTGCCCTGAAGATGACTTTCCCGTGCTGGCGTCGGTCACCCCTTTGTGGGCGTCTGCCAACTGGTATGAGCGTGAGGCGTTCGATCTCTACGGCATCGTTTTCGACGGGCACGACGATCTGCGCCGCATCCTTACCGACTACGGCTTCATCGGCCATCCCTTCCGCAAGGACTTCCCGCTGTCCGGCCATGTCGAGATGCGCTACGACGCCGAACGCCAGCGCGTGATCTACGAGCCGGTGACCATCGAGCCGCGCGAGATCACGCCGCGCATCATTCGCGAAGACAACTACGGCGGGCTTCACTGATGCACCCCCACGCTCATCACTTCGTGTATTCGCTGCCCCCCGAGGGGGCGCGGGCTTCCCTTGGGACGGCCCGGCGGGAGCCCTGACATGGCAGAGATCAAGAACTACACCCTGAACTTCGGTCCGCAGCACCCGGCCGCGCACGGCGTGCTGCGCCTCGTGCTGGAGCTTGACGGCGAGGTCGTGCAGCGCGCCGACCCGCACATCGGATTGCTGCACCGTGCCACCGAGAAGCTGGCCGAGCACAAGACCTTCATCCAGTCACTGCCCTACATGGATCGGCTGGACTACGTGTCGATGATGTGCAACGAGCACGCCTATTGCCTGGCCATCGAGAAGCTGCTGGGCATCGATGTGCCGATCCGCGCGCAATACATCCGCGTGATGTTCAGCGAGATCACGCGCCTGCTCAACCACCTGATGTGGTTGGGCTCTCATGGCAACGACTGCGGCAGTTCGACCATCCTCATCTACGCGTTCCGCGAGCGTGAAGATCTGTTCGACATGTACGAGGCGGTGTCGGGTGCGCGCATGCACGCTGCCTATTTCCGTCCGGGCGGCGTGTACCGCGACCTGCCCGAGACCATGCCGCAGTACAAGGCCAGCAAGGTCCGCAACGCGCGAGCGATCGCAGACATGAACACCAACCGCCAGGGTTCGCTGCTCGACTTCATCGACGACTTCACGAAGCGCTTCCCGACCTACCTGGCCGAGTACCACACGCTGTTGACCGACAACCGCATCTGGAAGCAGCGCACGGTGGGTATCGGTGTGGTGACGCCAGAACGCGCACTCAACCTGGGCATGACCGGCCCGATGCTGCGCGGCTCCGGTATCGCCTGGGACCTTCGCAAGAAGCAGCCCTATGACGTTTACGGCGAGCTCGATTTCGATATCCCGGTCGGCAAGACCGGCGACTGTTACGACCGCTACCTCGTCCGCATGGAAGAGATGAAGCAGTCCAACCGCATCATCGAGCAGTGCGTCAAGTGGCTGCGTGCGAATCCGGGCCCCGTGATCACCGACAACCACAAGGTCGCGCCGCCCGCCCGTGAGGCCATGAAGGCCAACATGGAAGAGCTGATCCATCATTTCAAGCTTTTCACCGAAGGCTTCCACGTGCCTGAAGGTGAGGCTTATGCTGCGGTCGAGCATCCCAAGGGCGAGTTCGGTATCTACCTTGTGAGCGATGGTGCCAACAAGCCCTATCGATTGAAGATCCGTGCGCCGGGTTTCGCACACCTCGCCACCATGGACGAGATGGCGCGTGGCCACATGCTGGCCGACGCGGTGGCCATCATCGGGACCATGGACATCGTTTTCGGAGAGATTGACCGATGAGCACCGTCACGCCCGAGTCCTTCAACGAAGCCACCATCGGGCGCTTCGATCGTGAAGTGGCGAAGTATCCCGACGAGCAGCGCATCTCAGCCGTGATGGCCTGCCTGTCCATCATCCAGCAGGAGCAGGGGTTCGTGAGCCCTGCGGCAGAGGCGGCCCTGGCGGCCTATCTGCGCGTCGAGCCGATCGCCGTGCACGAGGTCACGACGTTCTACAACATGTACAACCAGCGGCCGGTGGGCAAGTTCAAGCTCAACGTCTGCACCAACCTGCCGTGTCAGCTGCGCGATGGCCAGAAGGCATTGCATCACCTCGAACACAAACTGGGTATCGCCATGGGCGAAACCACGGCCGACGGCATGTTCACCCTGCAGCAGAGCGAATGCCTGGGCGCGTGTGCCGATTCACCGGTGATGCTGGTCAATGACCGCCACATGTGCAGCTTCATGAGCAATGAGAAGCTGGACCAGCTCGTCGACGGCCTGCGCGCCTCGGAAGGAAAGTCATGAGCGCTGAACAGATCCTCAACCAGTTTCGCGCCACGGGTGTGCAGACCTGCTTCCATGGTCGTCACATCAACCCGCAGATCTATGCCGATCTGAACGGCAGCAACTGGTCGCTCAAGGACTATGAAGCCCGCGGTGGCTATCAGGCCCTGCGCAAGATCCTGGCCCAGGATGGCGGTGAAGGCCTCACGCAGGACCAGGTGATCGCCACCGTCAAGGAGTCCGCACTGCGTGGGCGCGGTGGTGCTGGTTTTCCCAGCGGGTTGAAGTGGAGCTTCATGCCGCGCCAGTTCCCCGGGCAGAAGTACCTGGTGTGCAACTCGGACGAAGGCGAGCCGGGTACCTGCAAGGACCGCGACATTCTCATGTACAACCCGCACATCGTCATCGAAGGCATGGCGATCGCGGCGTATGCCATGGGCATCTCGGTGGGCTACAACTACATCCACGGCGAAATCTTCGAGGTCTATGAGCGCTTCGAGGCGGCCCTGGAAGAGGCGAGGGCCGCTGGCTACCTGGGTGACAACATCATGGGCTCGAGCTATTCGTTCCAGCTGCATGCCCACCATGGCTTTGGTGCCTACATCTGCGGCGAAGAAACCGCGCTGCTCGAGTCGCTCGAAGGCAAGAAGGGGCAGCCGCGCTTCAAGCCGCCTTTCCCCGCCAGTTTCGGCCTGTATGGCAAGCCCACCACCATCAACAATACCGAAACGTTCGCTGCGGTCCCATGGATCATCCGCAATGGTGGACAGGCGTATCTGGAGTGCGGCAAGCCCAACAACGGTGGCACCAAGATCTTCTCCATCTCGGGCGACGTGGAACTGCCCGGCAACTACGAGATCCCCTTGGGTACACCGTTCTCCAAACTGCTCGAACTCGCCGGCGGCGTGCGCAAGGGGCGCCAGCTCAAGGCTGTGATCCCTGGCGGTTCATCGGCACCGGTGCTGCCCGCGCACATCATGATGGAATGCACGATGGACTACGACTCCATCGCCAAGGCCGGTTCCATGCTGGGTTCGGGTGCGGTCATCGTGATGGACGACTCGCGCGACATGGTCGAGTCGCTCAAGCGCCTGTCCTACTTCTACATGCACGAATCGTGTGGCCAGTGCACGCCTTGCCGTGAGGGCACGGGTTGGCTCTGGCGCATGGTCGACCGCATCGATCGCGGCCTCGGCAAGCCCAGCGACATGGCGCTGCTCGACAACGTGGCCGAGAACATCATGGGCCGCACGATCTGTGCCCTGGGCGATGCGGCGGCCATGCCGGTGCGCGCCATGATCAAACACTTCCGGCATGAGTTCGAGGCCAAGATCGCAGCCGCTCAGACCCCAGCCAAGGCCGCTTAAGACACGAAACTCCCATGGTTGAAATCGAACTCGACGGCAAGAAGGTGGAAGTGCCCCCCGGCAGCATGGTGATGCATGCGGCCGAAAAGGCAGGCACCTACATCCCGCATTTCTGCTACCACAAGAAGCTGTCCATCGCGGCCAACTGCCGCATGTGCCTGGTGGACGTGGAGAAGGCCCCCAAGCCCATGCCGGCGTGTGCCACGCCCGTCACGCAGGGCATGATCGTCCGCACCAAGAGCGACAAGGCGATCAAGGCGCAGCAGTCGGTGATGGAGTTCCTGCTCATCAACCACCCGCTGGACTGCCCGATCTGCGACCAGGGGGGCGAGTGCCAGTTGCAGGATCTGGCCGTGGGTTACGGTGGTTCCGGTTCGCGCTATGAGGAAGAGAAGCGCGTGGTGTTCCACAAGGATGTGGGCCCGCTGATCTCCATGGAGGAGATGAGCCGCTGCATCCACTGCACCCGTTGCGTGCGCTTCGGCCAGGAAGTGGCCGGCGTGATGGAGCTGGGCATGTCTCACCGCGGTGAGCACGCCGAGATCGAGACCTTCCTCGGCGATACCGTGGACTCCGAGTTGTCGGGCAACATGATCGACATCTGCCCCGTGGGCGCGCTGACCAGCAAGCCGTTCCGCTACAGCGCCCGCACCTGGGAACTCTCGCGCCGCAAGAGCGTGAGCCCACACGACTCCACCGGTGCCAACCTGATCGTCCAGGTGAAGAACCACAAGGTGATGCGCGTGGTGCCTCTGGAGAACGAAGCCGTCAATGAATGCTGGATCGCGGACCGCGATCGCTTCTCGTATGAAGCTGTCAACAGCGAAGAGCGCCTGACCTCGCCCATGCTCAAACAGGACGGCGAGTGGAAGACGGTCGACTGGCAGACGGCCCTGGAGTACGTTGCCAACGGCCTCAGGCAGGTCAAGACCGAGCATGGTGCTGGCGCCATCGGCTTGCTGGCCAGCCCGCACAGCACGCTTGAGGAACTTGTACTGGCTGGTGCACTCGTGCGCGGCCTGGGCAGTCAGAATATCGACGCACGCCTGCGCCACGCCGACTTCTCGAACACGGCCCCTGCGGGTGCGGCGCGCTGGCTGGGGATGCCCGTCGCCGCGTTGTCGAGTCTGCAACGCGTGCTGGTGATCGGCTCCAACCTCCGCAAGGACCACCCGCTGTTCGCTCAGCGCATCCGCCAGGCCCAGCGCAAGGGCGCTCAGGTCAACGTACTCAACGTGGTGGCGCAAGACTGGGCCATGCCGGTGAAGAACACCGTCCTGGCGGACAGCAGCACCTGGGTGGCGGCGCTGGCTGGCATCGCTGTGGCCATTGGTGCAGAAACCGGCGTCGCAGCGCCCGTCGGTGGCCATGCCACCGATGCGCACCGTGCGGTGGCCAAGTCCCTGCTGGGTGGCGAGCACAAAGCCATCCTGCTGGGCAACGCCGCAGCCCATCACGCCAAGGCTTCCAGCCTGCTGGCACTCGCGAACTGGATCGGACAGCAGACGGGCGCCACCGTCGGCTACCTCACGGAAGCCGCCAACACGGTGGGCGCGCAACTGGTGAAGGCCATGCCGGGGGAGGGTGGTCTGAACGCTGCCCAGATGCTGGTTGGTGCGCTCAAGGCCGCGATCCTGCTCAACACCGAGCCGGCCGAAGACACGGCCGTTGGTGCCCAGGGTCTTGCGTCGGCTGACATGGTCGTCACGCTGAGCCCCTTCAGGACCAATCTCGACGTCAGCGACGTGTTGCTGCCCATCGCTCCCTTCACCGAGACGTCGGGTTCGTTCGTGAACGCCGAAGGTCGCCTCCAGGGCTTCCACGCCGTCGTTCGCCCGCTGGGCGACACCCGCCCGGCGTGGAAGGTGCTTCGCGTGCTCGGCAATCTGCTGGAGCTCCCAGGCTTCGATGCCGACTCTTCGCAGGCGGTGCTGGCATCCGCGCTGCCCGGCGTGGCCAACGGCAGCGTCGTGGATGCCACGCGCCTGTCCAACGCCAGCAGTGCCGCGATCGACACCGCACCCGCTGAAGTCGCACCCTGTGTTGCTTCGATCTATCAGCTCGACGGCCTGGTGCGCCGCTCGACCGCCCTGCAACTGACCGCCGATGCGCGGGCCGCCCAAGCCGTGGAAGGAGCCGCAGCGTGATCGATGCGATGTACAACGGCGGCCTGGGCCTGATCGACGCCACGTGGTGGACCACCGGAGCGTGGCCTGTCATCTGGAACCTGATCAAGATCGTGGTCGTTCTCGCGCCACTGATGGGCGCGGTGGCCTACCTCACGCTGTGGGAGCGCAAGCTGCTCGGCTGGATCCAGGTGCGCCATGGCCCCAATCGCGTGGGTCCGTTCGGCCTGCTCCAACCGATTGCCGACGCGCTCAAGCTGCTCACCAAGGAGTTGATCCGTCCGAGCGCGGCCAGCAATGGCCTGTTCCGTCTGGGCCCCGTCATGGCCATCATGCCGGCGCTCGCCGCCTGGGTGGCGATTCCATTCGGTCCCGAGGCGATCATCGCCAACGTGAATGCCGGCTTGCTGGTGATCCTGGCCATCACCTCCATCGAGGTCTATGGCGTGATCATCGCGGGCTGGGCATCCAATTCCAAGTACGCCTTCCTCGGCGCGCTGCGCGCCTCGGCCCAGATGGTGAGCTACGAAATCGCCATCGGTTTCTGTTTCCTGGTGGTCGTCATGACCGCGGGCAGCCTGCATCTCGGTGAGATCGTGGCATCACAGTCGCGCGGCATGGGCGCGAACATGGGCCTGGACTTCCTGTCCTGGAACTGGCTGCCGCTGCTGCCCATCTTCTTTGTCTACCTGATTTCCGGTGTGGCCGAAACGAACCGCCACCCCTTCGACGTGGTCGAGGGCGAGGCCGAGATCGTGGCCGGTCACATGGTCGAGTACTCGGGCATGGGCTTCGCCATCTTCTTCCTGGCCGAATACGCCAGCATGTGGCTGGTCTCGGTGCTCGCCGTGCTCATGTTCCTGGGCGGCTGGCTGTCGCCGATCGCTGCGCTCGACTTCATCCCGGGCTGGATCTGGCTGGGCCTCAAGACTTTCGTCGTGGTGTCCATGTTCATCTGGATCCGCGCCACTTTCCCCCGCTTCCGCTACGACCAGATCATGCGTCTGGGCTGGAAGATCTTCATTCCTGTGACGTTGATCTGGCTGCTTCTCGTGGGTGCTCTGATGCAGACCCCATGGAACATCTGGAAGTAAACAGGGCGAGCGAACATGTCCACGACCACCGCCAATTCCCCCGCGTCGTCCGCCTATGCGGCGCCGTTCTCCTTCCGCGACTTCATCAACAGCTTCCTGCTGGTGGAGCTGTTCAAGGGCATGGCCCTCACGGGCCGCTACGCCTTCAAGCGCAAGGTCACGGTGCAGTTTCCTGAGGAGAAGACACCGCTCTCACCGCGTTTCCGTGGCCTGCATGCATTGCGCCGCTACGAGAACGGAGAAGAACGTTGCATCGCCTGCAAGCTGTGCGAAGCGGTCTGCCCGGCCATGGCCATCACCATCGAATCCGATGTGCGCGCTGACGGCTCGCGCCGTACCACGCGTTACGACATCGACCTGACCAAGTGCATCTTCTGCGGCTTCTGCGAGGAAAGCTGCCCGGTGGATTCCATCGTCGAGACGCACGTCTTCGAATACCACGGCGAGAAGCGCGGCGACCTGTACTTCACCAAGGAAATGCTGCTGGCCGTGGGTGACCGTTACGAATCCGAGATCGCTGCTGCCCGGGCCTCCGACGCCCCCTACCGCTGATCCGGGCCGATCCGACTCGGCCGGACCAGACGACACAAGAAACACGACGCCATGGATTACCAGACCGGCTTTTTCTACCTGTTCGCTGCGGTGCTGCTGTATGCAGGCTATCGCGTGATCACCGCGCGCAACCCGGTGCATGCCGTGCTGCACCTCATGCTCGCGTTCTCCCAGGCCGCGGCGCTCTGGCTGCTGCTCAAGGCCGAGTTCCTGGGGATCACGCTGGTGCTGGTCTACCTGGGTGCCGTGATGGTGCTGTTCCTGTTCGTCGTGATGATGCTGGACATCAACCTGGACACCGTGCGCCAGGGTTTCTGGAAGCACTTCCCGCTCGCGGCTCTGCTGGGCGCCTTCGTGGCCGCGGAACTCATCGCCGTGCTGTGGATGGGCTTCCCCTCGCTGGCCGACAACCCGGTGGCCGCCGATATGGGGGCCAACTACTCCAACACGCGTGAACTGGGCCTGCTGCTCTACACCGAATACCTGTACCCGATCGAAGTGGCTGCCGTGATCCTGCTGGTGGCGATGATCGCTGCCATCGCGCTCACCCTGCGCCAGCGCAAGGACAGCAAGGCCATCAACCCTGCTCTGCAGGTGCACGTGCGCGCCAGCGACCGACTGGTGGTGGTGCCGATGAACGCCACGCAGAAAGCCGCACCTGTTGTCGAGGCCGTTGCGGCCGAGGAGGGCAAGAAGCCATGACCGTCACCCTGGGCCACTTCCTCGCCGTGGGCGCGATCCTGTTCGCGATTTCCGTGGTCGGCATCTTCCTGAACCGCAAGAACCTCATCGTGCTGCTGATGGCCATCGAGCTCATGCTGCTGGCAGTGAACATGAACTTCGTGGCGTTCTCGCATTTCCTGGGCGACATGCACGGCCAGGTCTTCGTGTTTTTCATCCTGACCGTGGCCGCCGCCGAATCGGCGATCGGCCTGGCCATTCTGGTGCTGCTGTTCCGCAACAAGTCGTCGATCAGCGTCGAAGAGCTCAACACCCTCAAGGGTTGATGAGGCCAGGGCCACACCACACGAGAACTCAGGCAAGAACCCCATGAGCACCACCCTCTCTGCAAGCACCTTGCTCGCCGTCCCGCTGGCCCCACTGGTGGGTTCGGCGATCGCCGGCATCCTGGGCACCACGTTCGGCGGCAACGTCATCGGCCGTCGCGCTTCGCACACCTTCACCATTCTGGGTGTGCTGGTGGCCTTCATCCTCTCGGCCATGACACTCAAGAGCGTGGCCCTGGACGGTGCCCGCTTCAACGAGACCCTCTACACCTGGATGGTGGTGGGCGGCCTGAAGATGGAGATCGGCTTCCTGGTCGACGGCCTCACCGCCATGATGATGGTGGTGGTCACCTTCGTCTCGCTCATGGTGCACCTTTACACCATCGGCTACATGGAAGAGGACGAAGGCTACAACCGCTTCTTCGCCTACATCTCGCTGTTCACCTTCTCCATGCTCATGCTGGTCATGAGCAACAACCTGCTGCAGCTGTTCTTTGGCTGGGAAGCCGTGGGCCTCGTGTCCTACCTGCTCATCGGCTTCTGGTTCAACAAGCCCACGGCCATCTTCGCCAACATGAAGGCCTTCCTGGTCAACCGCGTGGGTGACTTTGGCTTTATCCTTGGCATCGGGCTGATCGTGGCCTACGCCGGCACCATGAACTACACCGAGGTGTTCGCCAAGGCCCCTGAACTCGGCGCGCTGGGCTTCCCCGGGACCGACTGGATGCTGATCACCGTGATCTGCATCTGCCTGTTCATCGGCGCCATGGGCAAGAGTGCGCAGTTTCCGCTGCACGTCTGGCTGCCCGACTCCATGGAAGGCCCCACACCGATCTCGGCGCTGATCCACGCGGCTACCATGGTGACCGCCGGCATTTTCATGGTGGCGCGCATGTCACCGCTGTTCGAACTGTCGGACACCGCGCTCAACTTCATCCTGGTCATCGGCGCCATCACCGCGCTGTTCATGGGCTTCCTGGGCATCATCCAGAACGACATCAAGCGCGTCGTGGCCTATTCCACGCTCTCGCAGCTGGGCTACATGACGGTGGCACTGGGTGCCTCGGCCTATTCGGTGGCGGTGTTCCACCTGATGACCCATGCCTTCTTCAAGGCGCTGCTGTTTCTTGCGGCCGGTTCGGTCATCATGGGTCTGCACCACAACCAGGACATCCGCTGGATGGGCAACGTGCGCAAGTACATGCCCATCACCTGGATCACCTCGCTGCTGGGCACGCTGGCCCTGATCGGTACACCGCTGTTCTCGGGCTTCTATTCCAAGGACAGCATCATCGAGGCGGTGCACTTCAGCAACCTCCCCGCTTCGGGCTTCGCGCATTTCGCTGTGCTGGCCGGCGTGTTCGTGACCTCGTTCTACTCGTTCCGGCTCTATTTCCTGGTGTTCCATGGCAAGGAGCGCTACGACCAGAACCCCGACGCCCACCACGACCATCACGACGACCATGGCCACGACGACGGTCACGGCCATGGTCATGGCGACGGCAAGCCGCATGAGTCACCGTGGGTGGTGACGGTGCCGTTGCTGCTGCTGGCCGTTCCGTCCGTGGTGATCGGTTTCGTCACCATCCAGCCCATGCTGTTCGGTGACTTCCTCAAGGACGCCATCACCATCAACACGGCGGCCCATCCCGCCATGGTGAAGTTCGGCGAGATCTTCCACGGCCCGGTGTCGATGGCCTTGCACGCGCTGTCGACGCCACCGCTGTACCTGGCGCTGGCCGGTGCGGTGACCGCCTGGTACATGTACCTGATCAACCCGGCCGTGCCCGCCGCCATCGCCCGTGCGCTGCGCCCGCTGGTCGTCGTGCTGGAAAACAAATACTACCTGGACTGGTTCAACGAGAACGTGCTGGCCCGTGGCGCGCGTGCTCTGGGCATTGGTCTCTGGAAGGGCGGTGACCGTGGTGTGATCGAAGGCGGGGTGGTCAACGCCAGCTGGAAACTGGTGGGGCTGGTGTCCGCCGTCGTGCGCCGTGCGCAGACCGGTTACCTGTACCACTACGCGCTCATGATGATCGTGGGTGTGCTGCTGTTCATGACGTACTTCGTCTGGCTCGCGAAATAAGAAGAGGGAAAACAAGATGGGTTTGCTGAGCCTTGCAATCTGGACGCCGATCTTCTTCGGCGCCGTGCTGCTGGCCCTGGGCCGGGACGACCAGGCCCATGTGGTGCGCTGGATCGCGCTCGTGGGTGCCATCGCCAGCCTGGCTGTGACCGTGCCGCTGTACACCGGCTTCGAACTCGGCACCGCTGCGATGCAGTTCGTCGAGAAGCGCGCGTGGATCGAGAACTTCAACGTCCACTACCACCTGGGCGTGGACGGCATCTCGCTCTGGCTGGTGCTGCTGACGGCCTTCATCAACGTGGTGGTGGTGGTGGCCAGCTGGGAGTCGATCACCTCGCGCGTCAACCAGTACATGGGCGCGTTCCTGATCCTCTCGGGCCTGATGATCGGCGTCTTCAGCGCGCAGGACGCGATGCTGTTCTACGTCTTCTTCGAAGCCACACTGATTCCGATGTACCTCATCATCGGCATCTGGGGTGGCCCGAACAAGATCTACGCCGCCTTCAAGTTCTTCCTGTATACCCTGCTGGGCTCGTTGCTCATGCTGGTGGCGTTGATCTACCTGTACACGCAGTCCGGCGGCAGCTTCGCGCTGGCCGACTGGTACAAGCTGCCTATCGGTGGCACGGCCCAGACGCTGCTTTTCTTCGCGTTCTTCGCGGCCTTCGCGGTGAAGGTTCCGATGTGGCCGGTGCACACCTGGCTGCCCGACGTGCACGTGGAAGCGCCCACAGGGGGGTCTGCAGTGCTGGCCGCCATCATGCTCAAGCTCGGTGCCTACGGCTTCCTGCGCTTCTCGCTGCCCATCCTGCCTGATGCCTCGCACGAATGGGCCTGGCTCATGATCACGCTGTCGCTGATCGCTGTAATCTACGTCGGTCTGGTGGCGATGGTGCAACAGGACATGAAGAAGCTCGTGGCCTATTCGTCCGTGGCGCACATGGGCTTCGTCACGCTGGGCTTCTTCATCTTCAGCGACCTCGGCGTCTCAGGCGCCATCGTGCAGATGATCGCCCACGGTTTCGTTTCCGCCGCGATGTTCCTGGGCATCGGTGTGCTGTACGACCGCGTGCACTCGCGTGAAATCGCTGACTACGGTGGTGTGGTCAACACCATGCCCAAGTTCGCTGCCTTTGCACTGCTGTTCACCATGGCCAACTGCGGCCTGCCCGGCACCGCTGGTTTTGTGGGCGAATGGATGGTGATCATCGCCGCCGTCAAGGCCAACTTCTGGATCGGCCTGCTGGCAGCATCGGCGCTGATCTTTGGTGCGGCCTATTCGCTGTGGATGTACAAGCGCGTCTACCTGGGCAGCGTGGGCAACGACAACGTGAAGGCACTGGTGGACATCAACGGCCGCGAATTCCTCGTGCTCGCGGTGCTGGGCCTGGCCGTGCTCTACATGGGTGTCTACCCCAAGCCCTTCACCGATGTGATGGACGCCTCCGTGGCCGAGCTGCTGCGCCACGTTGCCATTTCCAAACTGAACTGAGCCTAAGCCACTCGAGAGAACGCTCACATGATTGACAAGCTCAGCTGGGTAGCGGCCTACCCGGAAATCCTCCTGCTGACGATGGCCTGCGTGATCGCGCTGGTCGATCTTGCAGTGAAGACACCATTGCGCGGCGTTAGCTACGGCCTGACGCTGCTGACGCTGGGCGTCATCGCGTTGCTGCAAGGTCTGGCCGCGAGCACGGGCGAGACCATCTACGGTTTTGGCGGCATGATCGTCAGCGACCCGATGGGCAACTGGCTCAAATGCTTCGCCTCCATCGCCATGATGGTGACCTTCGTGTACGGACGCTCCTATTCCGGCCAGCGCGACATGCTGCGCGGCGGTGAACTGTTCACCCTGGGCATGTTCGCACTGCTGGGCATGTTCGTCATGATCTCCAGTCACCATTTCCTGGTGATCTACCTGGGCCTCGAACTGTTGACGCTCTCCAGCTACGCCCTCGTGGCGCTGCGCCGCGACGACCTGAAGGCGACCGAGGCGGCCATGAAGTACTTTGTGCTGGGCGCACTCGCCAGCGGTTTCCTGCTGTACGGCCTGTCCATGGTTTATGGCGCCACCGGTTCGCTGAACCTGACCGAGGTGATGCTGGCCATTGCCAGTGGTGGCGACAAACTCGTGGGTTCGCCGCAGGTGCTCATGCTGGGACTGGTGTTCGTGGTGGCCGGCCTGGCGTTCAAGCTGGGTGTGGTGCCGTTCCACATGTGGGTGCCCGACGTCTACCACGGTGCCCCCACGGCCATCACGCTCATGATCGGTGGCGCCCCCAAGCTCGCCGCATTCGCCATCGTGATCCGCCTGCTCGCCGAAGGTCTGCAGCCGCTCGCGGTGGACTGGCAGCAGATGCTGGCCGTGCTGGCCGTGATGTCGCTGCTCGTGGGGAACCTGGCGGCCATCGCACAGAGCAACCTCAAGCGCATGCTCGCCTTCTCCACCATCGCACAGATGGGTTTCATGCTCCTCGGCCTGCTGGCCGGTGTCGTGCAGGGCGACGCCAGCAATATGGCCAATGCCTATGGTTCGTCCATGTTCTATGTGGTCACCTACGTGCTGACCACGCTGGGCACTTTCGGTGTGATCCTGCTGCTCTCGCGCAGCGGCTTCGAGTCCGACAACATCAACGATCTGGCTGGCCTGAACCAGCGCAGCCCGTTCTACGCCGGCATCATGGCGATCTGCATGTTCTCGCTGGCCGGCGTGCCGCCCCTGGTCGGCTTCTACGCCAAGCTGGCCGTGCTGCAGGCGCTGCTCGCATCCAGCACGGCCTTCTATGTGGGCCTGGCTGTGTTCGCTGTGGTCATGTCGCTGATCGGCGCGTTCTACTACCTGCGCGTCGTGAAGATCATGTACTTCGATGCCCCCACCCAGACCGGCGGCATCGACGCCGGCCTTGATGCCCGATCGGTGCTGTCGATCAATGGCGCGCTGGTGCTGGTGCTCGGCATCGTGCCCGGGGGCCTCATGACCCTGTGCGCCCAGGCCGTGGCGCAGATGTTCGCCTGAACGGGCAGGGCGGTGCGCCGGTGAACTTGCCAGCGCCCGCCGGCTCTCACCGCGTTCCATGACCCACACTTTTTCTGTCTGGCTGGTGCTCGCCACCGCCTTCATCGCGGCCAACCTGCCTTTCATCAACGAGCGCTGGCTGGCCGTGTGGCCTCGTCGCGACCCCAAGACGCTGTGGATGCGGCTGGGTGAACTGCTGGTTCTCTACTTTGCTGTTGGTGCGATGGGCGTGGCGCTCGAGCAGTACGCCGGCCAGGTGGCTCCCCAGGGCTGGGAGTTCTACGCCACCACGGGTTCGTTGTTTCTGACCCTGGCTTTCCCAGGCTTCGTGTACCGCTACCTGTACCGCCGCCGCGGTTGAAAGGTTCTGTCCCGCCATGAAAGACGACCAGCATCTGCGGGAAACGCCTCTCTCGCGCACCGAACTGCTGAAAGGCCACTTTCTCCACGTGGTGCGTGACACGGTCCGCATGCCGGACGGGCGTGATGCGACGCGCGAGTTTGTGTTGCACCCGGGCGCGGTGATGGTGATCGGCCTGCTCGACGATGGTCGGGTCGTGATGGAGCGGCAGTTCCGCCATCCCATGCAGGCCGTGATGATCGAGTTTCCCGCAGGCAAGCTGGATGCGGGCGAGGGCAGTCTGGCCTGCGCACAGCGCGAACTGCTGGAAGAAACCGGCTACAGCGCCAGCGAATGGGCCTTCGCCGGTCGGCTGGCGCCCACCATCGCCTACTCGGACGAGATCATCGACATCTGGTTTGCGCGTGGACTGACGCTGGGCGATCGCCGCCTGGATGAAGGCGAGTTCCTGGACGTGTTCTCCGCCACCCCCGCCGAGTTGCAAGCCTGGTGTTTCAGTGGCGACGTGATTGACTGCAAGACCCTGATCGGCTCCATGTGGCTGCAGAACGTTCTGTGTGGCGAATGGCCACTGGCGTGGCGTTCTGGCGATGTGGCGGCGGATGCGGGACAATTCGGGCCATGAAGGTTCTCAACCTGCAGTGCGCGAACCAGCATGGATTCGAAGGCTGGTTCGGCTCCGAAGACGACTACACGAGCCAGCTCGCCCGTGGCCTCGTGTCGTGCCCGCTGTGCGGGGACGTTCACATCCAGAAGAAGCTGTCGGCGCCCCGGTTGAACCTCCGCGCAAGTCGTCAGGATGCAGAAGCACCGGTCGCGAGCGAGGTGGCCATGAGCAACCATGGCGAGGGCCCGGACCTGGCCGCCATGCAGGCGCGCATCATGCGGGCGCTGCGAGAGGTGGTGGCGAACACGGAGGACGTGGGCGAACGTTTCGCCAGCGAAGCCCGCGCCATGCACCACGGCGAGATCGAGCACCGCCAGATCCGCGGCAAGGCCAGCCCGCAGGAGGCGCTCGAGCTGATGGAAGAGGGCATCGAGGTGATCGCCCTGCCTTCCATCCCCGGCGTAAAAGAAACGCTGCAATAGGCCGTCGCGAGCGCCTTTCCAGCGCTCACAGAGCCATCTCCGAAGCGCGTGCCCGATCACCAGAGATGCCGTGGAACCGGCTTCGCCGGGCCACAGGCATCGTCCCCACTCCAAGCGCCGCAGGCGCGCCAGAGAGGGGGGAAGCCGCGTCAGCGGCGCAGGGGGGAGCTACGGTTTACGGATACAGACCACGCAGGTCGCGCGCGTGCAGGATGCGCTTGCAGGCCACGATGAAGGTGGCCGTGCGCAGGCTCACCTTGTTCTCGTCGGCCACCTGCCACACCGCAGCGAAGGCGTCTTTCATGATCTTGACCAGCCTGGCGTTGATCTCGTCCTCGCTCCAGAAGAAGCTGGAGAAATCCTGCACCCATTCGAAGTAGCTCACCGTCACGCCGCCGGCGTTGGCGATCACGTCCGGCAGCACCAGCACGTTGCGCTCGTGCAGGATGTCGTCGGCCTGCGGCGTGGTGGGGCCATTGGCGCCCTCGATCACCATGCGTGCCTGGATGCGCCCGGCATTCGCTTCGGTGATCTGCGATTCGAGCGCGGCGGGAATGAGGATGTCGCAGGGAACGTCCCAGAAGGCGTCATTGGCGATCACCTCGGCGTTCTGGAAGCCCGCTACGGAGCCGGCGCGCGCGACGTGGGCCAGCAGCGCAGGCACGTCGAGCCCGGCTTCGCGGTAGATGGTGCCGCCATGGTCCTGCACGGCCACCACTTTGGCGCCCGCTTCCGCGAACAGCTTGCCTGCCACGCCGCCCACGTTGCCAAAGCCCTGCACGGCCACGCGTGCCGTGGCCACGTCCAGGCCAATGCGGCGCGCGGCTTCCACGCCCACGGTGAACACGCCACGGCCCGTGGCTTCGCGCCGGCCGAGCGAACCGCCAAGGTCCACCGGCTTGCCGGTGACCACGCCCGTGGCGGTGGAGCCTTCGTTCATCGAATACGTGTCCATCATCCAGGCCATCACCTGTTCGTTGGTGTTCACGTCCGGCGCGGGGATGTCCTTGGTCGGGCCGATGATGATGCCGATCTCGCTGGTGTAGCGGCGCGTGACGCGTTCGAGTTCACCGCGCGTGAGCTGGCGCGGGTCCACGCGGATGCCACCCTTGGCGCCGCCGTAAGGGACGTTCACCGCTGCGTTCTTGATCGACATCCAGGCCGACAGCGCCATCACTTCCGACAGCGTCACGTCCTGGTGGAAACGCACACCACCCTTGCCCGGGCCGCGCGAGGTGTTGTGCTGCACGCGGTAGCCCTCGAAGTGGGCCACGGTACCGTTGTCCAGATGGATCGGCACGTCCACGATCAGCGTGCGCTTGGGGCGCTTGAGGGTGTCGACCCAGCGTGCCAGCGGGCCGAGGTACGGCGTGACACGGTCCACCTGCTGGAGGTAGACCCCCCAGGGGCCGAGGTGCATGGGATCGAGGTAGGAGGGAAGGGCCTGCGTGAAAACGGCCGGAGCGCTGGTGGCGCTGCCGGCCGGAAGGGGCGATGTTTGTGGCATGAAGTTTCCTTGGATGTGTGGCCCTGTGCTGAGCCAACCGCGCAAGCTTACGGAGATGCCTTCTTCATGTCCAAGGCCACAATGCCATTGTGTTATGCATCTGCCGCATAGTTGGCCTTTCAGGCGTTGAACTGCAGCGCCGCCAGCCCGGCATAGACGCCGCCGCGCGCCACCAGCTCGGTGTGGGTGCCCTGTTCCACCAGCTGGCCGTGGTCCAGCACCACAATGCGGTCGGCCCGCTGCACGGTGGCCAGGCGGTGGGCGATCACGAGCGTGGTGCGGTCCTTCATGGCCGATTCCAGCGCCGCCTGCACCATCCGTTCGCTCTGGGCGTCCAGGGCGCTGGTGGCTTCGTCCAGCAGCAGCAGGGGCGGATTCTTCAGCATGGCCCGCGCAATGGCGATGCGCTGCCGCTGCCCGCCGGACAGGCGCACGCCGCGCTCGCCCAGGAAGGTGCCGTAGCCCTCGGGCATCTTCTCGATGAATTCGTCGGCGAAGGCTGCTGCTGCGGCGGCGCGCACTTCGGCGTCGGTCGCCTCCGGCCGCCCATACCGGATGTTCTCCATCGCACTGCTGGAGAAGATGACCGGGTCCTGCGGCACGATGCCGATGCGCTGGCGCAGCGCGTGCAGGTCGAGCTGGTCGATCGGCACGCCATCGAGACGGATGTGGCCCAGCACCGGGTCGTAGTAGCGCAGCAGCAGGCCGAAGACCGTGGTCTTGCCGGCGCCGCTGGGACCGACCAGCGCCACCGTCTGGCCCGGTTGCACCTGCAGCGTGAAGCCGCTGAGCGCCGCCTGGGCCGGGCGCGAGGGGTAGTGGAAGGTGACGTCGTCGAACGTCAGTGCACTGCCGCCCTGCGGCGCGGGCGCCTGGAGTGGTGCTGCGGGCGACTGCACGGGTGATTCGCTGGCCAGCAACTCCATCAGCCGCTCGCTCGCTCCGGCGGCACGCAGCAGGTCGCCGTAGACCTCCCCCAGCACCGCCACCGCCCCGGCCAGGATGATGATGTAGACCACCGTCTGCCCCAGGTGGCCGGGCGTGATGGTGCCCGCCAGCACCGCCTGCGTGCCCTGGTACAAGCCCCACAGCAGCAGCGCGGCCGTGCTGATGATGATGAACGCCACCATGCCGGCGCGGGCTCGCGTGCGGCGGATGGCGGTGATGAAGGCGTTTTCCGTGGCTTCGCTGAAGCGCCGTGCCTCACGGTCCTCGGCGGTGTAGCTCTGCACGATGGGAATGGCATTGAGCACCTCGGCGGCGATCGCGCTGGAGTCGGCCACGCGGTCCTGGCTGGCGCGGGAGAGCTTGCGCACGCGCCGGCCGAACCACATGCTGGGCAGCACCACCAGCAGGATGATGAGCAGCACCTGCAGCATCACGTACGGGTTCGTCCAGACCAGCATGATCAGCGCACCCACGCCCATCACGCCGTTGCGCAGCCCCATGGACAGCGAGGAGCCCACCACGGTCTGTACCAGCGTGGTGTCGGTGGTGAGACGGGACAGCACTTCACCGGTCTGCGTGGTCTCGAAGAACTGCGGGCTCTGCCGCAGCACATGGCTGTAGACGGCGTTGCGCAGGTCGGCCGTGATGCGCTCGCCCAGCCAGCTCACCAGATAGAAGCGCGCGGCGGAGAACAGGCCCAGCGCGACCGCCACCGCGAACAGTTCCAGGAAGTGTCCTCGCAGCCCCATGGCCTGCGCGCTGCGGTCGCCTGCCACCAGACCGCTGTCGATGAGGCCGCGCAGCGCCACCGGAAACAGCAGCGTGGCAACGGCCGCCAGCACCAGGAACAGCATGGCCAGCCCGATCTGCGTGCGGTAGGGCCGCATGAAGGGGAGGAGGCCGCGCAGCGACGTGGGCGATTCGGCCTTGGGCCACTCAGAGGGGGAGACGTCTGGCATGGCGAGAGTGTGACGGGTTTCCTTGCAAGGATGCAGTGCTAGGATGCGCCCGAATAATTCAACTTCAAGAGGGATGGGATGGCACAACAGGACGATTTCGCGCCCACAGTGGCGATGGCAGACGCGTCGGCGCAGGCGCTCGACATCCGGTTCACCGGTTCGGGCAGCGAGTATTTCCGCATCTGGATCGTCAACCTGTTGCTCACCCTGGTGACGCTCACACTCTACGCCCCATTCGCGCGGGCCCGGCGCATTGCTTATTTTCAGAACAACACGCTCGTTGGCGGTGATCCGCTGGGCTTTCATGCCGATCCCTGGAAGATGTTTCGCGGTTATCTGGTGGTGCTGCTGTTGGGTGTGGGCTACTGGGCCGTGTCGAATTTCACACCCGGCCTCACCTGGATCGCCTTGCTGGTGTTCATGGCGCTATGGCCTGCACTGTGGCGTGCCTCGTTGCAGTTCCGCTTGCGCAACACCAGCTGGCGCGGCGTGCGCCTGAGTTTCCTGGGTGATCTGAAGGGCGCCTATCTGAGCATGCTGCCTTTCTTCCTGCCAGCGTTGGCCTTCGTGCTGTTCCTGCCCGAGGTGGTCGATGGCGAGGAAATGGCGCCCGAGGTGGCACGGCGCAGCGGCATCGTGTTCGGTACCGTGGTGCTGGTCTTCCTGGCGTTGATGCCCTGGCTCATGGCGCGCATCAAGCGCTACCAGCACGGTGGTTATGCCTTCGCCCGGCAGCGCACCGAACTGCGGGCGGGCACGGGCCGCTTCTACGGGTTGTTCATGAAGACAGGGGGCGTGAGCCTGCTGGTGGCCTTCGTGTCTGGTGCGTTGATCGCCCTGGTGCTGTTCGTGCTCGCGCGTGGCATGTTCTCTGATATGGCGGCGGTGCAGAGGCGGGCGCTGTTCACGCTGATCGTGCCCGTGGCGCTGGGGGTGATCTATCTGCTGATTCCGCTGGTGAGCACGCCGTATTTCAGCGCTCGTTTCCAGAATCTGCTGTGGAACGGGACGTCGAGCGAGAAGGTTCGCTTCAGCAGCGCGCTGCGTTTTCGCAGCCTGTTCCGCGTCACGCTGGTCAACTGGCTGCTGATCGTGGTCACGCTCGGTTTCTACTGGCCCTTCGCGAAAGTGCGCGCCGCGCGCCTCAAGCTCGAGTCCATGTCGCTCGAGGTGGATGGTCCGGTAGACGACTGGATCGCCAGCGCGCAGCGGGCCGACAAAGGCGTGCTGGGCGACGCGGCGGGCGACTTCTTCGGCATGGACATGGGCCTTTGATGGCCGGGCCCGAGGCCGCGGTGCCAGTGCTGCACTCTCGCTGGTTCGACGGCCGGTCGCCAAGGCCGCATGCGGTGGTCCTGCGTGTCGAAGGCGCCGAACTGCTCGTGCAGGCCGACGACACGCTGCGCCGTTATCCGTTGTCGCGCGTGCGCTGGCCGGAGCGCCGCACGCATGGGCAGCGGCAGGCCGAGCTGCCCGATGGCGGGCTCATCCAGCACGCCGACGCGGGGGAATGGGACGCCTGGGCGCTGGCCAGTGGTCTGCAGGAAAGTGCCGTCGTCGGGTGGATGCAAAGCTGGCGTGCCACCCTGGGGGCGCTGGTGGGCACGGTGGTGTTTCTTGGCGCCGCCTGGCTGTGGGGCGTGCCCTGGCTGAGCCAGACCCTGGCACAGCAGGTGCCTGACGCGCTGGACGCGCACATCGGGCAGCAGACCATGCAGCAGCTGGATCGCCTGTTCCTCAAGCCCAGCGGTTTGCCGCAGTCGCAGCAGGACGACCTGCGCCGGCGCTTCGCGTCGGTGGTGGAGCGTGCCTACCCCGAAGGCGATGCGCCGCACTGGCAACTCGCGTTCCATGCCTCGTCCGTGCTCGGTCCCAATGCCTTTGCGCTGCCGGGTGGCCACATCGTCATGACCGACGAACTGGTGAAGTTGCTGGACGACCAGCCCGACGCCCTCGTGGGTGTGCTCGCGCACGAACTGGGCCACGTGCAGCACCGCGACGGGCTCGACATGGTGGTGCGCGCGAGCCTGGTCAGCGCGCTGGTGGGGGTGGTGCTGGGGGATGCGAGTGGCTTCATCGCCACGGTGCCTGCGGCGCTGGCCACACAGTCCTACTCGCGCGACGCCGAGCGCCGGGCGGATGCGCACGCCGCGCGCGTGCTGCACGCGGGCGGTGTGCCTCCTTCGGTCATGGCCGTGTTTTTCGAGCGCATGCTGGAGAAAACCCGTGGCGGTTCGCCCAGCGGCGAAGGGGAGGGCGAACCATCGCGCGAGGTCTCCCTGCCGATTGCCATCGCGAGCCATCCGGACCATGAGGAGCGCATCCGGTTCTTCCGGGAGTGGACGCCCGGAGAGCGGTAGCCCGCCGCTTCAAAGCACCAGCCGCTGCGCGTACCCCGTCATCTCCAGGTAGCCGCGCCCCACGGCCTTGCCGTGGCTGTCGATCAGGTCCGACAGCCCTTCCCAGTACACGGTACCTGTGCTCGCCCGGCTGTCCAGTTCCTGAGGATCGATCACGGCCTTGACCGTGTAGACATCGCCCGGCGTGCGCACCCGCCACTCCACCGGGTAACGTGCCCGTGTGAGCGGGCTCGTCCACCAGCGCAGCGGCTGGAAGTCCACCTCGCCCGGGCTGAAGCGGTCGATGCCGGTGGCGCTTTGCGCACTGGCGGCGGCTCGGAACGATCCGCCTGCCCAGAGCTTGCTGCCGTCCTGGCGCCGCAGCTGGAAAGCCGTGAGACTGCGGCCGTCGAACAGGTTCATGCCGATCCATTCCCAGCCCACGGCGTCGGGGTGCAGCAGGGCCTCGCTCCATTCGTGGTCCAGCCACGCCGTGCCGCGCACATCGAAGCGTTGTCCCTGGACGGCGAGCGTGCCGCTCACTGTCAGATGCGGCTGGCTCACATAGAAGCTGGCCTGCGAAGGCTCCGGCCCCTTGCGCGAGAAGCCCTGCTCACCCTGCAGCAACCAGGCCTGCTCCGGCACGGCGGTCAGCTCGATGCCGAGTTCGTCACCCACCACGCGGGTGGTGTAGCGGCCGTCGGGCATGCGCTGCAGGGACCAGTCGCGCAGCACCACGTGCGCGTCGTCGGCGCTGGCGAACACGCCTCGCACCGTCTGTGTGGGTGGTTCGCCATTCCAGCGTGCAATGCGCTGGTCGTGCAGCAACTGGCCGCTGCTCACGTCGGTGATGGCGGCGTGGGCGAACAGCAGTTGTTTCGCTGCCAGCGGTCCGCGCAGGCTCTGCGTGCCGTCGACGCGGCTGCGGAAGAACGTGACCTGGAAGCCGAAATCGCGTCCGGTGGCATCCCGCGCGTGGCCGGTGAGGTACCACCACTCGGTGCGCGTTTCGTTGTGCGTGCCGTGGTCGCGCGGGAACACCAGTGGGCGTGGCCGCAGTGCGCTGCCCGGGGTGTGCACCACCTGCGCGGGTGCGCGTGGCAGCACCATCGCCCCGGCCGATGCGATGAGCAGCTGTCGGCGGAGCGGGTTCACCAGTCCTCCTTCACGGCGCGCACCGCGTCGCGGCTGGCGGCGGCATGTCCAGCCAGCCAGGCGGTGAGTGTGCCGGCCACCACCACGGCCGCGCACAGCGCGAGCAGCCGCGCCCAGGGCAGCACGAGGTCCATCGTCCAGTGGAAGCTCTGCGGGTTGACCACGTGCACCAGCACCAGGCTCACGGCCAGGCCGAGTGCCAGACCGGCGAGCGCTCCCAGTAGCGTCCAGGCCAGGCCCTCGAGCGCCACCACGCCCAGGATCTGCTGGCGCGTGAGCCCCAGGTGCGCCAGCAGGCCGAACTCGCGGCGCCGTGCCAGCACCTGCGCGCTGAAGCTGGCCGCCACGCCAAACAGGCCGATGCCGATGGCCACCGCCTGCAGCCACACGGTGACAGCGAAGCTGCGGTCGAAGATGCGCAGCGAGTTGGCGCGGATCTGCGCGACAGAAGCGAACTCGATGCCGTCCGCCGTGCCCTGGGCCCCGGCCAGCGCGCGGATGCGTTCGCGCACGGTGTTTTCGTCGGTGCCATCGGCCAGGTGCAGCGCGAGGTCGTTCACGCGTTCGTCCCCTGTGAGGCGCACGAAATCGGCGCGGTCCATCACGACGCTGCCGTGCTGGCGCGCGTAGTCGCGCCACACACCTGCCACGAAGAAGCGCACGCCGCGCACCTGGGGCTCCGCGAACGCCTGGGCCAGCGCTGGCAACCAGCTGCCGGGCGTGGCGCCGTACAGATCGACCATGGCCTCGCTCACATACACCGTGACCACGCGCTCCCCCTGTGCAAGCGCCGGCACGGGCAGGGGATTGCCCACCAGTGGCAGGCTGAGGGCGCCGCCCGTGGGCATGTGCAGCGGGCGCGTGAGCAGCGCGATCGCGGGGCGCTCGGGCGAAAGCTGCACCGGTGTCGCGCGCAGCGTGTCCACGCGGGCCACGCCGTCCACACGAGCGACGGCCCTCACGAATTCCGGGGGCAGGTGGCTGCTGTCACCGCCACCGCCCACGCTGCGCACATACAGCTGCGCGGGCAACACCGCATCGAGCCACTGCGTGACCGAATCGCGGAAGCTTGCCACCATCACCGTGAGCGCGACCGACAAAGCCAGGCTGGCAACCACACCACTGGTGGCCACGGCCGCTGTTTCGCGCAGCCGGCGCGCCCGTTCCACGGCGAGCACCGGCAGTGCCCGCCGTGCGATGTGGGGCGCCAGGCGGTCCAGCAGCCAGCCCACGGCCAGCGGCAGCGCGGCGATGCCGCCCACCAGCAGCAGGCCGACGGACACATACGCCGCCAGCGGAATGCCCATCACCGGAGGCGCCCAGGCCAGCACGCCGGCCAGCACCATGAGACCGAGCGCCCGCATGTGGCGGTGCGCGCCGAGCCGTACAGGGGCGCCCAGTCCCTTGAGCGCCAGCGCGGGCGCCATGCGGGCGGTTGCTTGCGCCGGCCACCATCCACCCACCAGGGCCGCCGCCACGCCGAGCAGCAGGTACACCACGGCCGCCAGCGGGCTCCACAACAAGGGCGGTGTCGCGCCAGAAAAGTAGCCGCCGCCCAGATCGCCGCCCAGCAGGCGCAGCGCGAGCGAGGCCAGTGCCGTGCCCAGCGCGATGCCGAGCACGCTGCCCAGCAAGCCCAGCAGAGCCGATTCCGCCAGCACCAGGCGCAGGCGCTCGCGGCGGGCCAGGCCCAGCACGCCCAGCAGCGCGAACTGCGGCTGCCGCCGGGCGACGGAGAGCGACAGCACCGAGAACACCAGGAACGCGCCCGTGAACAGCGCGACGAGCGCGAGCACCGTGAGGTTGACGCGGTAGGCGCGAGAGAGGTTGCTCACGCGCTCGCCCGACTGCTCCGGCCGTTGCGCCATCACGTGGGTGGGCAGGCCCAGCGCCTCGATCACCTCGCTGGCGCGGGCGCCCGGCGACAGGCGCAGGTCGATCCGGTTCAGCTGGCCCACGCGGTCCGTCAAGGCCTGCGCGGCAGCCACGTCCATCACCAGCAGCGGCGCACCGGGCGCGTTCACACGGCCGGCCACGCGCAGCACGGTGCCGTTGTGCAGGGTGATGGCAGCCACCTGCCCGAACGCCTGTTGCGCTGCGGCGTTGAGAAACACCGCATCGGGTGCGAAAAGGTCGAAGCGCCGCCGCGTGTTGTCGCCACTCGGGGCATCGGTCATGGGCATCAGCGCGGGCGACACGCCGGCCACCACCAGTGCGTCCACGCCGAGCAGCTTCACGCCCAGGCGTTCGCCGTGGGGCGCGGCGGCCTGCACGGTGGCTTCCAGCACCGGGCTGGCCAGCGCCACATCGGGATGCGCCGCGACCTTCGCCAGCAGGGTGTCGTCGAGCACACCCTGGCGCGCGCGCAGCTCCACGTCGGGCTGGCCGTTCACCGAACTCACCGCACTGGAGAACTCGGCCAGTGCCGATGCGTTGATCAGGTGCACCGCGAAGGCCAGCGCCACGCCCAGCATGACCGCCACCACCGCCGAGGCATTGCGCCAGGGATGGTGGCGAAGTTCCTGCCAAGAGAAGGTGGACAGCAATGCGCGCATGGAAAGGGAGCTTAAGCCCTCCTGCTCGGTGGGTCAGCGCACCGACAGGAGAACCGGAGGCCTGCAAGATGGGATCATGTCCTCCATGGTCCACCTTCATCTCGCGATCGATCTCCAATACGAGGTGCACCCTCCTGGCGCTGATTTCATCTTCAACGTGCAGGCCGCGCATTCACCGCAGCAGACGGTGGACTGGGAACAGCTGCTGGTCAGCCAGCCCGTGCCACTGCTGATGCACACCGACGCCGTGACGCGCACGCGCACGCTGCGCCTGTCCGCCACAGCGGGCCCGCTCACGGTGCGCTACCGCGCCACGCTGGACATCGAGCACCACGTGGCCCAGCCCGACAGCGTGATGGAAACGCCGGTGGCCCAGTTGCCACCGGAGGTGCTCACCTACATCTACCCCAGCCGCTACTGCCAGTCCGACCGCGTGATGGAACAGGCCAACCGGCTGTTCGGCGAGATGCCTCCTGGCTACACGCGGGTGCAGGCCATCCGCGACTGGGTGCATGAGCAGGTGCGGTTCGAATCCGGCGCCAGCGACTCCACCACCTCGGCGATAGACACCCTGAAAGACGGCAAGGGTGTGTGCCGCGATTTCGCGCATCTCATGATCACCCTGTGTCGCGCGCTCAACATCCCCGCGCGGTTCACCACCGGTATCGACTTCGGCGCCGATCCTGCTCTCGGTCCGACCGACTTCCATGCCTACGTGGAGGCGTACGTGGGCCACCGCTGGTATCTCTTCGATCCCTCCGGCACGGCCATTCCGATGGGCTTTGTGCGCATCGGCACCGGACGCGACGCGGCCGACGTGTCGTTCGCGACCATCTTCGGCGGGGTGGGCAGCCAGCCGCCGCGCATCGACATATCGGCCCAGACCGATCCCCAAAAGGGCTGGTTGATGCCCGTGCACCGGCCGGACGCCCTGTCCACCGATGGTGGCTGGCAGGCTGGATAGGCGCTCCCCCCTGCGCCGCTGACGCGGCTTCCCCCCTCTGTGGCGCGCCTTCGGCGCTTCGAGGGGGGACGGCATCTCGGGCCGGCGTAGCCGGACCCTGGATGCCTCTGGTCGCGTCGTGGCGTGCGATGCGGGTCGTACCCCCGGAGCGCTTGAACCCCCTTTGACGCATAGCCGAGCAAATTACTCTGCGAGCCACTTCCCACGCTGGACGTTTGCCGGTAGAATTCGAGTCGTTTCAAGTAAGAAACACGGGTTTACTAAAGAAACGTTTGACCGCCGCAGCGGGCAAGCCCTGAAGGACTGCAGATGAGCGTATTGGGCATTGACCAGATCACCTACGGCGCAGCCGACCTGCCGCGTTGCCGCCAGTTCTTTCTGGACTGGGGTCTTTCCCTGGTGCAAGAGTCCGCGCAGGAGCTGGTGTTCGAGTCGCTCAATGGCTGCCGCGTGGTGGTCGCCCATTCCGACAAGCCCGGCCTGCCGGCCGGCGTGGAACCCGATCCGACGCTGCGCGAGGTGGTCTGGGGGGTGGACACGCCCGAGAGTCTGGCGATCTATCGCGGGCGCCTGCAGTCGCAGCCCGGCTTCGTGGACGCCGACGGCCGCATCGGCTGCACCGACCCCAACGGCCTGGCCGTGCGCCTGCAGCTCACGCAGAAGCGCGAGGTGCAGCTCGAGAGCGCGCTCGTCAACACCTGGACCGACCGCCCACGCCGCAACCAGCGCAGCCCGGCCTATGACCGCGCCACACCGGTCGAGGTGGGTCACGTCGTGTTTTTCGTGACGGACCTCAAAGCCACGGGCGCCTTCTACATCGACAACCTGGACTTCGTCGTCTCCGACAGCTATCCGCAGCGTGGCCTGTTCCTGCGCTGCGCCCAGGAAGGCGGGCACCACGATCTCTTCCTGCTGCAACCTCCGGAGCCGCGCAAGGGCCTGAACCATGTGGCCTTCTCCGTGCGCGACCTGCACGAGGTGGTGGGCGGCGGCATGCACATGTCGCGCAGCGGCTGGAGCACCGAGCTCGGCCCGGGTCGCCATCCCATCTCCTCGGCCATGTTCTGGTACTTCGAAAGTCCGGCCGGCGCGCTGGTGGAGTACTACACCGACGAAGACGAACTCACCGCCGACTGGGAGCCGCGCGAATTCACGCCCGGCCCCACCGTGTTCGCCGAATGGGCCATCAAGGGCGGCATCGACGGCAACACGCGCCGCCAGGTGAATGCCGGCGCACCGGGCGGCAAGTTCATGACCGACAAGCCCAAGCCGCCCACGGAATGACATTGAAGGAGACCCCGCCATGCGAACCCCCGATCTGTACAACGAGACCCACCAGTCGCGCACCGCGCCGCCCACCTCGTACGAAGGCCTGCTGGGCGACTCGATCGAGCGCGCCTACGCGCAAGGCATCCACGACCTGGAAGGCCTGGTGAAGTACCTCAACGACGCGGGTCCCTCCGGCCCCAACGGCCAGCGCTGGACGGAGCAGTCCTTCCAGCAGGAGATGGCCCGCCTCGGCGCCTGAACCGCGCCACCCGACCCCAGCCCACGCCAGGAGACACGTCCATGGATACCTCTGTCATCAACGTTCATCTCGATCCGGTCGATGCCGTCCTCGAAGTCGGCCTCAAAGACCTGTGGTTTCCGGTCTGCCCGTCCGGCTTCGTGAAGGACAGCCCGATCTCGCTGCGCCGCCTGGGCTACAAGATCGCGATCTGGCGCGATGCCACCGGCCAGGTGCACGCACTGGAAGACCACTGCCCGCACCGCGGCGCGCCGCTCTCGCTCGGCGTGAACCTGGGCGACCGCCTGGCCTGCCCGTACCACGGCGTCGAGGTGCGCTGCGACGGCACCGTGACGCGCGTGCCCGGCAGCCCCGGCTGCAAGCTGGAAGGCTCGCGCCCTGCGCGCATGTTCCACACGGCCGAAGCCGCCGGCGCGATCTTTCTCTACAACGCCAGCAACCCCATCCTGGACGCAGCGCCGCCGCTGCAGCTGCCCGAAGAACTGACCTCACCCGAGTGGTCGCACTTCCTCTGCTACACCGAATGGGGCGGCGACTACCGCTACGTGATCGACAACGTGATGGACCCCATGCATGGCGTGTACCTGCACAAGCAGTCGCACACCATGAGCGAGGGCGCGAGCGAGGCCGAGTTCCAGATCCGCGACATCCCCAACGGCTTCTGCTTCGAGAAGAAGGGCCAGCGCGGCGTGAACTTCGACTGGACCGAGTGGATGGACCTGGGCATTCACGTCATGCGCCTGGAGATTCCCTACCCCAAGACCGGCGGCCCCGGCGGCAACTTCACCATCATCGGCAGCTACACGCCGATCAACAACCGCACCTCGGGCGTGTTCCACTGGCGCTGCCGCCGCGTCACCGGCTGGCAGCGCGACGCCTGGCGTTTTCTCTACAAGAACCGCCTGGAGGAACGCCACTGGAACGTGCTGGAGCAGGACCGCGTGGCCGTGGAGAACATGGAGCCCGACGCCAACAAGCGCGAGCACCTGTACGCCCACGACATGGGCATCGTGCGCCTGCGCCGCCACCTGAGAAACCTCGCGAAGGCGCAGCTGGACAGGCCCGTGTGAGAATCGCGGGATGAGCAACAACGCCAACACACTGCAAGCCTGGGTCCATACCCTCCGGTACGAAGCCGACGACATCATCAGCGTGGAGCTGCGCCCGGCACCGGGCGTGGAATTCCCGCCCTTCGAAGCCGGGTCGCACATCGACCTGCATCTGCCCAATGGCATGGTGCGCAGCTACTCGCTGTCGAACAACTGCAAGGAACGCGGCCGCTACGTGGTCGGCGTTCTCAAGGACCGCGCCAGCCGGGGCGGCTCGCGCTGCGTGCATGAACAGCTGCGCATCGGCATGCCCATCACCATCAGCGCGCCGCGCAACAACTTCCCGCTGCACGAAGAGGCCACGCACTCGGTGCTGGTGGCCGGCGGCATCGGCGTGACGCCCATGATGTGCATGGCGCGTCGGCTGAAAGACGAGGGCCACAGCTTCGAATTCCTGTATTTCGCCCGCTCGCGCAAGAGCGCGGCCTTCGCGGCCGAGATCGAGGCTCTCGGCGTGCCCGTCACCTGGCACTTCGACGACGAGAAGGGCGGGCCGCCCAACCTCACCGAATTGCTGGGCCGTCGCGCACCGGCCAGCGGCGAGCACTACTACGCCTGCGGCCCCACGGTCATGCTCGACAACTTCGAGAAGACCTGCGTTGCCCTGGGCCACATCAACGCGCACATCGAGCGTTTCGCGGCCGTGGAAGTGGCCGCGGCCATCGACGCCAGGACGACCTTTACCGTCGAGCTCAAGCGCAGCGGCCAGACCTTCGAGGTCACCCCCGAAACCACGCTGCACAAGCGCCTGATCGAGATCAACGCCGACGTCCCCTGGAGCTGCGAGGAGGGCATCTGCGGTTCGTGCGAAACCAAGGTGCTCGAAGGCGTGCCCGACCACCGCGACATGGTGCTCACCGACGCCGAGCGCGCGACCAACAAGGTCATGATGGTCTGCGTCTCTGGTTGCAAGAGCGATCGGCTGGTTCTCGACCTCTGAACGACCGAGCGCGCCCTCTTCAGGCAGGGCGTTTCATCAGGCATTTCCCATCCCTGCGCCGGCCATAGCGCTGGCGGCCGCCGCCGCGACCCACGCATCGGCGGGGTCGTCGTGGGCAGCGGGCACAAAGACGGTGGCGGCTTCGCTCGCACCCGAAGGCGGGAGTGCCGCGTACTGCGCAAAGAGCAATGCCATCTGTGCGGCCTCGGGGATGGGCACGCCATCGCCGGCGAACATCACGTCGCCCGCGCGCGTGGTGCTGCCATCGGCCCACTGCACCTGCGATGTGCCGAAGACGATGTTGCCCTGGTTCATCGCGGGCGTGCCCTCGCGGGTGAGGGAGATGCCCTGCAGGCCTGCGTCGTCGAGCGAGACGAACTCGCCCTCGTCCTGCACGCCGTTGGCGTTGCGGTCCTGGAAGAGGCCGAAGTCCTTCCAGCGGTCATCGGCCGCGGTGATCCAGCCGTCGTGGTTGCTGTCGTGCGCGGCCAGGCCTTCGAGGTCGGTGCGTGCGCCGGGCAGGTGGTCGACGAAGCTGACCTCGCGGTCGATGTCGACGCGGCCATCCCGGTTGGCATCGAGCACGAGGATGGCGTCGGCGGGTGCGGCCCATCCGATGCGGTCGCGCCAGCCGTCGTCGTTGATGTCCATGAAGACGTTGGAGTCCTCGGGGCGGATGAGGTCGATGCCGTCGTTGGCCAGGTCGATGGCGACGGGGCAGCCGCCACCGGCGGGGGAGGAGCCCTTGTGGGTAGCGTTGATGGTGGCAGTGCTCGACGCACCCTGCCCATCGGTGACGGTGATGGTGAACGGGTCGTTGCCGTCGTAGGTGTCGCCGCGGTGGGAGAGGTGTTGCCAGGCGCCGTTCTCGGTGACCGAGGCGGCCGGTACCTGGGCCGGGTCGACAATGTCGAGCGCGTCGGCGGGCAGGTAGCGGTTGGCCCAGGCATGGCCGTGCACGGGGCCCGTGCCCATGCTGAAGCTCAGTTGTGTGGAGTCGCCATCGGGGTCGAAGGCGACCACGGTGCCGTTCTGGCGCAAGGGGTCGTCCATGGAGCCGATGAGCCCCTGCTCGGAGTCGTAGAGGTTGAGGTCATTCAGGTCGAACGCCATGGGCCGCATGTGGCCGTTGAGGTAGTAGCTGGCGGTGGCGATGCCGCCACTGGCATTCCTCAGATCATCCAGTGAGTGGATGAACGCCGCCCGGCTCTCGGTGTAGATGGGCAGGTAGGCGGGGAATTCGGAGTTGCCGTTGAATTCGTAGCCGTAGATGGGCCGCCCGTACCAGATGTCCTCGATGACGGGAGCGTCGTTGACGGACTGGACGGTGAGCACGGCCTGGGCCCAGGTGGAGGCGCCCTCGGGGTCCGAGACCTGGTAGCGGAAGGAGGCGGTGCCGTGGAAGTCGGCGTGGGGCACGAAGGTGACGTTGCCCTGGGCGTCGAGCGAGACGGTGCCGTGGGTGGCGTCGGCCACGGCGCTCACGCGAAGGCCGGTGTTCGATGGGGCGGTCTGGGTGGTGTCGGTATCGGTGTCGGCGTCGTTGACCAGCAGCTGGGCCGAGGCGATGACGAAGGGCACGTCCTCGTAGCCGGTGAAGCTGTCGTCGGTGGCCGTGGGGGTCTGGTTGATGCGCGAGAAGTCGATCTGGGCAGTGGCCATGCTGCGCGCGCCCTGGGGGTCCTGCACCCAGTAGTCGAACGAGCCGCGCCCGGCATAGCCGGCCTCGGGCACGAAGCTCACGCGGCCATCGGGGTGCAGCGTGGCCGAGCCGTGCTGGGCGTTGGCCACCTCGACGATGCGCAGGTCGGCGTGGGGGGTGTCCACGTCGGTGTCGTTGGCCAGCAGGGCCGCCGGGGTGAGGGTGTAGGCGATGTCGCGCTTGCCCCAGATGAGCTCGCCGCTGGCCACCGGGGCGTCGTTGACGGGGTGGAAGGTCAGGGCCACGCTGGCCTGGCTCAGGCCACCCGCGCCATCGTCCACCGTGTAGCTGAAGCTGGCCGGCCCGAAGAAGTCCAGCGCCGGGGTGAACACGATCTCTCCATCGACCAGCTGCACGCTGCCGTGGGTGGCGTCGCCCACGGCGGTGATGCGCAGGTCCGCGTGGGGGTTGTCCACATCGGTGTCGTTGGCCAGCAGGGCGGCGGTGGCGATGCGCAGCTGCGTGTCCTCGTCCACGGCCAGCGCTTCGCCCACCAGGCGCGGTGCGTCGTTCACCGGGGCAATAGTCAGGCTGGCGGTACCCACGGTGAAGCCGCCGGCGCCGTCGGAGACGGTGTAGGTGAACTGCGCCGCGCCGAAGTAATCGGCCTCGGGCACGAAGCGGATGGCGCCCTCGGGGGTGAGCGAGACCGTGCCGTGGGTGGCGTTGTCCACGGAGACGATGCGCAGGTCGGCGTGCGGGTTGTCCACATCGCTGTCGTTGGCCAGCAGGCTGGCGGGGGTGAACAGGAGGGTGTGGTCTTCGTCGCCGCTGGCGTGGTCGGTGCGGGCGACGGGCGCGTCGTTGACGGGGGCGATGTCCAGGGTGACGGTGGCGCTGCGGTTCAGGCCGTAGGGGTCGGTGACGGTGTAGCTGAAGGCGGCGGGGCCGTGGTAGTCGGGCTCGGGCAGGAAGGCGATGTGCACCTCGCCCTGGGCATCGGTGAGCAGGGCCACGCTGCCGTGCACGGGGGCGAAGACCGCGCTGATGCGCAGCGTGGTGGAGGCGTTGAGGGTGCTGTCGTTGGCCAGCAGGGAGGCTTCGGAGAAGCGCAGCACGGTGTCCTCGTCGCCCTGGGCGTGCTCGCCGCTGACGCTGGGGGCCACGAGCAGGGGAGATTCGGAAGACGGTAGCCCGCTGCCGGGGAGGGCCTCGGGCGCGGCAATGGCGCCGGAAGATGGGTGCGGCGAGGCGGTCGTGGCCGAGCCGGCAGAGTGGACATGGGTGAAGACTGGGCCGGCAGGCGTGGGCTGGCCGGCGGCGGTGCTGGCCGCCGGGGCCGACAGGGCTGCCGATGCCGGTGTGTCGATCGGGGTGGCCGCGCCGGTGGGGAGCAGCGAAGTGGGTAGCGAGAGCGGCGCGCCCGTGGCCGCCGGTGTCACCACCGTGGGCTGGCTGGTGGCGGGCGCGCTGGTGGGGGACGCGATGGAAGCCGCCGCGTCCGGTTCTTCTGCCGAGACGACCTGGGGCCACTGCACCGCGCCCGCGCCGAGGGCGATCGCCGTGAGCGCGCTCAGGTCCAGGCCGCCTGTGCCCAGGGGAGACGGCGCACCCTGGAGCAGGGCCTGTGAGGCCTGACCGGCCTGGGTGGTTGTGCCTGTTGATGCGCTTGTTGATGCACCGGCTAGCGCACCGACCGGAACGAAGACGGGCTTGCCCTGGCCCGATCGCACCGAGCCGGCGCCGGCGTCCGTCAACCGTGCATCCCCCACGCCCACCTCGGTGGAGGTCTGCACGGGCACGGTGGAGGCCACGGCGGCGCCCTCCACCTGGGTCACCCGGTCATCGCCCACATCGATGAGGACCGGCGCACGGCCCGCTCCTTCGGCAGCAGCGCTGCCCGCATCCACCTGCCCGCCGTGCACATGGCCGTCCATCCCGTCGAACGCACGGGTGTTCACCGCGGCGAGCACGGTCACCCCCGAGCCATCGGCCTGCTCGCTGGTCTCCAGCAGACCACCTTCGGTGAGCCGGTACGCCACGCCGCGCGTGTCAGCGGTGAGCATCTGGGCGGTGAGGGGGCGGGTGCTGCCGTCGGCGTAGGTCACGCTGGGCGGGTTCGCGGCGAAGTCGATGGCGGTGATGCCGGCCTGGGTGAGGCTCTGGGCTTCGTTGCCGCTCCTGTTCTGGCTGATGCCATCGCCGTTGACGTCCATCCACAGCCGCAGCGCGGCAAAGGCGGGGTCGCTGGCGTCGAGCCGGCCGTCCTGGTTGGCGTCGAGCCAGTGAACGTTGTTGAACGCGGCACCGTCCCCCTGGTTGCCCTGCAGGTTGAGCAGCTCGCCCGCGCCGATGTATCCATCGCCGTTCACGTCGATGGCCAGCATGGCCTGGTTGGCCTGCACCCACTGCGTGGCCTCCAGGTAGCCGTCGGCGTCCACGTCGATGAGGCTGTGCACCGGAGGCGGTGGCTCGAAGCCGGGCACGCCCAGGGTGAGCACCTGCAGGGTCTGGGTGATGCCGTTCTGAGAGGGGCCGTCCTGAGACACCCCATCCCCGCTCTCTTGCGGCAGGCTGGCCTTCTGCGTCGGCAGGTGGATGCCGCTGCCAGCCTGCCAGTGCGCCAGCGTGGTCTGCACGGCCCAGGCCGGGGCGATGGCGTCCATGGCGTGCGCCATGAAGTCCCCCGCCAGGGTCTGGCCGGTGCCGTCGTTCCTGTTGCCCGCGCCGTCGTAGTAGCGGGTCTGGGTCACGCCGTTGTCATCCACCCAGCTCAGGAACATATGGCCCTGGGCGCTGCCGTAGTTGAAGCCGTCGGGGTCGTGCTTGAAGCCGATGGTGGGCAGCAGGTTGGGGATGAGGCCGTAGAGGGGGGCGCCGTGTTCGTCGGTGTGGCGCGCGAGCTCATCCTGCAGGCCGTGGGCCAGCGCGCTCATCCAGGCCTGTGCGGTGGGGCCGCCGCCGTGTTCGTCCTGGTCGGTGACGATCTGCAGCTTGCCGTCCGCGTCCCACTGCGCGTGGGCTGCGCCTTCGCTCATGGGGATGTCTTCGCCACCGAAGATCGCGTTGCAGATGGTGATGACGGCGGCGATGATCTGGCCGTAGACGGGGATGAAGGCGCAGGCGGCGGCGATGACGGAGACGGGGTCGCCACTGTCCAGGGCCAGGATGAGGTTCAGCCCGGGGATGACGTTGGTGGCGTTGATGCCCAGCGCGCTGCCGATGGCTGCGCTGGCGGCACCGTTGGTCAGGCTGTTGACCAGCGCAATGCCCGAGACCATGGCCGCACCGACGTTGCCCTGGTCCAGCGCATTGAGCAGGCCGAGCATGCCGGCGGCCGCGCCCAGGTTGCCGGGCAGTGCGTCACCGCCGCTAAGCACGTCGACCGTGTTGTAGATGCTCACCAGCGCAGCGGTGCGTTGCAGGTCGCTCATCGCATCCCAGTGCTGCAGGCCGATGATGCTGTTCATCAGACCGATGGCAGTCGCCGCTTGCTGGGCTTGCTGTTCGGTCTGGGCTCGTTGCGCCGCGTCGTACTCGGCTTGCGTGAGCACCCGATCTCCCACCACGTAGACGGCACCGCCGCTGAGGTTCTTGAGCTGCAGCGTGCCATCGGCCTGCAGGTTCATCTCGCCAACGATGTCGCCTTCGCTGTTGAGCAGGAAGCTGCTGGTCTCGTTGAGGGGGAGGATGTCGAACCCGTTGAGCTGGCCGTAGCCGTAGGCGCCGCCGAGGTTGGGCCTGGCTTCGGGCGACAACATGCTGACGAGGTCGGAGTGGGAAACTTTCTGCAGGTCGATGCCCCGGTACTGGTCGCTCTGCAGATCACTGCCATTGACGGCGTCGACTGAATACGGATCTCGGGGATCGTGCGTGTCTTCTGGGGGCGGGATGGCAACCGTCTCACGCTCATCGGGTGTGCCCGCCACGGGCCAGCGCGTCTTGGGGGTTCCGTCTTCGTTGGTAAGGATGTCGCCGTTGCGGGCCACCTGGTAGGCCTCCGAGTAGGTGGCTGGGGGCTGGCTGGGGTCGAACCGGTTTTCAGGGGGGACATCGGCCACCTGCGCGCCCTGGTTTTGCAAGTAGCCGGTGACGCCTTCCAGCACGGCGGCGGCGGTGCCGTTTTTGTCGTAGCCGCCCCCGGAGCCCACATGGTTGGTGTCAACGTTCACCTTGACCACGCGCGCATCGGCGCTGAAATCCGCAGACTCAAAATAGTCCCGGTCCTCGCGATTCGCGACGACGGCCAACACGTCGCCCTTGACATTGGGGGGAATGGCCAGGTTGCCTTCGATGCCTGACTTCACAGGGTCAATGAGTGCCATGCCATAGACCAGAACCCCTGGGGGCGCGACCACCCTTCCGTCCGGAAGCACAAGCCCCCGCTCATTGAGTAGCTGCGAAAAAACAATGGGTGTGATGCCACCCCGGCTGAAGCCTACGACTGAGGCGGAGATGTCGGCGTAGGTGGCGCTGGGGTTGTCACGAAGGTATTTATCTGCTGCAACCGCGAATTCAGCAAGGGCCTTTTCTGCAGCGAAATGCACGGCCGACGTTGGTGAGAATGCAGCTGCAATCAGACCGCCGTTTTCGCCGCCTGTGCCTACGCCCGGGTAGTAGCCAACAGCCAAATTGGGATTGGTCGCTCTTGCGATTTCAGCCTGCCCAAAAACATTCGCCACATTGGTCTGATACGGACTGCCAGACAGAGCCAAGTCATCCTTGTTGTTATTGGTGCCATCAAAGGCAGCCAAGAAAACAAATGGCCTGACGGGAGGCGGCAGGCTGGCACCGGCTGCAGCCATCGTGGCTGAGCCAGCTTGCAGTTTGGCGACTTCTTCAGGCGTCAGGTGGCCCGTGATAGCGGTTCCCATAGCGCGTACTCCCGGTTACTTCTTGTAGGTGTTGGTGGGGTAGATTTCGTACGTGACCGTGTACCTTGCCAAATACGTTCTGAGAGGACTAGGGCGTGTTAACACTAATAGCGATCGTGGCGATCTCGTCGGACAATCTCGGGCATGGAGATTACGCCCGCACAATTCGCCACCATTGAGCA
>NZ_JAVDWE010000020.1:0-65036 GCF_031457235.1 Hydrogenophaga laconesensis
CAATCTGACATTACGTTCCCATCTACATGTACGTGGGCACGTAGGCTCTCACGTCAGTGCACGAGCAGGAAGGACGTGGTTAATTGCGCGCTTACCTTCAAGGGTGATCGCGTGGATCACCTACTGCCTATGGTCGCTGCGCCAGCGCATTGGCGTCCTGCACCTTTACCGCAGACGCTCGCGCCGGACGAGGTCAATCGGCTGCTGGCTGCCTTCCCGGTGGATTTACCGTCGCACATGCGCTGTTACGCCCTCGTGCGCTGCGTCGTCGACCTCGGGCTGCGCAGCAGCGAGGCGATCACGCTGGAACTCCACGACATCGACTGGGTAGCCGGCACCGTTCGCATCAGCAAAAGCAAATCGCGACGCGCCGATGTACTGCCTCTGCAGCACCTTATCAGCGCTGACATTGCTGAGTACGTGCGATCGGAACGACCCCAGACCACGAGCCACCGGGTCTTCGTTCGGCACTTTGCGCCCGTGATGAAACAGTGGCCGCCGAGGTCGTCAGGCATGCCGTGCGCCAGCCGTATCGTCGTGCCGGGTTGCCGTACACCGGGTGCATATCCCGGCACACGACTGGCCAGTCGGCTTCTCAACGCCGGCGGCACGCTCAACGAGGTCGCCGATGTGCTTCGCCATCGAGAGCTCCAAACCTCACTCATCTATGCCAAAGTCGACTTCGGTCGGCTGGGCGCAGTGGCCATACCTTGCGTTAAAGCTCGGGTTCATCAAGCACGTATCCCATGCCACGCACTGTTCTCAACAGCTTTGCGTCGAATTCGTCGTCGATTTTTGACCTTAACCGGCCGACTGCCACCACTATCACGTTGCTCTCGCAGTCGAAGTTGATGTCCCACATGAGCGAAGCAATCAAGGACCGAGGCAACACTTCACCACGACGTCTCATAAACAGCTCGAGAAGTCCGAACTCCTTAGTGGTTAGGTCCAGCAAACGACCAGACCTCGACGCCTTTCTACGCACTAGGTCCAACTGCAAGTCAGCTACTTGAAGTGTGGTGGACTCCTGGGACTGGGCACCTCTGCGGAGAACCGTCTTGATTCGTGCCAAGAGCTCCAAAAACGAAAATGGCTTCGCCAGGTAGTCATCCGCGCCCAACTCGAGACCTTTTACGCGGTCCTCGATGCTGTCTCTGGCAGTTAAGTACAGCACGGGCAGGTGAGGCTTTTTTCGCCTCAAAGAGCGAAGGACCGACCAGCCATCAATTCCTGGTAAGTTCACATCCAACAGAACGAGATCGTAGTCACCCTCAGTAGCTTCAATCAAACCGTCGATGCCATCACGCATCAATTCAGTGTAGTAGCCGGCCTCTCTCAAACCCTGCTTCAGGTACTCGCCCGATTGGACTTCATCTTCCACTATGAGTATCTTCATATTGCAGCTGTCTCCATCATGGGCGACAGTTTGGCAGTTGAGGAACGCCAATCTCGGAGATGACGAACATGTAATTCAGCTGACACTCCGCCAGGTGCTGACGACGATGCAATTGCCCTCACGGTCTGGAGCGCGAGAGGTTGTCGCAATAAGGCCAGCCGTACAGACGAGCCTCTGCTTTTGATGTTCGGGCTCCATCGATACGAACTCATAGCCTTGGCAAGTGCCAAGGCTATGAGTGACACGTTATGTCGGTTGGTGCGAAGAGGGAGGCAAAACGGGAGAAGCCGATTCGTCGTCAGCCTCTTCATCTTCTTCTCGTCGATAAACAAGCCGATATAGGACCGGCAACACCAGTAACGTCAGTGCTGTTGATGACAAGATGCCTCCAATCACCACAGTTGCCAGGGGGCGCTGCACCTCTGCACCGGTGCCGGTTGCGATCGCCATGGGAACGAAGCCAAGCGAAGCCACCAAGGCTGTCATCAGCACTGGACGAAGTCGCGTCAACGCGCCTTCGAAAATCGCGTCATCCAGTGTCGCACCACCCTCTCTGAGATTTCGGATAAATGAAATCATGACCAGCCCGTTCAGCACGGCCACGCCAGACAACGCAATAAACCCGACAGCAGCTGAGATAGATAGGGGAATATCCCTCAGCCAAAGCGCGAGGATCCCGCCCGTAAGAGCAAAGGGGATTCCGGTGAACACGATGAGGCCGTCTCGCACGTTGCCGAACATGGCGAACAGCAATACGAACACTAGGAGAAGCGCTACCGGGACCACGATCTGCAAGCGCTTTGTCGCGGATTGAAGATTCTCAAACTGTCCACCCCACGTGGTCCAGTATCCCGTCGGAATGACCACCTTCTCCTTCAGAGCGGCTCCGGCTTCCTCCACGAAGGAGCCCAAGTCGCGCCCACGCACATTGGTGCTTACGACGATTCTCCGCTTTCCATCTTCTCGGCTGACTTGGTTTGGTCCTGGTGCCAAATCAAGTGTCGCCAACTCTGAAAGAGGGATAAAGCTCACACGAGTGCTTCCGTCCGCCTGTGTGGCCGCTGGGAGCGTTACCGGGAGACGACGGATCGATTCCAGGTCCCCTCGCATCCTCTCGGGCAGGCGTACAACGATGTCGAATCGGCGATCTCCCTCAAAGAGGGTTCCAGCATTACGACCACCAATGGCAGTAGCAATGGTGTCTTGGATGTCTCCCACGTTGACGCCATAACGTGCCGCCTTGCTTCTGTCAATGTTGATGGAGAGCATGGGCAGGCCGGTGGTTTGCTCGACGTTCACCTCGCTCGCCCCATTGATAGAACCAAGAACCTCGGCGATTTCCTGGGCCGTTTTGTTCAGCACATCCATGTCGTCGCCAAACACTTTGACAGCCACGTCCGCGCGCACACCGGAGATCAACTCGTTGAAACGAAGTTGAATCGGCTGTGAGAACTCGTAGTTGTTGCCCGGGATTTTGCTCACCCTCTCTTGGACAGCTTCAACGAGCTCTTGACGCGTCCGCTTAGGACTTGGCCATTGGTCCTCAGGCTTCAACATCACATATGCGTCGGAGATGTTCGGCGGCATAAGATCTGACGCGATTTCGGCGGTACCTGTGCGGGCAAACACACGCTCAACTTCAGGAAACTCTGCCACCAAAGTGCGCTCAATTTGCTGCTGCATCTGGACAGACTGAGACAAACTGGTGCCTGGAATTCGCAGCGCCTGGATAGCGAAGTCACCCTCGTTAAGGCTGGGTATGAACTCACTGCCCAAGCGAGTTGCCAAAAGTCCCGACAACACAACGGCCACAGCAGCAGCGGTCAGCACAACGGCCCTCGCGCCCATGGCACGTTTGAGCAGTGGGTGGTAGGCGCGACGAGCCCAACCCATGAGACGATTTTCCTTTTCGCCAACGTTGTTGCCGATGAACATGGCGACAGCTGCAGGGATAAAGGTGATTGAGAGAATCATGGCACCCAGCAGCGCGATTACGACTGTCAGAGCCATCGGATGGAACATCTTCCCTTCCACACCGGTAAGGGCGAAGATGGGTAGATAGACGACCATGATGATGAGCTGGCCGTAGAGCAGTGGCCTGCGAGCCTCCTGAGATGCGGCAAACACTTCATGGAATCGCTCCGCCTTTGTCAGCGGACGTCCATAGCGCTCTTGCGCATGCGCCAGGCGACGAATGCAGTTTTCCACAATCACCACGGCGCCATCGACGATGATGCCGAAGTCAAGCGCCCCCAGACTCATCAGGTTGGCGCTCACCTTCTGATTCACCATCCCGGTGAAGGTGAAGAGCATCGAGAGCGGAATGACCAGCGCGGTCAGCAACGCCGCTCGGATGTTGCCCAAGAAAAGGAACAACACCGCGATGACGAGCACGGCACCTTCGAACAGGTTCTTCTTGACCGTGGAGATTGCCTTGTCCACTAGAACTGTTCGGTCATAAACAGTAATCGCGTGTACGCCCTCTGGAAGATTCTGATTGATCTCCTCCATCTTCTTCGCAACAGCTTGGGCGACAGTTCGGCTGTTCTCGCCCAATAGCATGAACACCGTGCCCAGCACGACCTCGCGACCGTTGTCCGTGGCTGCACCAGTTCTCAAGTCCTGGCCAATTTCGACCTCAGCAACGTCGCGGATTCGAACCGGAGTTCCGCTGTTGTTCGCCAAAACGACATTGCGGAGATCCTCAAGGCTGCCGACTTGGCCAGGCGCCCGGATCAGATACTGCTCGCCACGTCTCTCAATGTAGCCTGCGCCCACGTTGGCGTTGTTTCGCTCAAGAGCTTGAACGACATCAGGCAACGTCAACCCGTAGGCCAACAAGCGCTCAGGTATCGGAGCGACCTGGAACTGTCTCTCAAAGCCGCCGATAGAGTTAATCTCAGTCACACCCGGCACATTGCGGAGTTGCGGTTTGATGATCCAGTCCTGAATCACACGAAGGTCGGTCGGCGTATATGGTTTGCCTTCCGCATTCTTCGCTCCTTCTTCAGCCTCCACCGTCCAGAGGAAGATTTCACCCAAGCCGCTAGATATTGGCCCCACAGCTGGGTGGACGCCTTCTGGCAGAGAGCCGACTGCACCCTGCATCCTCTCGTTCACCAACTGGCGTGCGAAGTAGATGTCGGTGCCGTCCTTAAAGACCACGGTGACCTGCGATATGCCATAACGCGAGATGGACCGTGTTTGTTGAAGGCCAGGGAGCCCGGCCATGACGGTCTCAATCGGGAACGTGACGCGCTGCTCTGTCTCGAGAGGCGAGTAGCCAGGTGCAGCCGTGTTGATTTGCACTTGGACATTGGTGATGTCCGGCACGGCGTCAATGGACAACCGTTGGAAGTTGTACACGCCGAGCCCAACCATTCCGAGCACGGCCAACATAACCAGCCATCGTTGTTCGATGGCGAAGCGGATGATGCGTTCAAACATAGTGGGCGGCCCTTAGTGCGCGTGCGTCGCCGAGCTCTTGCCCTGCTCAGACTTGACGACAAAGCTGCCGTCTGCCGCATAGGACTCACCAGCCTTCAGGCCATCCAGAATCTCAACCCGCTGACCATCAGTGCGTCCGATTCGCACAGCTTTCGCGACAAAGCCGCCTTCAACCTTGGTGAAGACCGAAGTCTTGTCTTCCACGGTTTGAAGCGCGTTTGCATCGACAGTTATCGCCGATGCCTTGTCATTGTCATTTGTAAGCACTTCGACGGTGACGAAGAGCCCAGGCCGCCAAGCGCCTTGCGGGTTGCTCAGTTCAACACGAGCAGGTGCCGTTCGAGTTTGCGCACCAATCAGCGAACCAACAAAGGCAATCTTTCCATCCGCGACGACATCTGCGGCATCAGCTTTTACTCGTACACGCTCCCCGACGCGAACCTTGGCAAGGTCACTTGCACCCACGCTCATCTCAGCCCACACCGTTGAAAGGTCGGACAAGGTGAACACGTTTGCGTCCTCGCGCACGGCCTCACCGATGGCGATGTGCTTTTCCACGACCATCGCATCGAACGGCGCCCGCAGCTCAACTCGACCTAGAGCACCGGAACCTGCTGACGCCCCAAGTGTTCGCAACTTCTGCGTGGCATTTGCCACTGCAATCTCTGCCTCACGCAAGGCTTGTCGGGCTTGCAGAACATCCTGTTCGGGCGAAATCTTCTGCTGCCAAAGTGTGTTTTCGCGTTCGTATGTCGTCTGTGCAAGCTCACGACGCTTCGTTGCCGCTTGGAGCTCAGACCTAACCTCCGAAACAGCAGAACTCGAAATCACCGCCAAGACTTGGCCGCGCGACACCTTCTGCCCGAGATTTGCGCTCACACTCTCGACGACCCCCGCTGCTCGCGGAACGATGTGCGCGGTTCGGTCCTCGTTAAATCGAATCTCTCCAGGGAGCTGCAGCGTGGTACGAATCACAGCGGCACCACTTTCCTTAATCACGATACCGGCTGCCTTCACCTGCTCGTCCGTCAGAGCTACCTTTTCCTCATCCTCTTTGTGCGCTTCTTCGCTAGCGCCGGACGGTGACTTGCTCTGTTCAGCAGATGTGCCGGAACCAGTTTCCTGGGCTCCTGCTTTGCTAGCACCCCCTTCGACCTGTGAGCTTTCTTCTCCATGGCCATGGCCATCGCTTTCGCCGTGGCTCTCTCCTCCCCGCAGGATTAGGGCTCCTCCGACTGCGCCCAGCACCAGGATGATGGCGATGATGATGAGCTGCTTTTTCTCAGGTCTTGCATTCATAGGTGATTTGGTAGCCATGGCAGATTCAGTTGAGAGTGTTGTTTCCGAGGAGCCGAGCGACATCTGCTGCCGCTCGATGAGATTCGCCTAGCGAGCGCAGGTACTGGGACCGAGCCTGTAGCAAAGTCCGCTGTGCATCGAGTACGTCGAGGTATTCGAACTTTCCGAGCTCAAAACCTTGCGCGGCGGCGTCGAACGCGAGCTGTGCACTGGGAAGGATTTCCGCACTGACGGCGGCCACCTCTTGGGAGGCGATTTCCATCCGCTGCCTTGCAATCGCGAGATCTGCTCGCAACCGCAACTCAAGTGCCCTCGCGTCGTCTTCCGACTTGTCCCGCAGTCGCAGCGACTGGATGATGTTTCCGCGATTGGTGTCAAACACGGGCAGTGGAATCGAAACCCCAACGATGGCTGTCGAGCGACCGTCCTGCTGAGAACGCTGCATGCCGAGGCTTACGGCTATGTCTGGCTTCCTCTTTGCCTGTTCAAGGTCCGCAAGTGCTGATAGTCGGCTGGTCTCAAGTCGAGCTTGTCGCATCGTCGGTGAGTTCTCAACGCGAGCCTGCAGAACGTCGATTGGAGGGAGGGTCGGAAGAAGCAAAGCGTTGCCGTCCAACGCGTCGAAATGGACCCCACCAGCCAACAGCGCACGCAACTCTTGAAGCTGCGCGGCCAGCTCACCTTGCGCCTGGACAAGCTCGAGACGCACGTTAGCCTCTGCGACCTTCGAGCGCGTCTCCTCCAGGGGAGACACCTTCCCAGCCTGGACGCGCTTGGACGCAGCCTGGCTGCCAGAGCGAGCGATGTTCAGAGACTCTTGCGCCAACCTCACACGCTCCTGCGATAGAAGCGCAGATAGGAATGCTGCTGTGACGTCCGCCTTCAGTTGAGCTTCAGTCGCCTCGCTCTTTACGCGAATAGCTTCCAGTGCGCGCTCCGCCGCAGCAACTCTCGCTGAGCGCTTTCCTCCAAGCTCCAAAGGCTGGCTCAAAGTAACTGTTGTGCTGCGCATACCGGAGCGGAGGTCCTCCACCTCCAGGTCAAGCGACGGGTTTTGATAGACCCCAGCCTGCGTGAGCGCGCCTTGAGCAGCATCTATCTCGCGTCTGGCAGCGGATAACGTCGGGCTGTTGTCGATGGCGGCCTGCAGTGCTGCACCCAAAGTCAGCGGCTGAGACGCTTGCTTGGAGGACGCTACTGCTACTGATGAGGCACCACCGGGAGCGACCTGCTGTGCGTTCGCTGCAAATCCGACGAGCATCGCAAGCGCCATGGCAAGCGACATGGGTTTCCTGGTCATTTGGCTTCTCCCGTTGACCTGAATATCAATGAACGAATCGAGGCAGCACGACAGTGCTCTGCTTTTTGCACAAGCGAGTGACGCAAAGTCGTGGCGGCCATCAGATGGAATCTCGGTCCTAGTGCTCAACTGGCTCAAGGCTGCTCAGCAGTGAGGTACCGCCTTTTCGGAGCAGGACCTTTTCGACAACTCAGTCTTGAAAGAGACTGAGCACGCCGCTTGGCCAAGAAGGCCTGCTACCGGCGATAGAGCTGGTTTCTGGCCACGTAAACGCGGTAGTCCTTGGCAACGAAACCCGAAGGAGCAAACTGCTTCAAGTTCCAAGACCGACCATCCAGGCCGTTGAAGGTCCAAGCAAACGTCTTCCCGCCTGCACCCTGAAACAAGATGGTTTCGCCATATGTGACACTGACTGATTTCGTGGACATCACATCTACGACGCGTGCGTTTTTCGCTTCCACAGCAACCTGTCCATAGGGGGACTCGCCACTACGAAGCGTTTCTGCCGAAGCAGCAGATGTCAGAAGAGCAGATGCAAGGGTTATCGCCGTAAGCGCGACTTGGAGTGTTTTCATCGGGGCCTTAGAGTCAGTCTGAACAGGGGCCAAAGTTCTCTTTTTGGCACTGTCAGAACTGTAGAACTGCCATCTCCACAGTTCGAAAACCGATAAATGACAAATCAGTCATATTGGATGCACGTTGGCGACTGAATGGCTCGCAGGACTCTTCAGAAGCCGTTGTGGGATTGCTCCCCAAGAAGCAGTTCACAGGGGGGCATGTGAGCGGATATTCGCTCTTCCCCCTGACAACCCAGATGCAATCTATTGCTCTATGTGAACAGCAGCAACTTGCTCATGCGCTGATTTCGAGTGGCTTGAAAGCTGGTCGAAGACTAGATGTCGAATTCACGTGAGCTCACACAGCCGTACTCGCGATGGAGGGTTATGGTCACCCATGGTTCACCCAGTTATGCGCGTCGCTTCTGCACCCAGAACTGATACATCCCAACAAAGGTTTGGGGATTCTCTATCTCAAACTGGTGCCACATACTCAAGTCGTGAACAGAGTCATCATCAGGAAATCGTGCTTGGAATTTTCGAAGCACGTCAGGCTCAACATGCAAACCTACGAGGTCGAGCGACAGCTCATCCAGCAGCGCACGTATGGCAACTAAAGTTGTGCGGTGCTCTTGCGTATGGAACAACAAGTCGCGACATGCACTCAAGCCGTAGAAGTCGCCGAACGCAGTGAGGTGGCTAAGTGCCTTCGGACAATCGGCCCTCATGATTGCCGCGCGACATTCTCGAATGCCTTGTGCAGTAGCGGAATAACCATGATGAGCAATGAATTGCCGCGCGGCGACTACTGGAGCGCGCGCTATTTCGCTGTACAGGCCGAGCAACATGAGTCCGCCTGGTCGCAGCATTTGTAGTAGTGCCCGCCAGCCCGCCGCTGGGTCAGCTAAGTGATGCAGTACACCTACGGACTCGATGAGGTCAAAGCGTCGGTTGAGCGACCCGATTCGATAGCGAGACTCGCGTGCTTCAGTAGCTCTTCGACCTTGTCGCTTTCATCTGGGTGCACGAGCCACGAGTATTCGTTCACAAAGCACTGCTGCGCCAGGGCGGAACGCAAGCTCAGCAACACATCATCTTCCACATCGGACCTCAGAGCGCCATCCAGAAGCGTCTCGCGGACCGCTGTCAACAAACGTTCAAGCTCGGCATCGCAAATCGTCGCGCTCTCAAGCAACGCAAGAAGAAGTCTGTTTTCGCTCCAGTCCGCAAGCAATCTCTCTCGGCCAACGCCTTTCGATACTGCTTCCTGGAATCCAGCTTCGCTCTTTAGGAAGGCGATAGCGGCGGGCGCGAGCTCCTCAGGCCGGCGCCAGGCTTCAGCGATTGCGCGTGTCAGCAGAGGGCGCAAGTGGCTCATCACTGGCGAGGCAGGGAGGCGCTGCAAGCACTCGGCGAGGCCAATCTTCACTTCTGTCGCCTCGCGGATGTTCAGAGCCTCCTGATAACTGGACAAGGCCTGAAGCGGTTGACCCAAGCGATTAAGCACAACGCCCAGGTTGCAATGTGCTTCGACAAATCCAGGCGCACAGGCGATTGCTTGGTGATAGTGCGCGACAGCCTGCTCATACTGGGCTTGCCTCATACGAATAAGCCCGAGGTAGTAGTGCGCTTCAGAGAACTGCGGGCGTGCTAGTGCAGCTTTCCGGAGGAGTTCCAGAGCATCCCGGAGATTCCCGCTTTCGCAGGCTAGGACCCCCAGCAAGTACAGCGCATCCGGCTGCGCAGCATCTGAACGAAGAATTGTTCGACACAGACTCGCTGCCTCGGTTGCCTGGCCCGACTCGAAGAAGCTCCATGCCACGCTAAGCGCATCGACTGGGCTGGTCGCTTCACCCGCCGCCAACGGGGTAGAACTACGCGTCATGCAGCAATGCTTGTATTTTTTCCCGCTGCGGCACGGACAAGGCTCATTGCGCCCAACTTCGCTCACGAATCCCCTCTGTAAAGTAAGACCGGCTCCACGATTTCAGTCGTCCTCAGCCAATAGCGGGAAGACCTGTTCGCCCTTGAACCAACGCTCCTCGCAGGTGGGGTCTGTCAATGCAATGAGGAGCGCTTCACCGAGCTCGTGGATGGATAGAGGGCTCTTAGCCTTCGCGTACGCTTCTCTAGTGCCGCTGACGAGCGCCAAGGACTTAAGCGCCAACTCGCCGTCTTCCAACGCACTAACTCCAGGTCTCTTGCACCCCTCAACATCTAGGGATAGGTACTTCCTGCAAGTTGACGGCCTGTCTTCGTAGACGGAACAACGGTCTTCCTTCAGCAAGGGGCAGTTCATCCAGTGCTGCGCGCGACTGACACCTTCTGACCTTTGAACATGTAGACGGAGTCGCTCGGTTACGAGGTCTAGCTGGTCGCCAGGTAGCTCCCGCAGCCTGCGAGCCAGAACGAAAACCTCTGGGGGGAAGACTTCGATGCGGAAGTTGCAGCAATACGAGCACCCCGGTTTGCAGTCGAAGCGCACGTCGGGTCTTGCTTGGACCCTTGTCACTAGTTCGTCTATCTGTCTATGCAGGCTGTGAATCGCATGGATGGCAAAAGTCTTGTTCTTGTTTGCCGAAAGCATCTGGCGATAAGTCTTCTGCTGCTTCTCGGCGATGGCTCTGACTTCTGCTTGACGCTCCTGGGAAAGAAACTCCACGGATAGTTGTCCTGGGATTGAGGGCACGGCCTCTAACCGCGCCCGAGAACAAAGCCATCGGACCTGACATCACAGTGGACGTGGGCCGAGTGAACGTTTGCAGACCTTGCGGTCCGTCGGATCGCTTCGCGGTTGCCAGCGGCAGCCGTCATCTGCTGGACTTAATTTAGAGAGCGCACCGACACAAACCGACATCCGAGCGATGACAAATGCGTCACTTTTTGCTTATGTGTCGGGAGAGCTAGGTAGCTTTCAACCTGGCTCTGAACAGAGGAATCGGTCCGTGCCAGCAGTGGGCCCTGGGTTGAACTGAGAAGCAGCCAAACATGCAATGGGGAGTTGCACGAGGGAAGTTGCTTTCAAGTTGCTGAATCTCGCCTGAATAGCCAAATTCACTAGCGTTTCAACGACGCCCGTTCGGTTTTCTCTTGGTGAAACGCTATGCCATAGCAAGCTGTCTACGTCGAGTCCCGTGCCCTGGTTGCTTGCAATTGAGGGTGGGGGTCAAAAGCTCCGACTCGGCTTTTATCTGTTCATCACCACTTGAAAGCTCACTCATGAAAACAATCATCTCCCCCAAGACCCTGGCCGTGCTTACATTGGCGGCACTCCCCATGCTCGCCAGCGCCCAACTAAGCGCGAACGTCAGCCTCGTCACCAACTACAAGACTCGCGGCCAAGACCAGGATGTGCGAGAAGGACAGCTGCGACCTGCGCTGCAAGGCGGCTTTGACTACTCCCACTCAAGTGGTTTCTATGCTGGAAACTGGAACTCGACCGTCAACTTCCAGACGAGTGCTACAGGCCCGACTGCGAATCTGGAAAGCGATCTCTACGCTGGCTATATCTTTGCAACCGGCGAGCTCAGCTGGGACGCCGGCGTTCTGCGCTATCACTACACGGGTGCCAGCGCTGTAAACACAACTGAGCTCTACCTCGGCGTGGGCTGGGGTCCTCTGAGCGCCAAGTACTATCACACCGTGTCTGACGACTACTTCAATGCTGCGGGCTCCGCGCTCGGGTCGGGCTTGAAGGGCAAGGGCACTGGCTATTTGAACGTGGCCTACGCTCAGGAGATCCATCCCAACTGGACCTTGAAGGCGTCGCTGGGCTACACCTCGTATAGCAGCGACATTGCCCTCCCCAACTACGTCGACTACAGCGTTGGCGCTGTCTATGCCCTAGGCGATGGTTTCTCAGTGTCAGGCGCCATGGTCGGTGCAACCAAGAAGAACTCATTCCTCGGTAAGGCGGATGGCAAGTCTGTGAACGCGAACACGCTGGTCATGATGTTCACGAAGAAGATGTGATTTTCAGAAGTTGATTGCGCGTCAGTTGGCTGTGACCAAACTTTCGTGGAATCCCCATCGAAAAAAGGCCCAAGAGTCGTAAAGCTCTTGGGCCAATTCCACGGGGAGCACTTTATACGCCGCAGCACAGACACCACATCCGTGCTGCGACTCTTTTTGTCAGAACGAGTGACGCACGCCGATGGAGTATCCGGTCGCGCTGTCGCCAGCGGCTATGAGCGGAGACGCCAGGGAAGACGAGGAGACTGCGAAGCCGCGATTGGCGTTGGCGTCATTGCTCACTCGCGCGAGCAGGCCATAGACCACGGTGCGCTTGGACAGCTTGTGAATGTAGCCAAGACCCAGCTTCGAGGAATCGGCGTCGACTTGGTTGCGAGTATTGAATCGCGTGTAGCCGACACGGAATTCACCCGACTGGCCGACAGGGGCCGAGGCACCCAAGGTATACGCATTGACACCACGACCGGCGCCACGCTCGGTGGCAATCAACAACATCGGTTTCACAAAGCCAAGGTCGTACGAAGCACCCAGGTTCACCGCCTTGTAGGTCACTTCCTGAATAGCGGTGCCTGCCTTCAGCTGTGCAAAGCCCAAGGCGATATCGAGCGGGTTAGTTTGATATCCCACGCGTGCGGAGATGAAGTTGCCTCGGCTGTTGTTCGGCTCGCTGCTGGCTCTCTCGCCGAAGCCGTATTGCACCTGGCCGTGGAAGCCACCCATCTTGGGCGTCAGATACGAGACGATATTGCTCGCGCGCTTGGAGTGGCTACCCTCTTGCGTGCCAGCGGCGACCGTTGCGTTGCCGAGCATGTTGTTAGCGCCGTTTCCAGCCACTCCAATGTCGCCGAACGGGTCAAAGGTCTCGACGTTCAGATAGGACGCGAGCTTGTCCCGGCCAAGTCGAACCTCGCCAAACCCGCCAATCAAGCCAACAGTGGAGCGACGGTCAAAACGAAATGTTGTACCGCCGTTGTCAACGGCAACGCTGCCTTCAAGCCAGAAGCTGGCCTTGAGACCTCCGCCGAGGTCTTCCAGTCCACGAAAACCAAGACGGCTGCTAGATTGTTCACCACTGGAGAGCCCCGTGACGCTCGCGCTGTCGCTGGACAGTCGCGTCACAGATGCGTCGACAACACCGAAGAGAGTAGTGCTGCTTTGCGCAAACGCCCCTGCAGTGGTCGCGAGAATCGAGAGGGCGATGAGAGAGTGTTTCATGTCGTCTATTGCTGTGCAGTTGAGTTGGACCGTGTTCCGATGCGACCTACATCGCAAGGACTCGGTGGAACGACAACCCAAGTCGGGCTGACACAACTGATTAGACCGACGCAATGTGACAAAACGAGGACGAAAACACCCCTGGCGAGCTTTGCACCATGGATAAAAATTATCTAACGTGAATGTGACGCAAACATGACTTTTGCGATATGTTTTCGGTGCGCGTGTCAGCCGTTCAAGAATGAAGCGTTCACGAGCTTCTTCGCACACATTCTGCGAGCAAAGTTCGGCTCTTTTCTCTTCAACTCAGTCGTATAGAGCGACCATCACGTCATGCCTGAAAAGCTTCGCGTCGACCTCCCTGTTCTTCTGCCGAGCATTCCTGGCGAAGCAGATGCCTGCGTTGAGCGGCTGCAACAGCTGCTGCGCAATCGGCCTGGAGTTGACGATGTACATGTGCGGCCTGGCGCCGCAGAGAAGCCGCCGCAGCTATGCATTCACTATGACCCGGACCAGCTTTCGTTAGCGCGCATTCGTGAACTTGCGAAAGCAGCTGGCGCAGAAATCTCTAGCCGCTTCGGCCACCTGCAGTGGCAACTTGACGGGGTGAACCATCAAAGGAAGGCCGGGTCCGTGGCCGACCGTCTGCAGAAGATGGAGGGCGTTCTTGAAGCTAACGCCAATGCTTCAGGGCTCCTGCACATCGAGTTCGACCGCGAGAAGACTTCGGAAGAAGTAATACGTGCCGAACTCTCAAGCCTTGGAACGAATCCGCGCGAGGCGGAGGAAGACCATAGCGCGCATAGCCACGACCACGGTGACCACCAACATGCTTCTGGCGGCCACGAAGGGCACCAACATGGCGGCGTGTTCGGCGCGAACAGCGAAATGATTTTCGCGCTGATTTGCGGAGCGCTGCTCGGTGCAGGAGCAGTCACGGAGAAGTTACTCACGGGCGCACCATCCTGGGTTCCACTTGCTTGTTACGTCGCTGCGTACTTCTTTGGCGGCTTCTATACATTGCGAGAAGCCATCGATAACCTTCGACGCAAGCGATTCGAGATTGACACTCTGATGTTGGTCGCAGCTGCCGGCGCAGCTGCTCTCGGGTCATGGGCAGAGGGTGCGCTACTTCTGTTTTTGTTCAGCCTGGGCCACGCACTTGAAAGCTATGCCATGGGTCGAGCAAAGCGAGCCATTGAGGCACTGGCAGAACTGGCGCCAGACACGGCCACCGTCCGCCGTGATGGGCAGACATCTGAGATTGCGGTGGAAGAACTCGTGGTCGGCGACGTCGTTTTGGTGAGGCCAAATGAGCGCCTTCCTGCCGATGGATTTATTCTGGTTGGCACAACTAGCATCAACCAGGCGCCCGTCACTGGCGAGAGCATGCCGGTCGACAAGCGACCGGTCAATGATGCGGGCCTAGCTCGCTCGAGACCCGATGTCATCGAAGCGGCCTCCCGCGTTTTCTCGGGCACCATCAACGGGGCACATTCCATCGAAATTGAGGTGACGCGACGCTCCACTGATTCGACCCTGGCCCGAGTGGTCAAGATGGTCAGCGAAGCAGAGACGCGCAAGTCTCCGACGCAGCGATTCACCGACCAGTTCGAACGCATTTTTGTGCCCGCTGTTCTGTTGCTGGCGTTCCTGCTCTTGTTTGCCTGGGTAGTTGTGGACGAGCCGTTCCGCGATAGCTTCTATCGCGCCATGGCGGTTCTTGTCGCTGCCAGTCCATGTGCCCTGGCCATAGCGACGCCCAGCGCGGTTCTTTCAGGCATTGCTCGCGCAGCGCGAGGCGGCGTTCTGATAAAGGGGGGTGCTCCTCTTGAAGAGCTCGGCTCCCTCAACGCAATGGCATTTGACAAGACCGGCACACTAACGGAAGGCCGACCGCGAATCACCGATGTAGTGACAGCGGAAGGTGTCACCGAAACGGAGCTGCTTGCTGTAGCGGTTGCAGTCGAGTCCTTGAGCGACCATCCGCTTGCTGCTGCGATAGCGAAGGATGGTCGTGAGCGCTTGGGGCAGCAACCCATCCCACCCGCGAGCAATCTCGAGAACTTGATTGGACGCGGGGTGACTGCCACTGTGGATGGGGAGACAGTCTGGATTGGCAAGACAGAACTCTTTGGAAGCGATGGCATCGCCCCCTTGGGCACTTCGGCCGCGTCAGCCATTGAAAGTCTGCGTGAAGCAGGCCGCACATCCATGGTTGTGCGCAAGGGTGAGCGAGATCTCGGCGCCATCGGACTTCTTGATACCCCACGCGAAGGCGCACGTGATGCACTGAAGCAGCTTCGAGAGCTCGGCATCACCCGCATGATTATGATTTCCGGGGACCACAAGAAGGTGGCAGAAGCAGTTGCCAGTGAGGTAGGGCTCGATGAGGCCTGGGGTGACTTAATGCCTGAGGACAAGGTCAAAGCGATTCGCAAGCTTCGCGAGGAAACGAAGGTAGCAATGGTGGGCGATGGCGTCAACGACGCGCCCGCTATGGCCAACGCGACCGTGGGCATCGCCATGGGTGCTGCAGGCTCAGATGTGGCACTGGAGACAGCAGACGTGGCGCTAATGGCCGACGACTTGAGAAACCTTCCTTTCGCCGTAGGCTTAAGCCGTCACACGCGTTCGGTGATTCGTCAGAACGTATTCGTGAGCCTTGGCATCGTGGCGGTCTTGGTACCCGCGACCATCATGGGTCTTGGCATTGGAGCAGCCGTTGCCGTTCATGAGGGGTCGACGCTCTTGGTCGTCTTCAACGCGCTGCGCCTTCTGGCATACAAAGGCGGCGACAAGAAGTAAAACGGGCCACACACCATCCGTGTGTAGCCCGTGTACGTCCAGGCGCCTGTCGTGGCAATCCTCGTCCCGGCAGCGCGGAGTCGCCCATTGCGAGCGATGAAGGCTCAGCTGCGATACAGCGGATTCCGACTCACGAAGACTCGGAACTGCTTGTCGGAGAAACCAGCCGGAGCAATCTTGGCAAGGTCCCAGGAACGGCCACCAACACCATTGAACGTCCAGGTGAACTGGTTGCCTCCATTGCCGCGAAAGACGACTGTCTCACCATAGGAGACGTTCGCGTAGCTGGACGCACTCAGGTCGATGACACGTGCCGATGCCGTGGCAGGAGCGGGTTGGCCAATCAGCGCCTGCTCTTTGCTGGAAACGCCTGCAGCAGAGGCGCTGGCAAGGGTGGCTGCAATGGAGACGGCGAAGGCGGCTTGCCGGAAGGTGTAGATTTTGGACATGTAGGACCTCATAAGTGATTTGGAAAGCCTCTCGTGTGAGGCAACAGCTGCCGTTTCGGCGCTGAGAAACACTGTATGAGTTGGTCCTCAACAACATGAATTCATCAGAATGACAAATCCGTCATATTCGTAAGCCATGCTGAACATGAGTGCGAGGTCGAATGGCTGCGCGGCATCGCGCTCGTGTGATTGTCCACACTGATATGGCAATCGGTTGTCGACTTACTCAGCGAACCGCTTCAGACGGATGCCCACACTGGTGACGCCATTGCTCGATGCAGCCGTGGTCGTGCCGCCATGCATACGCGCAATGGCCGCAACAATTGAGAGGCCGAGGCCGTGATTTTTGCTGGCTCCGCTGCGTGATGCATCGGCTCGAAAGAACCGGTCAAACATCCTGGAGAGGGTCTGCGTGTCAACCGGGGCTCCGCGATTTTCGACGAGAACCGTCACCTGCTCGAGAGCATCGGGTTCAATCCTCACCACTATGCTCGTGCCCTTTGTGGCGTAGCGAGTGGCATTACTAATCAGGTTGGAGAACGCACGCTGCAACAGCTGCAGGTCGAAATCGCCATCGACGTCCCCATCCACCTCAAGGGTTAGTCCAGCATCATCGAGGGTAGCTTCGTGGTACTCGGCAACGCGCCACACGACTGCTGCGAGGCTGGGGGTTGATGTGCGACGCGCAGCCGCCCCCCTATCTGCTTGCGAGAGAAACAGCATGTCGTGCACTATTCCAGCGATGCGCTGCAGATCCTCCAGATTCGAACCGAGCAACTCACGCATCTCGTCCAGACTCTTGGATGAGTTCATCGCCAGTTCAGCACCGCTCATCAACGTCGTCAGCGGTGTCAACAACTCGTGGGCGACGTCAGCGTTGAAGCCCTCCATTTGTTCGTAAGACTGGTCGAGACGGGCCAACAAATCGTTGAATTGCGCAATCAACGGAGCGAGCTCGTCGGGCTGTCGTGAACCATCCAGTCGGATGTGCAGCGTCCCTGCTGTAAGCACTTTCACCTGTGCCGAGAGCTCGCGCAAAGGCCGCAATCCAAGCCACACCAGGAGAAATCCGCCGGAGGAAATCAACAGTACTCCTCCCACTGCCGCCCCAAAGAGAATCCAGGCGATGCGTCGCAACACCAGCGAATCGCCACCTACATCCAGCGACAACTCCGTGCGAAGCATTTGCTGACCAGGCCTCGGGGAGTCGAGGTTGAACTGAATCGTTCGTCGGGCATGCCCCGACGGTGGCAGCAGTTTCTGGTGAAAAATTGCTCCATCTGTCTGTGCTACAGAAAGCCCAAGTTGGGGATGGCCAACCATGAAGTCGTCGAGCTCATGCTTGAGCTTGACTTCATTGCCGTTGCGCGCGGCCTCGGAGGCAAGATATGTCAGCAGCGCCCGCTTCTGGTCCAACTCCTCAAGCTGCCGCGCCTTAAACGCGTAGTGTGTGGCTCCGTACACCGTTGCACACACGATTAGCAGCCCACCCAAGCTTTGCCACGCAAGCCAGGCCGACAGCCGTCGTCCTAGCGAATTTGCGCTATTCCGATTCATTCTTGTCGGGGTTCCAGGATGTAGCCAACGCCGCGAACCGTGTGAATCAACGGGCTGTCAAACGGCACATCCACTTTGGTGCGCAAGCGTCGGACTGCAGCGTCCACCACATTTGTGTTGCTGTCGAAGTTCATGTCCCACACTTGCGAGGCAATTTCGGTTCTCGAAAGTACTTGGCCCTGTCGTCGCAGGAGCAAGGAAAGAAGGCTGAACTCTTGAGATGTCAGGAGAATCCTTTGCCCTCGGCGAGACACCTTGCGACCGACCAGGTCAACCTCTAGGTCAGCCACACTAAGCACCGTGGGCTGCTCAGCTCCCGCTCCAGTCTGTTCTCGTCTCAGCAATGCCTGAACCCGGGCAACGAGTTCAGAAAACGCAAACGGCTTGACCATGTAGTCATCTGCACCTGTGTTCAGGCCGCGCACTCTGTCTTCGACCTTTATTCTCGCAGTCAGCATCAAGACCCTTGTGCGCTTGGTCTGACGCAACGCGGCCAACAAGCCAAGCCCGTCAATGCCAGGAAGCATGCCGTCTAGCACGATGAGGTCGTAGTCGGACTCCATTGCGAGATGCAAGCCATCGATGCCATTGTGCGCAAGGTCCACGACGAAACCAGCTTCCTGGAGGCCTTTCCGAAGGTACTCCGCCAGTTTCACTTCATCCTCAATCACCAACAGCTTCATGTGCCTCGAGTCCAAAAAAAAGTGGTCGTGGGTGGCGTGCTCCGCGATTGCATGGTGAGCGCCTGATGGTGCGCTCTTGAAAACCGCTCTTCAACAGGTACCTCCACTTGAAGCAGCCAGGAGCGAGCTCTGTCGGAGAGAAGGTCGATTCGCGCATCGATGCCATGTCTTCGCGCCAGACGCGAGAAGCAAAATCACTTGACTCTTGCGAGTCGACGCCTTCAGATGGGACAAGAGGAAGTGTACCGAAGCGGGCGTCACGTGACACCTGTGCTGGCAAACGCCCAATCAACTTCACGCCACCGTTCAAGAAGGCTATGCTATTTATTTATGGAATCCCTCACGCCGTTTGTGGCTGTGTGGCTAAAAGACAAAGGGCCTCGCATCCCTTGAAGGAACGCGAGGCCTCATTCTTCGAAAGCTAATGCTCGGGCAGCGAGGCTGCCGAGAGCACGAGCAGCTTAGAAGTTGTGGCGAATGCCCACAGCAACGGAGCTGAAATCGGCACCAGCGGTGCCGGTCATGTAGGTCGCGTTGGTGCTGTTGTTCACGCGGGTGTAGTAACCGTAGACCTTCGTGCGCTTGCTCAGGTTGTAGTTGTAGCCCAGCGTGTATTGCGTAGCGTCGCTGTCGACGATGTTCTCGTATTCGCCTGCACGGCCCACGTTCACGTGAAACTCCGAGGCGCCAACGCTGTAGGCTGCAGCCAAGCGGAGATTGTTGCGTGTTCCAGCTCCCGTAGCCAGCAGTTGGTTTGCGTCCTTGTTCCGCTGATAGTAGCCACCAACGGTAAATTGACCGAAGGAATACAGAGCACGCAAGGAGAACTGCTTGTTGCTATCAATGGCGCTGTAGCCTGCGCCAAGGTCCAGTGCGCCCATGGCGTAGTTGGCAGCAAAGTCATAGCCATTCTTGCCGCCGGTACCGGGTGCTTGCTCATGCAGCACAACAGAACCTTCCGCAGTGAAGCCACCGATGTTGGGGGTGCGGTAGGCAATCTTGTTGCCGGTGCCTGGGCCGCCGAACCAGACCGGGTCGTAGTACAGAGCGTCAGACGAGGACCCAGTGTCGTGGTTGTGCATGCTGACATAGTCGGCAGACGCGAAGTACGAGGCGGGGAAGAAGTTGCCCAAGCGAACGGTACCAAATCCGCCCGACAGGTTCACTTCGCTGTGGCGGCCGAAAAGCGCACCACTGCCAACGCCGGTGTCAGACTGAAAACCGCTTTCCAGCTGGAAGCCAGCGGTCAGACCACCGCCGAGATCCTCAACACCCTTGAAGCCGAAGCGGGAGTTGTTGTTGGCCACAACCGTGGTCTTCACGCCACCCACATCTTGGCGTTCCACCGTGGTATTCACACGGCCGTACAGCGTCACGCTGCTTTGGGCAAAGGCGGCAGTGGACCCGAGGAGGGCGAGCACGGCCAGTGCCAAACGATTCGTCTTGTTCATGAGATTTCCTTTACGCTGATAGCTCTGTTCAGAGACTAGTTTGAGGGGACGAATCGCACCTCGCATGTTGGCCAAAATGTCTTTGAAGACAAACAACCAGAAATGATGGCTGTCTGACCAAGCACATGACGACGGTGCGTACCCGTGACTATGCTCACGTCTACGCATGAACGCTCCCCCTGCGGCTGGTTTCGGAAATTTCGCTAGTGATTTGCCTGAAAACATGCAAAATCCGTTGCTCTCGTCGCACGCGCCAACCCAGCCCATCCTTCGGGCGTTGTGTTTTTCCGTCACTACGTACGGGAAGTCAAATTCGTGAAAATAACAATTTGGTGACGACATCGTCATCAGAGCGAAAGCTCGTGGAAACCAGCATCTCGATAGATTCCTCGACAGGTTTCTATCGAAGTTCTGGAAAACATGCGGCGTCAAGACGTTCAACTGCTGGCCCTTGCGAGACAAGGCGACTTGGATGCGTTATGCGAGGTTGGGCAACGCTACTTGCAGGGTGCGCAGGGCTTTCCACAGTACACCGACCTAGGCCTCAAATACCTGTCCCACCCAGCGCTTTCCACTTCAGAGCGCTCCGCCAGAATCATTGCGGAAAGCCTTTCGTTGAGCGACCTCGTCCGACGCGACCTCGTCCCAATGCTGGTTGCCGCAGCAAGTGCAGGTTCGTCAGCTGCTTGCCTCAAGCTCGGGGTATGGCGTGGTTTGATGCAACTGAACGAAGAGCTTGCTCTTGAGCTGTGGGAGCGAGCTCAAGCCTTGGGGAGTGCGACAGCCTCAGACGCTCTAAGTGCTTACAAGAGCTCCGAGGAAAGCCGTCTCTTGTCGGCCTTGAAAACTCTTGTCGAGGAGCCCGACGTCGCGGCCGAAGGCACTGTTGAACACGCGCTCTCCGAGGCCACACAATCTGCAAACTCTGCACTCGTCATTCGACTGCTCAAGTTCGCAATTGCGCTGCCTTTGGAGCGAGGCTCAGAGCTGTGCGATGCCGTTTGCGGCGCCCTTGTCTTCCTGCAAAGCGTTCAGGTGTCTCTTCCCGAACTTGACAGTACGACGCTACATGCCATTCTGGAGGACTGTGTCGCCCGAAGGAACGCCGAGGCAGCGTTGCTTTTGGGTCGCGCATTTTGCGGCATAGACACCGCATTTGCGCGCTCCGAGAGTCTTGTGCCAAGGCGAAATCTTCGAGGGGGTACCGCGCTATTACTTCGTGCGGCGGACGCAGGTCTGAGTGAGGCCTGGCTGCTCCTTTACCGAGTTCACTCCGACGGCCACGGCTCCGTGGCAAATCCTCAGGCAGCGCTCTTCTTTCTCGAGAAAGCTGCAGCCAGTGGCAACGCCAATGCGCAACGGCAGCTCGGCGCCATGATTCTCAAATCAGCTGCAGGAATCGCAGAGCAGGAACTTGGGCTTCACTGGATGTCTCAAGCTGCAGCCCAAGATGACGCCATTGCGAAAAGCCTGCTGCAGTCGTTCGTTCTTCCCGTGCAAGGAACCGACGACGACGCACTACATGTCATTGAGGAACTGGAAAAAATCGACCCGTGGGTCGCACATCGTTTGCGCGTCTCGAGGCATTTTGGATTGACCAAAGCAGAAGCGACGTGCGTAGACGTTGTGTCCGGCGTAAGGTCTTGGGGCCTGGTTGTATCAAGCGGAGCTGCAGACCGCAACCAGAGAAACAGGTTTGGCCGGGCCATACCGGCGCTAAAGGGTCAATTTGTCGACTGCTTACGAGAGTCTGCCGAGTTCTTCCGACTTGCAGGTGAGGGCCCCATGCTGTCCAACGCCGAGCAGCGACAGCGGTCGCAGAAGCTTCGATACCGACTTGACCGCAGCGGGGTGGATGAATCCATGTTTTTCGCACAAGTCCCTACATCGACTCTCACTTCACTGCGACAGGGATCAAGCTGGGCGCAAGGGGTACGACACACCTTGCGAACCGCTGTTGCCGACTGAACGCGCTGTCCTGACAAAAAAGTAATGCTCAGGCAGCGCTTTCGTCACGGCCATCTAGTTAGCTTAGACGGGTACGCAGGTACTCCGAAGCAATCGTGCTGTTCGGACAATCAAAGAAGGAACACGTATGAAAACGAAACTTGCCCTCGCGGCTCTTGCTCTTGCCTCTACCTCCGTCTTCGCCGGACACGCCGCCGTCGAAGCTGCCAAGGAAATCATCCCACTCAAGGACGGAGGCAATCTCTATATCTTTCCTGACGGAAAGATGGGCAAGGAGAGCCGGGTAGGTACCTCCGTGTATTTGAAGAAGGGCGAAGTTCTGGAGGCCGCAAATGGTCGCTCAATCCCTGTCACGAGCAACGAAGTGGCCCGCATGGACTATCTTCTGAGCAAAGACCACAGCAACAACTGAATCGAGTTCACCTAGTGCGACGGGGACACCACCTTCTCAAACTCGAGGACAAAGGTGTTGGCCCCTGCTAGGGAGCTCAGCTTGACTTGACCGTGGTGCGCTCTCATGATGGCTTTGGTGATGGCAAGGCCTAGGCCAAGACCTCCCGCATCTTTTACGCTCGGCGAAGAGAGTCGTACAAAGCGGTCAAACAGCGATGCTTGAGAGGCAACGGGAATCTCCTCTCCTCTGTTGGTAATCGCCAGACTGACCTTGCCTTCAGCTGTGTTGATGCTGATTTCGATGGTGGATGCGGGTTGCGCATACTTCACAGCATTTGACAGAAGATTGCTGATTGCTCGACGAATCATCAGACGGTCACCATGGACCCGAGCGGAGCCCCTGACTGCAAAGTTCAGCGCCTTTTCGCTTGCCGTAACGTCATAGAAATCAACCAACGATTGAGACTCTACATCGAGTTTGACGAGTTGAACCGATGGCAGAGCGTGCATGTTCTCCGTTCGCGCCAGGAAGAGCATGTCAGAGATGGTTCGCGCTTGGTCTTGCAGTTCTTCCGATATCGTCTCAATAGTGCTCCGATACTCGTCACTGGTTCGTGATTGAGCCAATGTGACTTGGGCGACGGTCAGAAGGTTGCTGACTGGCGTTCGCATCTCATGCGCCAGATTTGCCGAGAACGCGCTCAAGCGGTCAAAGTCGCTTTGGAGGCGATCCAACAAGCCATTCAGTGAGTTAGCAAGTTCGCGCATCTCCTTTGGCCAGCTCTGTGCCGAGATGCGCTCCGATAGCTTATTGGCGTTTATTTGCTCGGCTCTTGCTCTCATCGTAGTAAGCGGCTGTAGGCCGCCTCGGCTTGCTAGCCAGCCGAGCATGGTGCCCACCATTACCGCGAAGCACACATACCCCAGAGTCTTCATGGACAACACGTCAAGAAAGTCCGTGTGCTGGCGCGTGTCCACTGCGGCAATCACCGAGAGCTTTTTCGAGACGTCCCCACCAAGACTGACCTCAAAGCGTTTGGCATGAAAGCTGTGAGCTGTTCTCCGCCAGTCTTTGGCCTCCCCGGCACCCGCGAACTCTTCTGCCAGGCCCACCGGCAATTGCAAATCTCGATGTTCAAATAGGTCGCCAGTGTCGCTGAGGACCTTGATGTACAGCCCTGCATGACCTGGCATGCTTGTCGCAAGCCACCCCCTCAGCTCCTCCTCCGACCGGCTATTTCGCGCGGCTTCAGCTACGAGCTGGACCTTACCCTGCAGTAGAAGCTCGTCCAGTTCATGGAACCGGCTGCTTGTTTCCCGAAAGACCAGCCACGAGAATCCTGCCAGGACTACCGCCAGCACGCAGGCAAACAGAATCGTCAATCGAGCGGTCAACGACATAGTTCTCAAGCACTTTCAGGGCTCGGGTTCGTCGAGTACGTAGCCCATGCCACGCACTGTTCTAAGCAGCTTGGTGTCGAACGCATCATCGATTTTTGACCGGAGCCGCCCTACCGCGACGACAATGACATTGCTCTCACTGTCGAAGTTGATGTCCCACATCAGCGAAGCTATCAAGGTGCGTGGGAGAACCTCCCCTCGGCGCCGCATGAAGAGCTCGAGTAGTCCGAATTCCTTCGCTGTCAGGTCAAGGCGGCGACCCGCCCTGCTAGCCCTTCGTCGCACGAGGTCTAGCTGTAAATCGGCCACCTGGAGCGTTGTGGGCTCCTGCGACTGGGTACCTCTGCGCAGCACCGTCTTTATGCGCGCGAGAAGCTCGGAGAACGAAAAAGGCTTGATAAGGTAGTCATCTGCTCCCAATTCAAGGCCTTTGACGCGGTCTTCAATACTGTCTCTAGCCGTGAGGTACAGAACCGGCAGATGAGGCTTCTTTCTCCTCAATGAGCGAAGCACCGACCATCCGTCAATTCCAGGCAAATTCACATCCAGCAGCACCAGATCGTAGTCACCCTCCGTAGCTTCGTGCAAACCGTCAACACCATCCCGCATCAACTCGGTGTAGTACCCCGCTTCTCTCAGACCTTGCTTGAGGTACTCGCCCGTTTGGGCTTCGTCTTCCACGATAAGAATTTTCATACGGCGACCGTCTCTAAGGGTCGGCAGTTTGGCACGTGAAGTTCTTCGATCTGGAATGTGACGAACATGTAATTCGGCTGACAGAGGACTGTTGCACTCCGGGGCTAAATGGCATCCTTTCGACAAGGAGTCCAGCCCGGACCCGTAGGGTGTTGCGCTTTAGACGATAAAGCCCCTGTAGGGCCCACGTCCAGAACGGAGCCTGTGAAAGGCGGTGATTGGTCGCGCTCAAGCAACCTTCACCGCCTCCCATGTCTCTGTGGTGCGGACATGAACCTGAGCTACTGGCCCACAAGCCAGGTACTGGTAGTCACCAATCAACGGCGATACAACGGATTCTTGGTCACGTAGACACGATAGTCTTTGCTCGTAAACCCGGCAGGCGCGAACTGGGCGAGATCCCAGGAGCGACCATCCAAACCATTGAAGGTCCACGAAAACTTCTTACCGCCCGCCCCTACAAAAGAGACAGTTTCCCCGTACTTGACGTTGGCAAACTTGGTTGACTCAACGTCCACGATTCTTGAGCCGGCATCCGCGCCGGCCGACTGGCCTTGGACCGACTGACCATTACGGAACGTTTCAGCCGCAGACACTGCCCCCAAGGTGCTGGTGAATGCGACTGCAATTGCTGCGATACGGAGTGTTGAAAGTGCTTTCATTTGGAACCTCATTGTTGAATGGAACGGGCCCTTGAGCGAGGCAGGGTTGCCCTCAAGAACCGACACCAACTTTAGAAATCAGGCGCCTACAACATTGAGATTGAAGAATGACAAATCCGTCATGTTGCTCAGGGGAAAGGCGAGTTCATCACTACACGCACGAAAAAAAGCACACGGACGTGTCATACCGGCCAATCCGCGTGCGAGAAGAACCCGAGGTCACCCGGAGAACCGGGGCATCAGCTTAGAAGGTGTGGCGCAGGCCCACCTCGAAGCCGGAGGAGTTTTCACCCCCCAGCATGCCGGCGGGAGGCGTTCCGAGGACAGAACTGCGAGCGGCGCCGTCGTTGCTGATTCGGCTATATGTGGTGTAGAGTGCCGTACGCTTCGACAGGTCGTGCACATAGCCGATTGCCAGACGACTGCTGTCGTCGCCGTCTGCATAGCCAGAGCCCACTGGACCACCCGAGCGATTGGCGCGTGTGTAGCCAACGCGGATGGTGCCGGTGGCAACAGGAACGCTGGCGCCGATGGAGATGTCCTGCGTCTTGCGGCCACCCCAGGTCTTCACGTCATACAGCGTGTGCAACGTTGCAAAACCAAACATGTAGTTGAACTTGACGTTGTAGTGTTTGAAGTCAGAAGGCGTTCCGACATCGGTGACACCGTATGCCACACCAACGTCCATCGCCGAGTTCTTGTATCCGAGCCCACCGCCCGTATAGCGGTTGCCCACAATTCCTTCGCTTGGCGCGACTTGAATCTGGCCATACACGCCACCCATAGCGGGCAGCAGGTAGCTGATTGCATTGTCCGCACGGAGAACCGTGCTGGCCACGCTGCCCAGGTTCGAGCCAGCTCCATAGAGGAAGATGCCGCGTGAGCCAATACCCACGATTCCAAATTCGTCGCCCAGGCCGTTCATGAAAGTGGGGGTGTAGTCGCGACCCAGTCGGACTTCACCGAATCCACCGCTCAGACTCACCGTCGAACGACGGCCAAAGAACTTTGCGGGGTCCGCTGTACCCGTGTCCACGGCGAACTGTGATTCGAGGTGGAAGCTGGCTCTCAGACCGCCACCGAGGTCCTCCACGCCGCGCAGACCCCAGCGACTGGTCATGTTGTCGCCAGAAGCAAGTTGAGTTTGCGATCCGGCAGATCCGTTCTTCACCGAACGCACCGCAGCGTCGACAACGCCAAACAGCGTCACAGAAGATTGGGCGCTTGCGACGGTAGACATGGCTGCCAGCGCAGCGAGCGTCAGCATTTTCCTGTTCATATTGATTGCTCCTAGTTTAGGTTTGGTACGCACCTCCAACTGCTCTCGTCGCAGCCACTGGCTGCAAGAAAACTTGGTGCGATACGTAGGCTATGGGCACAACAAGGAATGAAGCATGTCGGCCCCGAGTTGCAGAAAAAATCGCAAGTGATTTCTCCTACAGGAGGCGCCATCTGTATGCTGGCGTCCACGGGCTCGCCGCACTCGCGCTCATCACAGCCAAGAAATCTATGCACGAGATTGCAGTGCTCTAGCCCTAACAAAAGTCAAGGCGGCACACGTTCTAGAGGCAGAGAGTTCTGTGGCGGACCGGAGCAATTAGCTGTGTGCAGCTCACGCTAAAGGCTCGCGCATGAAAGAGAAGCGCCTTAGGCATCGCGTCGGAGAACGGGCGCGAACCCCTGAGGAGAACAATGGCCGGTACGCCCGAGGCGCTTCAGGTTGTACTACTTATAGTCAATGCGGTCCATGAGTGACGCCCAGTGCGCCATATCGGGCTTTGCGAACAACGCCTGAAGCTCCCCGCAGAGTCAGCGTACCCGCGAGACATCTCCACCTCGGCTCAGCGATGCCATTGACGTTGATATGCCCATTGGGCGTATCGAGCATGCGCTTGTGCGGTCTCCACCAGTCCTGGGTCGCCTTCTGGCAAATCACTCAACACCCCTTTGGCGTAGCGCATGACCCTGGCCGGACGGTCTGGCTGCAAAACTGCCAGGCGGTCGCCCTCCATGTATGCCTGAATCTTGTCGAACTGCAGAATGGCTCGACCCACTCGCGCGCGTTGAGCTGGGTCACTCATATCCCGGCCCATCCAGGGACTCTCCCCGCTCAGACCCATCAACGATACCAGGGTAGGTGCAAGGTCTATCTGACTTGCGATGGACGCGATGCGTTCCGGCGAGCGAATCGCGCCTCCAAGAATGAGACCTGGGATGTGAAAGCGTTCGACTGGTATCACGGATGGTCCATACACTCTAGAGTTGTGGTCAGCCACCACGAGGAAAAGTGTGTTTTGCCAGTACTCAGAAGACTTGGCCTTCTCGAAGAAGCGTCCAAGTGCATGGTCCGCATACTTCACAGCGTTGTTGACCGTGCTTCTTGGTTCCTCATACAAGTCGAAGTTGCCGTCCGGAAACTCGAATGGCGAGTGATTTGAGGAGCTGAGCACCAGACCGAAGAATGGCTTGTCCTTAGGCTGCTGAGTAAATTGCCGGTGAGCGAGTTCGAAAAGGTCACCATCGGATGCGCCCCAAGTACCTATGAACGCGCTCTTCGGCATGTCCTTTTGCTCTACTACACGGTCAAAGCCGTTGCCCATGAAGTAGCTTCGCATATTGTCAAAATGCGACTCGCCACCGTAGAAGAACGTCGACGTGTAGCCATGCGGCTTCAAGAATCCGGCGAGGGTAAAGAAGTCACGTTGGGACTTTGCCAACTTCACGGTGCTTACCGCAGCCGTCGGTGGGAAGCCAGCCACCACTGCTTCAATCCCCCGCACTGAGCGAGTTCCTGTTGCGTAAAGGTTTTCAAACCAAATGCCCTCATCCGCTAGGCGGTCAAGGTTGGGAGTGAGGGGAAGACCTCCAAGCCTCCCCACGAACTCGCCACCGAGGCTCTCCTCCAGGATAAGCACAAGGTTTAGCGGCCGCTCTCGCGGCTGCAAGCTCGCTATCTGATGGCGCAACGGCACCGAAGGGTCTCGAAATGCAGTCGAGGGAAGGCCTGTTTCACGGCGAACGATTTCTATGACCTTTGACTCGGGAATCTCCGCGTACGTGATGCCACCTTCTTCAGCCTTTCTTGACTGATAAATCGCATAGCTGACTGTGTAGAGGGAGCTCAGTGGAAGCTCGTTGACCAAGTGGTCGGTCGTCACTGCAGCACTCGCCGGGTTGGCCGCTCGGTGGCCAAGGGCTCCCCGAGCGCTTACCGCCAACACTGCAAAGAGCAGGACCGAGAGCAACGGCGCTTGCCATAGGCGCAGCTGAGCGGAGGCACGTATGGGTTTGCTCATCCGCCAGTAAACCAATGCCAGAAGGGGGAGAAGGACTGCGGTGAAAAGCAGATGTGGCCAATAGTCCTTTAACAGCGTGCCACCCACTTCCTTTCCATAGGCGAGGTACTCGACAAAGAGGTAGTTGGGGCGGCTGTCGTACTGACCAATGAAGGCTGGTGTGGCCAGTTCCATGAAAGCCACCAGCAGCACCGCCACTCCGCCGTAGTAGCGCAGAAAGGCCGACCACCAAACACGGCTGCCGCGATACAGCGCCATCCAAGGTGTTGCAGTTGCGGGAAAAACCCAAACCATGCCAACAAGAACTAGGTCGAATCTAAGTCCCTCAAGCAGGAGGTGCCTCCACGCATCAGCCTCCGAAATCCGACTCGCCTGCCAGAAAGACATGGCGAAACGGGATACCCACAGCAAGAGCAGCATGCATGCCATGGGAATGAGTAATGGTCGTAACACGACCATGAGGCGTTGCAAAGTTGAATGTGCTTCCAACTCGCGATGGCTCGTCAGAGCACTCCCAAGCCGGCGGCTAGAAGCGGCACTTGTCTTCAATTTTGATTGAAATTTCTTCGAATTCCAAAGCGGCATGCTGGTCTCATCGCATAGTCGGACTCTGCGACGCCTTCAAGCTCAACACCTTCCACCGTAGCCACGGAAGTACAAATGAGGTGGTTAAGAACAATGTCGTGGTCGCAGGGGGGAGGCGACGTAGAGCAAACGAGCACTCAGGCGAGTCATCTCGCGCAAGCCAATCCCGTTCTTCAACGGACGTGGTACCTCCTGGCGTCAACGCTCGAAGGTGCGCAACGTCGCAAGAGGAATCTACTGAGAGCCTAGTTTCTAGATGCTTGCGTCTTGGTTAAAACGAAGTCACCTTATCGTTAGAAATCTGCACTTGAATCGCGCAGTAGTCAGCGCCACGTGAGTCTCAACAGAGCTCTTTATGACGTAAAGGTATGAGCTCCAACGGAATAGCGATGCTCAGACCAACATGACGCGGGTCACGTAACAGCCTCCTGACTCATCCGTAATGAGCAAGCCACGGTTTGGAAACCACCTCACAGATAAATTGTCTCGTGCATGGTCACAGGTGTCTGCAATGGTGCGACATGAGAAAGGGAGACCATCTAACTCCACGGGAAAGAATGCGACGACAAGACGTACAGCTTCTGGCACTTGCGAAACAAGGTGATCGCAATGCTCTTTGCGAACTAGGGCAACGCTACTTGCTGGGCACTGATGGGTTCTCGAAGTACATTGACCTCGGACTCAAGTACCTTTCACATCCCTCTTTAGCGGACTCTGGGCTGTCGGCAAGAATCATCGCTGACGCGCTGCCGCTGAGCGAACTGGTCCGACGGGGTCTTGTCGTTGTGCTTACATCTGCAGCAAACGGTGGTGCAACTTCCGCGTGTCTCAAACTAGGCTTTTGGCGCGCGTTGACACATGGAGAGGTGGATTCCTTTTACCGTCTTTGGGCCCAAGCGAGCGCAGATGGATGCCAACATGCAGCAGCAGCAATGAACGCGCTATCGGGCGGCAAAGAAGACTCAATGAAGGTCGCCATGTCCACACTTGCCTCTCTCCCTGAGATAGACGCTAGTGGAACGATGGCTCAAGCACTGTCGTCGGCTGTAAGGAATGGCGACCTGGATGTTGCTGCTCGTGTCATGGAATACGCGGTTTCATTGGAAGTGGAACAAACCCCGGAACTCTGTGATGCTGTGTGCATTGCGCTGGTCGCAACCCAAAACCAGCGCATGACGTTGCCGCAGATGGATAGTGGTCGACTGCAGTCGATGCTGGAAGACTGCGTGAAGCGGGGAAATTCATCTGCCGCCTTGGTCTTGGGTCGCGCCCTTTGCGGCATTGATTCGGTGTTTGCGTGGTCTGCAAGTTTGACTCCAAAGCGAAACGTCCGGGGCGGAACAGCCCTTCTCTTTCGCGCTGCAGATGCGGGGATAATGGAGGCATGGTTGCTCCTCTATCGCGTACACGCGTATGGCCAGGGGTCTGTTGCCAACCCACAAGCTGCCAGATTCTTCCTGGAGAAGGCTGCTTCAAGTGGGGACCCCTGCGCGCAACGTCAACTGGGAGCATCGATATTGAAATCGGCGCTGGACATCGAGGCGTTTGAGGCTGGCATGCATTGGATGACGCTGGCAGCGAGCCAAGGTGACGCGATTGCACGGAATCTCTTGGGCACGTTCGTGCTTCCAATTCGCGGAGAAAGGAAAAGAGCCTTCGAGGCGATAGACATAATCGCTCGTCTGGATCCTGGCGTAGCTCATCGTCTCCGCATTGCAAGAGACTTTGGACTGACTCGAACGGAGGCCATATGCGTTGACATTGCCTCAGGCTCGAGGCCATGGGGATTCGTCGTCTCTAAGGATGCTGCTGATGAGAGACTACGCTCTCGCTTCAGCCGCGCGATTCCGGCTCTTGAATCTAGGTTCTTAGACCATCTGCGCGAGGCTGCTGAGTTTTTTGGACACACGGGTGAAAGCGGCTCGGTCACGCGGGGAGAACGTCGACTGAGAGAGCACCGGCTCAAGTACGTCCTTGATCTCTGCGACTTAGACGAGTCACTTTTCTTCGCGCAGGTGCCTATCGCCACGATCGCAACACTTCGGCAGGGTGCGAGTTGGGCGCACAGCGTCAAAAAAACGCTACGCACTGCTTTGGCCAAATAGGTAGGGGATGTATTGAACCTCGCAGATGGCTGCGCTCCAGGAGTTCGATGGCATTCGGATTGACAGCACCGGCCGCATGACTCCCCGCGCTGTACGCACGGAAGCGGCCTGCACCGAGCGGGTTCAGGATGGCTTCGGCCATGATGCTGCGCACCGAGTTGCCGGTGCAGATGAACAAGACGTTGTAGGTGGGTTTCAGCATGGGAGTCTTTCGGTGTGGATGTTCAGGGACAGTCGGTACAAATGACCTGATTGACTTCGCAGGGCTGCCCTTCGCAGCAATGCGCGGTGAGAAAACCCAGCAGTCCGTTCATCTGCGGAATGCTGGCGCGGTAGATCAGGTGACGGCCATCTCGCTCGCTGCCGGCCAAACCGGCATGCACCAACTCCTTGAGGTGGAACGAGAGCGTGGTGGGAGAGCACCCCAGCGCCTCGGCCATCTGGCCGGGCGAGACCCCTTGAGGTCCGGCCACCACCAGCAGGCGGAAGATGCGCAGGCGCGTTTCCTGCGCGAGCGCTCCGAGGGCGCGCACGACGTCGGCTTCATCCATGATTCAGTCTTTCGTTCTTTGCAAGGGCATCAACCTGCTTCCGTACGGGGAGTAGCAGCGTGAGCATCCAGCAGATCACCAGCATCACGGCAGAGCCCGTCAACGCGTACAGCAGGCCCCCCCACTGGTACAGCAATCCGGACATGAGCGTGCCCATGAAACGCCCCAGTGCATTCGCCGCGTAATAGAAACCGACGTCCTCGGCCGCCTTTTCTGAACCGGCGTACGCCAGGATGAGGTACGAGTGCACCGACGAGTTGACGGCGAACGCAAAGCCGAACAGGCCTAAACCGCCCACCACCACCCACTCCAGGTTCGGCACTTGCAGGTAGACCGCGGCGGCAATGCCGAGCGGCACCAGCGCCAACAACGCGGACCACAGGCGGGCGGCGGGGACCTCGGCGCTCAGGCCGTCTGCACTGCGGCGCACCAGTTGCGGCGCGAGCGCCTGCACCAGTCCATAGCCAATCGTCCAGGCCGCGAGAAAGCCACCCACCATGGTGAAGGTCCAGCCTTGCGAGTACAAGAACACCGGCACGCCTACCACGAACCAAACGTCGCGCGCGCCGAACAGGACGACGCGCGCCGCTGCCAGGGCGTTGATGCCCGCGTTCTTCGCGAACAACTCTTTGGCCGACTTGGACGCCTTGCTCTTGCCCATCATGGCAGGCAACGAACTGATCACACCGATCAAAACCAAAGCGAGCAGGCCCGCCATGCACCACAGCGACGCTTGAAAACCGAGAGACTCCAGCAGCAGGCCGCCCAAGAAGAAGCCCACGCCCTTCATCGCGTTCTTGCTGCCCGTGAACCACGCCACCCACTTGAACAGTTGGCTCGAACCCTGCTCTTTGGCTTGCGAAGCGGTGACCTTGATCGCCGACTTGCTTGCGGTCTTGGTCAAATCCTTCGCCACGCCGCAAATGCCTTGGGCCAAAACCACCCAGGCGACCGACATGGCGGCGGTCCACGCCGGATCGAGCATCGAGAGTAGCGTGAATCCGATGATCTGCGTGATCAGGCCCACAGTGAGCATGCGCGTGATGCCGTAGCGTGTGGCGAGCCAGCCACCGATCAGGTTGGCCAGCACGCCCGCTGCTTCATACAGCAGGAAAAGGAACGCGAGAGCAAACGGGGAATAACCGAGCTTGTAGAAGTGCAACAGCACCAGCATGCGCAGCGCGCCGTCGGTGAGAGTAAAACCCCAGTAGGCGGCGGTGACGATGGCGTAGTTGCGCGCGGCGTGCTGCATGTCAGACGCCCGCTTCGCTCATATGGCAGGCCAGGTCGACCATGCGGCAGGCGTAACCCATCTCGTTGTCGTACCAGGCGTAGACCTTGAGCAGCGTACCGTCGGTCACCATGGTGGAGAGCGCATCCACGATGGAGCTGCGTGTGTCGCGTGCGTAGTCGGCGCTGACCAGCGGGCGCATCTCATAGCCAAGAATGCCCGCCAGCGAGCCTTTTGCCGCGTTGGCGAACAACGCGTTCACCTCCTCCGCCGTCGTCTCGCGCTTGAGCTCGAACACGCAGTCGGTGAGCGACGCGTTGAGCGCCGGCACGCGCACCGCGTGTCCGTTGAGCTTGCCTTTGAGTTCAGGGTAGATCAGTGCGATCGCGGTGGCGCTGCCAGTGGTCGTGGGCGCCAGGCTCATCAGCGCGCTGCGTGCGCGGCGCAGATCCTTGTGCGGAGCGTCCACCACCAGGTTGGTGTTCGTCGGGTTGTGCAGCGTGGTGATCTGGCCGTGGCGGATGCCAATGGCCTCGTGCACCACCTGTACTACAGGCGCCAGGCAGTTGGTCGTGCAAGACGCGGCGGTGACAATGCGGTCGCGCGCAGGGTCGTACTGCGTGTGGTTCACACCCACGACGATATTGAGCACGCCGCCGACCTTGACTGGTGCGGCCACGATGACGCGTTTTGCGCCACGGTCCAAATGGCCCTGCAAAGTCTCAGGTGTGAGGAACTTGCCGGTGCATTCCAGCACCACGTCCACACCCAGATCGCCCCAGGGAATCTCCGCCGCCGTGCCGTGGGTGCTGAACGACAGCCTCTGCTCATCGATGCGGATGGTGTCCTCGCCCTCGGCGGCGATGTCCGCTCGCCATTTACCTTGCACGCTGTCGAAAGCAAGCAGGTGCGCCGTGGCGGCGGCGCCGCCCTTGAGTTCGTTGAGGTGCACCACCTCCAGCCGATTGCCTGCACGTGGATCGTCTTTTTGCCGCTCGGCGGCCCCCATGGCTGCGCGCAGCGCCAGTCGCCCGATGCGGCCCATGCCGTTGATGCCAACCTTCATGTGGTTCTCCGTTGGAAATTAAATCAATCATTCAATAATAATTGAACTATCGCAGAGATATGCGTCAGTGTCGTGAAGAGCGTGATCTAGTACTACGTAAGGTCGACTGCAACGCATCACCAAAAAACGCGCAGGACGGGCTAGACGCTCACCGAACCTGAGTGACCCCTAGGCCTAGCGAACCGAGAGAAAGTCCGTTCACACATCTTGACCTTCCCATGGTGTCAAGGCTCATCCTTTCCTCAACTCACAGCAATGCCTCTCGCGACAATTTGGCGGAAGATGGTGATCAGGGCCACGGGGTTTCGTAACTTCCAAGAAGGGAAAGACATGGACACACAAGCACAACACAGCCATGCGGACCACCACCACGGCGCGTCCAAACCGCCTCACCCGGCAACCGGACTGAAAGATCCGGTGTGCGGGATGGCCGTCACCGAGAAGTCGCCACACCACCTCGAGCACGCGGGGCGACCGTACTATTTCTGCAGTGCGAAGTGCCAGACCCGGTTTGCAGCCGAACCCGAGCGGTTTGTTACAAACGCGGCGGAGCGTCACGCAGCCCCAACGCCCGCTCCGCAGGGCAAGCCCGGCACGGTCTACACCTGTCCCATGCACCCGGAGATCCGGCAGGACCACCCGGGCAACTGCCCCAAATGCGGCATGTCGCTCGAACCGGTCATGCCCGAACTCGACGCCGACGAGAACCCGGAACTGTTGGATTTCCAGCGCCGCTTCTGGTGGACCTTGCCCCTCTCGGTGGTGGTCACCGTGCTGGCGATGTTCGGCCACAAGCTCGGCTGGTTCGACATGGCCACGCAGAGCTGGATCGAACTGGTGTTGACCGTGCCGATCGTGCTGTGGGCCGGCTGGCCGTTCTTCGTGCGCGGCGCGCAGTCGGTGATGAACCGCAGCCCCAACATGTGGACGCTGATCAGCCTGGGCACGGGTGCGGCGTTCGTCTACAGCCTGGTGGCCACGGTGGCGCCGCAGGTGTTCCCGGACTCCTTTGTCTCGATGGGCCGGGTCGCGGTGTACTTCGAAGCGGCGGCGGTGATCATCTCGCTGACCCTGCTCGGTCAACTGCTGGAGCTCAAGGCACGTTCACAAACCTCGGCGGCGATCCGTTCGCTGCTGGGTCTGGCGCCCAAGACCGCGCGGCGCATCTCGGCCGACGGCCAGGAAGAAGACGTGCCGCTGGCCCACGTGCACGTGGGCGACCTGCTGCGCGTGCGCCCCGGCGAGAAGGTGCCCACCGACGGCACCGTGGTCGAGGGCAGCAGCGCGCTCGACGAATCCATGCTCACTGGCGAGCCGCTGCCGGTGACCAAGCGCGTCGGTGACAAGCTGATCGGCGCCACGCTCAACACCAGCGGTGCACTGGTGATGCGCTCCGAGCACGTGGGCTCGGACACCGTGCTCGCGCAGATCGTGCAGATGGTCGCCATGGCGCAGCGTTCGCGCGCGCCCATGCAGCGCATGGCCGACCAGGTGGCGGGCTACTTCGTCGTGGGTGTCGTGGTGGCGGCGCTGCTCACGTTCTTCGGCTGGGGCCTGTTCGGGCCCGAGCCGAGCTGGGTCTACGCCCTCATCAACGCGGTGGCGGTGCTGATCATCGCCTGCCCCTGTGCCCTGGGCCTGGCCACGCCCATGTCCATCATGGTGGCGACCGGGCGCGGCGCCACCCACGGGGCCCTGTTCCGCGACGCCGCCGCCATCGAGAACCTGCGCAAGGTCGACACGCTGATCGTCGACAAGACTGGCACGCTGACCGAAGGCCGGCCGACCTTCGAACGCGCCGTGGGCCACGGGGACTTCCGCGAAGACGAGGTCTTGCGCCTCGCCGCCAGCCTCGACCAGGGCAGCGAACACCCGCTGGCCGCCGCCATCGTGGCGGCCGCGAAACAACAAGGGCTCGCGCTCGACAAGCCCGAGCAGTTCGACTCCGAGTCCGGCATCGGCGTGAAGGGCGTGGTGGGCGGCAAGTCCCTCGCCCTGGGCAACACGGCGCTGATGCAACAGCAGGGCGTGGACGCTTCGCCCCTGTCCACCCAGGCCGAAGCGCTGCGCGCACAAGGTGCCAGCGTCATGTACCTGGCGGTGAACAAGGCGCTGGCCGGTCTGCTGGCGGTGTCCGACCCGGTGAAGGCCACCACGGCCGACGCGCTGGCGTCGCTGCGCCAGGCGAACATCCGCGTGGTCATGGCCACGGGCGACGGCGTGACCACCGCGCGCGCCGTCGGCCAGCGCCTGGGCATCGACGAGATCCACGGAGAAGTGAAACCCGCCGACAAACTCCGGCTCGTGGAGCAACTGCAGGCGCAGGGCCGCGTGGTGGCGATGGCGGGCGATGGCATCAACGATGCGCCCGCGCTGGCCCGCGCCGACGTGGGCATCGCCATGGGCACCGGCACCGACGTGGCCATGAACAGCGCCCAGCTCACTCTGGTCAAAGGCGACCTGCGCGGCATCGCCACCGCCCGTGCACTTTCGGTCGCGACCGTGGCCAACATGAAGCAGAATCTGGCGTTCGCCTTCCTCTACAACGCCCTGGGCATTCCGTTGGCCGCGGGCCTGCTGTACCCGTTCACCGGCTGGCTGTTGTCGCCCATGATCGCCGCGCTGGCCATGAGCCTGAGCTCGGCGTCGGTGATCGGCAACGCCTTGCGGCTGCGCGGCGCGGCGATCCGGGAAGAATGAGGTTGCCCCTCAGGGTCACGCGCCTCCGATGTCATCGGCATGCCCGGAAGCTCCTAGCGCGTGATGCCGCGCAAAAAGTTCACCTCACTCTGTAAGGCTGCAAATTGAAGTCGGCTGGAGACCAACGATGCGGCAGTCACTCCCGATTCGCTAACTGACAGGAGGAGTGGCCAGGATCTATTTGCAGACCACCCTAGCTGCCTGCAAGCCTCACGAAGGTGGACGCCATCCCCGCCGAGCGATACCATGCCCTCATGGATATGTATCCGCCATTGCGCACGCTGAACCAGTCATAGTGACGCACTGCATTCAGCCGTAGTTGTGAACGGACGAATATCCGACGATCCCGTGGGCCCCCCGGTCGAGGACCTCGTGTCGATGCCCGCGATTGAGGAGCAGAATCAAATGAAGAAGCCTAAGTGGAACGAGGTGCCTTCGCGCGATGCAGTCGCAGGTAAGGGCGGAGTTGCATTGCCGGAGGGGTTCCGACGTGCGATGGAGGAGAGAAAGCACAGCGGCTGCTTGTGTGTCGTCTCTCGTGTCGCCCAAGACGCCGAAGGTGTTGTGACATACGTTGAGTGGGGCATCATCGACCAGTGGCTCTGCGATTGGCTCGCAGGTCCGGAGGTCGCCGAAGTAGGCAACGTCCTGCAGGCCGTGGAAGAAGGTGGCCGGGTGTCGACGTTGTTTGCCACGCCGACAGGGTTCGCCCAAGGACCCAATGTTGTCGTCGATCGCACGCGCCAGTTCGCATTGGAGAGTGGAGGCCCCGCGGAGTGGAACGTGTACATGCTCGCAAGGCTTCAGCTGGCTCGCCACCTTCATTGATGAGGCGACCAGCCGGGGTTCGTACAACCGACAACCGGGCGGTCACCTCAGGAGGATGACCTAGCGACGGGCACATGCATCGAGGAAAGGGCAACTAGGAAAGTTGGTCTGCCTGTGCGACGCTGGTTTTAAGCAGCTGCCTCTTCGAAAGTGGAGCAAAGGTGGGGGCATTTCGAAGGCCGCAGCCTTGTTGCGCCCCTTCACAGGTTGGCTGCTATCACCCGTGCTCGCCGCGTTAGCCATGAGTCTGGGCGCAGCATCGGTGTTCAAGAACGGTTGACGAAGACGCAGGCACCCAACTGAAAAGAGCTTCTCGCCATTGCTGGCAAGAAGCTCTTGGACGGCAGTCTCGAAATCAGAGAAATCTTGACCGCAAGAGTGCAAGTGGCACAGCTTTAATTCTGGTGGCCTTTGTTCAGCAAGACGTACAGACGCGCGACTTCGTTGCCCGTCGTTGTGATGCTTTTGCCGTCGGCCGTCTGGACGACTTCACCCTTGCTGAGGTGAACCACACGTCCAAACTTGCTTTCCTTGGCCATCAAGCCGTCCTTGAAGACATAGAGCTTTTCGCCGTTTTGCAATGCGATGACTTGCTTGGCCTCAGACTGGGCTGCGTCCATGGCGAATGCAGGGGCCAGTGCGGCCAGTAAAAGGACGAGGATGCTGAGCTTGCGAATCATGGAGGTCTCCTTTGAGAACAAAAATCACATCAGTTCAACTGAATCGATGTGGTATAGCGTACGGACTCAATGTAGTGAAATGCCCCTGACCCACAGCTTGCGAGTGCATTACAACTTGGTCAGGGCAAAGTCAGGAGGCGACGATGAGATCCAGCCGCACACAGTCTGGCGCTGAGTTCCGCCCACACCGCACCATGTCATCAGCAGGTCACTCTCAGCCTCTGAACTCGGTATCACCCAGAAATACAGACTGCTGGGGCCTACATGGCCATCGCGGCGCTTGATTGTGAGAAGGCCATCCACAGGCCCATACCGATCATCAAAAGGTTTTCGGTGAGTGACACGAAGCCCAGCGGAACATTGCTGGCTCCGCCGACGCAGGCACACTTCAACTCGCGTCGGTCAATGTAGACGGCCTTGATAACGGAGACGGCGCCAACTGTTCCAATGAAGAGGGCCACTGGGATCGACAACCAGTTCAACGCACCCGCGATCATCAAGACTCCGGCCAGGCCCTCCGCGAACGGATAGAGGTAGGAATACGGCACCCACCGCCGAGCCAACAAGTCGTAGTTCAGGAACATCGTCGCGAAGCTCTCGACGTTCTGAAGCTTGAGCAGTGCCAACGCAGCCATGCTGAAGGCAACAAACCACTCCGCTGCTCGGATCGTGAAGGGGCTATCGAAAACCGCGTAGCTCACCGCGAGGGCCATCAAGGCCGTCATACAGAAGAGCGCGAGAACCGGGCGGTAGGTCGTGGCCTTCGGGTCTGCGACAGTCATGCCAAAGTGGTGGCGAAGGTCGTCGTATCCGCCGACCCGTTTCCCTTCAATGAAGACCTGCGGCGTGGTTTTCACGCCATGCTCTGCTTTGAAGGTGTCTGTCGCCTGCTCAGTGGTCAGCCACTTGTCTTCCACCTCGAACCCTTTGCGGTGCAGAAGATCCTTCGCCTTCAAGCCATAGGGGCACACGTGCTTGTCCATGACCATGCGGTAGAGCGTCGCTGTTTGCGGCTGATTTGCAGATGTCATTTACGTCTCCAGGTGATAGGGCCTACGGACAAGCTCATTGTTGGACGAAGCCTCGCTCATGGTCGCAGAACTCTTCTCTCACGGTGTCACATCACATGGCATCTCAAGCCACACCGCACGCGCGGGCGTCCCTATATCCAAAAAAAGTTCAGGGCTAGGTTGCAAAACCGAGCCCTGAATGAGAGATGCCGTTGAGTGTGCGTGTCAGCTCACTTGCCTGGCTGAATGTCGGTCACGACCATCTTTCCGGCGTCCTGGATGACGATGAACTGGATCTTCTCGCCTACCTGGACCTTGTCCAGCATGGCTTTGTCCTTCGCGTTGAAGACCATGGTCATCGGGGGCATGTCCATGTGCTTGATTTCGCCGTGCTTGATCGTGATCTTGCCGTTTTCCTTGTCGATCTTGCGAACTTCGCCGTCAGTCAGCCCCGGTGCGGGCGCCGTGCCTGTCGTGGCTTGAGCCATGCCCATCTTGCTGTGATCCATGGTCATCTGTGCCATTGCGGGCAAAGACAGTGAAAGCGCTGCAGCGGCGAGAAGCTGCGCCACCGTTTGGGTGTATCTGTTCATGATGTCCTTCCTTGATAGAGATGTCCCGAGGGACTATTTGGCAACGACCTTGATCTTGCCCACCATGCCGGCCTCGTAGTGGCCAGGCAGCAGGCAGGCGAAGTCAAACTCGCCGACCTTGTTGAAGCTCCAGATGATCTCCCCTTTTTTGCCTGCTGCCACGTGAGCCATGTAGGGCTCATCGTGCTCCATACCGGGGAATTTCTTCATCATTGCGGCGTGCTCATCGAGCTCTTTCTTCGTTCCCAGAACAAACTCGTGCATCACCTTGCCATTGTTGACATGCACGAACTTGATCGTTTCACCTTGCTTGACCTCGATGAAATCGGGTGTGAAGCGCATGTTGTCCGTCATGCCGATCTCCACGGTGCGTTTGACAGCATTCGGCTGTCCGGCGATGCCCCATGCTTTTTGCTCCATTTTCACAGGAGCATTTGCATTGGTGTGCTTTTCATCGCCGTGGGCGAAGGAGGCGGTTGAGGCGGCAAGAATTGCGGCCACGATCAAGGTTTGAGTGATGCGCATGACGGAGATTCCTATCGGCTGGTTGGGTTGATGGGGGGAGGAGATAACAATTTTTCAGTGCTTCATGGCAGCACCACTGGGTTCGACTGGCGGGCGCTGTGCCTGCACTTGCCGGTCCATGGGCTTGACCAGTTCACGGTGTGCCCGCCAAGCTTGGCGCACAGCGTCTTATGAGCACATCAAGCTCAGATCGGAGGCCGCCTGTTCCGGACTTTGCACATTGGGTGCGCTTATCTCTTTCCCAGTTGAGAACTTCTGCATGTTCACGCTTGAACTGACCCACGGCGTCATAGGCTTCACGCCAATTCTTCTCGGCGGGTGCCGGTGAAATCTGGGCAGACACGAACAAGGGAAGGCCGGCACGCCCAGCGCTATGGCTCGCAGTATCGAGGGTGGATAAAGTCGATGAATCTCTGATTTGCTCCTTTTCAACCGTTTCAAATTGCACTTAGTTTGCAAGAGGCCCCCCGTCGCAAACCTTTCTGTCACATTACATAGTTGTCAGTTACGGTTCCGTACAGCCGCTGGAAGCGAAAATGTTGACTCGGAGTACACATGAAAATTCTGATTGTCGAAGACGAACCCAAAACTGGCGACTACCTCCGGCTGGGGTTGCGCGAGGCCGGCCACGCCGTTGAATGGCTCACTAATGGGGTTGACGGGCTGCACCATGCTCTAGAGGGCGATCACGACCTCGTCATCCTGGACGTCATGCTTCCCGGAATGGACGGCTGGAAATTTCTCAAGAGTCTGCGTGCGCAGGGCCGAGAGATGCCGGTGTTGTTGCTGACCGCCAAGGATCATGTCGATGACCGCGTCAAGGGGCTGGATCTGGGTGCGGATGACTATCTGGTCAAGCCGTTTTCGTTCTCCGAGCTTCTGGCCCGAGTGCGCACCCTTCTGCGCCGAGGGCGCTCTGGAATGGAACCGACCTCCCTGCAGGTCGCGGATCTGAAGCTGGACTTGCTGCGTCGCCGGGCTACCCGCGCAGGTAAGCGCATCAACTTGACCGCCAAGGAGTTCGGTTTGCTGGAGTTATTGATGCGCCGAGCCGGTGAAGTGTTGCCTCGTTCGTTGATTGCTTCTCATGTATGGGACGTCAACTTCGACAGCGACACCAACGTCATCGAGGTGGCCATGCGCCGGCTGCGTTCCAAGATGGACGATGGGTTCGAGTATCGCCTGTTGCGGACTGTGCGAGGCATGGGCTACGTATTGGAAGGGCCGGAGTCCCTCTGATGATCCGGCGCTTGACCCTCACAGCACGCCTGACTCTTCTATACACCTTGGTTTCCGCCTCGGTTCTCCTGGGTCTGGGGGTTCTGGTGGCTTGGTCCACCCACGTTCACTTCATCGACCTCGACCGCCACTACCTTGAGGACAAGGTGCACCTGGTTCAGAAGATGGTGGAAGAGGCGCCCGATGTAGCGAAGCTTTCCACGAAGCTCGATGAGCTCCTGGACAGCCACCATGGCCTGGTCATCGCTATCGCGCGCGGTGACGAGAGTGTGTATGGACCGGACAGCAAGACCTTCCCAAGCCAGCTCGCAGATCAAAGTGCCCAAGACCAGCCGATCGACTGGATCGATGGGGAGCGCCAACTGCGAGGCATTAGCAAAGCGCTGTCGGTGCCCCAAGTGCCTGGCATCGTTGGAAACCTGGGCGAAAACGTCCGATTGACGCTGGCGCTGGACACGCAGCACCACGCCCATTTCATGCAGGTGCTGCGCCTGCAGTTGGCGGTTTACGTGGTGGTCGCCACCCTGCTCAGTGGATTGCTGGGTTGGTGGGCTGCTCGCCGCGGTCTGGCCCCCCTGCGGATCATGAAGGAGCAGGCACTCACGGTGACCGCCCACAAGCTCGACCAGCGTATGCCAATCGAAGCGGTGCCTGAGGAGATGGCAGAACTGGCAAATAGCCTCAACACGATGCTGGAGCGACTGGAACTGGATTTTTCGAAGCTGATTGACTTCTCAAGCGACCTCGCGCATGAACTGCGCACCCCCCTCACCAACTTGATGACCCAGACCCAGGTATCCCTCTCGCAACGCCGTGATCCGGATACCTATCGAGACATCCTCGCGTCCAATGCCGAGGAGCTCCAGCGCCTTTCGCGCATGGTGTCCGATATGCTGTTTCTCGCGAAGACAGACCATGGCATACAACTCCCGAATCGAGAAAATGTCGAGCTGGAAGCCGAGGTGGCCAGCCTGCTGGATTTCTACGATGCGATCGCCGAAGAAAAAGAGGTTCGTCTCCGGGTGGTTGGAACGGGCACAGTGGCGGGAGACCGACTGATGATCAGGCGGGCCATCAGCAACCTTCTTTCAAATGCACTGCGGCATGCTCACCCGCGCTCTGATGTCGAGCTCATCATCCACCACCAAGACGATAGCACCGCCTTGTGTGTGACCAATACGGGTGACCTTATTGAGGCGGTCGATCTGCCACGGCTGTTTGATCGCTTCTATCGGGTAGATAAGTCGCGCACCCATCCTTCATCGGATGGCGCTGGCCTGGGCTTGGCCATCACCAAGGCCATCATGCTTGCTCATGGCGGCGGCGTATCGGTCACCTCGACAGTCGAAAATACGACGTTTTGTTTGCGGTTTACGCGTCAACGCTGAGGGGCGTTCTTCCTTCCCCCCTAGCGCGACCGAGCTGAAGGCATCGGCTGCTCACTTCTGTTTGGCGAGCCACTTGTCGAACTGTGCGATCTCTTTCTTTTGCGCCGCGATGATTTGCTTGGCCATGGCTTTCATTTCTGGAGACTTGCCATGCTTGAGCTCCATCTCGGCCATGTTCAAGGCTTGCTGGTGGTGAATTTTCATCATCATTGCGAAGTCTTTGTCGGTGTTGCCGGTCATCGGCATCTTCTGCATTTCCTCCATGCCCATCATCATGGAAGCTTTCATGTCTGCAGCACCAACTCCACCTTTGTGCATGTCCCCCATGGGCGTGCTCACAGAAGGACTCGTTGCCGGTGTGGTTTGGGCTTGTACAGAAGCCGACAAACCACCGAGAGCGGTCAACGAGGCGAAGCACAACGCGTGCAAAGGAACAAGCTTGATGCATTTCATCGCGATCTCCTGAGATTGTGTGAGACTGATCATTGCCAACGCGACGCTGCCTGACTGTGCGGCAGCGCACAGTGAATTGGTCGCAACGAGGCATCTCAGACCGGACGGCAAGCGACATTGGCGCGGCCAAACGCAGTCAATGGTCGCGGTGCGAGCCCTGCTGATCTTGGCAGGTGGGCTGAAGTAGGAGGTGGAAACCCCGTTCACCCATTGGCGAGATCCATTCAAACGTCTGAGTCGTGAATCGTTTTCGCACGCAGGGCCGGCAAGGTGACCAGCAGCATGGCAGAGGGCCGCTGCGAGGTCACGGCATCAGCCGCCCCGTCCAGGCCACCGGGGATGGTGGTCATCCACCACATAGGGATGCGCGTGTCGCAGGCCCTTCTCTGCGGGCACCCCGTCGTGCAGGTGCGCGTTCCCTGCGGGCAGATTTGCATGTTCGTGCTCGATCACATCGGGGTCATGTGCGGGCCAGATGCGCAGCGCCAACAGCACCGCCATCAGCGCGGCCAAACCCAGGCCGGCATAAGTCAGCGGCGTGCCCAGTCGCGCGCCCAACCACCCGGCGAGTGGGTAAAAGATCAGCCAGCATGCGTGCGAGAGTGCGAACTGGGCGGCAAAAAGCGCCGGTCGATCCTCCGGCTGGGCCGAGCGCCGCAGGAGGCGGCCCGAGGGCGTCTGGGCGGTTGAATAGCCCAACCCAAGCACAAACCACAGCATCAGCGTCCCAGTGAATGAAGCCACCTGAGTGCCCACCCCCAGGCCCACGACCAGTAGGGCCGCACCGGCGAGCATGGTCGATCGATCGGACAGCCTGTCCAACAGGCGCGGCAGGCCCAGCGCTGCCACCATCGAGCCGGCCCCAAAGAGAGCCAGCGCCAGTTCCACCGATGTCTGCGTGAGGCCCATGTTGGCCTGGACGATGACCACCGTGTTGACGAACACCATAGAGCCGGCCGCTGCCACGGCCGCGTTGATCGCCAGCAGTCCTCGCAAACGAGGTGTTGCCAGAAAAATTCGAAACCCGCGTGTGGTGCGGTCATAGATGCCGCGGCGTTCGGCCGCCGGGTTCGCCGGCAAGACCACCGAAACCACCAGGGCGGCAGAGGCCAGAAAGCCCACAACCGTTCCAGCAAACAAGTCGTGAAAACCGATGACTGTCAGCAGCGCAGCTGCCAGCATGGGACTGACCAGGCTCTCCATGTCGTATGCCAACCGGGAAAGCGACAGCGCCTTGGTGTAGTCCTTCTCCTGCGGCAGCACATCGGGAATGGTCGCCTGGAATGTGGGGGTGAAAGCGGCCGATGCGGCTTGCAGCACGAAGATCAGCACGTACACCTGCCAGATCTGGGTAACGAAGGGCAGCAACAGGGCCACGGCCGCGCGTACAAGATCCAGAGACACCAGCACAGCGCGGCGCGGAAAGCTGTTCACAAAAGCGGCCGCCAACGGTGCCACGCCCACGTACGCCGCCATCTTGATGGCCAGTGCCGTGCCCAGCACGACGCCTGCGTAATCGCCAGCCAAGTCGTATGCCAGAAGACCCAGCGCCACGGTGGCCAGCCCGGTGCCCAGCAGGGCAATCACCTGAGCGGCGAACAGATGCCGATAGGTGCGACGACCCAGGATGTCGAGCATGCCAGTGGCCTCGGTTATCCGAAAAGGATGAGTGCGATGGCGCGCCCTACAGGTAGCGCGTGATTTCCCTGAACTCTTCCATCGAGTGACGTTGACCCCGCGGCAGCGGCCCCACCAGATCTTCCAGGCAATGGTCCAGGTGGTCCTGGATCAGCGTCTTCTTGGCCTGCTGGACTGCCTTCTCCACGGCCTGCAGCTGCTGGGCGATGTCCAGGCAGGTGCGCCCTTGTTCGATCATTTCAACGATGCTGGCGAGATGCCCGTTGGCCCTCTTCAACCGCTTGATGATGGCGGGATGCGAGGCGTGTGTGTGATGTTCCGTCATGATGAATCCTATGCCCCTGGGGGGGATACTATAGTCCCGATTCACCGACTCTTGGTCCCGCCTCAATCTGCATGACGCATCGCGAAACTGCCCTGCCCACAAGGACGTGCCTGCCGCTTGCCGTGTGGTGGCTCGTGGCGATGGCGCTTGTGCTCGGCGCCGTGCTGTCACCGGTGGGCACCTTGAACTCCCACGGCCTGGCTGAGATCACTTCGGTTCAACACGGCACTCATTGCGACGTGGCCGGGGCCTGCGAACATTCACACGAGCACGCGGCTGACGACATGGCCACAGACGTTGTGCACCACTCCGCCAGCGCCGAGCATGCGCAACACAGCGCAGACCACGCGCACGACAAGGCCTATGTGCTGCGTGGCGCTCTGAGCCTCCCCATGCCCCGACCCACCCACTGGCAGGCCATCGCCGCACCCAGGGTCGAGAGGATGGTGCCATCACGGCTTGACCGGCCTCCGATGGCGCAGACCCACGCCTGACATTCAGTCGCTGCCGAGTGCAGCCATCTTGTTTTCAGACCATCGGAGTCTTCATGCACAGCTTTCTTCAAGACAGGCTGCCACGTTCGCCATGGGCGATTTGGCAAACCAGCCTGTTACTTCTATCTGCTTTTTTTCTTTCCCTGCTCCTCGGTACCACCGAGGCGATGGCCCATGCGGTGACCGAGGGCGACAAGGGCTACATCCAGGAAATCTCGGGCGCCAACCTGTTGCCGTTCGTGTACCTGGGTGCCAAGCACATGATGACGGGGTACGACCACATCCTGTTCCTTTTCGGGGTCATCTTCTTCCTCTACAGGATCAAGCACATCGGCATCTACGTGAGCCTGTTTGCGTTGGGTCACTCCACCACCATGATCCTGGGCGTTTACTTCAACGTCGGGATCAACAGCTACCTGATCGACGCCATCATCGGTCTGTCCGTGGTCTACAAGGCCTTGGACAACATCGGTGCTTTCCAGCGCTGGTTGGGATTCCAGCCCAACACCAAGATCGCCACCCTGGTGTTTGGTCTGTTCCACGGCTTCGGCCTGTCCACCAAGATCCTGGAGTACGAGATCTCGCCCGATGGCCTAGTGCCCAACCTGCTCGCCTTCAACGTGGGCGTGGAAATCGGGCAGCTGCTGGCTCTGGCTGTCATCCTGATCGGCATGAGTTACTGGCGTCGCACGCCCAGTTTCGCTCGCAACGCCTACACCGCCAACGTCGCCATGATGAGCGCCGGCTTCATTCTTGTGGGCATGCAGCTCACTGGCTACTTCGTGTCCTGAACACCCAAGGAATCTGAATCATGTACAACAGTGAAACCCCCTCGCGCGCCGAGCTGCCTTCCTCCAAGCAGTTGTTGCGCTCAACCGTTCTGGCTGCGGTCTCGGCCGTCGTCCTCCTCGTTGCCGTCGTGCTGCCAGCTGAGTACGGTATTGACCCGACTGGTGTTGGCCGCGTTCTGCGCCTGACCGACATGGGCGAGATCAAGACCCAGTTGGCGGCGGAAGCCGCAGCCGACACAGCGGCCGCATCTGGCAACTCCGTGGTGACATCGGCCCAAGCGCAGCAACCCCCACCGGGCGCCCGCAGTGCACCGACGCCGGCCTTCGCTCCTGCCGCCAAGCCAGCCGTTCAAGAGGCCCCGTGGCGTGATGAAATGACTGTCACCCTGACCCCAGGTGAAGGCACGGAGATCAAGATGCGCATGACCGAGGGAGCAAAGGCCGACTATTCCTGGGTGGTACAGGGAGGCAGGGTCAACTTTGACACCCACGGCGATGGTGGCGGAAAAAACATCAGCTATGAGAAGGGGCGCGACGTGCCTGCGGATGACGGGCAGCTTGTGGCGGCATTCACCGGCAACCACGGCTGGTACTGGCGCAACCGCGGCAAAGCCGACGTGAAGCTTGTATTGCGCACCCGCGGCGAATACACCGACATCAAACGCGCCATGTGAAAACAGGGGCGCCTCATTCAACCAGTGCGGCGCCCCGCCATTCAAACTAAACACCTTCCTGGATCATGCTGAAAACGCCACGTTCCTTTGTCAAAGCCCTTGTGGTCACCTACCTGTTGTCTGCACTGGCAGCATGCGAAAAACTTCATTGCCGCCAACTTCACAGGGAACTGATTCGTTGAACAGCCCGCACCCGATCATGAAAACAGAAGACCTTTCCCCCTGGCAGCACCACCACGTCTTCGACCAGAGCAACCCGATGGCCGAGCGCTGTACCCGCGCCGTGATGTGGATCACCGCCGTTGCGATGGTGGTCGAGATCGTGGCGGGCTGGTGGTTCAACTCGATGGCGCTGCTCGCGGACGGCTGGCACATGAGCTCACACACCGTGGCCATTGGTGTGAGTGCCTTCGCCTACGCAGCAGCCCGTCGCTATGCACGCGACCCCCGCTTTGCTTTCGGCACCTGGAAGATCGAAGTGCTCGGCGGCTTTGCCAGCGCCATTTTCTTGCTGGGGGTGGCCGTCTTCATGGTGGTGGCTTCAATGGAGCGGATGTTTTCGCCCCAGCCTATCCAGTATCAGGAGGCTATCGCCGTGGCGGTGCTTGGGTTGATCGTCAATGTGGTGTGCGCGATGATCCTGGGAAAGGCCCACCACCATGGGCACGGCCATGATGATCACCATGGCCACGGCGGTGGTCACGCCCATGAAGCCAGCACGGACCTCAACCTCAACTCGGCCTACTTGCATGTGATCGCAGACGCCACCACGTCCGTGCTAGCCATTGTGGCTCTGGTGGGTGGCTGGGTGTATGGCTGGTCGTGGCTGGACCCGGTGATGGGTATCGTGGGTGCCGTGCTGGTGGCGTACTGGGCCAAAGGGTTGATTGCCGAAACCAGCCGTGTGCTGCTGGATCGGGAAATGGACCACTCCGTGGTGGACGAGATTCGGGAAGTCATCGAAGGAGGGTTAGCTGCAGATGTGACACGCCTGACCGATCTGCACGTGTGGCGTGTGGGAAAACAGGCATTTCCCTGTGCGCTCAGTGTTGTGACAGATGACCGTGACCTCTCCCCCCAACAATTGCGCGAGCGATTGGCCGTTCACGAAGAAATCGTTCACGCAACGATCGAGATTCATCATCGAACCGAAACACGGGTCGCGGCTCCTCATGGCATCTGAAAGCTGCCCTGGCGGAGGTCTCTCGCCATAGAATCCCTTTCATGCGCCGTCTGCTAGCCGTCCTTCTGTGTCTGCTGATCCCCTTGCAGGGATTCGCTGCGCCGCAGACCGGGGAGCCGCCCTGCCCGATGCAAGCCATGATGGCGATGCAGCCGGACGCCGGCAACGCGATGGACGTCACCGCCCAGGCGGACGGCATGTCCGACTGCTGCAACGACCTCGCCACCTTCGAGCACACCGGCCAGGCCTGCAAGACCGGTCAGGCCTGCGCGGCACTCGCCGCCTGGATGCCCCCGGCCGGCGTGCCGCGGTTCGAGCCCCTTGCGGCCGCGGCCCCGCCGATGCCGATCCTGCGCGCCCGGGCCCCCGGCGCGCCCGCCAGCCTCTGGCGCCCCCCCTCCCTGATCTGACCTCCCCGCACGGCGCAGACCGCCCCGACCCGGGTGGTTCCTGCCATCGCGCGTTGACCGGGCTGCTGCCCGCACGCGCACGCTTTGGAGCTCAGACATGGAACAACACCTTCTCTCGACAGCCCGCGCGCGGGCCCCGTGGCACGCGCTGGCCGCCGCCATCACCTGGCTGGCCATCGCGACAACGCCCGCCGCTGCGGCCACACCTGAACCGCTGAGCCTGGGTGCGGCGGTTCGCTTGGCGCTGGCGCATTCGCGCGGGCTGCCTGCCTCCGATGCCGCGGCCGCAGGCGCGCGCGACATGGCGGTGGCCGCCGCACAGCGGCCTGACCCCGTGCTGCGTCTCTCGCTCGACAACCTGCCGGTGAACGGGCCGGACCGCTTCAGCACCACACGCGACTTCATGACCATGCGCTCGGTCGCGCTCATGCAGACGCTGCCCAACGCCGACAAGCGGCGCGCGCGCGGTGAACGTTTCGAGCGTGAGGCCGATGCGGCGCTGAGCGAACGCGCGCAACGCGCCACCCTGCTGCAAACCGAGGTGGCCCAGGCCTGGCTGGAACGCCGTATGCAGGAGCAGCGTGTGCTGTTGCTGCAGTCGCAGATCACCGAAGCGCGTGTGTTGGTGCAGACCACAGAGGCTGCCCTGCGCGGCGGGCGTGGCTCCACGGCCGATGCGCTGAGCGCGCGCGAGGCATTGGCTCAGTTGGAGCAAGGCTTGATCGGCGCACAGGCCGAGCGCGCCAACGCTCGCCTCACGCTGGCGCGCTTCACCGGCGGCCCGCCCGACCAACCGCTCGCCGATCCCCCACCATGGCAACGCGGCACGGCCACGATCGGCCAGATGGACCTCTTGCCCGATCTTGCCGCGCTGCAGGCCCGCGAAGCCGTGGCCCGGGCCGAGGCCGAGGTAGCCCGCCAAGAACTCAGGCCCGACTGGAGCGCCGAGGTCATGTTCAGCCAGCGCGGCTCGCAGTTCTCCAACATGGTGTCGGTCGGTATCTCCGTCCCGCTGCAGTGGGACAAGCCTCAGCGCCAGCAACGCGAACTGGCTGCGCGTCTGGCCCGCGTGACCGAACTGGAGGCCGAGCGCGAAGAGAAGACCCGCGAGCGAGCGCTGCAAGTGCAGCGCTGGCAGCAGGACTGGCGCGCAGGGCGGGATCGACTGGCCTACCTGGATGCGCAGCGTCAGCCGCTGGCCACGCAGCGTGTTGACGCTGCGCTGGCCGCATACCGAGGCGGTCGCGAAGGCCTGGGCGCCGTGCTGCAGGCGCGCCGCGACGCGCTGAACCTTGCCCTGGAACGCCTGACCCTGGAGCGCGACACCGCGGGCCTGTGGGCGCAACTCGAATACCTGCTCCCCGACACCACGACTGGAGTGAAGCCATGAACAAGACAAGATCCCTCATCGCACTGGCCACTGTGGCCGCTCTCTCTGGCGTGGGCGTTGGCGCCTGGTGGCTGGGCATGAAGCAAGGCAGGGGCGACACCACTTCGGCCACCGCGCAAACGGCAGCAAGCACCAGCGCCCTCGACGACCCGTCGCAGTGGACCATCCCGCAAGGCGAAGAGGCCACGCGCCGGCATATCCGAGATGCACTCAAGGCCGGTGATGTGGACCCGGCAACGGGTCGGCGCATCCTGAATTACCACGACCCCATGGTGCCGGGCAAGAACTTCGACGCGCCCGCCAAGTCGCCCTTCATGGACATGATGCTGGTGCCACGCTACGCCGGCAGCGACGCGGCGGACACCAGCAGCGTTACGGTGAGCCCGCGCGTCCAGCAAAACCTGGGCTTGCGCACCGCGCCGGTGATTGAAGGCGCGCTGGTGTCGGAAGTGACGGCGGTGGGCAATGTGGCCTGGAACGAACGCGAACGTGTGGAGCTGAGTTCACGCGCCATGGGCTTCGTGGAGAAGTTGCATGTGAAAGCCGCGCTCGACCGCGTGGCCGCCGGTGCGCCACTGGCCGAACTCTACGTGCCCGACTGGGTGTCCGCGCAGGAGGAGTACTTGGCGCTGGCCCGCCTGAGCGGCCCGGGAACCGACGCGCTGCAGGATGCCGCGCGCCAGCGCATGCGCCAGGCCGGCATGACGACCGCCCAGATCGAGCACGCGGTGGCATCGGGCAGGGTGCAGTCACGCTTCACAATCACCGCGCCCATCGCCGGCATCGTGAGCGAACTCCTGGTGCGCGAGGGTGCCACGGTGATGCCCGGTGCCACGTTGATGCGCCTGCAGGGCACCCGCACGGTGTGGGCCGAGGGGGCGGTGCCCGAAAGCCAGGCCGCGCTGTTGCGACCGGGTGCGCGGGTGCGCACCACCAGCCCGGGCGCGCCGGGCCAGACGTTTGAAGGCCAGGTGCAGGCGCTGCTGCCCGAGGTGGATGCGGTCACGCGAACCATCCGCGCGCGGGTCGAGCTGGCCAACCCGCAGGGCCGGCTGGTGCCGGGCATGCTGGTGAGCATGCGGCTGGCCCTCCCGAAGGCAGCAGCGAGCTTGCTGGTGCCCAGCGACGCGGTGATCCACACCGGGCGGCGCAGCGTGGTGATGGTGGCCGAAGACGGGGGACGCTTTCGCCCGGTGGAGGTGACTGCGGGCCTGGAGGTGGGAGGCCAGACCGAGATCAGCGCCGGCCTGCAGCTGGGCCAGCGCGTGGTGCTCTCGGGGCAGTTCCTGATCGACTCCGAAGCCAGCCTGCGCGGGCTGGAGGCCCGGCTCAATCCGGCGCCCGCGCCCATGTCCACGCTCACGCCACAGCGCTACACCACCGATGCGGTGATCGACGCCCTGAGCGGTGACACGGTCACGCTCGCGCACCCACCGATTCCCGCGCTGAAGTGGCCGCAGATGCAGATGGGCTTTCAGTTACCGCCGCGCTCGGAACAACCACGCGATCTCAAGGCAGGCGATCGGTTAACGATCGAATTTGAAATGCAGGATGGCCAAGTGCCGCGCATCACCAGCCTGCAGCGCGTCGCACCGGGGGTCGGCAAATGATCGCCGGGCTGATCCGCTGGAGCATCTACAACCGCTTTCTGGTTCTGCTTGCCACTGCGCTGCTGAGTGCCTGGGGCGTGGTGGCGCTGCAGCGCACGCCGCTGGACGCCTTGCCCGACCTGTCCGACACGCAGGTGATCATCCGCACCACCTGGCCCGGTCAGGCACCGCAGATCGTGGAGAACCAGGTCACCTACCCGCTCACTACCACGATGCTCTCGGTGCCCGGTACGAAGGCGGTGCGCGGCTTCTCGATGTTCGGCGACAGCTTCGTCTATGTGCTGTTCGACGACAAAGTGGACCTGTACTGGGCGCGTTCGCGTGTGCTGGAGTACCTGAACCAGGTGCAGGCGCGCCTACCCGCCACGGCCAAGACCTCGCTCGGGCCCGACGCCACCGGCGTCGGCTGGATCTACCAGTACGCGCTGGTGGACCGCTCCGGCCAGCAGGACGTGGCGCAGCTGCGCGCGCTGCAGGACTGGTTTCTGCGCTTCGAGCTCAAGATCGTGCCCGACGTGGCCGAGGTGGCCAGTGTGGGCGGCGTGGTCAAGCAGTACCAGATCGTGCTCGACCCCGACAAGATGGCCGCCTACCGCGTGACGCAGGCCATGGTGGCCGAGGCGGTGGCGCGCGGCAACCAGGAGGCCGGTGGCTCGGTGCTGGAACTGGGCGAGGCCGAGTACGCGGTGCGCGCCAGCGGTTACCTGAAGACGCTCGACGACTTCCGCGCCATCCCGCTCATTACCAGCAGCGCCGGTGTGTCGGTGCGCCTGGGCGATGTGGCGCGCGTTCAGATCGGGCCCGAAATGCGGCGCGGCATCGGCGAGCTCAACGGCGAAGGCGAGGCCGTCGGCGGTGTGGTGGTGATGCGCTCGGGCAAAAACGCGCTGCAGACCATCGCCGCGGTGAAGACCCGGCTGGCCGAACTGCAGCGCAGCCTGCCGGCGGGTGTGGAGATCGTGCCGGTGTATGACCGCTCGGGCCTGATCGAACGCGCGGTGAAGAACCTGGGCGAAAAACTGCTGGAGGAGTTCATCGTGGTGGCGCTGGTGTGTCTGGCCTTCCTGTTCCATCTGCGCAGCGCGCTGGTGGTCAGCATCTCGCTGCCGCTGGGCGTGTTGATGGCCTTCATCGTGATGCAACATCAGGGCATCAACGCCAACGTGATGTCGCTGGGTGGCATCGCCATTGCCATCGGCGCGATGGTGGACGCGGCCATCGTGATGATCGAGAACGCCCACAAGCACCTGGAGCGCTGGGCACACCGGCACCCGGGTGAGACGCTGCAGGGCGAGCCGCGCTGGCGCGTGATCGGAGACGCTGCGGCCGAGGTCGGTCCGGCGCTGTTCTTCTCGCTGCTCATCATCACGCTGAGCTTCATCCCGGTGTTCACGCTGGAGGCCCAGGAGGGCCGGCTGTTCGCGCCGCTGGCCTTCACCAAGACCTATGCCATGGCGGCCTCCGCTGGCCTGGCTGTCACGCTGATTCCGGTGCTGATGGGCTACCTGATCCGCGGGCGCATTCCGGCCGAGACCGCCAACCCGCTGAACCGCGCGCTGATCGCGCTGTACCGACCGGTGCTCGACGCGGTGCTGAAGAGGCCCAAACTCACGCTGGGGGTGGCGGCTCTGGTGCTGCTGGCCAGCCTGTGGCCGCTCCAGCACATCGGCAGCGAGTTCATGCCGCCGATGGACGAAGGCGATCTGCTCTACATGCCCACCGCGCTGCCCGGCCTGTCGGCCGCCAAGGCGGCCGAGCTGTTGCAGCAGACCGACCGCCTGATCAAGACAATCCCCGAGGTGCAGAGCGTGTACGGCAAGGCCGGGCGCGCCGAGACCGCCACCGACCCGGCACCGCTGGAGATGTTCGAGACCACGGTCCAGCTCAAGCCGCGCAACGAATGGCGCGCCGGTCTGACCCCCGAGGCACTCATTGAAGAACTCGACCGCACCGTGCGGGTGCCGGGCCTCTCCAACATCTGGGTGCCACCGATCCGCAACCGCATCGACATGCTGGCCACCGGCATCAAGAGCCCGGTGGGCGTGAAGGTGGCCGGGCCCGACCTGGCCACCATCGACCGCCTGACCCGCCAGATCGAGCAGGCGGTGAAGAACGTGCCCGGTGTGAGCAGCGCGCTGGCCGAGCGCCTGACGGGTGGGCGCTACATCGACGTGGACATCCGCCGCGCAGACGCAGCGCGCTACGGCCTGAACATCGCCGACGTGCAGGACATCGTGGCCGGCAGCGTGGGAGGCATGAACATCGGCGAAACGGTGGAGGGCCTGCAGCGCTTCCCGATCAACCTGCGCTACCCGCGCGAGCTGCGCGACTCGCTGCCCGAACTGCGCGCACTGCCCATCGTGGCGCCGGGCGGTCAGCGCCTGGTGCTGGCCGATGTGGCCGACCTGCGCATCACTGAAGGGCCACCCATGCTGCGCAGCGAGAATGCGCGCCTGGCCGGCTTTGTGTATGTGGACATCCGCGGGCGCGACCTGCGCGGCGCGGTGCTGGACATGCAGCGTGCGGTGGCTCAGCAGGTGGTTTTGCCTGCGGGGTACTCGGTGTCGTGGTCGGGGCAGTTCGAATACCTGGAACGCGCCACGGCCAAGCTCAAGCTGGTGGTGCCGGTCACGCTGCTCATCATCTTCGTGCTGCTGTACCTGATCTTCCACCGCTTCGACGAGGCGCTGCTGATCATGGCCACGCTGCCATTCGCGCTGGTGGGCGGTGTGTGGTTCCTGTGGCTGCTTGGGCACAACCTGTCGGTGGCGAGCATGGTGGGCTTCATCGCACTGGCGGGGGTAGCGGCCGAGTTCGGCGTGATCATGCTGATCTACCTCAAGCAGGCCTGGCGAGAACGGCTGGACGCCGGGCTGGACGGCGACTCCTCGCTGCTGGACGCGATCCGGGAAGGCGCGGTGCTGCGGGTGCGCCCCAAAGCCATGACGGTGGCCACCATCGTGGCTGGGTTGCTGCCGCTGTTCTGGGGCTTGGGCACCGGCAGCGAGGTGATGCAGCGCATCGCGGCACCCATGATCGGCGGCATGATCAGCGCGCCGCTGCTGTCGCTGTTTGTGGTGCCGGTGGCCTACCGGCTGATGCGAAAGTCGCGTTGACGCTGTCTCGGATTGGCCGTAGACCGCTGCTTACAACCGTGCCAGCCGCAAAGCGCTTCGGAGGCCGACAGCAGGGGCACGCTGCCCATGCCTCTTGAGCATCCTCCGCGCGCGCACTAGCGTCGGTCCCCGTCTGAATGCGGAGCGCTTCTTCGGAGCTTTCACTGAATCTGCGCGTGCGATGTGGAGTGCGACGCGGTTGCCGAAAGCAAGCTTTTGAGGTGCGAGTGGACGGCAGATATCAAGTTTGATTTTGTGCGGTAGATGCCTACTTCATTCGCCGATCGTCTCCTACAGACTTGGACTGCGGAGGGTGGTCAAATTTTTTGATTACGGATCAAAAGAACCGCGACAGCCCTTGGCCCGTATTTCACTCGGCAAGGAGAAATGATGAAAAACGGCAACCACGCCTCCCCAGATTCGGGCACGCAGCATGAAAGCATTGGTCACTACACTTTGTTCGTGATCAATATGGTCCTCAGCCTAACAGTCATGTATTTCGTCATGTTTTCCATGATCGATGGCTGGTTTGATTTCCGCAATAACCTGAACATGCTCTATATGGCACTGACCATGGTCGCCCCGATGGGCATCATCATGCTCTTTACCATGCGCGGCATGTATCAGAGAAAGCCGCTCAATTGGGCGCTTCATGTCGTCCTCGCCCTGATTTTCGTCGCCGCATTGGCCGCCACACGTCAACAAAGCGCGATTGGCGACAGACAATTCATTGCATCGATGATCCCGCACCACTCTGGCGCCATCCTGATGTGTCGTGAAGCCCGCATCCAGGACGTGGAGCTTATTAAACTGTGTGAGGAAATCACAAGTGCTCAGCGCAGGGAGATTGAGCAGATGAATGCAATCCGGGCTCGGCTGGAGTGAAGGGCGCAGAACTCGTAGTTTGGTCCTGATCAACATCAGATCGTCGTGCACGCAATGCGGTGGGCCCACATGCCGTGGTACTGAAGTCTGTTCGGGCGGCTGTACACCGCCGCTGATTGCAACAGTTCTCGCTTGGCAAATCCCGAAACGAAGGGGCAGGGGCAGTCTTCGATTGGTACCTGCCAAAACACGCTTCGAACTCGCGTCTGGTTAGAGATTTGGGCAAGGTGTCGGAGCCCAAAAAATGCAGATAAACGCTTGCTAAGCTGGCTCCCCCATGGCCTGGGCAGCTCTAAGGTTTTCCGCATTGGTTCCAGATGGTGGGATGGAGTGCTGGTTAACCCTCGGCTGCAAACCCGGTTTTCTGCACCGAGATTGAGATCAACCCTATGAGGGCGTCTAAGCGTCAGGCAGCCCTTTGACTTGCCCAGGAAAGTTCGGGCATGCTCGCTCGCACGGATTTCGCATAAGTCGTAGACCACCGACTTGGTGTTCTCGAAGGCACCGCAGCCTCAGAGGTAGGCTCGATGTGTTTTGCCGTTGCCGGGCTTGGCAGTGGTGGCGGCCTCACGTGGCCATACGTGCTACTTACGAAGCTGCCGCAAGACATCGAAAGGGCGTGAATCCGGCAAAACGATACTTCAGTGGCTTCCATGCACAGAGGGTTTCTTGATCTTCACAACGGTATCCGTTGAGGGCTTTTCCTTGCGAGGCATGGACTGTCCTCCCTCGGCCTTGAAGCGGGCTGGTTCGGCCATCGGGCCAGTATATTCATAAGCCACCGTGCCTTCGGGGTGCTTGTACCAACCGGGGTTCTTGTAGTCCCCCGGCTTTTGGTCCCGGCGAACTTTCACGACGCTGAACATGCCGCCCATCTCGACCGATCCATAGGGGCCGTCTCCCGTCATCATAGGGATCGTGTTGTCTGGTATAGGCATTTCCATCTCGGTCATATCCGCCATGCCGCGCTCTCCCATCACCATGTAATCGGGAATGAGATTGTTGATCTTCTTTGCCACCCCACGGTGATCTACGCCGATCATGGTGGGAATGTCATGACCCATTGCGTTCATGGTGTGGTGGCTCTTATGGCAATGGAAGGCCCAGTCACCTTCCTCATCCGCCAAGAACTCGATCTGACGCATCTGACCGACTGCCACGTCCGCGGTGACCTCATAAAGCCGTGTACTCTTGGGCGTGGGACCTCCATCGGTACCAGTCACGATAAACTCGTGGCCGTGCAGATGCATTGGGTGATTGGTCATCGTCAGGTTGCCGACCCGTATGCGGACCTTGTCGTTCAGGCGTACGTTCAGAGAGTCAATGCCGGGGAAGATGCGACTGTTCCAACTCCACAAATTGAAGTCGAGCATCGTCATGATTTTTGGCGTGTAACTTCCAGGATCGATGTCGTAGGCGTTGAGAAGGAAGCAAAAATCGCGATTCACCTCGTCAATCAGCGGGTTCTTCGTCTTGGGATGCGTAATCCAAAAGCCCATCATTCCCATGGCCATTTGAGTCATTTCATCCGCATGGGGGTGATACATAAATGTGCCCGGGCGGCGCGCCACGAATTCGTAGACGAAAGTCTTTCCGGGCTGAATGGCGGGCTGGTTCAACCCCGCCACCCCATCCATTCCGTTGGGGAGTCGTTGCCCATGCCAATGAATACTGGTGTGTTCAGACAACTTGTTGGTCACAAACACCCGAACGCGATCACCCTCGACAACTTCGATGGTGGGGCCAGGGCTCTGGCCGTTATATCCCCAAAGGTGGGCTTTGAAGCCAGGAGCCATTTCTCGCACCACGGGCTCAGCCACCAAGTGAAACTCCTTAACGCCTTGGTTCATCCGCCAGGGCATCGTCCAGCCATTGAGTGTGACCACCGGGTTGTAGGGGCGGCCCGAATTCGGCACCAAGGGTGCCATGGTGTCGGGACTGGTTTGAATGACAGGCTCAGGCAGCGCCGCCATGGCCACCCGGCTCACGCTCGCGGCGGCCACTGCCCCTCCGGCAATACCAGCAACGCGGAAAAAATCTCTTCTCGAGGTCATTTTTGGTTTCCTTTGGAATCAATGAGCTGCGCCAGATTCAGCGGAGACTCCAGCACTGCCGCCCGAGGCTCCAGCGCTCGTAGGCTTTCCGATGAGGGAGGCTTGGAGGGCAGCGTTCGCTTGCCAGAACTGCTGCTCGGCGTTGAGGGCCGCCATGACCGAGTTCACTTGATCGCGAGAGTCGGCCAGCAACTCGAAGACACTAATAAGCATTCCGTTGTAACGAAACTGATTTTCTTCGGAGATGATTTTCCTAAGCGGAATCACCTCATCGCGGTAGTGCCGAGCGACGTCATAAGCGGTACGGTAAGCGGAATAGCTTTCTCGAACATTTGATCCAGCCGCGCGAGCCGTCGCCTCCAGGCGGTTAGCAGCGGCCAACGTCTGTGCATTCATCGAGTCGCGCCGCATACCTCCCCAATCGAAAATCGGCAGCTCTAAGCTAATCTCGAACCCGCGACGTGTCTGCCTGGAATTGTCTGCCGCGTCAAAAACGGAATCTTTTCGAATTCCTAACTCAATGTCTGTGAACGTCGAGACAGTGTTCCAGCCTTGCGCACGGGCGGTTGCATCATATTCCGCTTTAGCGATCTGAAGATCCAAGCGACCTTGGGACGCTTGACGGCCCGCTTCTTGGGGAGAAAAAGGCTCTTTGGGCAACATAGGCAAACGCTCTGGCAGCTTGAGCATCACTGCTTGGTCGTCATCCAGGCCCAGCAACCTGATCAACTCTTCACGAGCTGCTGTGGACTGGTGCTGGGCACCGGCTAATTGGGTCGCCGTATCCGCATAGAAGGCTTGCTGGCGTGCACGGTCGAGCTTGTTGAAATTGCCGATTGCTTGCAGCCTCTTGGCCAATTCGGCACTGGCTTGGGCACTCGCAAAGACTTGCTGGGTGTACGAGAAAGTCTGCTGGGCCGCGACAGCACGCACCCAGGCTTGGCGAACTTGAGTGACTTGATCGACCACATCGCTGCTCAGGCGAAGTTGGGCCTGCTTGATGCGCCCTTCTGCAATGCCTTTGCGCGCAGGCAACATCAATAAGTCCAGCAGGCCGAAGGACAGGAGTCGCCCAATTTCGGTCTCGTCTCCCAAGCGCATACGCTCGAGGCTAAGAATTGGATTGGCAATGCGGCCGGTTTGGGCTGCCATGGAAGCGTCAGCCCAACTTTGAGCCACCATGGCCTGCATTGACGGACTGTTGACGAGCGCGAGCTGAACCGCGTCTTTCTGCTCCAGCGGCTTACTCAGCAGATCCAAAGCGCGTCTGCGCAAGCCATCACGTTCGCGTTGGTCACGGGCAAGTGTGAGCTGGCCATCCGTAAAACTGTTTGCCGCCGCATTGGCACTAGACAGGCTCTGTTCCAGATTCACACTGGCGCAACCCGACAACACCACAACAGCAGTTGCAGCGATCGCGACTTTCGTATGGCGCATTCGCAAGAGGCGGATCATTTCTTCCCTCCATGAGCGGCATCATGTCCTGGAGCAGGCTGATCAGATTGGGTCGCAGGCTCCGCTTGGCGCATCTCCTTGGCGTAGGCACGCCATCCCCCGATCTCCCCCACCTTGTCATTGGCTTCCTTCCAAGATTGAACAGACTGCTCCTTGTAGGCCTCGTATTCCGACAAAGCCGATCTGTAAGCAAGCTTGTAATCCGTCTTGATGGTTTCCGGCTCTGGAGCCTGCGCTAATGCGAGAGACGGAACGACAAATACAGCCGCTAGGAAGCAGCGTACCTGGTTTTTAGCGAGCAGATGAGTTTTCATATTTCTCCGCAGTTTTTAAGAAGATAGGTTTCCCGAATTCACGGGCGAATAGTCAACCCTAGAGCACCCGCCCAATGTTCACCTCGCCCATGGCTGAATCGAGGTACATGAATAAAGGTCTTTAGAAGTTCCATGGGCCATGCATGCCAGGCGAAGTTCACCGGCGATGTAGTTCTTGATGTTCAGGTCTCTGTATCATGGAAAAGAAGCACCCCACAGCGTGGTCCAGGCATTTACCAGCCAGAGCTTCAACTGCAACCCTTGTTTGGATCTCTGAGCGACCGACAATTGCTGCTTTTCGCAAACTGGCCCAGCACGGAAGTCTCTGCAGCTCTAACCCTGCGGTTCGCCAAAGCCGTATCGCTGCTCGCAGTCAAATCATTTGCGAGATTGGATGTCAGTTACGACCATCTTGCCTGCTTCCTGGATGACGATGAACTGAATTTTTTCACCCACCTGAACCTTGTCCAACATTGCCTTGTCCTTGGCTGTGAAAACCATAGTCATTGCGGGCATATCCAGGTGCATAATTTCTCCATGTTTGATCGTAATCTTCCCGCCTTCTTTGTCAATCTTGCGGATTTCACCATCCGTCAAGCCTGGAGTGGCTGCCGTTCCCATCTTTCCTTGCTCCATACCCGACTTATTTTGCACCATCGTCATTTGCGCCGGTACGGGACCAGCAGGTGCTAGTGAAGGCGAGATAGCTGATGCTGACTTGTTGGTCACACTAATTTGACCCTTCATCCCCGCCTCGTAGTGCCCCGGGTGAAGGCAGGCGAAATCAACGACTCCACCCTTGGTGAAACGCCAGATGACCTCACCTGTTTTTCCGGGCTTTAAAGAAATTTTGTTAGCTTCTTCATGCACCATGCCCGGATTTTTTTTCATCACCTCGTAGTGCTCTTTTAATTCCTTTTCCGTGCCCAGGCTGAATTCGTGCGGTACCTTGCCAGAATTTGTGACGACAAAGCGGATCGTTTCTCCCTTCTTTACGGCTACCAGGGAGGGAGTGAAACGCATGCTATCTGAGGCATCGACTTGAATGGTCCGTGAGACTTTGCCAGCAACACCAGCTTCACCGATGGGCGATTCATCGTGTCCGCCGCCGTGTATGCCCGCCGCAGTAGCAGACGAGGCGGCAAGAAGAGTCGCCGCGAACAAAAGACCTGAGCGCTTGGTGAAGGAAGCTTGCGCGAATGTCATTTGAACTCCTGGCAATTAAGGTAAAGAGGTGAACGGAAAGTTTAAACAAGTGCTTCAGCCCAATATGGGCGCTGACGCCGACAGGAAAAATGCAAGGCCTGAAGTCGACTAAGGTTACCTAATGGACAGTTCTGTCTTTTGGACTCCCTATTCGCTATGGTCGAAGTATGTATATGCCTGCCTGACGCGAGCCCGTCTGCTTCCTTACAATGGTGTCAGGTTCGGTTGCAACCAGCCGCTGGCAGTGGAAATCACGCTAGGGAGCGTCTGCACGACCCTGGCGCCCCTTGGTCCGGTGTGAGACAGTGACGGCATGAAACAAGTCAGCTTGGGCGAGAGGATTCGAGCGCAAAACCAAGAGGACGCGCAAGCGCGAGTTCCTCGACGAGATGAACCTGGTGGTGCCGTGGGACGAGCTGATTGCGCCGCATGCGCCAGCGCGCGGCGCCAAAGGGGAGCGCCCGCCGTTTGCCGTCGAGACCATGCTGCACATTCACTTCGTCCAGCAGTTGTTCAACCTCTCGGACCCGTCCATGGAAGAGGCTGCACGACATGGCGCTGTTTCGTGAATTCGTGGGCCTGGATGCCGGGGCAGACAACCTGCCTGACGAGAGCGCCATCCTGCGGTTCCGTCATCTGCTCGACGCCCACAACCTGAGCTTGCAGATTCTGGCTATCGTCAACGCCACGCTGGCCGCCGAGGGGCTCCTTCTGAAGAGTGGCACGGTGGTTGTGCCACCTTGATCGCAGCACCGAGTTCGACCGAGAACAGCAGTGGCGGGCGCGACCCCGAGATGCACCAGACCAAGAAGGGCAACCAGTGACACTCGGGATGAAGGCGCACATAGGGGTCGATGCGGACTCGGGCCTGGTGCACACGGTGGTGGGTACAGCGGCCAACGTCAACGACGTGACGCAGGCGCACGCACTGGTGCATGGAGAAGAAACGGACGTCTTTGCCGACGCTGGTTACCAGGCGTGGGCAAGCGCGAAGAGACCCAAGACATCGCCGTCAACTGGCACGTGGCCATGCGACCGAGCAAGCGCAAGGTGCTGGACAAGAGCACGCCGATGGGCGCGATCATGGACCAGTTGGGGTCCAAAACCCCTCTTCCGCATGCCCATAAATAAGCCTCGATAAGATATAGTTATCGAGACTTATCGCCCCGCCCAACGGGAGGAGTGCTTGCACTTTCGTCACGAAACAGGATCCCCATGCGCCTGCCCATCCTCCAGAAAACGCCCGCGCTGCAGCCGCACGAACTCAGCGATGTGACCGCGCAGGCCGTGGCAGAGCTGTTGCGCGAGGGCGAGTCGCTCAACACGCAGCTGAGCTACCGCAGCGCACTTCGATATTGGGCTGCCTGGTACGGTATCCGCTACGGTGCGCAGATCGGCCTGCCTTTGCCCGCGGCTTGTGTGCTGCAGTTCATCGTCGACCATGCGCAGCGCAGCGGCCCCAAGGGCCTGGTGCACGAACTCCCGCCCGAGATCGACGCTGCCCTGGTTCAGGCCGGCTACAAGGGCAAGCCGGGGCCGATGGCGCACAACACGCTGGTGCACCGCCTGGCCGTTCTGTCCAAGGCTCACCAGGCGCGCGACATGAAAAACCCATGTCAGGACCCCAAGGTGCGCGAGCTGCTCTCACGCACGCGCAAGGCCTATGCAAAACGGGGTGAGCTGCCCAAGAAGAAGGATGCGCTGACCAAGGACCCGCTGCAGCTGGTGCTGGCCACCTGCGACGATTCTTTGAAGGGCAAGCGGGACCGGGCCCTGCTGCTGTTCGCGTGGTCCAGTGGCGGGCGCCGGCGGTCCGAGATCGCGGCGGCCGACATGAAATTCCTCAAGCGCCTGGGCCCCGGCGAGTTCAGTTACGAGATGGCCTTCTCCAAGACCAACCAGAGTGGCATTGATCGGCCCGAGAACCACAAGCCGGTGCTGGGCGCCGCCGGCGCCGCTCTGGACGACTGGCTGGTGGCCAGCGGCGTCAACGAAGGGGCGATCTTTCGCCGCGTGCTCAAGGGTGGCCACGTGGGCGGCCCGCTGTCGGCAGCGGCCGTGCGCGACATCGTCCAGACGCGGTGCCTTCTGGCTGGTGTGGAGGGTGAGTTTTCTGCGCATTCGCTGCGCTCCGGTTTTGTCACCGAGGCTGCAGTGCAGAACGTATCCATTGCGGACACGATGGCGATGACTGGACATCAATCTGTCGCAGTCGTTGTCGCGTATCAGCGGCGCGTGGCGATGGCCAGCAACCCCGGTACTCCGCATCTCCAGGTGGGCTTCCACAAACGCGGAATCCAGTTCGTAGAACAGCCACGCTTCGTCGGCCGCGAGACGGAAGAACTGGAAGTTGCAGCCAAGGGCATGCCCTGGGCACTGCGGGTACCGGACATGGACTGGATCCTTGACTCGCGTTCGTCGTCCTTGAAGAAGGACAACATTTTTCCCACGGTACCAACCGCAGAGCTGGCGTGGAGAGTTCCGATAACCAAGTGTCCAGATTCCCCAGCCACAAAGGCCTGTTCGGCGGTTTCTCGGTCGCGAATCTCACCAATGACGATCACGTCAGGGCGTTGGCGCAACGCGGCTCGCACACCGTCGAGGAACGAGCCGCAATCGACACCAACCTCACGCTGTGAGAAGACCGACCGGTTGCGGGTAAAGAGGTATTCGATCGGATCTTCGACCGTGACCACATGGGAAGCTCGCATATCGTTGATGGCGTCGACCATGGCCGCCATCGTCGTGGTCTTGCCAGACCCGGTGGGACCGGAGACAAGGATCAATCCAGATGGGCTGTCGAGCAAAACGCGAATCACAGACGGAAGTCCTTGCTTCGCCAAATTGGGAGTCTCGGTGGGGATGCGACGAACGGATAGCATGAGCCGTTTGCCAGCAAAGGCCAGATAGGCATTCACACGAAGACGGTTTCCGTTGATCTCGAACGGTCGGTTGATTTCCCCATTCGTGATCAGTGCCGCCCAGTTTGCCTCGAGTCGCAGCAGAAATTCACGTAGGTCATCGTAGGTAGAGACTCTGCTTCTCCAATGCCTCGGCCAGGGAGCATGAGGGCAAGTTGTCCTTGTCTTCTGCTGCGGAATCGATGAGGTCAGGATAAAACTCAGCAATGTGCGGCAAGCGTTTCGGATCATCGTTGCGCGATCTGCGAGACGACACCTGACCAAGCACCACTTGACCGTCCGTGGAACGGTTACCAGTGTCCAGCCAATACCGAACCCCGCTCATGCAGTTCTCGAGCCCTCGCAAGATCCCAAGGCGTGCTGCTCGGTTACCCACACCTTTCGGGCCTTCTGCTCGCAACGGCACTGCCGTGGAGTTGTCGCCCGCTCGAACGATTCGAACCACCTGGTAGGTCTCGGTAAGCGCCTTCGCACGGCTTTGAAGCTCGGCTTCGGTCTTACCCTGGTAGCACTCCTTATTCGTGCAACGCGTGCCACTGAACGAGGTGTCAAACATCGCTTGCTGCAGACCAGTATTGAACTGGCAACCATTGCACTCCGTGCGATCGAAGATTGCAGCGCTCAGACTCTGCAGTGACTGCTCGGCCAGGAGAAGCTTGGCTTGTGAGTTGGTATTCAGAGGGACATGACGAAGCCCGCCGAAGCGGCGCTCAATGAGCATCAGTTGTGAAGAGAGTGCGCGAAAATTGTTGATTGATGACGACCGCACTTCGAACACACTCAAAGGGTCGTTCTGACCATCAATCTGCACGGTCATCTTCATCTGACGGCGGCAGGCGTTGCCCTCACTTTGCGCGAAGGCGCAGCGCTCAGGGCCAGGACAGGGAACATTGGCCAGGGTCGACGTGCTGTCACCAGCGATAGTGACTCGGACGGCATCTTTGCCGTCGCCTGCGCAGACTGGCGCACCAGTGGGTATTTCGGACCAACGTGACCGCTGGTTTCGGTATCGTGACCGAGGATTTCGGCCCATCGTGACCGACTCCGTTGTCGGTTCATCGTGACC
>NZ_JAVDWE010000021.1:0-57473 GCF_031457235.1 Hydrogenophaga laconesensis
AGCCACGAGACCCCATCACGGGCTGATCACCCGCACACACCAGGTGGGGAAATTTACTCCGGCCAATCTGAGGAAAATTCAACCGGCGTTGACAGATGGTGCAGGACGGACCACCCGCACTGGACCTCCAGACGGTCAACCTGCACACCGTGCTCGAACCTGTTGTGCAGGAGTTCCGCCAATGGGCGCGGGGCCGCCACATCACGTTGCGCTACCAGCGGGTGGATCGCACCGTTCGCACCGACGTGCCGACGCTGCAGCGCATCGTGCGCAACCTGCTCTCCAACGCCCTGCGCTACACCGATGAAGGCGGCCGCATCCTCATCGGCTGTCGCCGCAGGCAGGGCCGCCTGTGGCTCATGGTGATCGACAACGGCATCGGCATGAATGCCGAAGACGCCGCGCGCTGCTTCGAAGCGTTCCAGCGCGGCGGCATGCCCAAGCGCGTGCCCGAAGGCATGGGCCTGGGGCTCTACAGCGTCAAACGCATGGCGGAGTTGCTGGGGCAGTCGACCACGCTGCGCAGCGTGGCGGGGAAGGGGACGGCGGTGGGGGTTTCGTTGGGGGAGGGTGACGTTTGATGAGTTCGTGCATCTTCAGAGATCAACACGCTGAGTCCCTGTTTTGGGGGATATGCATTTGGAGGCGGCGTCAACAGAATCGCGCCCTTTCCAACTCACAAAGGCTTGTTGAATGAACCTTCTTTCCAAAATCGCGATGGCTTTGATCCCCTGCCTCATGGCCGCATGTGGCGGTGGTGGATCAAACCCCGACACCGAACCTCAGAACACCAGCGCAGATCCGGTTGACAAGTACGTGGGCCAGTGGGTTCGCAACTGCGAGGTGATGTTTTCTCCCGCGGTCAATGCGTCATATCCGGACGGCCTCTCAGAGCTGGAAGACCTGACGATCGGCAAGATCAACGCCAGCGAATACGGAACCACATCCATCGAAACAAAGTACCCGGGTACCACCTGCACCGGCGAGGCGATCAGCCAGGCAACCACCTTGGGCGCTGCACAGATTCTTGGCACCAAGACCGTGGCGTTCGGCGTGGTCGACAAGGTGACCATCGTGAGAAACGGCGTTGCCTTGAAGTTGATCTCCCAGGTTGCCGATGAGGGACTCGCCTAGGGATTTGGTGCCAGCGGCGCCGACGTATGCACCAAAGCCTCCAACAATTAAAGCTCCCACGGGTACGGTTATTGGGGCGAAAGGCCCGCCACTCGCTCCGAGCGCCGCGCCAACCTTGGCTCCAACTAAAGCACCACCCGCTTGCCCAACAACACCAACGCCCTCCGTTACAGCTTCCGCGCCATGGCCTTGCAGAACATGTTGTCCCACATTGACCGCGTCGTTTCCCATGCCGACGTACGCCGCGCCCGGCACGATGCGACCAGCAATCCCCGATGTTGATGGGAGATGAATGGCTGCGCTAGCTGCTCCGTGTTCGACCCCAGCCACAACAGCCGAAGGGCCGTCGGGCAGTATCTCTGTAGTGGACGCTCGACTTCTAGGGGTAGCAGCACTCCACACGTTTGCGTTGGTTTCAAAGCTACCGATATTCGGCGCTGTGATGACTGAGCCACCGCTCAGAACAAAAAGGTTGCCGACGTGCACTGCAGCCTCTGGACTAGCACTTGATTCAGTCATTTTTTGACCCCACAGAGCGTGGATTTAGATACCACGCAGCAAACGCAAAAGGCGAAATCGCGAGAAACAGGGATGGGCCAGTCACCCACATTAACTGCGCCACGAAGGCCTGGGCAGCGACATTTCCGAGAAGCACTCTTGTTAGTTGAAGTGACGGATCTACCCAGAGGAGTGTTTGAGGCCATGCCTACATAAGCTGCGCCGGGCACGATGCGTCCCGCAATACCGGAAGTCGATGGAAACGTGGTGATGGCCTTTTCTGCGCCGCTCTCGATGCCTGCGAGTGCAGCTGACGGACCGTCCGACAGAATTTCCTTCGTCTCGACTCGAGCTCGTGCACCTGCTGTGGAGAAAACATCGGTGTTGACGACTCTGGAAACAGCATCGTTGTTCAGAACGAAGACTCTATCGGCACGAACGTTGGTAGATTCAGCCATTCTTCTGCTCCTGGATGCAGCGCGGGATGTAGCCTGTTATCCAGCCCGCAAGCCAAACCGTTACACCGGCAATGCCGAACACAACGCCCGTGCAAAACACAAGTTGCGTATAGAAGCCTCGTGCAAGGTCAACTGCAAACAGGAATTTTGTAAGCCTCATCTCTGGATTTACCCCCCACAGGAACTGCGCCCACGAGAAGAACACTGCGGGAATAGATATAAAGAGCAAAGACTTGAAAAACGGCATCGACCACATCGGATAGTTTTTTTGACGGCCACTTAGCACCAGCAGAGCGGAAAAGAAAAAGGCAACCGGACTACTCATCCACAACACCGCGAAATAAAACCGGTTCACATCTGGCTTGATCCCCAACGCAGTGATGCGATCGATCTGCGGAACGATCGAAGCCATGAAGTCGCTGAACTTACGCGCCCAAGCGTTCGCGCTCAAGATGTCGTCGGGGATCAGCAAACCTACGACGGCCATCACAAGGTAGTAGCCGATCAGTGCAAGCCCGAGCGGGCTCTTCCAGTCCCCACCGGAGGTCTGTTGATGTCTGGAAACGGTCTTCATGTGACTTCCCTCATCGATAGAACTTTCGTTTGATTTTTGAAGTGGGCACGATTCTGCTGAGTCATCAGCCGGTTGCCCATCCCTGAAAACAGGGAGGAGAGCCCTCCATTCGCGAATCAAGCAATTCATTTGCATGACTGATAGGCGCCAACGTACGGACTGACCGCCAAAACCGGTGGTGTCAGTTGGTTTTCGGCACCGCAAAGGCTGTGGAAACGATCTCGTTGGGATAGCCCTCGGCATCCAGGGTGACACCCGGTCGCGTGGCGCCAGTGACATAGAGTCGCCCATCCGCCCAGAGGACTCCAACGTCTTCATGGACATCAACGACGACGGCTGGCGCGACCGCATCGGCTGGGCCGCACCCGCCGACGCCATCCTCGTGCTCGATGCCAACCGCGACGGCCGCGTGGACATCGACCACGAGGTCAGCTTCGTCGACCACCTGCCCGGCGCGCGCACCGACCTCGAAGGCCTGGCCGCGCACGACAGCAACCACGACGGCTGGATCAGCGCGGCCGATGACCGCTGGAAGGACTTCGGCCTCTTCCAGGACCGCAACGCCAACGGCGCGCAGGACGAGGGTGAGTTCGTCTCGCTCGACGACGCAGGCCTGCAGGGCATCTCCCTCACCCGCGAGGGCACGCCCGCGATGAACCAGGGCAACATCGTCTTCGGCACATCGCAGGTGCAGTGGGCCGATGGCAGCACCACGCGCGCGGGCGACGTGATGTTCGCCGGCGATGGCGTGCCCATCCCCGAGGCCGCACAGATGGCATTGCTCTTTGCGCAGTACGCGGCACTCCCGCCTTCGGGTGCGAGCGAAGCCGCCACCGTCTTTGTGCCCGCTGCCCACGACGACCCCGCCGATGCGTGGGTCGCGGCGGCGGCCCTGGGTTCGTTGTCCGTCGCCGCGGGGGCCACATGAAGGTGCGGTTTGCCACCCCGGACGATCTGCCCGCCATGTATGCGCTGGGACAAGCGATGCACGCGGAGTCCCGCTTCCGTCACTACCCCATGGACTCGAAACGGGTGGAGGCGATGCTGCGTGACATGGTCACACATCCGGCCACCGCTTGCGCACTGCTGGCAGAAACCCATGAGGGAGAGCTGGCGGGCGGGCTGGGCGCTTTCGTCACGACCTACTTTTTCGCCGACGTGCGCGTGGTGCAGGACAAGTGGTTCTATGTGGCGCCGCTCCACCGGGGCAGTGCGGCGGCCTTGAAGCTGATGCTGGCCGTGCGGCGCTGGGCAGAAAACCGGCGGGCGCGCGAGCTGAACATCAACATGAGCGTGGACATCGACCGCGATCGTTTTGAGCGCTTCATGGGCCACCTCCAGTTTCGCAACTGCGGCTCCAATTTCTTTCTGCCTCTGCAGGGGCAGACCGAGGCCGCACCCAAAATCCAATCGACCTGAAGAGGGAATGATGAGTGAGTTGAAGGAGGCGGCCCAGAAGCCGTCGGGGGGAAGCTGCGCCAATGAGACCTGGTCGCTGCTGGCCAGCTTTGTGGGGTTGATGGGCATGCCTGTGGACGCCGCGGTGCTTCGTGCGCAGGGCGTGGCGTTTGCGCAGGCACCCAACCTGGCGGCCATGGCCCGTGCGTTGACCGCCGTGGGCCTGTCGGTGCAGCCCAGAAGGGGTGGACCGGGTCGCCTGGCAGAAGGGGTGCCCGTGCTCACGACCACGGCCAGTGGTCGTGCGTTGCTGGTATCGCCGCTGGGTGGCGATGAGTTTCTGGTGCAGGCGGCGGGAGAGTCGGCGCCATCTTCGCTGGACACCGACGCGTTGCAGGCCTTGTGGACGGGAGAGTGGCTGGAGGCACGCCGAGGTGCCGCGCAGGCAGCGGACGCCGAGCACCGTGTCTTTGGCATGGACTGGTTCTGGCGGTCGCTTTCGCGGCACAAGGGCATTCTGGGTGAGGTGCTGCTGGCTTCGCTCTTCGTGCAGGTGTTCGCCTTGGTCACGCCGTTGATCTTCCAGGTCGTGATCGACAAGGTGCTGGCGCACCGCTCGATGGCGACACTGGATGTGCTGGTGATCGCCCTGCTGGGCCTGGGCGTGTTCGAGGTGGTGCTGGGTGCCATGCGCCATTACCTGTTTTCGCACACCACGCATCGGGTGGACGTGGAACTGGGTTCGCGCCTGTTTCGCCATCTCATCCACCTGCCCATGTCGTATTTCGGCGCGCGTCGCACGGGCGATACGGTGGCGCGGGTGCGTGAGCTGGAGAACGCGCGCAACTTCCTGACGGGGACCGCGCTCACGGGATGGCTCGATCTCGCGTTCGCCGTTGTCTTCCTCGCGGTGATGTTCCATTACAGCGCCACGCTCACGCTGATCGTGGTGGCTGCGCTGCCGGTGTTGTTCGCCGCTTCCTGGATCGTCACGCCGCTGCTGCGCAGCAAGCTGGAGGACAAGTTCGCCCTCGGGGCCGAGAACCAGACCTTCCTGCAGGAAACGGTGGGCGCGATGGAAACGCTCAAGGGCCAGGCCGTGGAGACCGCATGGCAGCGCGAGTGGGAGCGACGACAGGCCGATTACGTACACGCGGCATTCGCGTCAGGCCATGTGGGCAACGCCACACAGCAGTTCATGGGCCTGGCCAGCAAGGTGCTGACGGTGCTGCTGCTGTACTTCGGGGCGCGTCTGGTGATTGACAACGAGTTGACGGTGGGTGGACTCATCGCCTTCAACATGCTGGCGGGCCGGGTGAACGCGCCGATCCTGAAGCTGGCGTCGGTCTGGCAGGAGGTGACGCAGATGAAGGTGAGCGTGAAGCGGCTGGCCGAGATCATGGACGCGCCCGTGGAACCCGCGTTCCGGCCTGGGCGCAGCGTGCCGCCATCCCTGAAGGGCGGGGTCACGCTGGAGCACGTGACCTTCCGTTATGCGCCGCATGCGCCCGAGGTCTTGTCGGACCTGAGCCTGGACGTGAAGCCCGGCGAAATCGTGGGCATCACCGGCGTGTCCGGCTCGGGCAAGACCACGTTGACGCGGTTGATCCAGCGCCTTTATGTGCCTGAGCGGGGCCGCGTGTTGATCGACGGCATGGACCTGGCGCTGATGGACGCCTCGTGGCTGCGCCGCCAGATCGGCGTGGTCAGCCAGGACGTGACGCTCTTCAATCGCAGCGTGCGCGAGAACATTGCCCTGGGGCGGGCCGACTTGCCGATGGAAAAGATCATGGACGCAGCAAAGCTCGCCGGGGCGCACGACTTCGTGCTGCAGCTGCCGCAAGGCTATGACACGGTGATTGGCGAACGGGGCAGCCAGCTGTCTGGTGGTCAGCGGGCGCGCCTGGCGATTGCCCGCGCGCTGGCGGGCGATCCGTGCATCCTGTTGTTCGACGAAGCCACCGCCTCGCTCGACTATGACAGTGAACGCGCCGTTCACGACAACATGGCCCGCATCTGTGAAGGCCGCACGGTGTTCATCGTCGCGCATCGGTTGTCGACCTTGCGCCTGGCAGACCGGGTGCTGGTGCTCGACAAAGGGCGTCTGGTGGAGAGCGGACACCACCGTGACTTGCTTCGAATGGGCGGGCGCTATGCGTCGCTGTACCGGTCCCATCAAGTGTTGGAGGCCGCATGAGCGCAGGAGGTACGTTGACCCAACCCATGCAGGCACCCGGGCATGCCTTCTCACCGGATGCGTTGACGCTGCAGCGGCCGATGCCCTGGGCGGTGGCGCGGATGATCAGCCTGGGCATTTGTGCCATGGCGTCGTGTGTGCTGGTCTTCGCATGGCTGGCACCCGTTGACATCGTCGTGTCGTCGCAAGGCCGGGTGATTCCGTCGGGTCGCAGCAAGGTGGTGCAGCCACTCGAGTCGGGGGTGGTCCGGGCCATCGCGGTGCGCGATGGTCAGGCCGTGAAAGCCGGCGACCTGCTGGTGGAGCTCGATCCCACCAGCGCACACGCGGACCAGAGCCGGGTGCAGCGCGATTTCTGGGACGCCAGCGCGGATGCGACACGCCTGCAGGCTGAAATGTCGGGCGATGTCCTGGCGGCATGGCCGGCCGATATGCCCGGCGATGTGGCTCGGCAGCAGGAAGCGCTGCTGGCCAGCAAGCGTGCCGAACAGGCCCAGCGCATCGCGACACTGGATGCCGATGTCGCCCGTCGTGAGGCGGATCGCGATGCGATCGCGGCGAGCATCGACCAGTTGCGGCAGAGCCTGCCCTTGCTGCGCCAGAAGCATGCCATGCGTGAGGAGCTGGCCACCACCGGGCACTTGCCACGCACGGGCGCCATCGAATCGCGCCTGGAGCTGATGGCGATGGAGAAGGAGCTGGCGGTGCAGCAGAACCGTCTGCGTGAAGCGGCGGCTGGCCGCGAAGCCGCCCTGCAGCAGCGCGCCCAGGTGCGCGCTGAGTTTCGCGCGCGCGCTGGCGCGGAACTCAGCGAGGCGATTCGCAAGCGTGAAGCCGCGCGACAGGAGCTGGTGAAGGCCACGCTGCGAGGCGAACTGCAGACCTTGCGCAGTCCGATTGATGGCGTGGTCCAGCAGCTCGCTGTGACCACGGTGGGTGGCGTGGTCACACCCGCGCAACCGCTCATGACCATCGTGCCGGCGGGCAGCGGCCTGGAAGTGGAAGCGCAGGTGCTCAACAAGGACATCGGCCACATCCGGCCGGGCCAGCGCGTCATCAACAAGGTGGAGACCTACGACTACACCCGATATGGCTATATCGAAGGGCGCGTGAGCTGGGTGGGCACGGATGCCGTCAACGACCCGAAGCTGGGCCCGGTCTACCCGGTGCGCGTCGAACTGGATGGCACCAGCACGCCCAACGCGGTGAATGGTCGCCACGGCACTGTGGGTGCGGGCATGAACGTGACGGCCGACATACGCACCGGAGAGCGCCGCATGCTGGAGTACTTCCTGGCGCCGATGTTTCGCTACAAGCAGGAGGCCATCCGTGAGCGTTGATGGAAGCCTCTTGCGTGCCGTCGGCGTGCTGGCGTTGTCGCTGCAGATCGGATGGGTGCCCGCCGTCCAGGCCGACGACCTGCTGGGCGTTGCACGGCGAGCGCAGGCACACGATGCCACCTATCTCGCCGCGCGCCGCACGTTGGAGGCGGCCACCGAGCGGCCGATTCAGGCGCGCGGGGGCATGCTTCCGGCGGCGCATCTCACCGCATCGGCCAGTCGCCAATCCGGGCAGGCGTCTTTCGCGGATGCAGACCCTGTGGATCGCAAAGTGCGCAACCGCGGCTGGAGCGTTCAGGTCACCCAGCCCCTCTGGCGTCCAGCGAATCTCGCGGGCTGGCGCCACGCCGAGGCCCAACTCGAACAAGCGCGCGAACAGTTCCGCCAGGCGGAGCAGGATCTGTTGCTGCGGGTGGCGCAGGCCTACCTGGACGTTCTGGTGGCTCAGGAAGGGCGCCGGGCTGCGAAGTCGTATCGCGCGGCCGTGGAACACCAACTTGCACTCGCCACCCGCAACTTCGACGTGGGTACCGGCGCCATCACCGACGTGCACGAGGCGCAGGCAAGGAGGGATGCGGCACGCGCGCAGGGCGTGGCCGCGCACAACGAAGTCGAATTGCGAACCGCGGAGCTCGAGCGGCTTCTCGGCGCATCACCGGGTACCTTGCACCTGCTGAACCCCTCGGCCGAGCTACCGCCACCGCCTGCTGGTGAACTTCAGCGCTGGCTGGACAGCGCGCGGGAAGACCATCCTGCCGTGAGGATCCAGCGCACCGCGTTGGAGGTGGCGCGGGCGGAGGTGGAGCGCCAGCGCGCCGGCCATTCGCCCACGCTGGACTTGACCGCCAGCTACGGCCCGACCCGGGCCTCGGGCAGCATGAGCTCACCGGCAGACATTGCCAGCCATGTGCGTTCGGCGCAGGTTGGTGTGAACTTCACGATGCCTTTGTATGCCGGTGGTGCCGTGCAGTCCCGGGTGCGCGAAGCCCTGGCGATGAGTGAAAAGGCCGAGGAAGAGCTGGAGGCCGCGAAACGGCTGGCGTCCACGCAGGCGCGCCAGGCACACGCTGGCGTGCTCAACGGCCTTGCTCAGGTGGATGCCCTGGCCTCTGCGGTGCAGTCCAGCGAGGCGGCACTCGCATCGAACCGCGTGGGCTATCGCATCGGCACGCGCATCAACACCGATGTGCTCAACGCCGAGCAGCAGCTGCATGCCGCGCAGCGCGACTGGCACAAGGCGCGTGTGGACACATTGATGAATGGGCTGCGCCTCAAGGCTGCCATCGGTGAACTTTCCGAACTTGACCTCGCTTCGATCAACGCACTTCTGATGCCCCCGCTTCCATGAACACGATATCTCCGACGTCCATGCAGACCCCGTCGCATTCCTTTGAGCCCTCAGGCGGAACACGGGAGCTCGCCGAGCTGGCTCGTGCGCAAGCCCACAGTGCATTGCAGAAGATCCCCATGCTGGGTGCCGTCACCTGGCTCATGCTGCAGCAATCCGCATCGCGCACGGGCTTGCTGGCCGACCTGGAGTGGCGTGTGTTGCCGCCGCTGATGCAGGGGCAGGCACGACTCTTCATGCAAGGAGATGCGCCGGTGGGCTACGCCTCGTGGGCGCTGCTGTCAGAAGAAGCGGTGACCCGTTGGCGCCAGGCGCCGCACCGGCTGGCGATGCAGGACTGGAACAGCGGCGAGCAGGCCTGGCTGATCGATATCTTCACGCCGTTCGGGGGTGCGCGCGAGATGCTGCAGGAGCTTCGCACAACGCATCTCGCGGGACGTGAGTTGCGCCAACTGGTGCAGTTGCCCGGGCGCACCGCCGAAGTGCTGGAGTGGCCGATCCAGCAAGGTCAGGGGGATGGGGATCTCACAGCGAAAAAATCTTCCCCGGGTTCATGATGTTGTCCGGGTCCAGCGCGCGCTTGATGGTGCGCATCATGTCGACCGCGCCGGCACCGGCCTCGGTGACGAGGAAGTCCATCTTGTGCAGGCCCACGCCGTGTTCACCGGTGCAGGTGCCTTCCAGGCTGAGCGCCCTGGCCACGAGCTTGTGGTTGAGCTCTTCGGCCAGGGTGTGTTCCTCGGGCTTGTTGGGGTCGATCAGGTAGCCGAAGTGGAAGTTGCCGTCGCCCACGTGGCCAACGAGGAAGTAGGGCAGGCCGGCGGCGTCGGCTTCGCTCACCGAATCCAGCAGGCAGTCGGCCAGGCGGCTGATGGGCACGCAGGTGTCGGTCGAGATGGCTCGGCAGCCGGGCTTGCTCTGGATGGCGGCGAAATAGGCGTTGTGCCTTGCGGTCCACAGGCGCGTGCGCTCTTCCGGCGTGACGGCCCACTCGAACGCGTTGCCGCCGAATTCACGGGCGATCTCCTGCACCGTCTCGGCCTGTTCCTTCACGCTCGCGGGCGAGCCGTGGAACTCCATGAGCAGCATGTTCTCTTCGCGCAACCCGAGCTTGCTGTGCGCGTTGACCATGCGCACGGTGTTGTGGTCGATCAGTTCGCAGCGTGCGATCGGCACGCCGAGCTGGATCACCTGGATCACGGTGCGCACGGCGGCTTCGATGGTGGGGAACGAGCAGGTGGCGGCCGAGATGGCTTCGGGGAGTGGGTAGAGCTTGAGGGTGATCTCGGTCATCACGCCGAGCGTGCCTTCGCTGCCGACCATGAGGCGCGTGAGGTCGTAGCCTGCGCTGCTCTTCTTGGCGCGCGTGCCGGTGCGGATCACCTCGCCACGCGCGGTCACCACTTCGAGCGCGAGCACGTTCTCGCGCATGGTGCCGTAGCGCACGGCGTTGGTGCCCGAGGCGCGCGTGGCCGACATGCCGCCGATGGAGGCGTCGGCGCCAGGGTCGATGGGAAAGAACAGGCCTTCGCTCTTGACCGCTTCGTTGAGCGCCTTGCGCGTGACGCCTGGCTGCACGGTCACGGTGAGGTCTTCGGCGTTGATCGAGAGCACCTTGTTCATGCGGCTCACGTCGATGCTGATGCCACCCTGCACGGCGAGCAGGTGGCCTTCAAGCGAGGAGCCCACACCGAAGGGGATGACCGGCACGCGGTGGCGCGCGGCGAGTGCGACGGCATCGGCCACGTCCTGCGTGCTTTCGGCGAACACCACGGCCACCGGCGGCGGCACCTCATAGACCGATTCGTCGCGGCCGTGCTGCTCGCGCACCACCAGGGCGGTGGAACATTGCGCGCCGAAACGCACCTGCAGTTCAGCCAGGAACTCGGCCGGAACGGTGCGCTGCTGGATTTGCGGGGCGAGATGGTTGTGGGCGGTAGGAGCGTTCATGGCGGGCGGTGGGCGAATCGGGGTTTCAGACGGCGGTGAGCGTGGGAGCATCGTAGCCACTGCCGCCCGTCCATTGTGGCGGGTGGGTCACTATTTCGCGCAGTTCGGGGCGTGGCGTGCGGCGCAGGGCCCCGATGTCGGGACGCGTGCGAGACGACGCGCCCCACCAGGTCTCAAGTGCGTGAGCGGTGGCAAGCAAGCGGGCATCCTCGTGCAGCGGGGCGATCAGCTGCAGACCAAATGGCATGCCGGCCTCGTCGTACCCGCAGGGCAGGGACAGCGCGGGGCAGGTCGAGAGCGTCACCAGATACGTGAGGCTGAGCCACTCGTAGTAGTTGCGTTGCTCGATACCGTCGATGCGCTGCGCGTACAGCTGGTGCCATGGAAAGGGCGAGAGTGGCGTGACAGGTGCCACGATCAGGTCCACGTGTTCGAAGGCGCGCTGGAACTGTCGGAAGAGCCGGGTCTGTGTCAGGTGCGCCTGTGCCCGATCCGAGAGCGTGATGTTGGCTGCCAGTTCCACATTCGCCCGCACGTTGGGGCCGAGCGATTCTGGCTGCGTGCGGTAGATGGCCTCAAAGCCAGCCAGGAAGCTCTCGGCGCGGATCACGTCAAAACACCGATGACCGTCGTCCAGCTTCCAGTCCAGCATTTCGCAATGTGCCACCACAGACGAAAGTGACTGCATGCGCTGCGCGAAGCTGCGCCGGATCATGGGGTCGACTGCGCAGGTGCCGAAGTCCGGTGTGAAGGCCACGCGCAGCTTCGACAGATCCACCTCGGGCAGTGGCCAGAACGCGTCGGCTTTCGCCGCAGCGCCGAGGGGGTCCATCGGGTGGGGGCCCACGCATGCCGACATCATCCAGGCGGTGTCGGCCACATCCCTGGCCATCGGTCCCAGCACCGAGATGGCGGACCAGCCCAGTGCTCGTGCGTCATTGGCAATCAATCCGGGGGAAGGCCGCAGGCCGACCACCCCGCAGAGCGCGGCCGGTATGCGCAACGAACCCCCGGTATCCGAGCCCGTGCACAGCGGCATCATGTCGGTCGCGAGTGCGGCGGCGGAACCACCCGATGAACCGCCCGCGTTGAGAACGGGGTTGAACGGATTGCCTGTCGCCCCCCAGACGGGGTTGCGCGTATTCGCCCCGGCGCCGGAGTCGGGCACATTGGTCTTGGCCGTCACGATCGCACCCGCTCGGCGCAGGCGGGCCACCAGTGCGTTGTCTGTGGTGGGCACGTGGTTCCGCAATCGGACGTTGCCGTGCGTGGTCAGCAGGCCGGCGGTATCCTGCAGGTCCTTGACGCCCAGGGGAATGCCGTGCAGCAGTGGGAGGTTGCTGTCTCCACGCATCACGGCGCGCTCGGCGGCCCTGGCGGACTCCATCGCCCGGACGTCATCGCGCGCGCAGATGGCATTGACAGCCGGGTTGATCGCATCGATCCGATCCAGGCAGGCTTGCATGAGCTCGACCGGCGAAATGTCCTTGCGCGCGATGCGTGCGCGCAGCTCGCGCGCACTCAGCTCGACCAAGCGGGATGCATCGGCAGGCATGCGGCTCACTCGGTGGCCAGGCCCAGCTTGTCGATCAGCGGCTTCCAGACCGCAATGTCGCGTTCCGCGTACGCGGCCACATCACCGGGCTTGCTGCTCACCAGAGTCACGTTCATCGCACCCATGCGATTGGCGTAGGTGCTGTCGTTGCGGCATTTGTTGGTGGCTTCGTTGAGCCTGGCCACCACGTCCGGGGGTGTGCCCTTCTTGGCCACGATGGCGATCCACGCCGGGCGGGCGAGCACCGATGGTCCACCCGCCTCGGCAATGGTGGGCACATCGGGCATGAGGGCGGAGCGCTCGCTGGAGAACACCGCCAGGGGAACCAGTTTTCCCGCCTGAACCTGCGTGGCGGCCGTGCCGATCACCAGTGTCATGGCTTGAATGTGATGCCCCATCAGGGCGTTCAGACCGGCCGCTTCGCCCACGAAAGGCACATGAGTGGCGGGCCACTTCATGGCTTCGGCCAGGGCGGTAGTCAAGAGGTGCGCCGGGCTGCCTTTGCCCGGTGACCCGAAGTTGAGGCCGCCATTTTGCGACTGGGCCAATTTGCTCAGATCGGCCAGTTTCTGGATGCCCATGCCGGCAGGGACCGTGAGCACGAGTGGGGAAGTGCCAATGACCGCAATCCCGTCGAAGTCCTTGAGCGGGTCGTAGGGCATTTGCCGGTGGACGAAGGGCGTGATGGTCATCTGGGACATGCCGATAGACATGACATTGGCGCCATCGGCCGGCTGTCCCTTGAGGTAGTTGATGGCCAGAATGCCGTTGGCGCCGGGCCGATTCATGACGACGGATGCAAGCCCTGTCTGTCGAGAAGTGCACTCGGCCCAGGCGCGGGTCATCGAGTCGGAGCCGCTGCCCGGCGGCTGTTGTGCGATCACCTGCAGGGGCGATGGCTGCGCGATCACTTGTGTGGCGGTCAGCGCGAGCGCAGCGATGGCGAGCAGGTTGAGATGCAACGGATTCTTCTTCACGAGTGTGTCTCCGGGGTTGTCAAGAACGACTGGATGGTCTGTGAGAGCACCTTGAGCTGGGCGTCGATCACATCGCTCGGGGCAAAAGGCCCCTGCAGACCCAGGCCGCGCAGGCAGGACAGGATGAAGTTCACGTGAGCGACGCTGTCGCGCTCACGGCGAAGTTCGGGAAAGCTTCCGAGCATGCGCTGCGTCAGCCTTTCACTGAGCTGGGCGCGCCGCTCGATGATGTGCGCCGTCATGACGGGATCGTCGCGAGCGGCCAGGTACGCAGACCACGCCGCGGCGAACCGGGGCTGCCCGTAGAGCTGTTTCCAGGCTTGCTCCACAAAGTGATCGGCACGCTCACGAGCCGGCCATTGCGCGGGCGGCCAGAACGAGTTCTCCTTGTCCAGCCGGTCGATCAGGTGCGCGAGGACTTCCATCATCAGCGCGGCCTTGGAGCCAAAGTGATGCTGCACAGCGCCGGTGGTCATGTGCGCGACGCGGGCCACCTCGTGGATGGAGAGTTGCCCGTAACCCTTGGTCTGCAGGATTTCCATGGCCGCCTCCAGGAGGCGGGAGCGGGTCTGGGTGCTTTTGAGCTGGTGGAGGTTGGGTGCCATGGGGGTGCCTTCAATTGCATTATGTTTGTAATGCAATTTGCCTGGATGAGGGCAAACCCTTGGCCGCCGACCCGCCAGACCGGGCCAGTCGTTGTGGGGGATTTACCGGCGACCGCCGGTGGTTTTCAGTGATGTGATCACGGTGGCCAGACGGGCGGGACGCGGTGCATCGGCCTGGCGGACGGGCGTGAAGACGCTGAGGGCATGGCGCGTGGGCGGGGACACCTGCACCGCGGCAATGCCGGCCAGCCCCAGTGCGCACGCGGCCACCAGCTGGACGCTGCGCTTCTCGAAATCCGAGATGGACAGGGGGGACTGGAGACGGAAGCGGGACATCGGAAAACTCCTTGTGTCGGTGGACGAAGCCGCATTACGCCCGGATCGCACCGCACGGCCAAGCCCTTTTGCCAGCCGTTGCGATCTTCAAGAACCCTTTGCCTCAGACACATTTACCCTCATCCGGTTACGGATTCGGGTTTCGCGGGCAACCTCAAGGACAATCGGCCTTTCTGTTCCGCCATACAAAAAGAGGCATTCCATGGGCAACCGACTCACCCAGATCGCCACCCGCACCGGCGATGCCGGCACCACCGGCCTGGGCGACAACACCCGCGTTTCGAAAGACAGCCTGCGCGTGCACGCCATGGGCGATGTGGACGAACTCAATTCGCACATCGGCGTGCTGCTGTGCGAGGACCTGCCCGCCGATGTGCGGCACCTGCTGGTGGAGATCCAGCACCAGCTGTTCAACCTGGGCGGCGAGCTTTCCATCCCGGGCTTCGAGTTGCTCAAGCCCGAGGCCGTGCTGGCGCTTGACGAGGCGCTGGCCACGCACAACGAGGCCCTGCCACGCCTGCAGGAATTCATCCTGCCCGCTGGCAACCGTGCCGCCAGCCTGGCGCATGTGTGCCGCACGGTCGCGCGCCGCGCCGAACGTGCCGTCGTCGCGCTGGACAAGGCCGAGACACTGAAGGACACACCGCGCCAGTACCTCAACCGCCTGAGCGACCTGATGTTCGTGCTCGCGCGGGTGCTCAACCGCATGAACGGTGGCGACGACGTGTACTGGAAGAGCGAGCGCATGGCCCGGGCGGACGCGTCATGAGAGTGATCTGGTTCGCCTGCGGTCTGGCCGCCTGGCTGGCAGCGCCAGTGTGGGCGCAGGACAAGGCCGCCAAGAAGGGCAAGGCACCGGGCAGCGCCGAGGTGACGCTGGTGTGCGAGGCGGTCTATCTGCCCGCGCGCACCACCTGGACCCGCACCGTGGCCATCGGCTACGACCGCAAGCGCGTGAACGCGGTGCTGATCGACGGCGTGCCGGTCTACACCTTCGCCATCAACGGCACCACCATCCTGACCGCGATCGACAACGAGCGCATCCAGATCGACACCGCTGCGCAGAGCTGGACGAGCGACTTCCGGGGCCAGGCGACGTCGCAGGGCCGCTGCGAGCGGCACTGAAGCGGCGGGTCGGCCTTGCGCCACACCGTGTGACGGGGCACACCATGTACGAAGCCAGGCACCAACCTCTTCTGACCCGTGCGGGGTTCTACCAACGCGTGGCCTTGCACGTCTCCATTGCGGTGGCGCTGCTGGTCCTGTCGCTGGGGATGGGCATGGTGGGCTACGTCGCCACCGAGCGGATGCCATGGATGGACGCCTTTCTGAACACCGCCATGCTGCTGGGCGGCATGGGCCCGGTGAACCCGCCCGTGACCAGCGGCGGCAAGCTCTTCGCGGGGCTGTTCGCGCTCTACGCGGGCCTGGTGTTCATCGTGTGCGCGGCGTTGGTGATGACGCCGGTGATCCACCGGATCCTGCACCACTTCCACGTCGACGAGAAGCCGGATTCAGACTGAGCGGTGCCTCAGCAGTCGCAGCCCGTTGAACACCACCAGCAGGCTGGCGCCCATGTCGGCGAACACGGCCATCCACAGCGTGGCCTGCCCCACCACGGCGAGCGCGAGAAACACCACCTTGATGCCGATCGAGAAGGCGATGTTCTGCCACAGCACCGCTTTCGTGGCGCGCGAGAGTTCGATGAAGCCGGCCAGCTTGCGCGGGTCGTCGTCCATCAGGGCGATGTCCGCCGTCTCGATGGCGGTGTCGGTGCCCGCCGCGCCCATCGCAAAGCCGATGTGCGCCTTCGCCAGGGCCGGTGCGTCGTTGATGCCGTCGCCCACCATGCCGACCACGGCGCCGTTGGCCGACAGCGACTCGATGGCCTTGAGCTTGTCCTGTGGCAGCAGCTCGCTGCGCACGTCCTCGATGCCGACCTGGCGCGCGATCGCTTCGGCGGTGTGGCGGTTGTCGCCCGTGAGCATGACCGGGTGCACGCCCAGCGCCTTGAGCCGCGCGATGGCGCCGGCGCTTTCGGGCCGCACCTGATCGGCGATCGCGAAGATGCCGATGGCCGTCTGGCCGCGCACCAGCACCACGGCGGTCTTGCCTTGCGCCTCCAGCGCGTCGAGCTTCGCTTCGAGTTCGGGCGTGCACGCGCCCGACTCTTCCAGCAGGCGGTGGTTGCCGAGCCGGTGGCGCTCGTTGTCGATCAGCCCTTCGATACCGCGTCCCTGCAGGGCCTGGAAGCCACTGACTTCGAGCGGGGCAGCCGGCCCCCGTGCGGCAATGGCCCGTGATACCGGGTGGTCGCTGCGGCCCGACAGCGCGATCGCGCGCGCCAATACGTCGTGCTCATTGCCCTGCAGGGTGACCACGTCGGTCACGACAGGTCTGCCTTGCGTCAGCGTGCCGGTCTTGTCCAGCGCCAGCACCTTCAGCCGGTGGCCCTGCTCCAGGTACAGGCCGCCCTTGACGAGAATGCCGCGCCGCGCGGCGGCGGTCAGGCCGGAGACGACCGAGATGGGCGTGGACAGCACGAGTGCGCAGGGGCAGGCGATCACCAACAGCACCAGGGCGCGGTACACCCAGGTCATCCAGTCGCCGCCCAAGAAAAGGGGCGGCAGCACGGCGATGGCCACCGCGATGGCGAACACGGCGGGCGTGTAGTAGCGGGCAAACGTGTCCACGAAGCGTTGCGTGGGCGCGCGCGTGGCCTGCGCCTCCTGCACCGCGCGAATGATGCGCGCCAGCGTCGAATCGTCGGCACGCGCACTTACGCGGTACTGCAGTTCGCCGTTCTGGTTGATGGTGCCGGCGAACAGCTGGTCGCCCACCACCTTGTCGACCGGCACGCTCTCGCCTGTGATCGCGGCCTGGTCCACAGCGGACGCGCCCGCCTCCACCGTGCCGTCGAGCGCGATGCGCTCACCCGGTCGCACGCGCACCAGCGCGCCCAGCGCCACGCTGGCTGCGGGCACTTCCTGCCACGCCGTGCCCTGCTGCACCGTGGCCATGTCCGGCGCCATCGCCATCAGGCCCTCGACCGCGCGCCGCGCCCGGTCGAGCGACTTGTCCTCGATCATTTCCGCGATGGCGAACAGCACCATCACCATTGCCGCCTCCGGCCACTGGCCGAGGATCGCGGCGCCGGTGACGGCCACGGACATCAGCGCGTTGATGTTCAGGTTGAGATGCCTCAGCGCCATCAGGCCCTTGCGGTAGGTGTCCAGCCCGGCCAGCCCGATCGCCGCGAGCGCGAAGGCGACGGCACCGATGGACGAGTCCCCATAGGCCAGTGCCACCACCTCGGAGGCCAGCGCCAGCACCCCGCCCAGCGCCAGTTTCCACGGCGACTCGCTGCCATGCGCGTGATCGGCGTGGGAATGCAGGCCGCTGTCGTGGTCCTTGTGCGCGTGTTTGTCGTCGTGCGCGTGGTCTTCATGCCCCGTGGTCGCCGGGGCCGCCTCGGCCTTCACGCCGATGGCGCCCAGGCCCTTGCCGCGCGGTGCGCCGCTGCCCAGCCGCACCTCGAAGCCTGAGCGCGCCGCCGCAGCGACCAGTTCGGGCTCGGCCACTGCGTCGTGCTGAATGCGCACCGAGCGGCGGATGAAATCGGGCGAGACCTCGCGCACGCCTTGCAGGCGTCGCAACTCCTTCTCAACCAGGTTGAATTCGGCTGCGCAGCACATGCTGGGCACCTGCAGCCATGTCGAGCCGGTTTCGCTGGGCTCGGCAGCGTTGTGTCTGGGGTCCATGGGCCGATTACAGACCCTGGAGTCACTCCGGGGTCAAGCCGCGCGACGCAAAGGCCATGACGCCGGGTGCGGCTTTGTCCGCGGCACCGATGACGCCGCGAGGATCACAGGTGCTGCGGATGCGGCTCTTCTTCCGCCATCATTCCATCGGCCTCGGCCTGGGCGTAGATCGGCAGGATGGCATCGATCTTCTTCTCCCAGTCGAACTCCTGTTCCACCTTGGCTCGGCCCCGCGCACCCAGGGCGCGGCGTCGGGCGGGATCCCGCGCCAGCTTCACCAGGGCGTGGGTCATTTCCTGCGTCAGGTAGGCAGGACCATCCGGCGCGATCAGCACGCCGCAGGAGTCATCGAGGTAGTCCGCCGGCCCACCCCAGCGCACCGCGATCACCGGCAGGCTGGACGCCATGGCCTCCAGCACCACGGCGCCGCCACACTCGCGGATGCTGGGCAGCACCAGGCAATCCTGGGTCTGCAGGCGGTCGGCCGCTTCCACCTGGCTCATCCAGCCGGCAAAGTGCACGCCAGACACCTTCTCGCCATCGGGTGCCAGGATGCCCAGCATGTCGGCCTGTCGCTTGAGTTCGGGCAGCAGCGGGCCGTCGCCGATCACCAGCAGCGACATGGGTTGTTGCTGGCAGGCCTGCGCGAACGCCTTCAGAAGCAGGTCCACCCGTTTCACGTCGACCAGCCGGCCCATGAACACATAGCGGGTGTGCTCGGGTGGTGGCGCCGCGTCCGGCGCGCGGGGACGCCAGAGCCGCAGGTCGACACCGTTCTCCACCATCGTCTTGACACGGGGACTGTGGCCCAGTGGCAGTGCGCGGCGGGTGCGTTCGTTGGCCACCAGGATGAGCGCCGCCTCCAGCTTGCCCGGGACCAGGGCATTGAGCCCGTTCGACAGCCACCGCATGCCGCGCAGCAGAGCCCGCGTGAAGATGGAGTCGTGGGATTTGAATGCCGGCGGGAAGTGCATGCCGCCGTTCAGGGGACCGATCACCACGGGAGCGCCCAGGTCATAGAGCAGCGAAGGCTCCTTGGGCGAGACCGGCATGGGCTGGTGGATGACGTTGATCGCCAGCTCCTTCACCAGGCGACGGGTCTGCCGACGCTGGATGGCCTGGGTCAGGAGGCGGGACAGGTAGTTCGTGGTGAGGTAGTCGATGCGGGAGGGCAGCCGCCGGCCCACCTTCCACAACAGGCTGTGGATGTGGAGCTCCTCGACGTAGATCACATGGTCGGCGATGTCGCTGCCTTCGAACTCGGGCCGCACGCGCGCATGGGTGAGCAGCCATGCAGAGATGCCGCGCCGGCGGAGGTGTTCGTAGTACTGCATGGGCAGCGCGGCTTCTCCACCGTAGCGTCGGGAGGCATGTTCCGCCACGACGAGCACGCGCAACCCGCACGGATGCGGTGACCCTGTGTGGGTGTCAAAGGCGGCCGACAAACTCTCACGCGACCCATCCCCCGTCCAGCCGAACGGCAGGCTTTCCAGGGAAGAGGTGGGTGGTAGCCGCACGGATAAAGGGTGCAATCAGCACAAACAGCTGGGCAGGTCGCAGGTTCTGGTGGATCTGGTCGACAGGGAATAGCAATGGCCAGAGAAAGAGAGCATGGGGACGATTGCCGATCCGGCTAACGATTTCCTACCCAAGGGTCGGCCGGTCCGATGGGGGAGTGAGGCACAGGGGAGATGATAAGCAGCGGCACGCCGAGAGCAAATGGGGTGATGTTCAAGAGTGTGTCAGGCTACACAGGCGGTTCATACTTGTTGCAACCAGTCAACAGGTCGGTCGGCGCTGAACACGGTCGGGTGCGTGGGGAGGGCGGGTATTCGGGGAAAACCCGAGGTTCTAACCCGGGTTGTTTTCACAAGTATTCGGCGAACAGCTCCACGTTGGCAAGCACGCCCAGCATAAGGCATAGCGCCCGCTGGAAGCTGCCGTCGAACCGGTACGTCTTGAGGTCCTGGTCATCCAGGTGAGAGAGGTACCCATGCGAGCGGTTTTCCTCCAGCAATTTCACGTCCTCGTGAGGGATCAACGCATCGGTGTGGAAACCCGAGTTGGCGAGAAGCTGCTTCCATTCGGACAGGCGCAACCGGTTGACGTAGCTGGAGCGGTTCCACGCCATCCAGCGCCAGAGGCGTGGTGAGTGGCGCAGGCAGTCGTACTGTCGCCCGATGACGAACATGTGGTAGTGGTCGCGCAGGTCGACGCGACAGATCAGCCGGCCGCCCGGGCGAAGGACGCGGTGGATCTCCTGCAGCATGGCCTGGGGATCGCGGAAGTGCTGCATGCAGTAGCAGCCCCACACCACGTCCACGCTGTTGTCCGGGAAAGGCAGGTGCGAGCCGTCGAACACGCGGTAGTCAACACCGCGCCGGTAGGCGGCCTGGCTGGTGTGATAGTTGGTGACGTCGGCGGCGATCACGTACTTCGCACCGCGCCTGCGTGCGAACTGCAAGGTCTCCAGCGTCTTGCCCGGCCCCAGCTCCAGGATGACTGCGTTCTGGATGTCTGCCATGCCTTCAAAAAACTGGAGCAGCATTTGCGCCTGTTCCTCATTGCCGTCGATGCCCGTGACGTGCGTCCGGGTGACCACCTTCCGCATATACGGGATGGAAAGAACGGTGTTGATGGCCATCGACTTGGCGACGCCCTGCCAATGCCGGATGCGTGAAAGGTGTCTGCGCACGTTGCTTCTCCTGGGCTATGAAGAGGGAGGAACTTCCGGCACCAGCTGGTTCAGGAGACCTGCCAGCGCCTTGAATTCGTGTGCGTCGCAGGCATAGAAGGCCTCTGCGTACGCCAGGCGGTGCTGAAGGCCGCGGTATCGGTTGAGGCCCAGTGCGCCGGCGGCATAGTCCCGGTCCGCCATCTGGGACGCATAGAGGCGGATGAGCCGTTCTTTCTCTTCGGCCTGGTCGCTGATGTCGACCATGATGTTGGGCCACAAGGCGGTCCACACCTCATAGCCGTGGATGCTGCCTTTCCAGCCAAGTTCGACCGCGGCATCGGCCAGCGCCAGGGCGCAGGCCTGATGGTCGGCATGGCCGTCTCCCGGGAAAGGGCAGTAGATGATGTCGGGCTGGAATGCCCGGATCTGGTCGGCCAGCAGCGTGGCCAGGGGCGCCTCGTGCCGCACCAGGCTGGCGTCGGGCAAGTCCAGGCGGACGACGGATTCGAAGCGCATGGCCGCGGCCACCTGCTCGGACTCGTCGAACCGGATCTTCCGAACCTGCTGGGCGATGGCGGGATCCTGGATGCCCGCCGAACTGTCCGTGGCGAAAACCACCCGCGTCGGGCTGCCGAGCTGGCGGTGTCGCAGCAGCGCGCCACCGCACGCGATCACCTCGTCATCGGCATGGGGTGCGATGACAAGAACACGGGCGCGAATGGGCTCTTCCAGCCGCGAAGGCAGCCGGTGCAGTGCCCGCTTGAGGGCCACCAGCAGGCCTCGGGCGGTGCGTTGCCTCACAGCGTATCCCACGCTGTTCTTGAGCTTGTGCATGAGGGATGACATGAACGGACTCTTCCTGGCGCTGATCAAGGGGCCGGATGGCCGAGGTTGTGGCGTCCGGCGGCGATACCCCCATGGCGCAGGCCGTGCCCGTAGGAGGGTGCCTGATGGGTGATGCCCAGGATGATGGGCAGTTGAACGCGCGCGCGTGACGTTTTCATGTCGACAGAGGTGGTGATGCGGGGTCCGGGAGGCCTGGATGCCGTGGCAAACCAAGGCATTACACGTGGCTACATGTTGTTACGTTAAAGGTGAAGCCATGGGTCGGGTCACACCGTCTATCGACACGAAAGAACAAAACACGGAAACCGTTAAGGATTTCCGGTTTTTTTGCGTTTTGCGAGTGAGCGCTCACAAAATTGGGCTGTGAATGGCGCCGCTGGGCGTCAGCGGGGTGCCAGCACCGCCATGGTGATGCGCGAGACGCAGGTGAGCTCGCCCGCTTCGTTCGTCATGTCGATCTGCCAGACCTGGGTGGTGCGGCCGATGTGCACCGGGCGGGTGATACCGGTCACCCAGCCACCGGTCGCGCCCCGGAGGTGGTTGGCGTTGATGTCCAGCCCCACCGCGCGATGGCCCTCGGGGCAGCTGTAGGCCGCGCCGCAGGAGCCCAGGGTTTCCGCCAGCACCACACTCACGCCGCCATGCAGCAGGCCATAGGGCTGCCTGGTGCGTGTGTCCACCGGCACGCGGGCGCGGATGAAGTCCGGCCCGACCTCGAGGAATTCGATGCCGAGGTGCTGCACCGCCGTGTCCTTGTGGATGGCGGTGAGCTCCTCGACGGAGATGGCTTTCTTCCAGATGCTCAAGGGGTTCTCCAGTCGTTGAGCGGTCAACTATAGGCAAACGGGCTGGCTGCCTTCGCCGCCGCCCACAGGCCGAGGCGGCAAACGCCTACAGACAGCCGGGCGGCTGGCGCGGAACATGGAACGTGGGAGCAAAGCGCACGCCATGACCGCCCACACCCGCCGCTGGACCACCGCCGCAACCGTACTGGTGGGGCTGCTGGCCGCCGCATGCCTGGCCGTGTGGGCGTGGATGCCCGACGAGGACGCGCTCGCGCGACGCATCGAAGCGACGTTCGAGGAACGGCTGGGCCAGAAGCTCGTGGTCGGCGCGGTGCGCTGGCGCGTGCTGGGCCTGCCGATGGTGGAGGTGCTGGACGCGCACACGGAGCAGCCGGAAGCGCTTCGCGTCAGGCGCATTGCCGTCTACCCGCAGCTCATGCCCTTGTTGCAGAGGCAACTGGTCATCGACCGGGTGGAGCTGGATGGCGCCGTGGTGCCACGCAACGCGCTGGCTGCCTACCGGGGCAGGGTCACACCACCAGGCGGTGGCGACGTCGAGTTGCGTGCGGTGTCGTTCACCAACGTCACCTACATCTCCTACAGCGGCATTCCCGTGGTGTACGACGGCGAGATCGTGTTCGACGCAGACCGCCTGCCGCAGCGCGCGCGGCTGCTGCGCCCCGATGTGCAGCCGCCCGCCACGCTGGACGCCACGCGCGACGGCCGAACCGTCGAGGGTGCGGACATCTACCGTTTGCGCGTGCAGGCCGCCGGCGGATCGGCACTCGGGCAGGCCAGGCTGACGACGTCGGCCGAGGGGCGCATGACGTTGACGGGCGAACTGGCGCCGCGCGACGTCGACGTGGCCGCGCTGCTCGATGCCTTCCACCGCCGCTCGCCCATCGGCGGTCGCGCGTCGGGCGAGACCGAACTGCGCGCGCAGGGCGACACCGTCAGCGAGCTGTTCCGCTCGCTGCACACACGCAGCGTGCTCAAGGTGGAGCGCGCGAAGCTGCTGCGTTTTGACATGGACAAGGCGGTCAAGTCGCTCGGCGAGGACCGCGCGGGCGAGACTCCGCTGGATAGCCTCACCGGCGTCATGGAAACGCAGAACACCGGGCATGGCCTGAAGACCGTGTTCACCCAGGTGGAGGCGGTGGCGGGCAACTACACGGCCTCTGGCCAGGCCACGCTTCACCGCAAGCAGATTGCCGCGCAAGGCCGCCTGGAGATCGCCGGAGGCGTGGTCGACGTGCCCTTTGCAGCCCAGGGCCCGACCCGCAAGCCCGAGTTCAGCATCGCCTGGGGCACCATCGCCGGCGCCGCGGTGGGCACGGCGGTGTTGCCGGGCATCGGCACCGTGCTGGGCGCCAAGATCGGCGGCGTGGTGAGCGGCCCGCCCAGGCCGCAGCCCGAACCGCCGCGCCACTGACTGGGCGGCGCCCCGCGGGGTGCTTCAGCGCCTGGCGGGCGCCTTGCCTCGGCTGAGCAGGGCGTACAGGATGATCGCGCCGAAGGTGGCGGTTCCGATACCACCCAGCGCGAACTGGCCGAACTTCAGCGTGTAGTCGCCGGTGCCCAGGATCAGCGTGATCGCCGCCACCAGCAGGTTCTTGTTGTCAGAGAAGTCCACGCGGTTGTCGACCCAGATCTTCGCGCCGGCCACGGCGATCAGACCGAACACCACGATGGAGACGCCACCCATCACCGCGAGAGGAATGGCCTGGATCAGCGCGCCGAACTTGGGGCTGAAGCCCAGCAGCACGGCCATGAGGCCGGCCACGAGGAAGATCGCGGTGGAGTAGATCTTGGTCGCGGCCATCACGCCGATGTTCTCGGCATACGTGGTCACGCCCGTGCCGCCCGCGCTGCCGGCCACCATGGTGGCCACGCCATCGCCCATGAAGGCGCGGCCCATGTACTTGTCCAGGTCGCGGCCGGTCATGGCGGTCACGGCCTTGATGTGGCCCAGGTTCTCCGCCACGAGGATGATGGCCACCGGCGCGATCAGCAGCATGGCGTTCGCCTCGAACACCGGGGCGCTGAAATTGGGCATGCCGAACCATGCGGCGTTGGCGATGCCGGAGAGGTCCAGCGGCTTGCCCATGCCCAGCACGTTGGTGAGCACGGCATAGATGAGGCTGGCGATGATCAGGCCCATGAGGATCAGCAGGCGTTGCAGCATGCCGCTGGTGAACACGGCGACCAGCGCCACGCAGACGAAGGTGATGCCCTGCATCCAGGCGTCGAAGCCGGTGGGCGCCATGTTCTTGATGGGGATGCCCGCGAGGTTCAGACCGATCACCGCCACCACCGCGCCGGTGACGACCGGCGGCATGAAGCGCTCGATCCATCCGGTGCCCACGGCTTGCACGATGGCTCCGATGACGGTGTAGACCAGGCCGCAGGCGATGATGCCGCCCAGCGCCACGCCCAGGTTGGCGTTGGGCCCCGGACCCGCGTAACCGCTGGCCGCGATCACCACACCGATGAAGGCGAAGCTCGAACCCAGGTAGCTGGGCACCTTGCCGCCCGTGACGATGAAGAAGATCAGTGTGCCGATGCCGCTCATGAGGATGGCGACGTTGGGGTCGAAACCCATGAGGATGGGGGCGAGCACCGTGGCGCCGAACATGGCGATCAGGTGCTGCACGCCCATCACGCCCGTCTGGGGCCAGGGCAGGCGTTCATCGGGTGCGATCACGCCGCCGTGGGCGAGCGTCGATGCGGGTTTTTCGGTCCAGTTGAACATGCCCATCGCACGGTCTCCTTGTCGTTGTGTTGTGGAAAAAGCGCCCTCGCGCCGGCAGGCATTGTGCCTTCAAAGCCTGCTTTTTGCCCCCAGGCTTAACTCTCTTAAGTCTCGTGCCGAAATCGCAAAAAGTTTACGCAGAACCACGAATGACCGCGGCCGTTTTTCACTCCTACAGTGCCTCCATCCCCCCAATCTGAAACGCTGGAGCGACCATGGAATTTCTCTACACCGCCGACTTCTGGATCGGCCTGATGAAGATCATCTGGATCAACATCATCCTGTCGGGCGACAACGCGGTGGTGATCGCGCTGGCCGCGCGCTCGCTGCCGCCGGAGCAGCAACGCAAGGCCATCATGTTCGGTTCCGGCGCGGCCGTTGTGCTGCGCATCGTGCTCACGGTGGTGGCGGCCAAGTTGCTGGAACTCTCCTTCCTGCAGATCATCGGCGGCGTGCTGCTGCTGTGGATCGGCTACCAGCTGCTCAGCGGCGACGACGACGGCGATGAGGCGCACCACAAAGGCACCGGCACGATGGCGGCCGCCATCCGCACCATCCTCATCGCCGACCTCGTGATGAGCCTGGACAACGTGATCGCGGTGGCCGCGACCGCGCAGGGCAACATGGTGCTGCTGATCCTGGGTCTGGCCATCAGCATTCCGCTGGTGGTGCTGGGCTCCACGCTGATGATCAAGCTCATGGGGCGCTTTCCCATCATCGTCACGCTGGGCGCCGCGCTGATCGGCTGGGTGGGCGGTGAGACCGTGGTCAACGACACCCTGGTGCACGGCTACACCATGGCCCATCCCTGGCTGCATTACGTGGCGGCGGCCACGGGTGCGGTGCTGGTGGTGGGCCTGGGCAAGTTCATGCAGGCCCGGGCCGAGCGCAAGGCGCATGCCTGATTGCCTACACTGTGAGGCCATGCAGACCGGAACGCTCTCCGAACTCCAGATCATCCTGGTCGTCACAGCCCCGCTCCCGGGGGTGGTGTTCGCCGTGCAGCATGGCCGCGATGGCCTGCTGTCACCGTACGCATCGACGCCCGACCGCCTGTCGTTCGCCCTCACCCTGTCTCTCGGACCCGCGCTGCCAGACGGCTCGTTCAACTACCGGGGCCCGTTCGCGCAAGGCACACCGGCCGACCGCTTCATCTACCTGAATTCAGGCACCTACGCAGGCCAGCCCGACACGCCCTGGGCGCGCCGGGCGAAGATCAGGCTGGCGGGCATGCCAGGCGATCTCGTGGCCGCCGCAACGGGCGACGCCGACCGCGCGATCGAGGCATGCCTCCATGGCATGGCGCGCGACGGAGGACCGGTGTGTGCGAGCGTCGCGCCGGCCCTGATCCAGTGGCGCCTGGTTGGTCACCCCTAGCCGACCATCACCCCACCGCCGGCAGCACCTCGCCCCGGCTCTCGCCAAAGCCGATGCGCGCCGCACCCGGTTTCTCGCACCAGCCGCGCAGGATCACCGTGTCGCCGTCTTCCAGGAAACGCCGCTGCGCGTTGATGCCGGGCAGGGGCACGTCGCGCGTGCCGCCAGCGCTGAGTTCCACGATGGCGCCGGCCTCGGCGGGAGTGGGGCCCGAGATGGTGCCGGTGCCGAGCAGGTCGCCGGGCTGCAGGTTGCAGCCGCCCACGGTGTGCTGCGCCAGCATCTGCGCGATGGTCCAGTACTGGTGGCGGAAGCTGGTTGCCGAGAGGCGGTCGGGCGCGATGCCGCGTTCGCGGTGCGCGCGCGCTTCCAGGCGCACTTCCAGCTGCACGTCGACGCCGCCCTGCGCGCTGTTGCCGGGGCTGTCGAGGTAGGCCAGGGGCTGCGGCTCGTCGGCCGGGTGCGCGAAGGGCACGCGGTAGGGCGCGAGCGCTTCCATCGTCACGATCCAGGGCGATACCGTGGTGCAGAAGTTCTTGCCCAGGAAGGGGCCGAGCGGGTTCATTTCCCAGAACTGGTGGTCGCGCGCGGACCAGTCGTTGAGCAGGCACATGCCGAAGATGTGGTCTTCCGCCTCGGTCAGTGGAATCGGTGTGCCGAGGGCGTTGCCGGGACCGACGTAGAAGCCCATTTCCAGCTCGTAGTCGAGCCGGCGGCAGGGGCCGTACACAGGCGCGCTCGCGCCCGGTGCCATGGCCTGGCCCATGGGGCGGTGGAACGCGGTGCCACTGATGACGACGCTGGAGGCGCGGCCGTGATAGGCGATGGGAATCCACTGGAAGTTGGGGGTGAGTGGATCGTCCGGGCGGATCACGCGGCCCACGTTGCGCGCGTGGTGGATGGAGGTGTAGAAGTCGGTGTAGTCGCCGATGCGCGTGGGCACGCGGTGTTCCACCTCGGCCTGCGGCACCAGGCTGGCGCGCAGCGCGTTCACGCCGGGGCCGCTGGCGCCGGTCTTGAGCAGATCGAACAGCGCATGGCGCAGCGCGCGCCATGCGGCGGGCCCCATGGTCAGGAAGTCGTTGAGCGCATCGCCCGCGCAGGCGTTCACCGCTTTCACCGCCGCCGCGCCCGACACGGCGCCGGCCCTGGCGATGGCGGCGAGGTCGATCACCTGGTCGCCGATGGCGACGCCGCCGCGGAAGGTCTCGCTCGAACCCTTGCGGCGGAAGACGCCGAAGGGCAGGTTCTGGATCGGGAAATCGGTGCCCGGTGCGTTGGCCGATTCGAGCCAGCTGCGGGTGTTCGCGTCGTGGGTGTGGTTCAGTTCCATGAGGATTCCTGTGTGCAAGAAAGACGGTCCGGCGCCGGGCCGCCCCAGGCCGGATCGGCCTCCTGAGGGGCAGCGGCGGAGCGTGGAGGCTATGCAGTGGCTTGAAGGGCGTCGTCGAAGATGGCGACCGCGCGCGTCCAGCCGGCGGAGGCGCCACGGATCTTGTGCGGGAAGCAGCTGATGAAGAAGCCGTCGGCCGGCAGGGCCTCCAGGTTGTGCAGCTTCTCGATGTGGCAGTAGCCGATGTCGCGCCCGGCCTTGTGGCCTTCCCAGATCAGCGAGGCGTCTTTCGTCTCACCGTACTTCTGCGCGGTGTGCACGAACGGCGCGTCCCAGCTCCAGGCGTCGGTGCCGGTCAGGCGCACGCCGCGCTCCAGCAGGTACATGGTGGCCTCGTAGCCCATGCCGCAGCCGGCGCTCACATAGTCGTTGTTGCCGTAGCGCGAGCCGGCACGCGTGTTCACGACCACGATCTCCAGCGGCTTGATGGTGTGGTTGATGCGCTTCAACTCGGCTTCGACGTCGGCGGCGGTCACCACGTAGCCGTCGGCGAAGTGGCGGAAGTCCAGCTTCACGCCGGGCTGGAAGCACCATTCCAGCGGCACGTCGTGGATCGCGATGGCGGGCTTCTTGTCGCCCAGCGCCTTGTCCATCGTGGAGTGGAAGTGGTAGGGCGCGTCCAGGTGGGTGCCGTTGTGGGTGGAGAGCTGCACCAGCTCCACAGCCCAGCCTTCGCCATCGGGCAGGTCTTCCTTCTTCAGGCCGGGAAAGAAGGGCTCGATCTGCTCGAAGGTGTGCTCGTGCGTGAAGTACTGGATCTTGGGCGCGAACGCCGGCGGATCGCTCAGCACGTCGTTTTCAAGGTAGATGGACAGGTCGACGAATTGGCGGGGCATGGTCTTCTCCGGTGGGGCGATGTGGGGCAGTGAGTGCTGGTGTTCAGGGGCGTTGCCAGCGCAACAGGGAGCGTTCGGCCAGGGCGAGCACCACGTTGCTGGCAAAGCCCATGGCGCCCAGCAGCACGATGCCGGCGAACAGCTCGCTGGCCTGGAACGAACGGGCGGCCAGCAGGATGGCCTGGCCCAGCCCGGGTTGCGAGGCGATCATCTCGCCCACCACCGAGACGATGAGCGACACCGTCATCGACAGCCGCATGCCGGCCAGGATGTCGGGCATGGCGTTGGGCAGGCCGATCTTGAGCACGAAGTCCAGGTGGCTGAGTTCGAGCGAGCGCGAGACCTCGCGCAGCTGCCTGTGCACGTTGGCCAGGCCATGCAGTGTGGCCAGCAGCACCGGCCACATCGCGCCGAAGGCCACCACCGCCAGCACCATGCCGCCGGAAAGGCCGAACAGCGCGATGGCCAGGGGCATGACGGCCGAGGCGGGCAGCGGGCGGATGAACTCCAGGGTGGGGGCGATCCACTCGCGAGCCCGCCCGGAACTGCCGATGAGCGCGCCCAGCGCGATGCCCAGTGCACTGGCCAGCACCCAGCCGCTGAACATGCGGGTGAGCGTGGCCCAGGTGTAGGCGCCCAGTTCGCCGCCGGCGAGGCCTTGCAGCAGGCTCTGCAGCGTGGCCTGCGGCGTGGGCAGAAAGGCGCGGTTCACCCAGCCGCTGGTGCTGGCCATCCACCACAGGGCGATGAAGGCGCCGAGCACGAGCACCGAGCCCGATGCGTTGCCGACGGCCGTGAGGGTGCGGTGGGTGTTCTTCATGCGACCTGCTCCCCCATGGCGCGCGCCACGCGGTGCTGCAACGCGAGCGCACTGGCATTGATGAGGTAGCCGACCACGCCGATCCACACCAGCCAGGCCAGCATGAGGGCGGGGTCCAGGCTCTGCTGCGCGATCATCATCGCGTAGCCCATGCCGTGCGGGTTGGCCGCGATCTCCACCGTGACGGCCACCACCAGCGCGATCGCCACCCCCAGGCGCAGCGCGACGAACAGGCGCGGCACGATGGCCGGGCCGATGATCCAGGCGAAGCGCTGCCAGGCCGTGAGCTCCAGCGCACGCGAAACCTCCAGCAGGCGCGGCTCCACCTGCTGCACCGCCGCCTGCGTGAGCACCAGCATGGGCCACAGGCAGGCGAAGGCGACCACGCTGAGCTCCATGCGCAGGCCGAAGCCGAACACCAGCATGGCCAGCGGAATCAGCGCCACCGAAGGAATCGGGCGCGCCACCTCCACGCTCAGGAAACCGAGCCGCGCCGCGCGGCGCGAGAGGCCCAGCAGCGTGCCCAGCAGAAGGCCGCCGAGCGCACCGATGAGCAGGCCCAGCGCGGCCGTGCCCAGCGTGAACGCCGTGGCCTGGAACAGCGAACCGTCCATGGCCGCGCCCCAGAAGGCGCGCAGCGCGGCACTGGGTGGCGCGATCGCGTCGCTGCCCTGACCGGTGGTGCGGGCCCAGACCTCCAGCGCGCCGATCAGCAACGCCGGAAAGGCGAGGGATTTCATTCGAATCTTCATCTCGATATCCAGCTCTCGGCGTGAAGTGACGCCGTCCAGGAACACCGAGGAACCGGCTTTGCCGGGCCTCTGGTGTTGCCCCCCGTGGGGGGTAGCGCCTCCGGCGCTGCGGGGGGCATTCAATGTCCTAAGTAGTGGTACAGCTCGCGGCGCAGGCGCAGGAACTCCGGGTGTTCCTTGGTGCTGAGCTGGTCGCGCGGCTGCGGCAACGGCACGTCGATCAGCGCGGCCAGGCTGGGCAGTTCGGGCGTGGGGTTGCTGCGCAGCGCGATCACGCGGTCGCCCAGGTACAGGGCCTCTTCCAGGTCGTGGGTGACGAACATGACGGTCAGCCCTTCTTCGCGCACCAGGCGGGCGAGTTCGTCCTGCAGCGTCTCGCGCGTCATCGCGTCGAGCGCCCCGAAGGGCTCGTCCATCAGCATCACGTCGGGCCGCTGCGCAAGGCAGCGCGCGATCTGCACGCGCTGCTGCATGCCGCCCGAGAGTTGCGCCGGAAACTTCTGGGCGTGCGCCTGCAGCCCCACGGTCCTGAGCACATGCGCGATGCGCGCCGGGCGTTCGGCGGCCGGCACGTTCGCGGCTTCCAGCGCCAGGCTCACGTTGGCCTGCACCGTGCGCCAGGGCAGCAGGGCGCGCCCGTAGTCCTGGAACACGAAGGCCACCTCGCGGCTGGGACCGGTGATGGGTGCGCCCTTGCGGCGCACGCTGCCGCCACTGGGCGTCACGAAGCCAGCGGCGGCGCGCAGCAGGGTGGTCTTGCCGCAGCCCGAAGGACCGATCACGCACACGAACTCGCCGCGCTTCACCGTGAGCTCGACGGGCGAGAGAATCTGCCGGCCGCCGAGCTCGATGGCAACGCGGTCGAAGTGCAAAACGGAATCGGTCATGGTCGACGGCGCGCTGGCGTGGGGCGTGGCGTGCCTCACTTGGCGATCAGGCGCGCGACGTCGGGCACCGTCTTCAGCATGCCCTGGTCCTTCATCAGGTCGACCCAGTAGGTGAGCTGCTTCTCGGTGACGACCGGGCCGGGGGGCGAGATCTGCACCTTGGCGATGACTTCGGGCGGCAGCTTGATGTACTTGCCGATGGCGGCGCGCACGGCGGCGTCGTTCTTCGGCTGGTTCATGAAGGCCGCGGCCTCCTGCACCGCTTCGCGGAACGACTTCGCCGCCGCGGGGTTCTTCGCCACCCAGTCGCGCCGCGCCACGTGGATGATGGTGGGCTGGTTCTCGGGCAGGAAGGTGGAGTAGTACGACGCCACGTAGCCCACGCCGGTGTCCGTGATGCGGCTCATGAACGGATCGGCGCTGACCACGGCATCCACCGAGCCACCGCGCAGCAGGTCACCGTGCTGCGGGAAGGCGGCTTCCACGAAGTTCACCTTGGTGTAGTCCACACCCTGGCTCTTGAGCCAGGCGCGGAAGGTCACGTGCAGGAAGGCGCCCAGGCCGGGCACGCCGATCTTCTTGCCCACGCAGTCCTGCGCCTTGCGGATGCCGCTGCCGGCCCGGGCCACGAGACCGAAGCCGGTGATGGTCTTGGACGTGACGCCCGCGCCGGCCACCACCACGTGGTCCAGCCCGCCGTCGACCGACTGCAGGAACACGCTGGGCGTGGGGCCGCCGATCTGCAGCGAGTCGGCCTGTACGGCGGCGGGAATGGTGGAGTTGATCGGGATGAACTTGAGTTCCACGTCCAGCGCGCGCTTCTTGAAGTAGCCGTTCTCGGCGGCGACGAACACCGAGGCGAAGTCGGTCACGGCGGTGTAGCCGAACACGATCTTCGTGGTGCTTTGCGCGAATGCCGGCAGGCTCGCGGCGGCGGGGAGGGACGCGAGTGCGGCCAGGGCGGTGCGACGTTTCATGTGTGTCTCCTTCGGGGTGGGGGGGCTAACGCTTCTTTGAAGTCTTCTTGTCGGGCACGGGCAGGGCGGCGCGCAGGCCGCCCACGATGAAGCGCACCAGCCGTTCGGCGGCGGCGGGGTCGCTCGGTGTGTTGATGTGGCCGGAGAGCCGCGCGATGCGGTCGTCCACCAGGTGGTGCAGCAGCGAACCCAGCGCGAACTGGTAACCCCAGGCGGCTTCGGCGCGCGTGCCATGCGGCAGCACCTCGTGCAGTGCATCGATGAAGCGGTTGGCCATCGGGTCGAAGAAGTCGCGCAGCACGCGGTCGGACTCCTCGCTGTTGTAGGCCAGTTCGCGGCCCACGAGCTGGGCGTAGAACTGGCCCTCGGGGCTGGAGCGCATGCGGATCACGGGGAACACGAAGGCCTCGACGATGCGCGTGAGCGTCTGCGGGTCCGCCGGGTCTTTCGGCACCGCGTCCAGCGCGGCCAGGCGCTCGTCGATGGTGTGGCCCCAGTGCGCGAACACAGCGTGAAACAGGTCTTGCTTCGGTCCGTAGTAATAGGCCACCAGCGCCAGCGGCACGTCCGCTTCTTCGGCGATCTGGCGGATCGTCACCGCGTGGTAGCCGCGCTGCGCGAACAGCTTCTCGGCCGCGAGCAGGATGGCCTGCTGGCGGTCGGGCCGGGGAGCGGCTTCGCTCTTGCGGCGGGCGGTCGCGGGGGCTGGCTTGCGTACGGGCATGGCGATATTGAACAGGTGTTCAAACTTGTTGTACACCCGTACAAACCCTTTGCCGGTTGCGCAGGTGTTCCACAGGTGCGCTACCAGTGCACCATCGGCAAGCCGGCCACGGGCGAGGTGAAGAAGGGGATCGTGGTGCCCATCAGGCTGCCGATGTACACCGTGCGCAGGTCCGGTCCGCCGAAGGTGACGCTGGCCATCCAAGGCGCGAGCGTGCCGCGCGCGCGCAGCATGTCTTCGGCGGTGAGCGTGCCATCGTTCATGTGCGCGAGCAGCACCCTCGACGCTTCGGGGTTGCCGTCGTCGAGCAGCAGACGCCTGTCGCCCTGCGGTGTGAGCGCGATCAGCTGGTCGGTCATCACCAGCGTGCACCACAGGTTGCCGAAGGCGTCGAACGCGATGCCGTCAGGAAAGCCGCCGAGGTGCGACGGCCCGAACACCTCGCGCCCGCTCAGACCCACGCCCTGCGCCGACTCCACCACCCGCATGCGGGAGATGTGCGGGCCGGTGGTCTCCACGATGTAAAGCCACTCCTCGCGCGCGTCGAGCCGGACCTCGTTGGTGAAGTGGAAACCGTCGGCCACCACGCGCAGGCCGCGTTCGTCCACCACGGCGATGTAGCCGTCGCGCACGCGGCTGCTGGCCGCCGCCGTCCACGGGTTCACGCGGGTGGACACGGTGAGCCAGATGCGGTTCCTCGAATCGCGCAGCACGAAGTTGACCTTGCCGATCGGCTGGCCGTCGATGGTGTCGTGCAGCGTGCGGGTCTGGCCGTCGCGGGTCATCACCTCCAGCCGGTCGGTGCCGAAGTTGGAGATGAGCACGTCACCGTTGGCCGCGAACGCGAGGCCGTTCGGCAGTGTGCCCTGCGTGTACTTGGCCTCCATGTCACCGGCCGAAGCGTGTGCCGCTGTGGCGAAGCGCTCGTCGGCGCGCTGGCCGATGAAGCGTTGCGAACCGTCGGCCGCGATGCGCGTGACGCCGCCGCGCGCATCGGCGGCCCAGAGCGTGCCGTCGCGCTCGGCCAGGATGCACTCGGGCCGCTGCAGGTCGTGACCGATGGTACGGATCGCGGCGCGGTCCACCTCGAAGCCGTCCAGCGGGTTGTGCGATGAAGGCATGCGGGCTCCTGGATGCGCCGCAGGCTGCGGCGGTGCACCGCATTGAACGGGTCTGCCCGTTTCTTGTACAACCGTACAAACCCTAGGCGCGGCGTGGCGATGCGGCGAATAAGCTCGCCGCATGTCCGCCCCCTACGTGCCCCAGATCCGCCTCTACCAGCAGTGGCTCGCCGAGCAGCGTGGCCTGCGCTTTGACAGCTACGACGACCTCTGGCGCTGGTCCATCACCGACCTCGATGGCTTCTGGCAGAGCATCTGGGACTACTTCGATCTGCGCTCGCCCACACCGCACACGGCGGTGCTCGCGAAGAACGTGATGCCCGGGGCATCGTGGTTCACCGGCGCGCGCATGAACTACGCGCAACAGGTGCTGCGCCATGTGCAGCCAGCGCACGAAGCGGGCTTTGTCGCGATCGTCAGTCGCAACGAGAAGGGCCGGCACGTCGAACTGAGCTGGCCTGAACTGCGCCGCCAGGTCGCCTCGCTCGCGCAGCACCTGCAGGCGCAGGGCGTGCAGCCGGGCGACCGTGTCGCCGCCTACCTCCCGAACGTTCCCGAGGCCATGGTCGCGTTCCTCGCCACCGTGTCGCTGGGTGCGGTGTGGAGCATCTGCGCACCCGACATGGGCACCAACGCCGTGCTCGACCGCTTCCGCCAGATCGACCCGGTGGTGCTCATCGCCTGCGATGGGGTGAGCTACGGCGGACGCGACCACGACCGCCTGGCGGTCGTGGCCGAGCTGCGCGCGGCGCTGCCCACCGTGCGGCATGTGGTGCTGCACGCCAACCTCGCCGAAGGCGAGGCCGCGCAGGCCCAGGCGCTGCAGGCCGCCGCACCGTGCACCAGTTTCGCGGCCGCCACCGCGCGCGACGACGTGGCCACCGCCGCTTTCGAGCCCATGTGGCTGCCGTTCGATCACCCGCTGTGGATCGTCTATTCCAGCGGCACCACCGGCCTGCCCAAGCCCATCGTCCACGGCCATGGTGGCACGGTCATCGTGGGCCTGGCGCTCAAGGTGCTGCACAACGACGTGGGCTGCAGTTACCAGCCCAACAGCTGGGGCGAGCGCTTCCACTGGTACAGCTCCACCGGCTGGGTGATGTGGAACGCGCAGACCAGCGGCCTGCTCAACGGCACCACCTGCGTCATCTACGACGGCAACCCCGGCGGCAGCAAGGAGCGGCCCGACTGGACCACGCTTTGGCGCTTCGCCGCCGAACAGGGCGTGACCTTCTTCGGCGCCGGCGCCGCGTTCTTCGCCAACTGCCTCAAGGCCGGCGTGGACCTCGCCACCTGTGGCGACCTCTCCGCCGTGCGCGCGCTCGGCACCACTGGCTCACCGCTGTCGGAAGACGCGCAGCGCTGGGGCACCGAGCAGTTCCACCGCATCGCGAAGAACGAGGTGCAGAAGGACGATCGGGCGCCGGGCCGCCCCCAGCCGGATCAGCCCCCTCGGGGGGCAGCGACCCGCACAGCGGCGGAGCATGGGGGCGACATCTGGTGGTGCAACATCAGTGGCGGTACCGATTTCGCAGGGGCCTTCATTGGTGGCAACCGCGACCTGCCGCAAACCCCGGGCCGCATGCAGTGCCGCCTGCTGGGCTGCGCGGTCGAGTCGTGGAACGAGCAGGGACAGCCGGTGATCGACGAGGTGGGCGAACTGGTGTGCGCGCAGCCCATTCCGTCCATGCCGCTGTACTTCGTGGGCGACGCCGACAACAAGCGGTTGATCGGCAGCTACTTCGACATGTACCCGCCTGGGCAGGGACGCAAGCCCGGCGGGGGGGATCTCGGCCCCGAGACCGGCGCGGTGTGGCGACATGGCGACTGGCTGCGCATTGGCGCCGATGGGTCCTGTGTCATCTATGGCCGCTCCGACGCCACCATCAACCGGCACGGCCTGCGCATGGGCACGAGCGAGCTGTACAGCGCGGTCGAGGCGCTGCCCGAGGTGATGGACTCGATGGTGGTTGACCTCGAGTACCTCGGCCGCGAGAGTTACATGCCACTGTTCGTGGTGCTGCGCGAGGGGATCGTGCTGGACGCGGCGCTGAAGGCGCGGATCAACGACAGCATCAAGACCGCGCTGTCGCCACGCTTCGTGCCGAACGATGTGTTCCAGGTGGCGGAGATTCCGCGCACGCTGTCGGGCAAGAAGCAGGAGTTGCCGATCAAGAAGCTCTTGCTCGGGCAGTCGCTGGAGAAGGTCATCAACCGCGAGGCGATGGCGAATCCGGGGTGCCTGGACTGGTATGTGAGGTTTGCGGCTTCGCGCTCTGTTGCGTAGGGTTGCGTGCTTGCACCTCGCGGGCTCGCAAGCACCGGGCGCTCTGCTCCGCGACTGTCCCCCGGCGGCTGGTGCCGCCGCCCCGGGGGACAGCCGCGGAGCCGGGTACCCCCTTGCCTCCGGCCTTTCTCGCCAACGCACGGAAAAGGACATTCAATTCGCGACAGTGAAACGCGCACGCACGTGCTTCGGCTTCTCCACCTCGTCCACGATCGCCACCGCCAGATCGGCCACCGAGATGCCGGCCGGCGCCTCACCAGCACCAGGCAACAGCTGGTCGCCACCCGTGCGGTACTGCCCCGTGCGTTCGCCCGGGGCCAGCGCGATGGGGGGCGACACGAAAGTCCATTCCAGTTCGGTCTCCCCACGCAGGCGCGTCAGCAGATCGCGCGCCGCCAGCGCACCCTGCTTCCACTCGGCAGGGAATTCCGGCGTGTCCACCAGCTGCAACCCGGGCGCCACCTCCAGGCTGCCCGCACCGCCCACCGCCAGCACACGCTTCACGCCCGCCTGCCGGGCGCCCGCCAGGATCCCGTCGTAACCCAGGCCGAACAGGCGGTGGATGTCCGCCTCACCCCAGCCCGGGTTGTAAGCGCTCACCACAGCGTCGTGACCAGCGACGGCGCGCGCCACCTGGGTGGCGTCGGTCACGTCGGCCTTCACCACCTGCAGCCCCGGCTGCGCGGCGATTTTTTCGGGGTGGCGGGCGAGGGCGGTCACGGCGTGGCCGCGCGAAAGCAGTTCGGTGAGCAAGGCGCTGCCGACAAAACCGGTGGCACCGATGAGGGCGATCTTCATGACAAGGCTCCTGAGACAGTTGAGATGTATCCAGTGTCCCACCTACACAAAGAGACCGATAGACGGCAGAATCGTCTATCTTTATTTAGAAAATCTACAAAATGAGCGACGCCACCGCCTGGACCGACAAGCTCAAGCGCATGGCCCTGTTCGCCGAGATCGTCGACAGCGGCTCCATCAGCGCCGCCGCGCGCCGCGTGGGCAGCACGCCATCGGCCGTGAGCCAGCAGCTGCGCCTGCTCGAAACCGCGCTGGGCCTGGTGCTGCTGCACCGCTCCACCCGCCGCATCACGCTCACGGAGGCGGGCGAGCGCTACTACCCGGCCTGCGCCGCCATGGTGGCCCAGGCCCGCAGCGCCGACCAGGCCCTGGAACGCCTGCGCGACGAGCCCGAGGGTGAGCTGCGCCTGGCCGCGCCCATCGGTTTCGGGGAACTGCTGTCCACCGCGCTCGAACCGCTGCGCCGCCACCCCCGCCTGCGCCTGCACCTGCTGCTGGACGACACGCCGATCGACCTGATCGGCGAGCGCGTGGACCTGGCCCTGCGCGTGGGCCGCTTCACCGATTCGGCGCTGGTCGCGCGCCGGCTGGGTGAACTCCAGCGCCAGCTGTGTGCGGCGCCGCGCTACCTGGCCGAACGCGGCTGGCCGCGCCACCCGGGCGAACTGGCGGGCCACGACTGGCTGGGCCTGCCACCGCGCAGTGGTGCCGTGGACGTCCTGAGCTTTCAGGGACCGCAAGGCACCCGGGAAGAGGTGCGCGCCGAGCCACGCCTGCTCGCTTCGCAGGTGACGGCGTTGCAGGCGATGGCGGTGGCGGGCTGGGGCCTGTATGTGGGCATGGCCGACGACGTGCGCCAGCCCATGGCCGAGGGCCGGCTCGCACCCGTGCTGCCGGACTGGCGGCTGGAACCTGCGGCGGTGTTCGCCGTCACGCCGCGCCGAGACGAGCAGCCGGCCAAGGTGCGGCACGCACTGCAGGCTCTACAGCAGCATTTCGCGGCACGGGCAGTCTGACCCGCACTCAGACCGTGATCAGTTTCGCCATGCCAAAGCCCACCACACCCAGTTGAACCAGGTTGAGCAGCATGCCAATGACATGCAGCCGCTAGAACCGCGAGATGGCGCCGGGCTCGTCGGCCGCGATGGCTTCTCGCAGTGCGTCCATGCGAGGGAGGAACCAGCGCCGTATGGCGAACACGACCGCGGCGACACCACCGAGCGCGAATGCCGTCGTCATGCGACCCAGCACCGCATGGGCCACCGCGCTGGCGCTGGCGGCCACGATGATGACCGCGTAGTAGTGGTGGAACATGCCGCGCACGAAACGCCCGTCCAGGGGGGTGTCGTGTTTCAGGATCAGCAGCGGTGGCGTGGCCAGGGCGAAGAACCCCATGGGGAAGAGCAGCGCGACCACCGACAGCAACAGAATCACGTTGGACAGCACCCCAGTCTCCTCGTCGCCTTGTCCTGGCGTGGCAGGGCGCTGCTCATGGACGGCCGCGCTCGCCAAAATCGTCGGTTCGCGGGCTTACCGCGGGCTGACGGGCGCGGGCTTCAGCGCCGGGACACCAGCACGATGCCCGCCGCCACGCCCACCAGTGCCACCCCCAGCTGCAACGTGAGCGGTTCGCTCAGCAGCACCACGCCGAACACCAGCGCGAACACCGGCGTCAGGAAGGTGAAGGTCGACATCTGCGTGGCCGGGTAGTGCCGCAGCAGCCACATCCAGGTGAGGTAGCTGGCGAACGCACCCACCACGGTCTGGATCGCCAGCGATCCCCACGCGCGCGCGGAGTAGTCGAGCGACCACACCTCGCCCAGGGCCAGCGAGACGATGGGCGCGGTCAGTGCTGTCACCGCCACCTGGTAGAAGAGGGTTTTCTCTGCGCTTGCGCCGGACAGCTTCGTGGCGCGGATCGTGAGTGTGGTCAGGCCCCAGAGCGCGCCAGCGCCCAGCGCCATCGCGTCGCCGATCCATTGGCCCGCCACGGGCGAACTGTGCGTGAAGCCCTCGCTGAACGCCAGCGCCACCGCGGCGAACGCGATCACCAGGCCCACCCACTGGATGCGCCGCAGACGCTCGCCCGGCACCACGCGCGGCAGCAACAGCGCGACCACGAACGGGCTGGTGTAGAGGAACACGGTGAGTCGCGAGGCGGTGGTGTGCAGCAGCCCGAGGTAGATGAAGGTGAACTCGGCGGCGAACAGCGCACCGGCGACCAGACCGGCGCCCAGTGTGCCGTCGCGTGCGAACAGTGGCACGCCACGCGCCCGGCACCACAGCCCGATCAGCACGGCCGCGGCCCAGAAGCGCAGCGAGGCCTGCCACAGCGGTGGCACTTCGGCCACGGTGTCCTTGATGAGGATCTGCTGGAAGCCCCAGAAGGCGCAGCACGCCACAAGCAGGGTGATGGCGAGCGAGTCGAGGTGGGTCTTGCGTTGGGCCGGCGTGGTCATGCGGGCGATTGTCGGTGCGCGCCAGTGTCCCGGCTGTCGCCGGGGCTTCGGGTGTTCAGCCGGGCTGCGCGAGCCGGCGCAGCTGTTCCTTGAGGCGTTGCACGTCGGAGGCATCCAGCGTGCCCAGCACCGCTGCCTCGTGTTGGCGTGCCAGGGCCATCAGCGGCGTCACCTTCCGCTGCCCGGTCTCGGTGATGCGGACCAGCGTGCGGCGCTGGTCCGCGGGGTCGTCGCTCAGAGAGACCCAGTCTTGCGCGGCCAGCCGTTGCACCAGCCGCGTGACGGTGGGTTGCTGGCTCAGCACTTCGTGCGCCAGCTGCCCCACCGGCATGGGCGCCTGGCCGGACAGCGTGGCCAGCACCCGCCATTCGATGCCGCTCAAGCCGGCCTCCCGGACCACGGCCTCGAAATCCTTGAACAGCGCGTGATTGGCCTGGCCCAGCAGGTAGCCCAGGTAGTCGTCGACGAACCGTGAGGGGGCAGGGCCCGCACGCTCCGCCGCTGCGCGGGTCACTGCCCCCCGAGGGGGTTGAGCCGGCCTTGGGGCGGCCCGGCGGCCGTCCCGCTCGCCCTCACGCTCCGCCGCGGCACCGCGCCCTGGCCGCGTGTTCACAAGGGGTGTTCCGTGTAGAAGCGTCCGCCGTGGAACAGCAGCGGCGAAGCGCCGGAGCGGTGGGTGCAGCGTTCCACCTCGCCGACGAAGATCACGTGGTCGCCCTCGGCGTACTGGCTTCGGTTGAAGCATTCGAAGCTCGCTGCCGCGCCATCGAGCACAGGCGCACCGTTCACGCCTTCGGTGAAGCCCACGCCCGCCCAGCGGTCGGTGTCGCGCGCGGCGAAGCGCTCGGCCAGCATCTGCTGATCGGCCGCGAGCACGTTGATGGCGTAGTGCCGGCCATTGGAGAACGCCGCGAGCGAGCCCGCCAGGCGCGACAGGCTCCAGAGCACCAATGGCGGCGACAGCGAGACCGAGTTGAAGGAGTTGGCCGTGAGGCCCAGCAGGGCCCCGCTGTCGGTGCGCGCGGTGACGATGGTCACGCCCGTGGCGAACATGCCCAGCGAGGCGCGGAACTCGGGCACCGAAAAATCAGGTGGACGAGCCTGGAGACCGGCGGATCGGGCTGGGGACATGGTGGAAATTTATATGAAAAATCATGAATAATGGCAAGGCCGACCACAGAAAACTGACGCAAGCCGGCCACGACCAGGAGACCCCCATGCTGCAGGAGCGGATTGAACCCGCCTGGATAGACGCCTTCGAAACCCTGTTGCGCCGTTGCGCCGCGCAGCCCGGCGACACTGTGGCCATTCTCGGTGAAACCCAGAGCCGGCCGGTGCTGATGGAGCTGGCAAGGCTTGCCGCAGCGCGCATCGGCGTGCACAGTTTCACGCTCACGTTGTCTTCTGTCTTCAGCACGCACGAGCCCGTTTCCCGCTCTACCGGTGCCAGTCCGGCCATCCAGCAGCTCGCGCCGGTGATCGCCGCACTGGCGGGCTGCACGCTGGTGGTGGACTGCACGGTCGAGGGCCTCATGCACGCGCCCGAGCTTCCTGCCATCCTCAAGGGCAATGGCCAGACGCAGCCGCGCGTCGTCTATGTGAGCAACGAGCATCCCGAGGCCCTGGTGCGCCTGCTGCCCGACAGCGCCACCGAGGCGCTGGTGAAAGACCACGTGAGACGGGTGCGCGGTGCCCGGGCGTTGCGCGTCACCTCCGCCGCCGGCACCGACCTGTCCATCTCGCTGCAGGGCTCGGTGGTGGGCGGCAACTGGGGCACCACCACGCGACCCGGCACGCTCACCCACTGGCCGGGCGGCATGGTGCTGGCGTTTCCCGCAGCGGGCAGTGTGAACGGCACGCTGGTGCTGGCCGAGGGCGACGTGAACCTCACCTTCAAGCGCTACATCGAGCGCGCGATCACGCTCACGATCGAGAACGACCACGTCACGCGCATCGATGGCCAGGGTGTCGATGCCGAGTTGCTGCGCAGCCACTACGCCGCATGGAACGAGCAGGCCGCCTATGCCGTGAGCCATGTCGGTTATGGCCTCAACGACGCCGCTCGCTGGGACAGCATGGCCCTGTACGACAAGCGCGACTTCAACGGCACCGAACTGCGCGCCTTCGCCGGCAACTTCCTCTACAGCACCGGCGCCAACGAAGTGGCCGGGCGCCACACGCGCGGGCATTTCGACTTTCCTTTGCGGGGCTGCACGGTCGCGCTCGATGGCTCGGTGGTGATCGACGCAGGGAGGGTGGTGGCGTGATCCCGAAGTTCACCACCCTGGGCAGTGGCCCCACCACCGTGCTGATGCTGCACGGCATTGGCGGCGGCCACGTGGCCTTCGCGCCGCAGGTGGAGACACTGGCCGCGGCCGGTTACCGCGCCGTGGCCTGGGATATGCCGGGCTACGGCCACAGCGCACCCATCGAGCCCTACACCTTCAAGGGTCTGGCGCAGAGTTGCATCGATCTCATCGACGCGCTGCGGTGCGAGCACGTGGTGCTGCTCGGCCACAGCATGGGCGGCATGGTGGCGCAGGAAGTGGTGGCGCGCCGGCCCGAGCGTGTGAGCCGGCTGGTGCTCTGCGGCACCTCGGCCGCGTTCGGCAAGCGCACCGATGGCCGCAATGCGGACGCGTGGGCGAAACAGTTCGTCGCGCAGCGCACCGCGCCGCTGGACGCGGGCCAGAGCATGGCCGAGGTGGCGCAGAAACTGGTGCCGCAGATGGTCGGCCCCGGCTCGCTGCCCGAGGGCGTGCGACTGGCCGAACACTGCATGGCTGGCGTCCCCGCGGCCACCTACCGCCGCGCGCTCGACTGCCTCGTCACCTTCGACCGCCAGGCCGCGCTGGGTGGCATCGGTGTGCCCACGCTGCTCGTGGGCGGCGAGTTCGACCGCGTGGCCGCGCCCGCCGTGATGAAGCAGATGGCCGCCGCCATTCCGCGCGCACGCTACGCCGAACTGCCGGGCATTGGGCACCTCATGAACCTGGAGGCGCCCGACGAGTTCGACGCGCTGCTGCTCGACTTCCTGAGCGAGCCGGCGAGCGACCGCTCGCGCGACACGCACTGATGTCGACACTCCCCTGCGCCGCTGACGCGGCTTCCCCCCTCCGTGGCGCGCCTTTGGCGCTTCGAGGAGGGACAGCACCTTGGGCCGGCAGAGCCGGGCCCTCGATGCTTCTGGATGGCGTTGTTTCGTGCGTTGCGGTTCGCGCGCCGAGGCGATGAAAACGGAGATTCAAGGAGACTGCCCATGAACGCGCCAATGCCGAACGCCTCCGCGCTGGACTTCATCCCCGCTGTCGGCGACATGGTCTTCACGCCTTTGCAGTGTGAATTGCTGACCACCGCGCACCGCCTGGGCCGCGAGAAGTTCGCGCCACGCGCCGCGCAGTGGGACCGCGAGGCCAGCTTTCCCTTCGCCAACTACGACGACCTGCGCAACGCGGGCTTTCTGAAACTGTGCGTGCCCACCGCGCATGGCGGTCTTGGCGCGGACTACGCCACCTACATGATGGTCGCGGCCGAGATCGGGCGCTTCTGCGGCGCCACCGCGCTCACCTGGAACATGCACATCTGCAGCACGATGTGGACCGGCGTGCTGGCCGACGGTATTCCCATGACCGACGGGCAGCGCACCGAACACCTGGCACGCCGCGAACTGCACTTTCGCCGCGTGGTGAACGATGGCGCGATCTACGCCCAGCCCTTCAGCGAAGGCAGTGCCGCCGCGGCGGGGCGCGCGCCTTTTGGCACCACCGCGAAGAAGGTGGAGGGGGGCTGGCGCGTCAATGGCCGCAAGATCTTCGCCAGCCTCTCGGGTGCGGCCGACTACTACGGCATCCTGTGCACCGAGGACAAGGGCGACGACCACCCCGATGCGCGCGACACGCTCTACCTCAGCGTGCCGGCCACCAGCGCGGGTTTTTCCATCAGCGGCGAGTGGGATCCGCTGGGCATGCGCGGCACGGTCAGCCGCAACCTCGCGTTCAAGGACGTGTTCGTGAGCGATGCCGAGCAACTCATGCCGCGTGGCATCTACTTCAAGGGCGCACAGACCTGGCCGGCCATGTTCTTCACCCTGGCGCCCACGTACCTGGGCCTGGCCACGGCGGCCTATGACTTCACGGTGAAGTACCTGCGCGGCGAAGTCGAAGGCGAACCGCCGGTGAAGCGGCGCCAGTACCCCACCAAACAGATCGCGGTGGCGCAGTTGCGCATCCAGCTCGAAGGCATGAAGAGCCTGTTCGCGCGCGCCATCGCCGAGGCCCGGCCCAATCCATCGAAGGACGAGAAGCTGCGCCTATACGCCGCGCATTACAGCGTCATGGAAGGCGCCAACGACATCGCGCGGCTGGCCATCCGCACCTGTGGCGGGCAGAGCATGATGAAGCACCTGCCGCTGGAGCGCCTGTACCGCGACAGCCGCTGCGGCGCGCTCATGCTGCCGTGGACGGCCGAACTCATCCTCGATCGCATGGGGCGCGAGACGCTGTACGAGGCGGGGGAGCGCGACGAATGAGAGCCGCCCCTCGGGTGCCACGCACCTAGAATGGCCCGATGTCTTTTCGCGTTCATCTGCCGCGCCATGTGTTCCCGATCGCGCTCGCGCTGCTGGGTTGCGTGAGCGTCGGTGCGCATGCCACGCCACCGGCTTCAGCCACGTCCGCATCACCCTGCGAAGCGTTTGTCGCGCGCCTGCCCAACCTCAAGCGCCCTCTGTGCGACGCCGCCGAACTCAAGCCCACCGAAGGCCGGTCGGTGCGCGGTCGCACGATCTACGCGCGCGATGTGATCGCGCCCGAGGCAAAGTTGCGCGTGCTGGTGGTGGGCGCCATCCATGGCGATGAGCTCTCGTCGGCGTCGGTCGCGCTGCACTGGATCCAGCACGCGGTGAAGATGCCCGCCAACGCGCACTGGCGTTTCATCCCCGCGCTCAACCCCGACGGCCTGCTGTCCCGCCCGGCGCGGCGCATCAACGCCAACGGCGTCGACCTGAACCGCAACTTCCCCACGCCCAACTGGCACCGCGATGCCAAGGTCTATTGGGAAAAGCGCACCGGCAAGGACCCGCGCCGCTGGCCAGGCAAGGAGCCGCTGTCCGAACCGGAGTCGCGCTTCCTGCATTCGGAGATGGCAAGCTTCCAGCCCCACCTCATCGTGAGCATCCACGCGCCCTACGGCGTGCTCGACTTCGACGGCCCCGGCGTGCCGCCGCCCAAGCTCGGTCGCCTTTACCTGGACCAGGTCGGCATTTTTCCCGGCAGCCTCGGCAACTACGGCGGCGTGCACCAGGGCATGCCAGTCGTCACCGTGGAACTGCCCAGCGCACTGCGCACGCCGCTGGACGCCGAGATGCGCCAGATGTGGATGGACATGCAGCGCTGGATGGCTGAGCGGCTGCGACCTGAAGAGGCCCCGCCGCTGGTGCCGGTGAAAGCCCGCAAGACGGGCTGATCATCAAGCCCCCGGGGCGCCACCCACGAGCGACCACAGGGCTTCGGCCGATTCGGTCATTTCCATCGGCTGGCGGTACAGGCGGATCTGCATCGGCAGCGCCCATTCATCGCCCCCCGCCACCGCGAGCTGACCGCCCTGTAGTTCGGCCGCCACCAGACTGCGTGGCAACCACGCGATGCCCCGGCCCTCCAGTGCCATGGCCTTGAGCACCACCGCATGGTGCGAAGAGAAGACAGTCTGGTGTTGTACATCACCGCCTGGCAGCGGTGGCAGGCCGGCCTGCAGCATGCGGCCCAGTCCTGAAGAAGCGTGGTACGCCAGGAGGGGCAAGGCCTGGTCGGGCGGCACATCGTCGAGGTGGAATGGCGGTGCGCCATCGGGCCCGAGGGCAACGACAGGCAGCAGCGTGTCCTCACCAATCGGCTGCATGGGATGGCCCGATGCCTCCAGCCGCCCCGGCATCGCGGGATGGCCATGGCACAGCAGAAACTGCACGCTGCGTTGCAGCAGCAGGTCCTCGCAGGCGGCCAGGTCGTTGGAATGCATCTGCACCGTGCGCGGGCCCAGCGTCTGCTCGACGCGCGAGAACCACGCAGGGAAAAAGGCCAGTGAGAGCAGGTGCGTGGCCGCGAAGCGAAGGCCGGCCGCGGCTTCGTCGTGCGCGGCGCGGGCCAGGCTGCGTGCCGATTCGAGCCGGCCCAGCAACTCTTCCAGCAGCGGCTTGAACCGCTGCCCGGCCGGTGTGAGCACGGTCGGGTGCTCGCTGCGGTCGAACAGCGGCACACCCGTCCACTCCTCCAGCGACTTGATGTGGCGGCTGAACGCCGGCTGGGCGATGTGTCGGGCCTGCGCGGCCCGCGAGAAGTTGCCCGTCTCGGCGAGCGCGAGAAAGTCCTCCAGCCATTCGAGGTCGAGCGGTCGGTTGCCTGGGCCCATGGTTGTGGTGCTTGAGCGCAGATAGATGTATGCGATTCGGGTATTGGACGGGGCAGGCCCCGGCGGGAATGATGCCACCCATCGCTTCTTCCTCCCCTGGCAACACCATGAAAATCGTCGACATCGCCGAATCCACCCGTCCGATCAAGTCGGACATCCGCAACGCCTACATCGACTTCTCGAAGATGACCCTGAGCCTCGTGGCGGTGGTCACCGACGTCATCCGCGATGGCAAGCCCGTCATCGGCTACGGCTTCAATTCCAATGGTCGCTACGGCCAGGGCGGGCTCATCCGCGACCGCTTCCGCCCGCGCGTGCTCGAAGCCGATCCGGCCAGCCTGCTCGACGACAGCGGCGAGAACCTGGACCCGCACAAGGTCTGGGGCCGCATGATGATCAACGAGAAGCCCGGGGGCCATGGCGAGCGCTCGGTGGCTGTCGGCACCATCGACATGGCCGTGTGGGACGCTGTCGCCAAGATCGCCAACAAGCCGCTCTACCAGCTGCTCGCCGAGCGCTACGGCAACGGCACGCCGAACCCGCGCGTGTTCGTCTACGCCGCCGGCGGCTACTACTACCCGGGCAAAGGCCTCGACGGCCTGCGCAAGGAAATGGAAAGCTACCTGGAACGCGGCTACTCGGTCGTGAAGATGAAGATCGGCGGTGCGTCGCTCGCCGACGACTGCGAACGCATCGAGTCCGTGCTGCAGATCCTCGGCCCGGGCCAGCAGCTCGCGGTGGACGCCAACGGCCGCTTCGACCTCAAGACCGCCATCGAGTACGGCAAGGCCCTGTCGCAATACCCGCTGTTCTGGTACGAGGAGGCCGGCGACCCGCTCGACTACGAACTGCAGGCCGAACTGGGCAAGGTGTACGCAGGCCCCATGGCCACCGGCGAGAACCTGTTCTCCATGCAGGATGCGCGCAACCTGATCCGCCACGGCGGCATGCGCCCTGACCGCGACTGGCTGCAGTTCGACTGCGCGCTCAGCTACGGCCTCGTCGAATACCTTCGCACGCTGGACATGCTGAAGGAATATGGCTGGTCACCCAGCCGCTGCATTCCCCACGGCGGCCATCAGATGTCGCTTGCCATCGCGGCAGGCCTCGGCCTGGGTGGCAACGAAAGCTACCCCGACCTGTTCCAGCCCTACGGCGGTTTCCCGGACGGCGTGACGGTGGAGAAGGGTCATGTGACCCTGCCCGCGTTGCCCGGGATCGGGTTCGAGGGCAAGTCGGATCTCATTTCCGAGATGCGGGCACTGGCGAGTTGAGGTCGCCCAGCTGCGCGCCGTCCACAGGCGCCAGCAGCCAGTTGGCGATGTCGCCGCCGAGTCCATACGTCGCGATGCTCACCATCTTGCAGGTGCTGCGCGGCACGCCAAAGTACAGGAACGAATGGCGCTGCGCATCGAAATGCACGGGCGTCGCGTCCACCCGCTCGAGCACGCCATGCAGTCGGACGATCTTCGGCCCGCCATACAGACCGCCGGCGTTGGCCAGAATGTCGGTGATCTCGATGCGCAGCGTCGGTGCACCCGCCAGCGCCTCGGACGGCATGGGCACGGCGAACTCGTAAGGGGCTTCCAGCTGCTCCTGGAGGGCGTTCGTGAGTGAGGTGGGGATGTCGCAGTTGTCGTCGGCCTTGCTCAGTTGCAGGCCCGCCGGCGTCTTGCCGTAGGTGATGGCCGGAAGGATGACGGTGTTGCGCGCGGTGGCCGTTGCCTCGGGCTCGTCGGGTTCGGCGATCGCAGGTCCGCGGGAGCCGCAGGCGGTGAGCAGTGATGTCGTCAGGATGGTGCCGATGAGGGTGCGGGTCTTGATGTTCATGGAATTGAAGCGAAGTGTTTCCTGGTCGTGACAACTTCCGAGGTCAGAAAGACGCGCTCACACTGAAGCCCGCGACGGCGCTGTGTGTGCGGAAGTACGTGGGTTTGCTGACGGGCTGGCCGATGAAGAGGTCGTAGGTCAACGGCTGGACATTGCCGCGCAGGCCGATCACGGCCCCGGTCAGATGCCGGCCGACGAGGAACTGGGTCGAGGGGCCGCTGACAGAGCCATGGTCCAGGCCCAGGTAGATCTCCTGACCCGAGTCGCCCAATGTCCACGACAGGTCATTGCGCAGGAACCAGCCCCGCTCGGCTGAGAGGGATGACTCGCCATCGAAACCGCGGACGGTGTAGCGCCCGCCGATGGCGAAGCGATCTTGCGGAGTGAGTGAGGTGCCGTTGCGTTGCACACGCACCGTGCCCGTGTAACGCAGCTGTTGTTCGCCCAGCGCGAACGGAGCGCTGAGGTTCACGTCCAGGGTGGTCACGCGCATGCGTGAGGTGCCTTCGTCGAAGGCTTCCTCGGGTGCCGGGATGGCGCCAAACGCTGCCGTGCCGCGCTTGTGCGCCAGATTCAGATCCAGCGTGGTGCGGCCGAAGAATGCTTTGTGGGCCAGACCGACTTCCCAGCCGCCGGTCGCGCGACGCTGGGTTTCAACTTCAGTGTCATCGATGAAGTTGCTGGAGCGACGCAGCCAGGCTTTGAGGCCGACGGTGGTCTTCTGGCTGGCATTGCGGTGCAACAGGCGCGAGAGTTTGATTTCGGCGTTTTCACTGCGACCGCTGTAGACGTAGTCCTGACTGAGGCCTGCCACGTTCTGGTGGTACCGGTTGCTGGACTGCGTGAACGCCAGCAACCAGTGGTGCCAGGGCACCGAGTAGTGGACGGTGTGACCGCGCGTGCCTCGCGCGCCTGGACTGCCGCCGCCCAGGTCATGGTTCAAGGTGACATAGAACAGGTCGTTGAGCGTCCACCAGTGGTCATAGCTCAGGGTGGTGCTGCCCTGGTATCTGCCGGTGGCCTTGGAGCCACTGTCGTCGAGCGTGGCGTTGAAGCGAAAGGGGAAAGCCTGACGCCAGGTGATGACGAGGTCGCTCCGGTCTGGCGTGTTGGCGGGCGCGATCTGGATGTCGGCCTCGACAGTCGGTATGCGCTTGAAGTTTTCCAGCGCCTGTTCGAGGTGACGCAGGTTCAGAACGTCACCTGGATGGGCGGGTACCGCGTTCAACGCGGTGGCGCGCGAATCGGGCTGGCCGAAGCGGATGGAACCGATGCGCCCTGGCAGCAGGGTGAGCGCAAGACGCCCGCTGGCGAGGTCCTGTTCCTGGAAGACGATGCGTGAGGTGACGTAGCCTCTTTCGATCAGATCCCGTTGGGCGCGGCTGGCCGCGACGTTGAGGCCGTTGCTGCCCAGGCAGCGCCCGACAGCCGGATCGGTACCGGAGACGAGGCCGTCGAGCACCCATGGGAAGGACTCGCTGGCATCACCGACCAGCGTGATCTCACGGATCGTGATGCATGGCGACTCGCTGTCGGGCCATGGCCTGACGGGCTCTGGCGGGCTGGGGATGGTGGCCTGGGACCCGGGTTGCAGGAGGCCGCGCCGTGCGCCTTCGCGCTCTTGCTGAAGGCGCTCTTGCTGCTCGCCCTGTTGCCGCACCTCCGGTGCCGGTATGACCGGAAACTGTGCATGCGCGGCGTTGGTGACCATCAGGCAGGACAGCGTCCAGCCGGGCCAACGGGATGAAACTGCGCGAGCGCCAACAGCGCGTACGCGCGCTGAAAGACGCCGTATCGACAAACTCACTCCCTTGCTTTGCGGGTGCGCACGCGGGCTTGGGTAAAGCCCGCAGCGCGAGGCGCTCAGGGTTTTGTCCCGAGGCCGCAGGTGAGTCTATGAGGCACGGCGCCTTGTGAGCGCGTTGCGCACAGAGTGAGGGGTGGAATTCACGGAGTGACCAACCTGTGGAACGAATCGCATGGGCACGTTGGGCAGGGTGGCCTGAGCTTGTGCTTCAGCTTCGCACGGAGGACTTCGTTTGCAGGCGCGGCACGCTAGCCGATGCGTAGGTCCTGGTGCGCGTTCCGGAGCCCTGGAATCCAAAGTTCATCGCCGGCTGTTCGCCGTTGATGAGCTCGGCGATGGCCTTGCCCGAGCCGGCGCCGTGCGTCCAGCCCAGCGTGCCGTGGCCCGCGTTGATCCAGAGCTTGCGCAGCTTCGTGCGACCGATGAGCGGAATGTTGGTGGGGGTGGCTGGACGCAGGCCGCACCAGAACTGCGGATTGCCGTTCTCTTCGGGTGTGCGCGTGTCGGCCACGCCCGGGAACACCTCCTCGATACGGCGCACCAGCATCTCGCAGCGCGTACGGGCCAGCGGTGTGTCGAGTGCCAGATCGAAGCCGCCAAGTTCGATGGTGCCTGCAACGCGCAGGTGGTTGCCCAGCCGGGACACCGCACATTTCATCTGGTCATCGAGCATGCTCACCGTGGGAGCACGCTCCGGTTGCAGCAGCGGCAAGGTGGCGCTGTAGCCTTTGCCGGGGTAGATCGGGACGTTCACATTCACCGACTTGAGCAGGGGTGTGGTGTAGGCGCCGCAGGCCACGACATAGGCATCGGCCTTGAGAACGCTCGCCATGCCCGTGTTGCGGTTGCGCACGCGGATCTGGCGCACTTCCTGGCCGTCGCTCTCCAGTTTTTCGATATCGTGCCCGAACAGCAACTGGGCGCCGCGCTGGGCGCACAGTGCGGCGAGTTTCTGGGTGAACACGCGTGCATCGCCCGATTCGTCGCTCTGTGTGTACGTGCCGCCGACGATGCGGTCGCCGAACGACCTCAGCGCCGGCTCGATGGCCAGCAGTTCATCGCGGGAGACCACGCGGCGCTGAACGCCGAAGCGCTGCATCACGGCGGCGGCATCGGCTGCGCCGTCGAACGATTTCTGGTCGGTGTAGTAGTGCGCAATGCCGCGTTCCAGGCGGTTGTATTCGATACCGGTGTCGGCCACCACGTCCTTCAGGGCCGCATGACTGTAGGCGCCCAGGGCAACGAGTTGCGCGACGTTGCGCACGAAGGCCTTGTCATTGCACTGCGCCAGGAACTGCAGCCCCCAGCGCCATTGCGCCCAGTCCAGCTGGGGGCGGAACAGCAGCGGAGACTCGTCCGAGAACATCCACTTCAGGGTCTTGAGCGGAGCGTCCTTGTTGGCCCAAGGCTCGCAATAGCTCACCGAAATCTGCGCGGCGTTGGCGAAACTGGTCTCGAGTGCCGCGTTGGGTTGCCGGTCCACCAGCGTGACATCGTGGCCCCTCTGCAGCAGGTGCCAGGCTGTGCTGACGCCGATGATGCCCGCACCCAAAACCGTAACTTGCATGATCCGCTCCATGAAAATGGGGATGGTGAAAGCGCTGGAGTATGGGAACAATCGCTGTTTTGTTGAAGCGGAATTAAACTAAAATCCGATTCATCAGAATAGCTAATGTCCCTTTTGGGGCCGCATCCTGTTTTCGCCCTGGAGGTTCCATGAGCACCTTTGATCCGGACGCACTTGAATGTCTGGCAGCCATCATCGAAGAAGGTGGCTTCGAGCGCGCCGCGCAGCGCCTTTCCATCACGCAGTCCGCTGTATCGCAGCGTTTGCGAGCGCTTGAGGCCCAGGTCGGCACCGTGCTGATCGTGCGGAGCCGCCCGCTCAAACCTACGGCAGCAGGGCAGCTCATGCTCAAGCACGCCAAGATGATGCGGTTGCTGAGGGCAGATCTCGAGAAGGACCTCAAAGAGCTCGCGCCGAGCACCACCGGGAACGGCCGCGACGAGGAGCGCGTCTCGGTGGCCATCAATTCCGACAGCATCGCCACCTGGGCCTTGCCTGCACTCGATTCGCTGGCCCAAGGCGGTCTGCCGATCGAAATCATTGCAGACGACCAGGAGTTCACGCACGAATGGCTTCGGGAAGGTCAGGTGCTGGGTTGCGTCACCTCGCTTGGCCAGGCGCTGCGCGGTTGCAGGATGGAGTCGCTGGGCACCATGGACTACGTGGTGGTGGCCGAGGCGGGCTACGCGGCCGAACATCTGCCCAAGGGCTTGAGCGCGCACAACTTCCACAAGGTGCCCTTTGTCACCTTCAACCGCAAGGACAACCTGCAGCATGCCTTCGTGGTCAAGGCGTTCGGTTTGCCGCGCGTGATGCTCAAGCAAGTCTTTGTGCCGTCCTGCGAAGGTCAGGTGCGCGCAGTGCAGGCAGGGTGGGGCGTGAGCGTGGTGCCCGAACTGCGCGTTCGCGATCTGCTTGCCCGCGGCGAACTTGTGGATCTGGCGCCGCGACACCGCCTGGGCGTGGCACTGTACTGGCATTGCTGGAACCTCAATTCCGACGTGCTGGACGCCCTGAGCACCGCATTGCGGCACGCCGCGAGCGTCAATCTCAAGGGCGCCAATGCACTGGCGGCATGACGGTTCCTAACTCCCCTGCCTGAAAGCTGACTTTGTAGTCACAACGTCGACGCTGTCGTCGATCTGATGCAGAATCCAGAATCTGTCAAGAGACTCCCATGGTCAGCGTCACTTCTTCCAAACCCCCCGCTCCGGCCAAACGCAGCTTCCGCGAGCAGATGCACCTGGCTCGCGAGGACGCGATCATTACCGTCGTGAACCGCCTGCTAGCCGAGAAGGGCTTCGAGGCGATGACGCTGGATGAGGTAGCGATCGAGGTGGGGGTCGCGAAGGCCAGTCTCTACAAGCATTTTTCCAGCAAGGAAGACCTGGCCAGCGCGGCGATGGTGCGGATGATGGACCGCGCACGCGCATTTCTGGACAAGCTGCAGAGCGATGCTGCCGACCGCCGGCCGGTCGATCAGCTGAAAGCTGTCGCGCGCTGGACCATCGAGGTGCAGCTGGCCGGTGAAATGCCGTCGCTGCCCAGTCAGAACTCCAGCCTGCGGGCGGTACTGACCAACAACAAGGCCTACGTGGATGGGCTGATGGACATCAGCGACCGGCTGGGCGCCTGGATCATCGCTGCGCAGGCCGACGGCAGCCTTAACCGGGCACTGCCGCCCATCGCCGTGCTCTACACGCTGTACGCGCGGGGCTGTGATCCGGTGCTTGGATTTCTCAAGGGCACCGGCCTGTATGAGGACGAGCAGATCACCGAGATGGTGCTGAGCACCTGCTTCGAAGGATTGCAGTCACGTTGACCCCCGAGCCGCGCGCATGAAAAAGGGTCGCATGCAGCGGCCCTTTTTTTGATGGGTGTGGGTTGCTTCAGCGGACCAGCAGCACCGGCACGCCACAGTGGGCAAGCACCTGCGTGGCGACCGAGCCCATCACCAGATTGCCCAGCGCGCTGTGGCCGTGCGAACCCATGACGACGAGGTCGAACTTGCCAGCGTCGGCCACCTTGGAGATCTGCTCACCGGGTGAGCCCACCTTGTGGATGGCCTTGGCGTCGATCCCATGGCGCTTGAGAAACTTGGCCACCGCGCTCGTCACCTTCCTGGACTCTTCTTCGTAGTACTCGTTGGCGGCGGCGGCACCCACAGCCGCACGTGCGCGAGGGGGCAGCGGAGCCTGCACCGTGATCATCGAAATGGCGTTGTTGGGGCCGAACATCTCGTCGTGGGTCGCGAGGTAGGCCAACATTTTCTTGGTGTAGGTGCTGCCATCGACAGCCAGCAGGATCTTCATGAATGCATCTCCTTCATGGTTAAGTCAGGGTTAAGTGTATGCCCTTGTGCGGTGCGCGCTTTGCGCTGGCTCAAAGGGGTTGACTTCTCCCCACGGGCACCTCGATCAATTGCTGTGGAAGAAACCCGCCCTGCTCGTTCTTCATCGCATAGCCCAATGGGTTGGCCACGATGCGGCAGCGACCCACCTTTACGTCGGTCGGGCAATGCAGGTGTCCATGCAGCCAGAGGTCTGCCTGAGGCAACCAGTCGTCCAGGCGGTTGCAGAAACCGGCGGTGCCCGGGGTCAGGCCGTAACGCGGGTCTGCGCTGTGCAGGGTGGGGGCAAAGTGCGTCACCACCACCGTGGTGCCGTCGAACGGTTCCGCGAGTGCGCCACGCAGCCAGTCCTGGCACTCCAGCGCCAGGCCGCGCATGGCTTCGGCGTCGAACAGCGTCCCGTTGCGCTGGCCCGCCATCTTGGTGAGGTAATGGTTGGCCGCGCGATAGGCCTTTTCCCGGTCGCCCAGCGCGTCGTAATCGCTCCACAGCGTGGTGCCGATGAAACGCACACCCTCGATCACCCGGGATTCGCGTTCCAGCCAGATCAGGCCGAGCCGCTCACAGGCTGCACGCAATTGCGCATGCGCCTTGTCGATGTCGAGCGCGTCGTACTCGTGGTTGCCTGGCACGAAGAGCACGGGCACGGGCCAGTCGGCGAAACGGCCCAGGCCCCAGTCGGGCTCGCCCATCGCGCTGCCATCGCGGCGCAGTTGGTACGAGCCCACGTCTCCCGCCAGCACCAGCAGATCGGCGCCCGGGGCAGGTGCCGGTGTGAAGTCGGGGTTGGCTTCGAGGTGCAGGTCGCTGAGCAGCTGGAGGTTCATGGGCACATTGTGGTGCAGGGCGCTCAGGCCTTGCCGGGCCTGAAGCCAATGGTGGCCGCCCGTGCCACCTTCTCGCGCAGCCAGCGGTGGGCTGTGTTCTGGGTGGCCTGCCGGTGCCAGAGCGAATCGACGTGCACGGCGGGCACCTGCAGCGGCAGGTCGCACAAGGCGAGCTCGTGTTCCATGCCGGTCGCGCCGACGAAGTGGCGCGGCAACACCGTGAGCAGGTCCGTGGTGGCGACCACCCGGCCTGCGGTGAAGAACTGGTTGACGGTCAGCACGACACGGCGTTGCCGGGAAACGGCTGCGAGGGCTTCGTCGACGAAACCGAATGGACGGCCGGAAAAGCTCACCAGCAGATGGCGGGCCGAGCAGTAGGTGTCCAGGCTCAGGGGCTTGCCCGCCAGCGGATGGCCTCGCCGCATCACGACCACGTACTCGCCGTCGTACAGGCGTTGGTGATGGAAGTGCGGGTTGTGCTCCTGCAGGTGCAACGCGCCCAGCTCGGCCAGCACGCCGGGAAAGTGGCCGATCGCCAGATCGGCGGTGCCCGTCTCGAGCAATTCGCGAGGGTCCCGTGTGGTCAGCGGCAGCACGCGCAGGTTGGCGCCGGGCGCTTCACTTTCGAAGAGGTCCATCAGGCCGGGGATGAGTTTGGCTGCGGTGGCATCTGCCATCGCGAGCACGAAGGCATTGCGTGCGCTCGTTGGGTCGAAGGTGCCGGGCGCCAGCGACTCGCGAAGCATGTGCAGCGCATCGCGCACCGTGGGCCAGAGTGCCAGCGCGGCTGCTGTCGGCTCCACGCCATAGCCCGAACGCCGGACCAGTTCGTCGCCCAGCGCCTCGCGCAGGCGGCGCAGCGCATTGCTCACCGCCGGCTGCGTCATGGAGAGGTTGTTGGCTGCGCGTGTGAGATTGCGCTCGGTCATCACCTCGTCGAAGACGCGCAGCAGGTTCAGGTCCAGCGTGCGGAAATTCAGGTTATTCATCACTTGGATGAATATAAAACATCACAAAGATAAAGTGGAAAGATACAAGGGTTAACCCTAGTATTGCGTTGTCCAAAAGACATTTTTCTTTTTTCTGGAGTTCGCCATGAGCACTTTCGCTTCCCTTCCTTCTGCCCCGCTGGGCCTGCGCCCGGCTTCCACGCCCGCGCAAAAGGGTGTCGACGGCATTCAGCGCCGCAACGACAGTGCGCGTGGCCTCTCCGTCATGCTGCTGGCAGCCGTCGTGGCCGCCATGGTCGTGGTCGCCGATCGCCTGATCAGCACCTGGGCCGACGGCCAACTGTTTCTGGCCTGGGTCTTCCTCTGGGTCGTGGTCTTCGCCGGCATGGCGTTGTTCGCCGACACCGCCCGTTCGCTGGCCCGCCGCGCCGTGGTGTCGCTGGACGGCTGGTCGCAAGCCCTGGCGGAAGCCCGCGCCGAAGCCCGTCTCTGGGAGATGGCCCGCATGGACCACCGCCTGATGACCGAGCTGCTGGCCGCCCGCACGCAAGCCGAGACGGCTGCCGACGAACCGGTTGCTGTTTCGCAGACGCCGACCTTCGCCGAAGCGCTGGCACCCCTGGGTCTGCCGGAGGCACCCAAGGCCGCTGAGCCAGAGATGGGCTTCTGGGAGCGCCTGGGTACTGCCCGTGCACGCAACCGCCTGATGTACTACATCTGAAGCGCCACGCGTGACCCGTCCTGCCATAGGTTGACACCTATGAAGGACACACAGCCGGCGTGATCCAGCCGGCAACAGACGCCCGATGAACCTCATCGGGCGTTTTCAATTTTAGGGACAGGTGCGGTCTCTCTTGGTTGTAGATCTGCACGGCCTGCTGGACCATCCGGCTGGCCTGGGTGAGATCGGCAGGCCGGTGCAGCAGGAACTCCATCTTCAAGATCCCGTTGACGCGCTCGGCCAGCGCGTTCTGATAGCAGTCGTAGCCGTCCGTCATCGAGCAGGCGATGCCGTGGCGGCGGTGGATTTCCTGATCGTCGTTCGAGCAGTACTGGATGCCCCTGTCCGAGTGATGCACCAGCATTTGCCCAGTCTGGCGGCCCTTGAGCGCCACCTTCAGCGCCCGGCTGACCTGCTTGGTGTGCAGGCTGTCGTGCACGTGATGGCCCACGATCTTGCGCGACCACGCGTCCGTCACCAGGCTGAGATAGACGAATCCTTGATCGGTCGGCAGGTACGTGATGTCGGCCACCCAGACCTGCTCGCTGCCGGTGGGGCGCACCTGATCCGGCCCCTGCTTGAGCAGGTTGGGATGACGGCGCAACCGGTGATGGCTGTCGGTGGTCTTGTGATACGCCCGCCTGGGCTGAACCAGCATGTGGGCCTCGCGCAATACGTCCAGCAACGCATCGCGCCCCAGGCTCGCGTTGGCCTGGTGCAGCGGCTGCTTGAGAAGATGGTGCAGCTTGCGCGCGCCCAGCCGCGGCTGGCGCAGGCGCACGGAGCGCACAAGCTCGATCACCGTGTCAGAACGGGCACGGCATTGCTGCTGGTGCTGCAGGTGTTGGTAGTAAGCTTGGCGGCTGACGCCCCAATGGCGGCAAGCCCTCGACACGCTCAGCCCCGGGACGAGCTTTTGCGAGAGGACTTGCCCGAAGGCTTTTTTACGACACGCACCCCATAGTCTTTCTTCAGGACATCGAGCACGGCCTCGAACAGCTGAGCCTTCTCATTGGCCTCGCGAAGCTGGACTTCAAGCGCCTTGATCCTCTGCTCAGGAGTCAGCGGCGCAGCGGATGGAGATGAGGAATTCTTGATCGGTACTGGCATGGGAAGCCGACATGATGCCGAACCCCAGCTCTGGCGGCCATGCTTGCGCAGCCACACCAACACCGTCGAGCGACCCTGGATGCCGTAGCGCTCCTGGGCCTGCTTGTACGTGAGCTCGCCTTTTTCTACCTGGTCGACCACCGACAGCTTAAAAGCCACCGTGTAGTCGCGCTGCGTGCGTTTGATGCCTGATGGGTATTTCGGACCAACGTGACCGCTGGTTTCGGTATCGTGACCGAGGATTTCGGCCCATCGTGACCGACTCCGTTGTCGGTTCATCGTGACCG
>NZ_JAVDWE010000022.1:0-50135 GCF_031457235.1 Hydrogenophaga laconesensis
CAGTCCGATCACAGCGAGCATGGCGGTCTCCTTGGTAGGTGGATGGGACCTCCATCGTGACCGAAAAAGACTCAGGAGGCGTCCATGCCATCCTCTGAAAATCTCGACCTCTTCATTGCTTCTCCTTGCGCCCCTTCGGGCTTGCCGGAAATCAACCTTACCTCTAGTTTTGAAAAATCCGGCATTCGGGGGAGACGTCAAGATATGGAGCACGAGAGATGAGCAAGCAAGAAGACAAGCGCCGCAGGGCAAAGTACACGCCGGAGTTCAAGCTGGAGGCCGTCAGACTGGTCAAGGACGGGCAATTGGGGCCAAGTTGCGCAAGTCGGCCACGTGCCTCTTTCGCTGATACGCCGCGCTGCGCGTCGTTGCGACTCGTGCGACAACGGTCGGAGCATCCAGGGCGTGCCAAATGGACGTCGTGGACACGTTCGCTTCAGTCATGTAGGGGCTCCGAACAAGAGAAGCAAAGTATTGAACCGGCAGCCTGTGACCGCAGCAGGCACATGACGCTGCTGCGGCCCACCATTTTCAGTGCGATCATCGGTGGACCGAACCGCTCAAGCACGCCGTGCTGACCCGCAGCGAATCATATTGTGCGGATCGGGCGAAGACGGTATCCAGCCGACGGCCCTGTACCCGAGCAGCTGCGCGGGTCTCTACTTCTCCCGCACCAGCAGCAGCGCGGTCTGACAACGCGACGCCACGCGGGTCGCGACCGAGCCCATGAGGGCTTGCCGGGCTGCTCCGAAGCCGAGCGACCCCATCGCCAGCAGGTCCAGCCTGCTCTTCGTGACATGCATAGCGATCGCATCGCCGGGCACCTGCCCGACCAAGCGAACTTCGGCGGCCGTGATGCCGGCTCTGGCAAGAAGCTCATGGGCCGGCTTAAACACGTTCTCGAACGCCGCATTCTGCATGGCCTCGACCTGCTCTGGCTTGATGCCGGTCGACACCTCGCGTTCAATCCAGCCCGGCACAACGATCTTCGTCAGGTCGGGAACGACGTGAATAAGGCTCACCGAAGGCGACGCGCCGAACAGGTCCCGGTTCCTGGCCACGAAGCGCGCGACGGCTAGGCCGTAGGGGCTGCCGTCCAGCGCAATGCCGACTTTCAGCGAATCCCGCTTGGGGATCTGAGCCCCGCGCAGGATGAGCAGTGGCTTGGTGCATGAGACGGCCACAGCGCTTGCCACCGAGCCGAGTAGCAGCTTCTTAAGCCCCGTGTCGCCGTGCGAACCCATAACGATCAGATCGGCCCGGTCGTTGGCAACGATCGACGCCAGTTCGTGCGCCACGGTACCAACAACGTACCGTCCAGCGGCGTTCGCACCAGCGCGCTTCAGCGCCGCCGCCGAAGTCTTTAGCGCCTTCGCCGCTTCTGATTCGTGGTATGAATGCACCATTTCGCGCCCCAATGCACGCGCGGCGCGTGATGGCACCGGATACTGGATGTTGAGCAGTTCAACTTCGGTGGGGTTCTTCAACAGGGTGGTGCGCGTCGCGACGAACGCGACGGCTGCCTTGCTGTACTCACTGCTATCGACGGGCATTAGGATACGCATCCGGACTCCTTTGGTTACTTTGATGAAATAGAGCGCTTAGAACTTCTCGGGCCGCAGCACCTCGACGTCGGCCACTAGCCGGATTATCGATTCGTTGTCTTAGTGCGCTCGCGCAGCGCAAATGGCGAGCGCCGTCTCGGCAGTGCCAAGCACCTCCACGCGGATGTTGGCGTGCGGGCCCCAGGTGGCGTCACGCCGGCCCCGACTGCCCTTGCCGCGCGCGTCGGTCACCGTGTAGCCACGCGCATCCAGCGACTCGAGGTCGCGCAGAAGCGTGGTCTCAAGCGCGGCCTCGCATACAACGGTCAGCAGTTTGATCATGCCTGCCTCTGGTAGTTGCATTACGTGCTCAATTTATTGCTTGCTGCGCGAGCCGGTGATAAAGCGGAATGCCGACCAGCAGGTTGAACGGAAACGTGACGCCCAGCGCCGCGCCGATGGACAGGGCCGGATTGAGGGCAGGCAGGGACTCATGTAAAAACCCGCAGAAACGAGCGTGTGGAAGGTCTTACATGGACGTTTCCAGAAGAGCAAGATTCGGCGGCGTGAAGGTCTGAAGGGTTTGCCGTCTTACATTCGGCCTGTCGGTGCAGGTCTGCACCGAACTTGAGTTCACCCCGGCTGGGCCGCGACTGCGTAGGCCAACAGCCCCAGGGCCGCAGGCATAGGCCGATGGACCGGGTCTCGGGACAAAACGTTGCATGGGGCTCCTCGGGTGGGCTTCGATCCGGATCCCGTGCGCATGGCCCATGCCACGTGTACCGTCCGCGGGTCGAGTTTGCGGGTGTTCTGCATTTCTTTCGTTGCTCTGGTGCAATCGAGCCCGCATTCCGATGCGAGGATCATCGAGCGGGGCCGTACGGATAGTGCGACAACGAAAGCGCGGGCTGCGCAGGTGGCGAGCCGCAGCCCGCCGACAGACGACCATGCCGCGGCTTCAGAACGACCCGAAGTTGGTGCCCAGCACGACGACCGCGGCCAGCGCGAGCAGCGGGATCAGCACCGCCACCACGAAGATGTCGAAATAGGACTGGCGGTGCGTCAGCTTGCAGATGGCCAGCAGCGTGATGACGGCGCCGTTGTGCGGCAGGGAGTCGAGGCCGCCGGTGGCGATCGACGTGACACGGTGCAGCAACTCGGGCGAGATGCCGGCGGCGCGCCCCATCTCGAGGTAGGTGCTGCCGAGCGTCTGCAACGCGATGCTCATGCCGCCGGAGGCCGAGCCGGTGATGCCGGCCAGCAGATTGACGGCGACCGACAGCGACACCAGCGGATTGCCGGGCGCGATGCCCAGCATCGCGTCGCGGATCAGCGCAAAACCGGCCAGCGAGGCGATCACCGCGCCGTAGCCGACCTGCGACGCCGTGTTGAAAATCGGCAGCACCGAGGCGCTGGCCCCGGCGTCCAGCGTGGCCTTGAGCGTGGGCAGGCTGCGCCGCGCCAGCACGATCAGCAGCAGGTTGGCCAGTGCGAGCGCCGCGATGATGGCCCAGGTGCCCAGCACCGCGTCCAGGCGCGTGGCGCCGTACAGGGCCGTGGCCAGGTAGCTGCTGTCCAGGCCCGGCAGGATGTGGGCGCTGAACACCCAGTTCAGCGCCACCACGGCCACGATGGGTGCGATGGCCACGCCGAAGCTCGGCGGCGGCGCCGGTGGCGTGGCCCCGCCCTGCGGCCCCAGTTCGGCCACGTCGTAACCCTCGCCCTGGGCGTGCGGGCGCACGCTGCGCGCCAGCAGGGCCCGGCCATCGGGGTCCGCGCCATAGCCCTCCCCGGCGGCCGCCGCCTGGCGCGCACGCCGCAGCAGCCACAGCGCCCCGAGCACCCCCATCACCGCGCCGCCAATGAGCCCGAGCCCGGGCGCAGCGAACGGCGTGGTGCCGAAGTACGGCATCGGAATCGCGTTCTGGATCGCCGGGGTGCCGGGCAGTGCCGTCATGGTGAAGGTGAACGCGCCCAACGCGATGGTGGCAGGGATCAGCCGTTTGGGTACGTCCACGGCGCGGAACAGTTCGACCGCGATCGGGTACACCGCGAAGGCCACCACGAACAGCGACACGCCGCCATAGGTGAGCACCGCGCAGGCGAGCACGATGGCCAGCACGGCGCGGCCTGCGCCCAGCCAGTCGACGATGCGCGAGGCGATCACGCGCGCCGCGCCCGAGTCTTCCATCAGTTTGCCGAACACCGCGCCCAGCAGGAACAGCGGAAAGAACAGCGCGATGAAGCTACCGAGCGCCTTCATGAAGACCTGCGTGTAACTGGCCAGCAGCGGCGCGTCGGGGCTGAACAGTACCGCCAGCAGGGCCATCAACGGGGCCAGGATGAGCACGCCGATGCCGCGATAGGCCAGCCACATCAACAGCGCCAGCGACAGCAGGATGCCCGCAATGCTCAGCATGGCGAGACTCCCGCGGGCACAGTGCAACAAGTGAGAAGTGTCATGTCAGGAAGGGTTCCAGCGCCAGGGTGGAGCGGCGCCCTAAGTGGGTGAAGTTGGTTTCGAGCCAGGCCTGCGCAGCGCGATGGCCGATGCGGTGCAGCCGCGTCAGGAACGGCCACCCCGCATTGAGCTTGCTCGCAGTACCGAGGCCGCCCAGTTCGGCCTCGGCCTCGATGCGGTGCATGCGAAGTGCAGCGACCTGCGTGAACAGCGACGCTCGGCCCGCACCGGGCGGCACGCCTTCCAGGCGCAACAGTTGCTGCAGCAACGCCACCGAGCGCAGTTCCTTGACCAGGCTGCTGTTGAAGGTGATCTCATTCAGACGGTCGAGAATGTCCGCGGCAGTGGTCGGCAGCGCCTCGCGCCGTGACGGGTTGATCTGCACCAGCACCAGGTCGTGGGCCGGGCTCTCTGAAATCAGCGGCAGCAGCGACGGGTTGCCGAGGTAGCCGCCGTCCCAATAGGCCTCGCCGTCGATCTCGACGGCGCGGAACAGCAGCGGCAGGCAGGCCGACGCCATCACGGCGTTGGCCGACAACTCGGACTGCCGGAATTCCTTCAGCGCGCCGGTACGCACGTTGGTGGCGGAAACGAACAGGCGCACCTTGCTGCAGCCGCGCACGCGCTCGAAATCGACCTCGGCCGCCAGGATGTCGCGCAATGGGTTGATGTCGAGCGGGTTCATCTGGTGCGGCGACAGCGAGCGGCCGACCCAGTCCAGGTACATGCCCAGCGGTGAGCCCTCGAGCGACCAGTTGCCGAAAAACGCACCCAGCGCCTGGGGCACCATCGGGCCGCGCCCGGACGCATTGCTGACCCGGCTCCAGAAGCGCCGCAGAGCCTCGCGCGCGCCCTCGCGTCCCCCGGTCATCAGCCCGTCGGCCAGCACCACCGCATTCATCGCCCCGGCGCTGGTGCCGCTGATGGCGTCGATCTCGATGCGCTCGTCCTCGAGCAGGCGATCCAGCACGCCCCACGTGAACGCGCCGTGGGCGCCGCCGCCCTGCAGCGCGAGGTCGATGTGCCTGATACGGCGCGATGTCATGTGGCAATGCTACTGCACGCGGCGACGCAGCCCGCTTGCGGATTCCGGGTCAGCCTGGATCTCCTGACTTGCGAACCTACGTCAGACCGTCAATCACCGACGAAATCAGGTCGATGGGCAAGAGGGAGACGAACGTCGAGGTTTTTCCCCGGCCATCGCGGTCAGCGTGTTGAGGTAGCGCAACAAAATCCCCTGCTTGGCGTGCACCAACCTCTGTACCGCTTCCAGCAGCTTGTCGGAAGTCCGCCCCCCCCTTTTTGGCGCAGGCCCATGAAGCCGAGGTCCCGGCCGCGAACGCAGGTTGCGCGCACCTCATCGCACCACCAGCACATCGCTAAGCGCAGCGTAGATCACTTTCGGAGTCATGCTGCCGAGGCCTTGGTCGGCAGCTGTGCACTGGCCATGGTGGCCCGCGACCACACGATCCGCGCTTATTTTCGCGGCAGCGACCAGGATCGCCCGCGCCGGCAGCGAGTGGACAGGCGCTGCGCGAACCGCTGCAACCCGCCTTCCGCCTGGGTATGTAGCGATTCCGGCGTCAGGCGCATAGGTTCGCCGCAGAGACCGCCCCATCCAGCGCTGCCCGATGCCGCGTCCAGCGAATACAGCAGGTGAAGGTGCGTGGCCGGCAGCAGATTGACGGCAAGGGAAGCGGTCCAAACGAAATTTTCGCACAGGTTGACGACCGACAGCATCTCGTCGCAAGGCCGGTCATCGGCCACACGCACGATCAGGATCGCGCATGGCGGCCTGCGTACAAACATCAAAGCGGTGGTGCTCCGGCCCGAAAGTGCGGGTTCGACACGCGAGCCGATCACGACGAGGGCGCCTGCATGCGAGTCGACATACGCGTTGATCACCTTTGGCGGTGGTCCGAAGCCGCAGAGGACGCCCTTCAGGATTTGCCAGGAACCGATGTCGAAGGCAAGCAGCAGGCGCAGCGAAACGCGATGCGTCGCCGCCAGTTGCGCCGCGCGGTGTACGACAGCGTCCGAGGCCGGCGAGAAGTCGGTCGCCGCCACAATGCTGCGAAGTGTCGTCATGGTGCAACGTCTCCCGGTGACAGTCCCGGTCATGCCGCAGCATGCGAACCAGCACCAGCGATGTTCAGGCATTCCATCTCGACACCGTTGGCAGGCATCAATCGATGCCCCAGCTGTGGACTGAACACAGGTCCCTCCGCGAGCGCGCGAGCGATAGTGAACGGCAGGTCGATTCCCAACGCCGCTCCGGTCAAGAACCGGCCGGCGCGATCGAGGCACTGGTCTCGGCCGTCCGGACTGGTCGCGGCAGCGCCTGGAGGAAATGTTCACCCAACTCACATGAATTGACGCAGCGCAACGGTACCCACCCGGATGCGCCTATATTCAGGCCTGCGGTAGCGGCGTCGCGATGCCTCTGCAGCGAACCTACTTTCAGCCAGGAGATCCGACTATGCCAGCACAACTCAGCGAAACCGCGTGCACCCGTGCCGGGCCCGAGCCGAGTTCTGCACAGCAAGAAGCCGTCGATGCGACGCAGGTTGCTCCAGACGATCCGCGTCAACAGGCGATTCGCCAGGCTGCCTACGCGCAACTCGAAGCGCGCGGCTGTGTCTACGGGCACGAACTCGAAGGCTGGTTGAAAGCCGAGGCGGAGGTCGACGCGCGGTTGCAGCAGGTACCTGCCGATTCACTTTCAGGCAAGGCGCTCACGCAGACCAGCGCTTGATCGAGCCACTGCATGGCGGTACCGACCGATCGGCCCGGTCACGCCTGCCATGCGCTGCACACCAGCACCACGGCGACGGGCAAGCGTACGGTTTAGCGCGCGCTCCGTGCCAGAACTTGCCCAGACTCAGGCTGGCGCGTATACGCGACCAGCCCTGGCGGTATAGCGCAAAGGCAGCGGGCGCCTCCTACAGCGACTCCGCCGACAGTCAGTGCGGCAATGACCAACAGCGTGAAGAGCGCGGTCCCGAGCCAGACACACCCGATATCGACGCGAACACTTCGGGCAGCACCATGAAGGCCTTGGGCAGGGCCCTCGGGTCGCATCAACGCAGACCAGTCGGGCGATGGTGAGAGCCCGTGTTCCAAGCAGGTGGCCAACGGCACCGGCCCGATGTGGCGAGGGTGCAGGCCGAGCTTGGGGCCGACTACAAACAGCAGTACCACGAATTCGATCTGCGACAGCACATCGATCTGGTCATGCACCTGCACCACGCCGACGCCGACCCCGGCCAGCCCGGCGACCAGAGGCAGCAACGCGATTTGGGTGCAAGGCCTTTTCTTCGATGGCACTCAGGTCGCACGAGCCGTGTGCAGGGCGACGGGAGAGTGGTTCTGAGGATTCAAGGTGACCAGCTACCATCCCACATAATAGAGACGGACGCTCCGAGCGGCGTCAGCCTATCGCTTCAACATGATGATCCAGATTCAGATTTTCTTCGGCGGGCTGGCGGCGCTGGTGGCCGGCGCCGACCTTCTGGTGCGCGGTTTGTCGCGACTGGTGCTCTCGTTCGGAATCTCGCAGCTGGTGGTGGTGGGCCTGACCATCGTCGCCCTGGACACCAGCGGGCCAAGACTCCCAGTGTCGTTCGGCACTGCGATGGAGGGGCGCACCGACATCGCCACCGGCAATGTGATCGGCAGCAACCCCCTCGACAGCTGGGTCATGCTGAGTTTCATGCTGCCGCTCGCCGCAGTGACCTTGGTCCTGGAGATGCTGCAGCCGGCCCCGCGTGCGGTCACTTGTAGCCCATGAGCAGCGGCGCGCTGCTGCCCTGGCTGGCGCTGACACCCTTTGCGGGCGCCGCGCTGATCGCCGGCGTCGACAACCGCCAGCGGCGAACGGCCGCGTGGCTGGCGGGCGCCGTGACCTTGCTCGTGTTCATTGCGATGCTCGCGGCCGCGCCGGCCGTGTTCGGCGGCGAGGTGCTGCGCTGGTCCGTCGACTGGCTGCCGACGCTGGGCCTTAAGTTCGGCTTTCGCATGGACGGGCTGGCGTGGCTGTTCACGCTGTTGATCACCGGCATCGGTGCGCTGGTGGTGCTGTACGCCGCCTACTACCTCGCCGCGGAAGATCCCCCGGCCCGATTCTTTCTGTTCCTGATGTTGTTCATGGGCTCCATGCTGGGCGTGGTGCTGGCCGACAACCTGATCCTGCTGGTGGTGTTCTGGGAACTGACGAGCCTGTCGTCGTTCCTGCTGATCGGCTACTGGCAGCATCGCGCCGACGCCCGCGAAGGCGCGCGCATGGCGCTGACCGTGACCGGTGCAGGTGGGCTGTGCCTGCTGGCCGGCGTGCTGCTGATCGGGCACATCGTCGGCTCGACCGATCTCGACGTGGTACTGAAGTCCGGCGACCTGCTGCGCGCGCACCCGATGTACCTGCCAGCGCTGGTGCTGGTGCTGCTGGGCTGCTTCACGAAGAGCGCGCAGTTCCCGTTCCATTTCTGGCTGCCGCATGCGATGGCCGCACCGACGCCGGTGTCGGCCTACCTGCATTCGGCCACGATGGTAAAGGCCGGCGTGTTCCTGCTGGCTCGCCTGTACCCGGCACTGGGCGACAGCGAGCCGTGGTTCTGGATCGTTTCGCTGACGGGCCTGGCCACGCTGCTGCTGGGCGCCTACCTGGCACTGTTCCAGCACGACCTGAAGGGGCTGCTAGCCTATTCCACGATAAGTCACCTCGGCCTGATCACGTTGCTGTTCGGACTGGACGAGCCGCTGGCCGTTGTGGCGGGTGTGTTCCACATCCTCAACCACGCCACCTTCAAGGCCTCGCTGTTCATGGCCGCTGGCATCATCGACCACGAGACCGGCACCCGCGACATGCGTCGGCTCAACGGCCTGTGGAAGAGCATGCCGTGGACCGGCGCGCTGGCCATGGTCGCTGCGGGGGCGATGGCCGGCGTGCCGCTGCTCAACGGCTTCCTGAGCAAGGAGATGTTCTTCGCCGAAGCGGCGGCCAAACAGAGCACACCGCTCATGCAATGGCTGCTGCCGGCTGGCGCGACGCTGGCGGCGATGTTCAGCGTGGCCTACAGCCTGCGTTTCATCCATGACGTGTTCTTCAACGGCGATCCGGTGGGCTTGCCGAAGACGCCGCACGAGCCGCCGCGTTTCATGCGCGTGCCCGTCGAGGTATTGGTCGTGCTGTGCCTGGTGGTCGGCCTGATGCCCGCGCTGTCGATCGGCCCGCTGCTGGCCGTCGGCGCCAAGGCCACCCTGTTCGGCGGCTTCGAGGGCACGCTGCCGGCCTACACGCTGGCGATCTGGCATGGCCTGAATCTCGCGCTGGGCATGAGCGCGCTGGCGCTGGTGGGCGGTGTGGCGCTGTACTTCGTGCTGCAGCGGCGCGTCAACCTGCACACGCTGGAGCGAGCGCCCGCGACTCCGAAGACCGGCGGGCGCGATCTGTTTGCGCTGGCGCTGGACCGCGGCCGGGCGCTGGCACGGCGCGTCACCGGCGAGCTGCAGAACGACGCATTGCAGCGCTACCTGCTGGTGCTGGTCGTTTTTGCACTCATCGCGGGCGCGCTTCCCTTCGCGCTGGGCGGCACGCAGACGGCCGTGGACATGCCCGACGGCCCACCGGTGAGCTTCGGCTTCATCGTCGCCTGGGTCATCGGCCTGGCGACAACGTTGGCCACGGTGCGGTTCCACCGCCAGCGGCTGCTGGCGCTGTTGCTGCTGGGCGCGGTGGGGCTGGTGGTGAGCCTGGCCTTCGTGTATTTCTCGGCGCCCGATCTGGCGCTGACGCAGTTGCTGGTGGAGGTGGCGACCATCATTCTGATGATGCTGGCGCTGCACTGGCTGCCGGCCGAGTCGCCTGCGGCGCCGCGCGGCCAAGGGCTGCGGCGCGCTCGCGATGCGCTGGTCGCGCTGGCGGCCGGCGGCGGCGTCGCGGCGCTAGTGTGGGCGGTGCTGGCGCGGCCGTTCGAGCCGATCTCGCCGTACTTCCTGGCGACCACCCAGTCGCTGGGCGGCGGCGCCAACACGGTGAACGTGATCCTGGTCGACTACCGCGGCTACGACACGCTGGGCGAGATCACCGTGCTGGGCGTGGCGGGGCTGATCATCCAGGCGCTGCTGTCCGGTTGGCGCCCGACCCACCTCGCCGCCGTGCCGCCGCGGGCCCTGCGCGCGGAAGACCGCCACCCGCTGATGCTGGCGCTGATCGTGCGCCTGTTGCTGCCGCTGGCGGCCATGGTCTCCGCGTACCTGTTCCTGCGTGGGCACAACCTGCCGGGCGGCGGTTTCATCGCTGGTCTGGTGCTGGCGATCGCCCTGGTGATGCAGTTCGTCGCCAATGGCCAGGGTTTCGTGTCCGGGCGCATGAACACCGACTACCAGCCCTGGATCGGCGCCGGGCTGCTGGTGGCCGGGGCCACCGGCCTGGGCAGCTGGTTCTTCGGCGCGCCGTTCCTGACCAGCAGCTACGACTACCCGCTGTGGCCGCTGGTCGGTGCGGTGCCGCTCGCCAGCGCGGCCTTGTTCGACCTGGGGGTCTTTCTCACCGTGGTCGGCGCGACGATGACAGCATTGGTGGCGCTGGGAAATCTGAGCGCGGCCGGTGCTGCGGGGGTGAAGCCATGATGGCCGCGATGCTGGCCATCCTGGTGGGTACGCTCACCGCCGGCGGCGTCTACCTGATGCTGCGCGCGCGCACCTTCGACCTGATCCTGGGCCTGACCTTGCTCGGCTATGCGGTCAACCTGTTCATCTTCCTGATGGGGCGCATCAGGATCAATGCCGCGCCCATCGTCGATGGCCAGCGCGCCGCCACGCTGGCCACCTACGCCGACCCCTTGCCGCAAGCCCTGGTGCTGACCGCCATCGTGATCGGCTTTGCGTTGACAGCGGTGATGCTGGTGATCGCGCTGCGCACGCGGGCCCTGACCGATTCGGACCACGTCGATGGTGCCGAGCCGCAAGCGGACGAGCCGGCAGCACAAGGAGGGCGGCCATGAACCACTGGATCATCGCGCCGGTCGTCTTGCCGCTGATGTGCGGCGCCACTCTGGTGCTGATCGGCGGCCGTGCCCCGGCGCTGGCTGCACGCATCGGCGTCGTCGCCACCGCCGCCCTGCTGGCCGTAGCGATCGCCCTGCTGGTGCAGGCCGATCGCGGCGGTGTCCAGGCCTACCTGGTGGGCAACTGGGCGGCGCCCTTCGGCATCTCGCTGGTGCTGGACCGGCTGTCGGCGCTGATGCTGACGCTGACCGCCGGCGTCGCACTGGCAGCCCTGCTCTACGCCCGCGGCGGTGATGACCGGCGCGGTCCGCACTTCCACGCCCTGTTCCAGTTCCAGCTGATGGGCCTGAACGGCGCTTTCCTGACCGCCGACCTGTTCAACCTGTTCGTGTTCTTCGAAGTCCTGCTGATCTCGTCCTATGGCCTGTTGCTGCACGGGGCGGGCTTGGCGCGGCTGAGGGCGTCGCTGCACTATGTCGGCTTCAACCTCGCCGGCGCGGCGCTGTTCCTGATCGCCGTGAGCCTGCTGTACGGACTGACCGGCACGCTGAACATGGCCGACATGGCACAGCGCATGGCCCATCTGCCGGCGGATCGGGGGCTGCTGCTGCAGAGCGCTGCCTTGCTGCTGCTGGTGGTGTTCTTCGTCAAGGCCGCGCTGCTGCCGCTGTACTTCTGGCTGCCGGCGACCTATGGCGCGGCGTGTGCCCCGGCAGCGGCGCTGTTCGCGGTGATGACCAAGGTGGGCGTGTACAGCGTGTTGCGCGTCAGCACGCTGATCTTCGGCGAGGACGGTGGCCCGACGGCCGGGGTGGCCGGGCCGTGGCTGCCTGCGCTGGCGCTGGCGACCATCGCGCTGGCAGCGATCGGCGCGCTGGCGGCGCAGCAACTGCGCACGCAGATCGGCTACCTGGTCATCGGCTCGGCCGGCACGCTGCTGCTGGCGGTGGGCCTGGCGCAGCCCGCCACCGTGGCGGCTGGGCTGTTCTACATGGTCAACAGCACGCTGGTGGCGGCGACCCTGTTTCTGCTGGTCGACCGCATCGCCTACGCACGCGGACAGTCGGCCGACACCTTGCGCGCCGGGCCGTTCGACGGCTCCCGCCATCGCCTGGGCGTGACGTTCCTCGTCTGCGCCGTGGCTGCTGCCGGCATGCCGCCTCTGGCCGGTTTCATGGGCAAGGCGCTGCTGCTGCAGGCCGCTGGCCCGACCGTCTGGGGGGCCTGGACCATCGCCGTCGTGCTGGCCGGCAGCTTGTTTGTGATGGTGGCCCTGGCGCGCAGCGGCTCGGTGCTGTTCTGGAGCCCGGCGCCGGCCACGCCGGCGCTGGCATCATCCCCCATCGAAACCGGCGCGCTGCCGCCGCGCGCCGGCCACGGCCTGGCCCTGGTGCTGCTGCTCGCGGCCGTGCTCGCCTGCAGTCTTGCCGCAGGGCCCTTGTCGCGCTACACGCAAGCCACAGCGGCACAGTTGTTCGAACGCCAGGCCTATCTGCGCGCCGTGCTCGGGGCGCAGCCGGTGCCCGCTGCGATCGACGTGCGGCGCGAGATGCGCGAGCGCGGGGGCAAGCCATGAAGCGACTGCTCCCCGCCCCGCTGCTCAGCGTCATGCTGTTCCTCGTCTGGCCGCTGCTGAACCAGTCGTGGTCGCTCGGCCAGCTGGCGCTCGGCGCCCTGCTGGCCCTGGTGATTCCCTGGTTCACCGAGGCCTTGCGTCCCAACAAGGGCTCACTGCGGCACCCGTTGAAGATCGTCCGGCTGGGCGGGGTCGTGTTGTGGGACATCGTCACCTCCAACATCGAAGTCGCCCGACGCATCCTGGGCCGCGAGGCGGCGATCCAGCCGGCCTTCGTCTGGCTGCCCTTGTCGATCACCGACCCGCACGGCATCGTGGCGCTGGCCGGCATCATCACAATGACCCCGGGCACGTTGTCGTCGGAGCTGACAGAAGACCAGCGTCACCTGTTGATCCATGTGCTCAACGTCGACGACGAAGCGGCGCTGATCGCCGGTATCAAGGCGCGTTACGAAGCGCCGCTGCAAGACATCTTCGAAGGGAGTGCCCGATGAACCTGCTCGCCACCGTCCTGCCCTGGGCCATGGCGGCCTTCGTCTTCGCAATGGCATTGAACGCCTGGCGGCTGCTGAAAGGGCCGTCGCTGGTCGACCGCATCCTGGCGCTCGACACGCTGTACATCAACACGATCGCGCTGCTTGTGCTGCTCGGCATTCAACGCGACACGCCGCTGTACTTTGAAGCCGCGCTGCTCATCGCGATGCTGGGCTTCGCCAGCACCGTCGTGCTGTCCAAGTACTTGTTGCGTGGCGATATCGTGGAGTGAAGCCGTGACCAACCTGCCTCTGTGGCTCGATGGGCTACTGGCCGCCCTGGTGGTGATCGGCGCAGCATTTGCGCTGATCGGCTCCTGGGGGCTGGCCAAGTTGTCCGACTTTCTGAAGCGCCTGCACGGCCCCACCAAGGCGACGACGCTGGGCGTGGGCTGCGTGCTGATCGCCTCGTCGATGTGGTTCAGCGTGGCGCAGGGCACGGCCAGCCTGCATGAGTTGCTGATCGCCCTTTTCCTCTTCATGACCGCCCCGGTGTCAGCCCACCTGTTGATCAAGGCGGCGCTGAAGCTGGACCCCTCACTGCGGCCACCGGCGCCGCCCTCGGGGCCAGTTGATCCAAGGGTATGAGGCCCGGAACATGATCCGCTGACTGCGCTTCATCGCCGCTCCCGGGGTTGTTCCATGAAGGATCGACAACCATTCTGACGCGGGGGGCCGGCCGCCCCACCGGGAAGCGGGCCCCTGCGCTGACGGACCCGGTTCGCTCCGGGGTGTCCACACGTCGTCACGACTGTTACTTTGCACGCGAGCCCGCTGCCGAACCGGTTGCTTGAGAGAAATGCGGGCTCACTGGTTTCGCCGCCGCCCACCTGCCGATTACTGCAGAGGTCACCACGGGGTTGCCACCCAAGCGGCCGGCCTGTCCCAACCCGCTTGTGCGGTGCAAAGCGGGCCCGTCCGGCGCTTCAACCATCCGACTTTTACGAATAAACATTCTATATCTATCTGCTTTTTCTTTCTTCGACAGGCCCCTACAGTCTCCATGTCGCCCCATCGGGTGACCGGAAAAGGAAACGCATGAACATCGATATCCACAGCCAGGGATTCCCACTGACCAGCGCACTGGCCGATCACGCCAAGCGTCGGTTGCGCTTCGTGCTGACCCGGCACAGCGACCGCATCCAGCGCGTCGTGGTACGTATCGGCGACGAGAACGGCCCACGAGGCGGCGTCGACAAGTTCTGTCGCATCCAGGTGCATCTGCTGGACGCACCGGTGGCGGTCATCGACGAACTCGGAGCCGACCTCTACACCGTCATTGATCGCGCGGCGGACCGCGTGGGTCGCGTGGTGGTCAAGCATCTCGACCGCTCACGCATCGATCGGCGGCCCGGTCGTGCCGACGCCCACCTCATCGCGCCAGAGGAACTTGCCCCGACACCCCACCCCGCACATCCGGAAGGAGAACGAGCATGACAACCGAGCGGACCTTGCCGGTGGTGGTTGCCCAGACCGGCGCACCAGGCATGCTGAGCACCAACCGCGTCCTGCGCAACACCTACGGCCTGTTGTCGGCGACGCTGTTCTTCAGTGCCGCCATCGCGGCCACCAGTGCCGCGCTGAAGTTGCCGCATCCCGGCATCGTGATCACCCTGCTCGGCTTCTTCGGCCTGTTGTACGCGACCACGAAGCTGCGCAACAGCGCCTGGGGACTGGCGGCCGTCTTCGGGCTCACCGGCTTCATGGGATACACGCTGGGCCCCATCGTCAGCCAGTACCTGGCCATGCCCAACGGACACCAGGTGGTGATGATGGCCATGGGCGGCACGGCCACCATCTTCGTCGGCCTTTCCGCCTACGCCCTGACCACGCGCAAGGACTTCAGCTTCATGAGCGGGTTCCTGCTGGCCGGCATCCTCGTCGCCTTCTTGGCCGGGCTGGGCGCCATCTTTTTCCAGGTGCCTGCACTGTCGCTCACCGTCTCGGCGGCGTTCGTGTTGCTCATGGGTGGCCTGATCCTGTTTGAAACCAGCCGTATCGTCAACGGCGGCGAGACGAACTACATCATGGCCACGGTCAGCCTGTACGTGTCGATCTACAACCTGTTCAGCAGCCTGCTGGCCTTGATCGGCTTCGGCAACAACAACGATTGAGGTGCACACCATGAAATGCCCGAACTGCCCCGAATCCACCCTCGTGATGACCGACCGCCAAGGCGTCGAGATCGACTACTGCCCGCAGTGCCGGGGCGTGTGGCTCGATCGCGGCGAGCTCGACAAGCTGATCGAACGCGCCACGACAGCGGCGCCCGCAGCGGATCCGATCGGCGCCGGGCGATCGCGGCCCGACTTTGCCGATTCCGACCAACACCGTGGTCGAGACCCACGAAGCAACCGCAGGAAATCGTGGTTGAGCGAGATCTTCGACTGACCGCAGCAACGCCAATCCAAGGAACATTGGGCCATGCAACCCTACCCGACCAACAGCCCGCAGGCGGCTGCCAGCATCGTCGCGCTGGCCATGCTGGCCGACGGTGAAATTTGCATGGCCGAAATCGGCGTGCTCGATCGACTCGACGCGCACGCGCAACTCGGGCTTGGAACCGAGCAGTTCCATGTCGTCGTGCATGACTGCTGGAAGGAATTGCTTTCGGCGGCGCAGCTGACCTGGGCGGACGCGTGTCAGGTCGACCCTCGTTCGCTGGCCGAGCGGGTGGCCGAGATCACCGATCCCGGGCTGCGCCGCACGGTGCTGTGCCTTTGCGTCGCAGTGATCGAGGCAGACGGCCGCGTTGCAAAGGGCGAGTCGGTGGTGCTCGGGGCGGCGCTCGCGCTGTGGGGCATGCAGCCCGCGTCGCTGAGTTCAAGGCGCGGCGGCCCAGGGGGTCTCAGCTGCCCGAGGACGAGCACCTGGGTTGATGAACATCAACCACCGGACTTGCTGATCGGCGCCCCACCGAGACAGATGGTCCGGCATTGTCCGAAAGGATGAACACCATGCCGGGAGTCCTTGTCCCATCCGACGGATCGCCCACTTCGCAATACAGCGTGCGTCACGTCGCCAGCGAGTTCAGCGACTCCGTCCCCCCGACTCCGGAGGCACAACGCGACACGAACTCAGGCGACTTGCCCGCGAGGTCGGGCCGGGGCCCACGCAGCCCCCCAAGAATCCTCGCCATCGGATATCTATCCTCGACAGCATCTTCAGTTTCTTCTCTGCAACCCCAAGGAAATTTCAATGAAAACCCAAACCTCGGTCCGCTCGCTCCGAAAGCCTGTCCTGTACACCGCCGGCTGGCTGCTCCTGGCCATCACCATCTGGCTGTTCGGCTCGATCGCGAGCGCCCAGGCACAGACCCAAGCCCTGGCCCAACAGGCGATGCCTGTGCTGTTCCTCGAAGATACCGGTCCCAAACCCCTGTTGCCCACGACCGAGACGTTCCGCGAGGCGGCCAAGGCCGCGGGCATCCAGGCCACACTGAAAAAACTCGGCTCGTGACTGAATCCGTGCCAGACACGCCCGGCCCGGCCATAGGGCAGGGAGCCAACTCTGATCAACCAGAAGGGTCAACCATGAACAAGCATTCTTCCTCGACGCGCCGTTATCCCCGCAACAGCCCACAGGCCGCGGCCAATATCGTTGCCTTGGCACTCATCTCGAACGGCGAGGTCAAGCCTTCCGAGGTGGCCGTGCTCGAAGCGATGCGGGTCCACGAACAACTGGGCCTGACGCGCCTGGAATGGCACGACGTCGTCCACGAGTTGTGCATCGACCTGCTGTGGTCGGCCGCTCATGGCACAGACTGCCGGATCGACGGCCGGATGATCGAACAGATGCTCGCCGCTATCGACGACGTGGCACTGCAACGCCTGGTGCTGCGCCTGTGTACGGCGGTCGTCAATGCGGACGGCAGGGTCGACGACAGTGAGTCCATCGTCGTGCTGGCCGCCATCGACCATTGGGGTCTGCACCCCGATGAGCATGAATTGCTGGAACCCTTGCTGTACGGCCTCGACTTCCAGGTGACGGCCCGCAGCACCCGCCGGGTCTGACGGCCCATACAAGGGCAGTTCGCAAGGCCGTCAATTGAAACTTCGGGAGATGAATGATGAACCTCTGTAAACAAGCGCGCGAGGAGCACCTGACGAGCGACGCGTTCGCCTTGCCTGGTTACGCGGGCATGGGCGGGCGAAGCACCGTGGCCGACCTGCTGAGACTGCTGGGTGATGAACCCGGCAACTCGAGAGCCGCGGAGTCAACTCCGGTCCTGATGCGTCAGCTGCACGCCGGCCACACGCTGTTTCACGAGGGTGCACGTGCGGAATCGATCTATGTCGTGTACACCGGCCACTTCAAGAGCCACCGCATCGCCGAAGACGGCGCCGAGCATGTGCTCGGGTTCGCTGGCCGTGCCGAACTGCTCGGCTTCGATGCCCTTTGCGTGGGTGCACATCCGACCTCTGCGGTCGCGCTCGAGGACGCGACCGTCTACGCGGTACTGGTTCGGGATCTGTCCGCGCTCGGCCAACGCATCAGAGGGTTCGATCGCGCCTTGCACTTCGCGCTCAGCCGCCAGTTGTCACGGCGCGACGAACAGATCGCGCTGATGGCTCCCATGGCTGCCGAGGTGCGCATGGCCCGCTTTCTCATGCAGCAGTCGCTGCACATGGCCGCCCGGGGGCAATCACCGCGCCTCTTCCACCTGCCCATGGGTCGGCGTGACATAGCCCGCTACCTGGGCATCGCACATGAGACGGTCAGTCGCTCCTTCGGTTCAAGCTCGCTGCGGGAGTGCGTGCGTGTCGAAAACCGCGCCATCGCAATCCTCGACATGGACCGCCTCGCGGCCCTGGCGTGCAGCACCTGCCAGTTGGAAGGCGCACCCCATCGAACTCAGCGCCCGAGGCCCCAGGCGGTGGCACCCGACCTCACGGTCCGGGCCTCTGCTGCGGAAGGTCGACGGCTGCGATGCGTCGCGTGATAACGCCGGAATGCCGCGGCAGTTCGATCGGCGACGACCCAGAGGACCAGTCGATGGGCAGGCCGTTCGTCAGGGCCGCTTCGGGAATCCGATCGCGCGCGGCTGCAGTGCACTTGCGCTGCGCCCGCTGACAGAGCGCGGCTGCAGTCATCACGGACGCCGGGCTTAGGTCAGTACCAAGATGGAGCGGCTCCACCGCAGGAGTGCGCCAGCATCTCCCGCAAAGGCAGGCCTGCGGGCAACCGCAGCCCATTGGTCCACAACCACCTGCCCAGCTGGAACAGGCCGATGTGCGCGCCGAACGTGTGGGCGATCAGCATGAATTGCCGGCTATCAAGGTGCGCATGGGCGGGTACAGTCCAATGTAGCGATGACGCTGCCGATGAATTCCGGATTGCCCACATGACCCCGCCTGCCCCGAAACCCGACGCTGCTTGGCATGCCCTGGACGCCATGCAGGTGCTGGAGCGCCTGCAAACCGATGCGACGGCCGGGCTGGCGGCAGCCGCCGTGGCGCGCCGCCGGGCCGAGCACGGGCCCAACCGCCTGGCCGAGGTGAAACCGACCCACCCCATGTGGCGCCTGGCACTGCAGTTCCACAACCTGCTGATCTACCTGCTGCTGGGCGCAGCCAGCATTACCGCCTTGCTGGGGCATTGGGTCGACACCGGGGTCATAGTCGCAGTGGTGGTGCTCAACGCCGTGATCGGCTTCGTGCAGGAAGGCAAGGCCGAACGCGCGCTGCAAGCCATCCGCCGCATGCTCTCGCCGCGCGCACTGGTGCTGCGCGACGGCGCGCAGCACGACATCGACGCCACCGACCTGGTGCCCGGGGACATCGTTCTGCTCGCCTCGGGCGACCGCGTCCCGGCCGACCTGCGGCTGCTGCAGGCGCGCAACCTGCGCATCGACGAGGCAGCGCTGACGGGCGAGTCGGTGCCCGTGGACAAGGACACCGCTGCGGTGGACGAGGCGGCGCCCATCGGCGATCGCCTGGGCATGGCCTACGCCGCGACCATGGTCACCCAGGGCCAGGCCCGCGCCGTGGTGGTGGCCACCGGTGCGCGCACCGAGATCGGCCGCATCGGGCGCCTGCTGGAGGAGGTGCAGGCCGTCACCACCCCGTTGCTGCGCAAGATGAGCGATTTCGGCCGCGTGCTGAGCTTGGTGATCATGGCGACGGCGGCGCTGCTGTTCGGCTTCGGCACGCTGGTGCGCGACTACGCCGCCATCGACATGTTCATGGCCGCGGTGGGTCTGGCGGTGGCCGCCATACCCGAGGGACTGCCCGCGATCATGACGATCACGCTGGCCATCGGCGTGCAGAGAATGGCCAGGCGCCATGCGGTGATCCGCCGCCTGCCGGCCGTCGAGACGCTGGGCTCGGTGACCGTGATCTGCTCGGACAAGACCGGCACCCTCACCCGCAATGAGATGACGGTGCAGCAGGTGGTGCTGGCCGAGGGCTGCTTCACCGTGCAGGGCGCAGGGTATGCCCCGCACGGCGGGCTGGAGACGGTCGACGGCCCGTGCGCCGGCTGGCCGCCTGCGGTGCACGGCCTGGCGCAAGCCGGCGCGCTGTGCAACGACGCCAGCCTGCGTGAGCAGACCGGGCCAGTTGGAGGTGCTGGTCAGTGGACCGTGACCGGCGACCCCACCGAAGGCGCGCTGCTGACGCTGGCACGCAAGGCCGGCTTCGACCTCGCCGCGCTGGCGGCGCAGCAGCCGCGGCTGGACGTGATCCCGTTCGAGTCGGAGCACCGCTACATGGCCACGCTGCATGCCCCAGGTACAACCCCGGGTGCAGGCAACGTGGTGTTCGTCAAGGGGGCCCCCGAACGGGTGTTCACCATGTGCGCGGCGCAGTTCGATGACCAGGGCCGCGAACAAGCCTTCGACGCCGCCGCCTGGCACACCCGGGTCGATGAGCAAGCCGCTGCGGGCCGGCGCGTGCTGGCGCTGGCGCGGCGCGTTGTGCCGTCGGACCACGCACGCCTGGTGCTTGGCGACGTGCAACAGGGGCTGACCCTGCTCGGCCTGGTGGGCATCATCGACCCGCCGCGCGACGAGGCGATCCGCGCCGTGGCGCAGTGCCGTGCCGCCGGCATCGAGGTGAAGATGATCACCGGGGACCACGCCGTGACGGCCAGCGCGATCGCGCGCCAGATCGGCCTGGGCGGCGGCGACGTGAAAGCCGCCACCGGCGCCGAGGTCGAGGCCTGCGACGACCTAGCGCTGCGCCGCCTGGCGATCGAGACGACCGTCTTCGCACGTGCCAGCCCCGAGCACAAGCTGCGCCTGGTGCGTGCCCTGCAGGCCGAGGGCCAGGTGGTGGCCATGACCGGCGATGGCGTCAACGACGCCCCGGCGCTGAAGCAAGCCGATGTCGGCGTGGCGATGGGCATGAAGGGCACCGAGGCCGCCAAGCAGGCAGGCTCCATCGTGCTGGCCGACGACAACTTCGCCTCCATCGCGCATGCGGTCGAAGAAGGCCGCACCGTCTACACCAACCTGCGCAAGACGGTGACCTTCCTGCTGCCCGTCAACGGCGGCGAGTCGCTGACACTGCTGCTGGCCGTGCTGCTGGGCATCGCCCTGCCAATCCTGCCGGCGCAGATCCTGTGGGTGAACATGGTCAGCTCGATCGGCCTGGCCATGGTGCTGGCCTTCGAACCGACCGAGGCCGATGTGATGACGCGGCCGCCGCGCCGGCCCGACGAGCCCATGCTTTCGGGCTTCGTGATCTGGCGCATCGTGTTCGTCTCGACGCTGTTCATGCTGGGCATCTTCGGCATGTTCGAGCTGGCGCTGGCGCGCGGCGCGGCCATCGAGGAAGCCCGCACCGTGGCCGTCAACACCCTGGTGGCGATGGAGGTGTTTTACCTGTTCAGCGTGCGCTACCTGAAGTCGCCGTCGTTCACCTGGACCGGCGTGCAGGGCACGCCACGAGTGCTGGCCGCCGTATCCGGCGTCTTCCTGCTGCAACTCGTGTTCACCTACGCACCGTTCATGCAGACCCTGTTCAACACCAGCGCGCTGTCGCTCCAGGTGGGCGCGCAGATCATCGCCGTCGGTGCCCTGGTGCTCCTGGTGCTCGAGGTGGAGAAACTGATCGTGCGCCGCCTCGGCCTGGACGAGTGAAGTTGAAGTCACCGACAAGCGCAGGTGCCTGGCCATGGAGGTATACACCTACCGCGCACGCAAGTACCTCGGGGCCTACCTCGCAGTTGTCGGGCATCGGGCCCCTCGTCGACAGCCTGCTTCAGGCGGCGCCCGCGCTGGCCAACGGTTTGACGGCGGGACCTGGGTGGTCTGGGGCATCGGGCGCGTCTTGCTCGTGGCGCTGGGTGCCGGCGCCCACCTTCTCATCGCGGTGTGGCACCGTCGCGGCGGCGGCTCGGGCACGCAGCCTGACCAGGTGCAATCGGCCGGCTCAGTGACGCTTCCCACATTGCGCAGCGCCCATACCGATCGCGGGCCTCGTCCATGGACACAAGCACCCTCCTCTTCGCCATGACCGAGACTCTCGCCGGGGTGGCTTTGCACGCCCGGCGCCTGAGCATCGAGAAGCGCGAAGGCGTGCTTCTCAGAGTCTTCACCGGTCTGTGCGGCGCACGCACTGCGGTCACGGCGATTCTCAAACGTAGCACGCTGATCCACTTGCTCGTTGCCGACTCACGTCCCCAGGACTCGTGCAGCCCGAAGCTGGCACAATGTTTGCGCGACGCTGGTCGTGAAGTCCGCTTGACTTGCGGCAGACTCGTCCCGTGCATGGTCAGGGGCTGAAGCACATGGATCGACAGGGCGCCGATTACGCCCTCCCTGGCCCGCCTACTCGACAACTGCCGACGCTACACGATGTCCAGCCCGACCCTCGAAAAACTGTTCGCTGCAATTCCCGGTCAATGGGAAAAGGTCATTGCCACCGCCATCCTGATCGGCCTCGGGCTGGCGCTGTCTCACCTCTGGGCCCGCTATCTGGCCCGCGGCGAAATCTCCGCCGAGAAGCGGCGCATGCACCTGGTGTGGGCACGCAACGTCATCTGGTTCCTGGTGCTGCTGATCATCGTCTCGGTCTGGGCGTCGACGATCGCCGGCTTCGCTTTGTCGGTGGCGGCCGTCGCCGGTGCGCTGCTGATCGTCAGCAAGGACCTGGTGATGTGCGTGCTGGGCTACTTGTACGTCACCCTGGTTCAACCCTTCAAGGTCGGCGATCTCATCGAGTTCAACCAGCTCCACGGACGGGTCGTCGACATCGACATGTTTGCCACCACCCTGGTCGAGCTGGACCACGCCGGGCAGGTCACGGGCAAGACGGCCGAGTTTCCGAACGGGCTGCTGCTGACCATTCCCCTCAAGAACAACTCACCCACCGGCGAGTACGCCCTGCACCTCATCCGCATGCCCATTCCCAGAGGCAGTGGGTCCGACCTGGACCGAATCGAAGAGGCTGCCCTGGCGGCGGCCGATCAGGCCACCAGCGCCTGGCGCGACGAAGCCTTGGCCCACTTCCGCAAGATCTCTGCCGAGAGCTTCATCGCCTACCCTTCGGGCCGGAACAGGGTCTCCTGGGACTTCTCCGATCCGAGGCAGTTGGTTCTCGTCGTGCGCGTCACCTGCCCGGGCGCGGAACGTGCCAAGGTCGAACAAGCGGTCTTCAAGGACATCTGGCGCGTGCTCAGGCCAGCGCCGGGCCGCTCCCAAGCGTAGGCCTGAGCCTCCCCACTGGGGAGTGCCCGCGCAGCGGGGAGGGGTGGTCGATTTCACGCCGGCCAGCCCAGAGTAACGAAGTGCACCGGCCATTCTGGCGTAGGGTCGATGCCGACCAGCGCGGCCGCCTCGTCGTCGTAGAAGGTGCCCACTGCACACACGCCCAGCCCGAGCGCGCCAGCCTTCAGGTACAGGCGCTCGCCGATCATCCCGAACTCCAGGACCGTGTGGCAGTAGCCGCGCGCGGCACCGGCGGGGTCTTGGGTGAAGCCAGCGCGTGCGATGGTCAGCACGAACACCGTCGCGCAGCGCGCTGCGGCGGACGCGGGCGTCACGCGGTAGGGGCTCGTCCGACCAACCTGGCAATGCAGCGCGCGCGATCTCCATTGCGTCCGACAAGGGTTCCATGCTGGAGGCATTCTGCGGCCAGGCTCACTTGGCCCCATTCGGTCGCTCCCGACCCTTGCGGCGCGGAGTCGACATGGTGCCGTGCTATTCTTAGTTGAACTTCCGGAACCGAAGGTACTTCGCCGTTGGTGTCAACGTGTCGGCCCGTCGTACCTGTGACGCGGGGAGCGGGCTGATTGATCCCGCCCGGGCGCGAACCCGAACCCAGCCACGGGACGCAAGAACAACACATGCACGCATCCTCTAACCTCAGCGCCGATCCGGCGACGGCCGCATCGGCGCGGCCTAGCCAATGGATCGGGCGCCTCGCTGCTCTGGCGCTGCTCTGGTGGGTCGTGGCGGGCGGCACGGCGTCGTCCTGGATCGTCGGTGTTCCGACGATCGTGGCAGCGGCACTGCTTACGCCCCTGGCCCCGCGAGGGCCATGGGGCCTGAGCCTGTCGGGTGCGCTGCGCTTCGCGGCCTTCTTCCTGCGCGAGTCACTGCGCGGTGGTGTGGACGTGGCGCGGCGCGTCAGCGCGTCGCACCCGCGCGTCGCACCGGGCCTGGTGCAGTACCTCTGGCGGCTGCCCGAGGACGGACCGGCACGCTCGCTATTCGCGCTCTGCGTGAGCCTGCTGCCGGGCACGCTGGTGGCAAACGTCGGTGGGCGGGATCTGCTGATTCACGCCCTCGACACCGGCGCGCCAGTGGCCGCCGAACTGGCAGCGCTCGAAGATGCCGTCGCCGGCCTGTTCTCGCTCGCACTGCCCGCTGTGGCGCCCGGAGCGCCCGGTCAGGGCTGAGCGGATGGCCGCCGCACTGTGGATCTTGGCCGCGCTGGTGCTGGCGACGATCGCGCTCGGCCTCCTGCGCGTGGAACGTGGCCCGTCCAACGGCGACCGCATGCTGGCCGCGCAGTTGCTGGGCACCGGCGTCGTGGCCGTGCTGCTGCTGCTGGCGCGCGCGACGGACGCCCCCGCCCTGCTCGACGTGGCTCTGGTGTTGGCGCTGCTGGCCAGCGTGGCCAGTGCGGTGTTCGTGCGGCGCATTGGCGTGTCGCCACCCGAGGCGATACCGGCGTCGCCACCAGACACCGGCCCGACCCCGGTCAACGGGCCGGTACAGGGGCCGCAAGCATGACCGGCATCCCCTGGCGTGAAGGACTGTCGCTGACGCTGATCGGCGCCGGCGCACTGTTTTTCATGGCCGGCAGCGTCGGCGTGCTGCGGCTGCCCGACCTGCTGTCGCGGCTGCATGCGCTGACCAAAGCCGATAACCTCGGCCTGGGTCTCGTCGTGGCCGGCCTGATGCTGCAGGCGGCCAACGTGCAGGAAGTGCTCAAGCTGCTGCTGGTCTGGCTGCTGGTGTTGTTCGCCAGTTCGGTGGCCTGCTACCTGGTCGCACGCTCGGCCACAGCCTCGGTGGTGCGCGCGGACGACGGCTCGCCAATGCAGCCGACACGTCCGGCGCCCCCAGGCGAGCCGGCCGCAGGAGGCGACGATGGCCGCTGAGGTGCAGGTCTTCGACGCCGTGCTCGTGCTCCTGCTGCTCTGGTTGGGCTGGCGTGCGCTGGCCAGCGCCGACCTGTTCAAGGCCGTCGTGCAGTTCATTGTCTTCGGGCTGCTGCTGTCGCTGGCCTGGGTGCGGCTGGGCGCGCCCGATGTCGCGCTGGCCGAGGCCGCGATCGGCGCCGGCTTGGCGGGCGCGCTGCTGCTCGACACGCTGGCGCGCCTGGGCCGCTCGGGCGCCGCTGACGAGCCGCGGCCGCTCGGCCTGACGCCGGCGCGCACCGGCGTCGCGCTGGCGGCACTCGGCTTGGCCGCGCTCCTGGTCGCCTCGGCGCTGGCCCTGCCCGAGCGCTGGCCGGGACTGGCCGAGCCGGCGCTGCAGCAGTTGCAGGCCAGCGGCGTCAGCAACCCGGTGACGGCCACCCTGCTCAACTACCGCGGCTACGACACGCTGCTCGAGATCGGCGTGCTGATGCTGGCGGTGCTGGGCGTATGGATCCTCGATGCCGAGCCGGCGCTGCCCCGCCCTGTGGCGGACCCGATGCTCGGGCTGCTGCTGCGCGTGCTGCTGCCGCTGGCGGTGATCGTGGCCGGCTACTTGTTGTGGGTCGGTGCGCACGCACCGGGTGGCGCCTTCCAGGGCGCGGCGCTGCTGGCCGCCGGCGGCGTGCTGTGGCACCTGGCGCGGCCGCTCTCGCTCGGTCCGAGCCTCGTGGTGCGGGCGATCGTCGTGCTCGGCTTCGCAGTTTTTCTGGCGGCCGGCGTGACAACGGCCCTGCTCGGCGGCGGCTTCCTGACCTTCCCGCCCGCGCACGCCGGCGCCATCATCCTGGCGATCGAGGCGGCCGCCATGCTGTCGATTGCGCTGATCATGGTGGCGCTGTTCGTCGGCCGCGAACGCACGGTGAGTGACTCGCTGGCCGCGAGCCCCACGACAGGCGCTCAGGACACGGGGGCGGTACCGTGAGCCTGGCGCTGCTGTACGGCCTGGCCGGCATCGCGCTGGTGGCCATGGGGCTGTATGCGGCGCTGGCGGCGCGGCATGTGCTGCGCCGCCTGCTAGGCCTGAACGTGCTGGGCTCGGGCGTGTTCATGATGCTGGTCGCGCTGGCCTCGCGCACGACCGACAGCGCCGCCCGCCCCGACCCGGTGCCTCACGCGATGGTGCTGACCGGCATCGTCGTCGCCGTCAGCGCCACCGCGCTGGCGCTGGCGCTGCTGCGGCGCATGCATGTGCACGAGGGCAGCCCGCGCCTGCCCGAAGACCGCGACGACGCTTCGCCATGACCGGCAGCGCAGCGCTCGTGACAGTGCTCGTGGTGCCGTTGGCCGGTGCGGTGGCGGCGCTGCTGGCCGGCCGGCGTGGCGCCGCGGCCGCCAGCCTGCTGACGAGCGCGCTCGGTGTCGCGGCAGCGTTCGCACTGGCGGCGGAGGTGATGACGGGTGGCATGCAGCGCGTCGCGGTCGGCGGCTGGGCAGTGCCGCTGGGGATCGAGTTGCGCGCCGACGGTCTGGCCGCAGCGATGCTGCTGATAACCGCGGTGATCGGCGCGGGCATCTCGGTCTACGCGTGGCGCTACTTCGGTGCCGCAGGCCACCACGCCCACCAAGACCCAAACGCCCTCACCGCCGGCCCGCCCGGGCCGGCCGGCGAAGTCGCGCCGCCAGCGCCGGCCTCGACCCAGTGGCTGTTCTGGCCGGTGTGGCTGCTGGCCTGGGGCGCACTCAACGCGCTGTACCTGTCGGGCGACCTGTTCAACATCTACGTCACGCTGGAACTGCTCGGGCTGGCCGCGGTGGCACTGGTGGCGCTGGCCGGCGCGGGTGCGGCCGCCGCCGCACTGCGCTACCTGCTGTTCGCGCTGCTGGGCTCCATGCTCTACATTCTGGGCGTCGAGCTGTTGTACGCGGCGCACCAGACGATGGACCTGCTGCAGCTGCGCCAGAGCCTGCAGCCCGGCCTGTCGGTGTGGCTGGCCGCGGCGCTGATGACCGCCGGGTTACTCGTCAAGACCGCGATCTTCCCGCTTCACTTCTGGCTGCCGCCGGCGCACGGATCGGCGCCGGCGCCGGTGTCGGCAGCGTTGTCGGCCCTGGTCGTCAAGGCCGGCTTCTACCTGCTCGCGCGGCTGTGGCTGGACCTGTTCGGTCCCCTGCCGGGCGCCGGCGTGGTGCCCGCGTTGCTGGGTGCGCTAGGCGCGCTCGCCGTGCTTTGGGGCGGCCTGCAGGCGCTGCGCCAGGCGCGCCTCAAGGCCATGATCGCCTACTCCACCGTGGCTCAACTGGGCTACTTGATGATCGCGCTGCCGTTGGCGGTGGCGGGGGGCTCGGCAGGTGGGGCGATGCATGCCGCCGTGCTGCTCGCGGCCAGCCATGCGGCGGCCAAGGCCTCGATGTTCATGTGCGCCGGCTCGCTGCTGGCCGCCTACGGGCATGACCGCATCGACGCGATGGCAGGCTTCGGCTCGCGGCTGCCGATCACCGCCACCGCCTTCGCGCTGGCCGCGCTCAGCTTGGTCGGTCTGCCGCCCACGGGCGGCTTCGTCGGCAAGTTCGCGCTGGTCGAAGCCGCGGTGCGCGCCGGTGCCTGGTGGGCCGTGGCGGTGGTGCTGGCCGGCAGCCTGCTGTCGGCCGCGTTCCTGTTCCACGCCCTGTCTCGGGCCTTCGCCGATGCCCCCGCCGACAAGGCCTCGGCAGAGGTGCCGGCGGCCCCGCAACTGGCGGCCCTGGCCCTGGCTCTGGTGGCCGTGGCCCTGGTTGCCGCAGGCGAACCACTGCGCCGCCTGCTCGCGGTCGGGGCCCTGCCGTGAGCGCGCAGGCCTGGGTGCCGCTGGCGGTGGTGGCGAGTTCGCTGCTGCCAGGGCTGGTCATCTTCCTGCTGCCCGAAGACCGGCGCGGGCTGCGCGCCACGCTGAACCTGGCGGGCGCCTTCGCCAAGCTGGGCCTGGTCGGCATGATGCTCTGGAACATCGGCCGCTTCCACGAGTACGAAGCGCGCATGACGGTGTTGCCCGGGCTGGACCTGGTGCTGCGCGCCGACGAACTGAGCCTGCTTTTCATGACCCTATCGGCCCTGCTGTGGCTGCTGACCACGGTCTATGCGATCGGCTACCTCGAAGATTCGCCGCACCGCAGCCGCTTCTTCGGCTTCTTCAGCCTGTGCGTCTCGGCCACCGCGGGCATCGCGTTAGCAGGCAACCTGTTCACGCTGTTCGTGTTCTACGAGATCCTCACGCTGGTGACCTATCCGCTGGTCATCCACCGCGGCACCCCGGCTGCGCTGGCGGCCGGGCGCACCTACCTCTTCTACACCGTGCCGGCCGGCGCGCTGCTGCTGCTGGCGGTGGCCGCCAGCCAGGTGCTTACCGGGCCGCAGGACTTCGTCGGCGGCGGCTACCTGAAACCTTTCGGCGCCGACCATGCCACGGCCCTGGTGCTGCTCTTTGCCGCCCTGGTGACCGGCTTCGGCGTCAAGGCCGCGCTGGTGCCGCTGCACGGCTGGTTGCCGCAGGCAATGGTCGCGCCGGCGCCGGTGTCGGCCCTGCTGCACGCGGTGGCGGTGGTCAAGGCGGGGGCCTTCGCCATCGTGCGCGTGGTCTACGAGATGTTCGGCATCGAATTCGCCGCGACACTCGGCGTGCTGACGCCGCTGGCCATGGTGGCCGCAGTGACGATCATCTACGGATCGCTGCGCGCGCTGATGCAGGACGAGTTGAAGAAGCGCCTGGCCTACTCCACCGTGAGCCAAGTCTCCTACATCGTGCTCGGCACGGCGCTGCTCGGGCCGGTGGCGACGACAGGCGCGCTGGTGCACCTGGTGCACCAGGGGCTGATGAAGATCACCCTGTTCTTCAGCGCAGGCAACTATGCCGAGACGCTCGGCGTGCACCACGTCAGCGAGATGGACGGCATCGGCCGGCGCATGCCGCTGACCACCGCCGCCTTCACAGTCGGCGCGCTCGGCATGATCGGTGTGCCGCCGGTGGCCGGCTTCGTCAGCAAGCTCTACCTTGGCGCCGGCGCGGCGCAGGCGGGCCAATGGTGGGCCATCGGCGTGCTCGCCGTCTCGAGCCTGCTCAATGCGATGTACTTCCTGCCGGTGTTGCACCGCGCCTGGTTCCGCCCCCAGAACGGCCCCTGGCCGCACGAGGACGGTCGCGGCCGCGACGCCAAGCCGATGCTGCTGGTGCCGGTGCTGCTGACGGCGCTGTTCTCGGTGGGCGTGGGCGTGCTGGCGGCGACGCCGTGGAGCCCGCTCGACTGGGCGTATCTGATCATTCGCCGGGAGTACGGCGGTGGCTGACGCGATGGCGTCTGACGCCTTCATCGCTGCGACCGGCGGTGCGCTGACCTGGCTGGCCCCGGCGCTCGTGCCGCTGGCCGCCATGCTGCTCCTGCTGCCGGCGCTGCGCCGGCTGAACCGCCTGCGCCTGCTGCTGCCGCTGGCGGCGCTGCCCGCCCTGGGCGTGGCGCTGTTCGCAGCGCCGGGTGCCGTCGACCTGCCGTGGCTGTTCCTCGGTGCGCGCTTCGGGCTGGACGGCACCGGGCGCATCTTCCTGCTCTTCACCTCGGCGCTGTGGCTGGCCGGCGGCGTGCATGCGCTGGGCTATCTGCACGACGACCCGCGGCGCAACAGCTTCTGGCTGTTCTGGTGCGCGGCAATGGCGGGCAACTTCGGCCTCGTGCTGGCGCAGGACGCGGCGAGCTTCTATGTCTTCTTCGCCCTGATGAGCTTCGCTTCCTACGGGCTGGTGGTGCACTCGCGCACGCCCGAGGCCCTGCATGCGGGCCGCGTCTACCTGGCGCTGGTGGTGCTGGGCGAACTGGCGCTGTTCGCCGCCATCGCGCTGGCCTGGCAAGCTGCGGGCAGCCTGAACTTCGCAGACATCGGCCCGGCGCTAGCGGTGTCGCCGTGGCGCGATGCGGTGATCGGCCTCACGCTTGTGGGCTTCGGGATCAAGGTCGGTGCGCTGCCGCTGCACGTGTGGCTGCCGCTGGCGCACCCGGTGGCGCCGACGCCGGCCAGCGCCGTGCTGTCGGGCGCGATGATCAAGGCCGGCCTGTTGGGCTGGCTGCGCCTGCTGCCGCTGGGCGTGCCGGGCAGCGCCTCGCTGGCGGCGCCGGCCTGGGGCGAGGCGCTGGTCGTGCTCGGACTGGTGGCCGCGTTCGCCGCAGCGCTGGTGGGCGCGATGCAGCAACATGCCAAGGCGGCGCTGGCCTATTCGAGCATCAGCCAGATGGGCTTCGTCACGGTGGCCGTCGGTTTGTCGCTGGCCGTGCCTGCTGCGGCCCCGGCGGCAGTGGCCGCGGCCACGCTGTATGCGTTCCACCACGCTTTTGCGAAGGCGGCGCTGTTCCTGGGCGTCAGCCTGGTTGGCGCAGCGACGGCGCGCGCACGTGCGCTGTGGATGCTGGGCTTGGCGCTGCCGGCGCTGGCCCTGGCCGGCGCGCCGCTGACCAGCGGCTACGCGGCCAAGGCGGCGCTCAAGGCTGCGCTGCCCGAGACCTGGGCCTGGCTCGGCATGGCCTTGAGCCTGGCCGCTGCCGGCACGACCCTGGTGATGCTGCGCACGATCTGGCTGCTGAAGCGCGACGCGGGAAACCACGCCGCGCACCCGCCGAACCTTGCCATGTGGGCCGGTTGGGCGCTGCTGGTGGCCGCCAGCGCGGCCGGATGGTTGGTGATCGGAGAAACGCGCGAACTGCTGCCCTCCACGGCCGGCGGCTGGGCGGCCGCGAGCTGGCCAATCGTACTGGGCGTCAGCCTGGCGCTGCTGCTCTCGGCATGGCGCCGCAGAAGCCCAAGCGCCGATTCGCTCGCGGTGCCGCCGGGGGACCTGGTGGTGCCGCTGCTGGCGCTGGCCAGAGCCCTCGCCGGGTCGAAGCAGGACGGGCATGGGGCGGCGGCGGGGCACGCCGAGCACGGCGCCGAGCCCGTGGCGCACGCCACCGTGCCGTCATGGCCCTGGTTGGGCCGCGCCGAATCTGCGCTGGCTGGCGGCAGCGGCCTCGCGCTGGCCCTTCTCGGCGCCGCCATGGTCGTGCTGTTGATCGCGTCGGCGTAGGGCACCGGCGCGGCGCAGCGGCACGAAGCCGGCCTTCCGACGCGCTCGCCGCTTCGGTCAGCGCGTGCCCGCCAGCGCCGGCTGCACGCGCCGGCGCCAGATGCCGACGGCCACGCTGAGCGCAACGCCGGCCAACACCAACAGTACCGCGCCGACCCCCCAAAAGACGAGCACCAGCGTCGGCAGCCAGGCCATCAGCGCAGGTGCGCTGGCAACCGCCCACTCGATCATTGGCGCGGACGCCGCGAGCATCGCCTTGACCGCTTCCAGCGACTGCGCGGGCAGCCAGGGTGCCAGCCAGGCCGGCAGTTCGAGGGCGCCGATCCAAACCTGCCAGCCAGCGGTACCTGCGCCACCCCCCGTGGCCCAGGCCGACCACCCGGACCAGTCGGCCAGGGCATGGGCCGCCCAGGCCAGCAGCGACCACAGCAGGAGCAGCAGCAACATGGACAGCCAGACGAAGACGTGCGGCCAGGGGCTGCGACGGGGGGCTACGGCGCGATCGGGGGATTCGGTGGGCATGATGGCTTGCTTTCGAGTTGTGGAGTCGATGGGAACGCTCAGTTGAGTATGCGCGCACCGACGGCGTCGCCGGCGCGCTGCAGCGGACCCAGCGGATTGACCTGCCGCTCGGTGCGGTCGATGCGCGCCTCGCCACCGAAGTTGCGGAAGACGACCAGTTCGCCGCGCACCACGACCAGTCCGTCGAAACGCCAGCCGGCCACGGCCGTGGTGCGCTTGAAGTTGAAGAAGTCGAGCCAGAACGAGCCCTCGCGGCGTTGCGTCTGCCCGCCCAGATGGAAGACGTAGGCCCGGCATTGCGCCTGCGCGGCCACGCAGGCGCGCACACCCTCGTCCAGCGTCTCCAGCGGCACGCCGGGATGCGGCGCGAGCCGCGTCACGACCTCAGGGTACGGCACCCGCGTGACGTTGCGCCCACCCTCCGGGTCGAAGCCCAGCCCCGCGAGTTCGGCGACGGTGGTGCGGAACGGCAGCACCTGCTCGAGCGCACGCTGCGCCGACTCGAAACTGTCGAAGCCCGAGGGCTGTTCACTCGAGCCCCGAGGCAGCAGCGACGCGCAGCCGGCCAGCGACGCGCTCAGCAGCGCGGCCAGGGCCATCGACAAGAGGCGCGCAGGGGCACGCGGCGGCCGCACCGCCTCGCAGGGGCGTCTCCTCATGGCGTGATGGCCACCTTGAGCACGCCGTCGCGCTGGTGCCCGAACAGGTCGTAGGCGCGCTCGATGTCGTCGAGCTTGAAGCGGTGCGTCACCATCGGCCCGAGATCGACCCGGCCGGCCTGGATCACCGCCATCAGCCGGCGCATGCGTTCCTTGCCGCCGGGGCACAGCGTCGTCACGATCTGGTGGTCGCCCAGCCCGGCGGCGAACGCGCCGAGCGGAATCGTCAGGTCGCCCGAATAGACGCCCAGGCTGGACAGCGTGCCGCCCGGGCGCAACACGCGCAGGCAAGCCTCGAAGGTGGCCTGGATGCCCAGCGCCTCGATCGCGACATCGACGCCGCGCCCGCCGGTCAGGCGCAGGATCTCTTCGACCGGGTCGACGCGGCTGCTGTCGATGACGTGGTCGGCGCCCATGCGGCGCGCGATTTCCAGCCGCGAGGCCAGGCGGTCGACGCCGATCACCGTCGTCGCGCCGCTGAGCTTGGCGCCGGCGGTGGCGCACAGCCCGATCGGCCCCTGGGCGAAGACCGCCACCGTGTCGCCGATGCGGATGCCGCCGCGCTCGGCGCCGCCGAAACCGGTGGACATGATGTCGGGGCACATCAGCACCTGCTCGTCGCTGAGTTCGTCGGGAACGGGCGCGAGGTTGACCATCGCATCGGGCACCAGCACGTATTCGGCCTGGCAGCCGTCGATGGTGTTGCCCAGGCGCCAGCCGCCCAGCGGCTTCCAGCCATGCGCGGTGCCGGCGCCGTCCTGCGCGCCGCAGCCGCACAGGCAGGCGTTGCTCCAGCCGCTGGGGGTGATGGCACCGGCGATCACGCGCTGGCCCTCGCAGTAGCCTTTGACCGCCGAGCCGAGCTTCTCGATCACGCCCACCGGCTCATGACCCACGGTCAGGCCGCGCGCCACCGGGTACTCGCCCTTGAGGATGTGCACGTCGGTACCGCAGATCGTGGTCGTGGTCACGCGCAGCAGCGCGTCCAACGGACCCACGTCGGGGATCGGCTTGTCGTCGAGCACGATGCGGCCGGGTTCGACGAACACCGCCGCTTTCATCTTCATTGCCATGGGAACCTCCTGCCCTGTTGCGAGGGCGTTAGCTTGTGGGGAGTTCCCATCCTAGACGGCCCATCGGATCGCAGATTGACACTCGTCAACAAGCGAGCTGAAGATGTCAGCGCCACTGCCGCGTCGACCCAGACTCGCCCATGTGATTTCGACTGACGCAGATGCGTACGCCTCCCGATACCGCCCAAGCGCCGGGTAGCGAATCGTGACGCGCATGCGTTCGGTGATCCCCGCGTTGGCAACGGCCAGCTTGCTTGGCGTTGCGCCCGGCGCCACAGCCATAGAAACGACAGCCGATACCGTCACCGTGCTGGTGGTCTCGCACGGCTGCCAGAGCGGCCTCGTGATACCGGCCACCGTGATCGATAACGCATGGCCGGCTCGGCGCGACTTCCCCGATGCCGAGCACTTCGAGGCCTGCTGGGACGGGCTTATTACTAGGCCAGTGATCCGTGGCTTTGTGCCGGCCTGCTCGCGTCGTTATGGCCCAGCCCCGGCGCGCCGCGCAGTGCAACGATGTGCAGCACGCCGGCGCAACAACTCACCAACGCCGATGTCGACCCTGCACATCAGCCGCGATGGCGCGCGGCGCATCACCGCTGCCTTAGCCGCCAGCCACGCGCGCGACGCCGAAGGGCTGCCGAAGCCCTCGCTGTACGGCCGGGGGCGCTTTTATGGCTCGGTTGAGCGCTTCCACCTCTTCGTGACCTGCAACGTATGGATCGCGGCACGGCTGCGCGATACCGGCGTCGCGGTGCGCCTGGCGCTGGCGCTCACCGCGGGCACGCCCGTCGGAAGTCGGCGGCGAGGACACCCACACCACGCAGGACGACACGGCGCAGCACCTGCTGCACAAGGTGGCCCGGGTGGCCGCCGAACTGCGGCAGGCGTCACGTCGCGCGGCCGCACCGGGCCTGGACAACTCGTTCGAGCGAGAATGGGGGCTAGGTGGCCTCGCGGCCTTCGGGCTGATCGGGCTCTTTGTCGGGCCGGTGATCCTGGCCATCCTGCATGCGGGCGCGATAGGGCAGCCGACGGCGAGGCCCAGCCGACTCGTGTGCAGGACTGACGCACATGATCGGTTAAAGTCCTTTCAAACCATAACGTCGCCGCTGTCCGCCCTGCCATAGCTTGGTATGGTCAGAAGCAACGAACGTGCGGTGAACAACGACAGGAGTGGAAATGCAGTTCTTGATGTTCGCGGGTGGCCTGCTCGCTCTGGTCGTCGGCGCCGGCCTTCTGGTGCGCGGCGCGTCGAAGCTGGCGCTTTCGTTCGGCATCTCGCCACTCGTTGTCGGATTGACGGTCGTGGCCTTCGGCACCAGCGCCCCGGAAATGGCCGTGTCGGTGGGTGCCGTGCTGGATGGGCGGGTCGACATCGCAATCGGCAATGTCGTCGGCAGCAACGTCTTCAACGTTCTGTTCATTCTCGGTGTCAGCGCGCTGATCGTGCCGCTGGTCGTGAACCTCCAGCTCATTCGCCAGGAGGTGCCGATCATGATCGGTGCCTCGCTACTGCTGCTGCTGCTGTCGCTCGACGGGCGCATCGGATTCCTGGATGCGGCGCTGCTGCTGGCGCTGCTCATCGGCTATACGGTCTTCCTGGTCGTGCAGTCGCGGCGCCAGACCCGCGCCGCGCAGGATGAATACACCGAAGCGCTCGGGCCTGCAGTGACAACCACCTGGGACCGTTCGCCGCTCGTGCAGATCGGGCTCGTGGTCGCGGGTCTCGCCGCTCTGGTGCTGGGCTCGCAATGGCTGGTCGAGGCCGCGGTGACGTTCGCCAAGGCGCTGGGCGTCAGCGACCTCGTGATCGGGCTGACCATCGTCGCCGCCGGCACCTCGCTACCGGAAGTAGCCGCTTCGATCACCGCCGCGATCAAGGGAGAGCGTGACATCGCGGTCGGCAACGTCATCGGCAGCAACCTCTTCAACATCCTGGGCTGCCTGGGCCTCGCAGGGCTGGTCGCGGGCGACGCCGGACTGATCGTGCCACCTTCGGTGCAGGCCTTCGACATGTGGGTCATGCTGGCCGTGGCGCTGGCCTGCGTGCCGGTGTTCCTGACCGGCCGCGAGATCGCGCGCTGGGAGGGCGCGGTCTTCGTGCTGTACTACGTCGGCTACGTGGCCTACCTGATCCTCGCCGCGCAGCAGCACGACGCACTGCGCACCTACACGCTGGCAATGACCGGCTTCGTGCTGCCGCTGACCGTGATCACGCTGGTGGCGGTGCTGCTGCGCCGCAGGACACCGGCCCACTGAAGCCGGGGCGGACCGTGGCGCCCCGGCCTGGAGAGCCCCATGAGAAACAAGTTCCTCGGCACGGGCGAGCCCGGCTATCACCCGCTGCGCAAGGCTGCCGTGGTCCTCGCCGGCCTGCGCTACGCCGCCCTGCACGACTTCAGCGTGCTCTACAAGGCCGTGTTGTCGGTGCTGGTGTTGGGGCTGGCACTGTGACTGCGCGCCTGGGTGGACGCCGCGGTCATCCTGCTGGCCACCGGCGTCGTGCTGGCGGCGGAACTCTTCAACACCGCAATCGAGGCGCTGTGCGACTTCGTCGAAACGCGCCACAACGATAAGATCGGCATCATCAAGGACGTCGCGGCTGCCGCCACCGGGGTCGCGATTCTGGCTTGGGCGATCGTGCTGACCGTGGAACTGATGGAGCTGTGGCCTCGCCTAGCGGCCCTTCGGGCGGGCTGAAGTGTGGCTGCGCACGGGGGACTGCGTTGATCGCGTAGCTCCGACGCACGGCGGGATGGCAAGATGATTCAGGTGCCGACGGCAGGATCAGCGTCGCTCCGCGCCGAAGGTTTTCATGCTGCTCCGCAGAAAAACCTCAGGGCGCGTCGACCTGCTCGGGCCGCTGCCAAACATAGGCGATGACGACCAGCATGACGATCGCTGCCGCGGCTTGAATTTGACGCGAATCGGTTTCGAAAAAGATCAACGAATAACTCGCAAGCATGCTGGCGATGATGATCCACTTTGCCCCGCGAGGCAGTACACCCGACGACTGCCAATTGACGATCAGTTTGCCGAAGCGCGGGTGCGTCTTCAACCACTGTTCCAACTCGGGCGAGGATCGCGAGAAGCAGGCGGTTGCCAACACCAGAAATACGACGCCCGGAATCAGCGGAATAACCAGCGCCACGACACCAAGCGCCAAGCACATGCATCCCACCGAAAGGTACAGCGGACGCTGCCAACGAGACGCCAACCGTGAATTCTTCAAAAGCTACTCCTGGTTCTGCCACGGCGATTGGCGAATCGTTTGTCGTACTGAAACAAACTACTGGCTGCAAAAGGCTGTGCGTGAAAAGGGTGTCACAGCCACTACCCAGCGATACGGGAGGGTACACGAAGCGAGTTGCGGACTTCGCCCGATGCCGCCTAGGCACTGCCGACGGCTGACCCAGCCCTTGAGGCTGCACCGTGGGCGCAAATGACGAAGCGCAAGCCACGCCTGCCATCAGCGCGCGTTCGCAGGAGATTGAGGACTGCGGTCGGACACGAGGCCGATCAGCCGGCGGGCGCCTCCAGGCGATAGCCGAGCCCGCGTTGCGTGTGGATAAGCGGCCTGCAGCCGCCGATGTCGATCTTGGCGCGCAGGCGTCCCACGTAGACGTCCACGACGTTCGTCAGCGGATCCTCGTTCACGCCCCAGGCGCCAGCCAGAATGCGCTCGCGGCTGAACAGCCGTCCTGGCGCCGACATCAACAGCTCCAGCAGCGCGAGCTCGCGCGCCGTCAGCTCGATGACGTTGCCGCCGCGGCTGACCTTCTTCGAGTCGCGGTCGAACACGAGATCGTCGACGACGAGTTGCGACGCCCGCTCGCTGGGCAGCGTGCGCGCGCGCCGCGCGAGTGCGTCGATGCGCGCCAGCAACTCGTCGAAGTCGAAGGGCTTGGGCAGGTAGTCGTCGGCGCCGGCTCGCAGGCCGGTCACACGCTCGTCGACCTCGCCCAGCGCCGTTAGCATCAGGATCGGCAAGGGATTGTTCTCAGCCCGCAGGGTGCGGCAGACCTCCACCCCATCCAGGCCCGGCAGCATCACATCCAAAAGCACGATGCATGAGGGGCCGCCCTGGCGCAGCTCGCGCGCGGCGTCACGGGCCAGGGCCAGGCCGCCCGGGCCGTCGTACGCCACCTGCACGGCGTGGCCCTCCGCACGCAGGCCGCGTTGCAGGAAGCTGACGATGCGCGCGTCGTCTTCGATCAACAGGATGTTCATGACGTGATCGGGCTCGCCAGCGACTCGCCCAGCCACTGCGGCAGCCGAAAGCGGGCCGTGGTTCCACCGCCTGGCGTGCTCTCGAGCGTGAGCTCACCGCCGTGCGCGCGCGCCAGGGCGGCGGCGATGGACAGGCCAAGGCCGCAGCCGCCCGCGAAATGGCGCCGCGCCTGCGCACCCCGGAAGTGGCGTTCGAACACTTGCGGCAGCTCGTCGGCAGCGATACCGATGCCGCGGTCCTCGACCCGCACGTCCCACTGCGGCAGCTCACCTTGCGGCTGCAGCGGATCGACGCACAGCCGCACCAGGCCGCCGGGCCTCGAGTAGCGCACCGCATTGTCCAGCAGCACGGCGAGCAGTTGCCGCAGGCGCGGCGTGTCGCCCAGCACGGGCATGGCATGCGCCGGCAGAGGCGCCGATTCCACTCGCACCTGCTGCGCGCCCGCCAGCCCACGCGCCTGCTCCAGCGCCGCAGCGATGGCATCGCGCAGGTCGATGGTCTCGCGCTGGACAGCGAGCGCGTCGATGTCCTCCCGCGCGACGACCAGCAGGTCGTCGATCACCTGGCCCAACTGTGCGGCGGTGTCGGCGACGCGACGCAACGAGTCCTTGTACTCCTCGACCGGCTTGTCGCGGCCACGCAAGGCCACCTGGGCCTCGCCGCGGATGGCCGTGGCCGGCGTGCGCAGCTCGTGGCTGACGTCGGCGAACAAGCGCCGCCGGCGCTCGTCCACCTGCTGCAACGACGCCAGCGCTGCACTCAGCTCGACGGTGCGCGACCGCACCAGCTGCTCGAGGTGCTGCCGGGCCTGCGTTTCGCGCTCGCGATGCTGCAACAACTCTGCGGCCATGGCGTTCATGCTGCGAGCCACATCACCGAACTCATCCCGGCTGTCGATGGCGATGCGGTGCGTCAGATCGCCCCGGTGCAGCGCGTCCACGCCGTCGCGCAAGGCTGCCAGCGGCTGTCGCAGGGCCCGCGCGAAGTAGCCGGCCAGCAAGAGCGCGGCCAGGCAGAGTACGGCCGCGGCACCGGACCACAGCAGACGCGCTTGTTCGAGCGAGGCATCCGCCGCCTTGCGTTCGCGTGCCACCGCGGCGGCCTCGCGCCGCATGCTGTCGTTCAGCAATGCGCGCAGGTCGTGCCCGTCTGGCCGGTCGAACCGATCGGACAGCGCCTGCCACGCCGGGCGTGCATCGGCGTCTGCGGCCAGCGGCTGGACGTTGCGGCTCGCCAGGTCGAGCAAGTTCACGCTGCGCGCGAGCGTGGTGAGCACGCCAGCCCGCTGCGCTGCTTCGGTGCCCGCGGCCGCGCCGGACGCCGACCCCGGCGCCTGCAGTGCGAGCTTTTCGAGCTCGACGAGCGCACGGCGCATGTCGGCCAGCAAGGCCTCGCGCTCGGCCGGTTCGGCACCCGCGTCGGCCTGCCGCTGCGCGGCCCAGGAACGCAGCCGCTGCTTGGCCACCGACAACTCGACGAACGTGACGTGGATATCGCTGGCCACGCGCCCGCGCAGCACCTGGCGGTCGGCTTCGCTTAGGCGCCAGAGCGCCGCCGCGCCCTGCAGGGCGGCCGCCAGTCCGAGCCCGGCCAGGGCCAGCGTGAGCTTGGTTCTGAACATGCGCCATTGTCGCTGTCGATTGCGGACATGCGACCCACAAAAGGCGCGACCGGGCCTGAATTCATGCACCGTTCATGCGCCGTTCAGCAGCCCGTCATCTGGGGTTCAGCCCGGGTTCACGGCAGCGCGGTGCAATGACTACTCTCACAACAACGCACTGGAGTGCAATATCATGAAGTTACGTTCCGCCGCCCTCGCCTCCGCCCTCATCGTGGCACTCGGCACCGCCGCCGCGCAGGCCCCCGTAGTCAACAAGGCGATCACCGAAACCGAAGTGCTGGCTGCGCAGCGCGCCTGGGGTGATGCCCTGGTGGCCATCAGCACCGCGCACGAGCGCCAGGGCGCTGTGGCCGCACGCCGGCTGGCCGGGGAGGTGATCGACGGCGCCTATGGCTACCAGTTCGGCCCGGTGCTGTTCAAGCCCACGCTGACCGAGGCGCCGCAGACCTTCCGCACCACGCGCGCCGGGGCGCTGGCCTACTTCGTCGGCGGCGACCCCAGCTTCCCCAAGGACACCGGCTTCGCCCTCAAGGGCTGGCGAAAGGTGGACGTGAACAACGCGGCGATCTTCATCGCCGGCGACGTCGCCACCTCGATGGGCAACGTGTCGATCACCGACAAGGACGGCAAGGTCACCACCGTGGACAAGACCTGGAAGTTCCTCAAAGACGACAGCGGCAAGCTGCGCATCGTCGTGCACCACTCGTCGCTGCCGTACCGCGCCAACTGAGTGCGCTCCGGGCCGGGCTTTGCACCCGGCCCTGCCGCGCTACTTCTCGCGCACCAGCAGTAGCGCCGTGCGGCAGCGCGAGGCGACTCGCGCGGCCACGGAGCCCATGGCCGTGTGCCGGCTGGCGCCGAACCCCAGCGAGCCCATGACCAGCAGGTCCAGCCGGCTCTTCGTGGCGTGCGCCGCGATCTCGTCGCCGGGCACACGGCCGATGAGCCGGACTTCCTTCGATGCCAGTCCGGCGCCGTCCAGTACTTCGCGCACCGGCGCGAACACGCTTTCGAAGGCGGCCTTGTGCATCGCCTCGATCTGTTCCGGCTTGATGCCGGTCTCGACCTCGCGCTCCAACCAGCCCGGCACAACGATCTTCGTCAGTTCAGGGGCCATGTGGATCAGCGAGATCGCGGGAGCCGGGCCGAACAGCTTGCGGTGTCTGGCCACGAAACGCGCTGCCGCCAGCCCATACGGGCTGCCATCGAGCGCGATGCCGAGCTTGAGCGAATCCTTGCGCGGTACGGCACCCTCCCGCACTATAAGCAGCGGCTTGGTACTTGAGACGGCCACAGTGCTGGCAACAGAGCCGAGCAGCAGCAGCTTCAGGCCGGTGGCGCCGTGAGAGCCCATCACGATCAGGTCAGCCGGATCGTTGGCGACGATCGCCGCCAGTTTATGGGCCACGTTGCCGACGACGTACCGTGCCGTCGTTGTCGCCCCTGCACGCTTGAGCGCGGCTGTAGCGGATTTTAAAGCCCGGGCCGCCTCCGTCTCATAGTAGTTCCGCACCACCTCCTTGCTCAAGGCACGGGAAACGCGCAATGGGACGTGGTACTGGATGTTGACCAGTTCCACGTCGGTCGGCTCCTCGAGGAGAGTGGAGCGCGAGGTGACGAAAGCGACGGCGGCCTTGCTGAAGCTGCTGGCGTCGACGGGCATGAGGATGCGCATGGGGATTCTCCGTTGTAGGTGGTTTGGGTGGTTTGGGATCGTTCAGGCGGCAGCATCATCCGCCCGTCCGCCACGTCGGTGGGTATCGAAGAAGCCGCACAACGAAACCGACGACAGGAAACGCACCGCCGACTGCTCGAATTCGTACCAGAAGACGCCATGCGCACGCCGCCGGGCTGCTTGCCTTGCTCCGCGCCATTGCGCGTTGGCTCGTCGCCCGCGTGCACCGCAGCGTCCACCTCCTGCACGGTGATCTGTTCCGGCGAGGCAATCGACGCCCCCGGGCCTCGTGTGCTGCGAACCAACCCGCCTCGCCGCAGCCGCGACAACAGGAATTCGAGACAGGACACGGACACACGCAAGCGTGCACTGATCATGGGCAATGGTTGATGGCCCGGCTCCTGCGCCAGCTCGAGCAGCGCGGCGACGGCCAGTCGGGCCTTCCCGGCGATGGGCATAGTGGGCTTTCGGAACATGTTGGGTCAGAATTTCTCCGGCCGCAGCACCTCGACATCGGCCACGAACAGGACCATCGAGTAGTTGTCGTAGTAGCGCTCGCGCAACGCCTTGCAGATGGCGCTGGCGGTCTGCGCGTTGCACAGCACCTCAATCCGGATGTTGGCGTGCGGGCCCCAGGTGGCGTCACGCCGACCTCGGCTGCCCTTGCCGCGCGCGTCGGTCACCGTGTAGCCACGCGCATCCAGCGACTCGAGGTCGCGCAGAAGCGTGGTCTCAAGCGCGGCCTCGCATACAACGGTCAGCAGTTTGATCATCCCTGTTTCCGGTAATTGCATTACATACTCACTGTACGACTTGCTGCGCGAGCCGGTGATACAGCGGGATGCCGACCAGCAGGTTGAACGGAAAAGTGATGCCCAGCGCCGCGCCGATCGACAGGGCCGGATTGGCTTGTGGAACTGCCAGCCGCATGGCCGCAGGCGCTGCGATGTAGGACGCACTGGCGTACAGCGTGGCCAAGAGCGTCACGCCACCGACGGACAGACCCAGCAACGCGCCCGTGGCCAGGCCCAGGCCGGCGGAGAAGAGCGGCATGACGGTAGCGAAGACGAGCAGGAATGGCCCGGCGCGGCGCAGTTCGCCGAAGCGGCTCGCCGCCACCAGGCCCATTTCGAGAAGGAAAAACGCGAGCACGCCCTTGAACAGGTCGAAGAACAGGCGATCCAGTGGCTCGATGCCGCCGGGGCCTGCGAACCAGCCGATGGCCAGTCCTCCCAACAGCAGCACGATGCTCTTGCCAGCGAGCACCTCATGAAGCACCTTTCCCCAAGGTGTGCCGGGCTCGCCGCGCCGTGCCAGCAGGACGCCGATCACCAGCGCCGGGAACTCAAGCAGCACGAGCATCACCGTCATGTAACCTTCGCCCTCATGGCCGAGGCGAGCCAGGTAGGTTGTTCCAACCGCGAAAGTGACCACGCTCACCGATCCGTAGTGGCCGGCGATCGACCCCGCATCGGCTCGCGGCAAACGGCCGAAGCGGCGCAGCACCGGGTAAGCCACCAGCGGGATCAGCGCCCCTACGGCAACCACCACCAGCGCGGGAAGCGCGACGGTGGCAAGCGGGTAGCGCGCCAGTTCCACCCCGCCCTTCAGGCCGATGGCCAGCAGCAGGAAGATGCTCAATGACTCGTAGAGGACACCTGGAATGCGCAGGTCCGAACGCAAAAAACCGGCCAGCGCGCCCAGCAGGAAGAACAGGATAACGGGCTCGAAGTGCGGCATCGTGCGGCGATCAGTCCGGGCCGGTTCAGCGCACGATCAGTACCGGCACCTTGGCGAGGTGCACGACCTTGTAGGCCACCGAGCCGAGCAAGAGCGACTCGGCGGCAGTCAAGCCGTGCGAGCCGATGGCAATACCCTGGCTGCCGAGTTCCTGCGCCAACGCGTCGATCTCCTCGGCCGCATCTCCCATGCGTGCGTGCAGCCGCCACGCAATGCCCATCTCATCCATGAGAGCGCGCGCGGCGGCGGAGACGTGCCAGCAGCGCCGCGCGAGCTCCGCCTCGGCAGCTTCCTTGACCAGCCAGGGATGGACGTGTACCAGGTCGACCTCGGCGCGCGCTTCAGCGGCAATCAGCCGCGCCCCCATCGATGCGGCGCGCAAGGATCCTTCCGAGCCGTCAACGGCGACGAGCCAGCGGCCGGCATGAGCCTGCGGGGCTGTGCCCCAACTGGCGTACACCAGGCGGCCGTGTTCGTCACGGGCCATTCGGTCCGGGGCGGGGATCGCAGTGGGCGTGGTGTTTGTCATGTCGCAGGGCGGTCGGATTTACGGGCAGAGAATTTGAGGCTGAGCAAAATGGAGACCAGAATCACCGAGCCGACGATGGCCAGCGACCACTGCACCGGCATGTGGAACCAGGGCGCCGCGAGCATCTTGCCACCGATGAAGACCAGGACCAGCGCCAGGCCGTACTTGAGCAGGTGGAAGCGCTCGGCTATGTCGGCGAGCAGGAAGTACAGCGCCCGCAACCCCATGATGGCGAAGATGTTGGACGTGAAGACGATGAACGGGTCGGTGGTGACCGCGAAGATGGCCGGGATGCTGTCGACGGCAAACACCAGATCGCTGACCTCGATCATCATCAGCACCAGAAACATCGGGGTGGCCCAGCGCACACCGTTGATGCGCACGAAGAACTTTTCGCCGTGGAACACCGGCGTGATGCGCATGTGAGCGCGCAGCCAGCGCAGCAGTGGGTTCTTTTCCAGGTCGGGCTGCTTATCGGCGAAAACCAGCATTTTGATACCGGTCACGATCAAGAACACACCGAACACGTAAAGGATCCAAGCGAACTCGCTCACCAGCCAGACGCCGGCCAGAATCATGCCGGCGCGCATGACGATCGCACCCAGCACCCCGTACAGCAGAACGCGCCGCTGCAACTCCGGCGGCACGGCGAAGTAGCTGAAGATCATCACGAAGACGAACATGTTGTCGACTGACAGCGTCTGTTCGATCAGGTAGCCGGTGATGAACTCGAGCGTCTTGCGGTCGGCCATCTCGCGGCCAACGTTGGCGTCCAGGTACCACCACATCAGCGCCGCAAACGTGAAGGCCAGCGTGACCCAGGCCGCTACCCAACTGCCGGCCTCCTTGACGGAGACCCGGTGCGCCTTGTTGCCGCCGAGGACGAACAGGTCCAGCGCCAGCATCGCGAGCACGAAGACAATGAAACCGGCCCACATCGGGCCAGTGGCGAAGGAGTCTATGTTCATGGCAAGGTGGGAACGCGGTGCAGCCTTGCAGCGTCGGCGCTCCGTTTCGCTGGGGATGGGGATGTTACGGGGAAACGCCACGCGCCCTGCAGCGCGGCGACGCCGATGATGTCCATGGGGCAACCGGTCACTGCCGGGCCTCCGCGCGCTGCCAACCCCGCGATGGGCCGTCTCACCGTCTCGCGCTCTACGCTTACCAGCGGTGAAATAGCGCGTCGGCGCATCGCGAGCTTGATCTGGACGCTCGAATGACCGTTGATCGACGTACAGTGCGACCATCGCCACAGGGAGCGAGTGCGCCTGAACTCGACTGCTACGCTCGCCGGCTCATGTGTTGCCGCCCCCGACGCGTACCTGCCCAGGCGGAGAGGACCGTAGCCGAGCACGCGTTCACCGCCGTCGGCGTAGGTTCGGTAGGATTTCAAAATGGCAGTGGGCATGACGTGGAGCGGCGCCAGCCCTGGCATGCCTTCATCAAAGAACATCGCCCCCGCCGGCGGGCGGCGAAACTGCAAGCTAACCGCGCTTGCGAGTGCCTTTTCACTGTCGGGCGAGCCCAATAGAACCGGTGCGCTGCTATGTCGGCGGTCTACCGGCGCAGATGGGATCCGCACGCGATACGGCGGCGCTTGGGGACAGGATGTCACGATGGGTTCTCGTCCGATATTCATTCTCGAGGAGCAGTGGTCTCAGGGTGAGCGCGCGAATGCACCTGGAAGTCCGAGCCGTACAACATGGGTTCGAGCAGATCGTGGTCGTCGGGATGCAGACTCCAACGATCGATCGCGGCCATCAGCACGAATCGCTCGCCATCGTCAATCTGGCAGTCGGCTTGAGCGACGGCTGTACACAGGCGCAGCACGAGGCGCCGCATTCCGTCGTCGACGACTTCGTCCAGCATGCGGTCCAGCAGTTCGCTTGGGAAGCGTACTTTGTTGCCGCAGCGGGTCGGACCCAGCAAGTCCGCGCACAGGTCGTGGATCACGCCATGCCACTGCTGCCGGGTCAGGCCGAGCCGTTCACGGGCCTTGAGCGCGTCAAGCGCCGCAGTCTCGACCGTCTCTATGCGGCCGTTGGCGATCAGCGCGAGCGCAACGATCCGTGCCGCGGCCTCGGCACTGTTGAGGGGATACGCGCGGAGCAGCGGGTTGGGGGCGTTCATGTTGGCGCTCCGTTCGGAGGGGCAGCCAGGGTGCCGCCAGAGGCAGCTATCCCAGCACCAGAAGCTGGACGTCGAAATCCGGACGTGTGCGGGCACGGGTTCTCATGGGAGGGTTCGCGCAGAGAGATTGCGGAAGAATCAATAAAAAAAGACCCGTGGCGCGGAATGTAGGGCGTCGCTGGCAACGTCGGCGTGTAGCACTGTCGCCCACCCCCGGCGCCGGCGGTCACTGTGGGTGGTGGAACAGTGCCAAGCAAGCGGCGCGGCAACAGGGCCGAAGCGACCGGGGCCGCTGGGATACGGCGCTGCGCGCTCATGGCCCGCTCACCCATAACAAAGCCATGCCAACCCCCAAGCTGGCCGGGATGCCGACCCGCGCGAGCACGCCGGCCGGGGCGCCGACGATCACCTCGATCGGCACTGAGCAGTGGTCGAGCAGCCGGTTGGTGAGTGAATTCTCGACGGCGCGCACGAGCACGCTTTTGCGCGCCGTGCCGATCACAATACGGTCGCAGCGCAGTAAGCGTGCCGCGTCAGCGATACAGCGCGCCTTGTCGCCAACCTCCACATGCACGCGGTAGGCAATACCAGTTGCGTCGAGCAGTTGCCGCGCCTCGGTGAGCGCTTTGGCGGCGTCTTCGCGGTGAAAATCGGCGCGCAGTTCCCGGCTGACGTAACGCGCCACATAAGCTGAAAAGGGCGGCTGCACATTCAGCAGGTGAACCAGTTGCACGTCGCCGCGGTGAAACCTGTCGATGGCGTGCCGCACAGCCAGCAGAGCGTTGGTCGAACCGTCGCAGGGCAGTAGGAGTGTGATCATGTTGATGACTCCAGAAAGGGTTGAAAAGTGCCCGGACTTGACCGATGTCGGCAGTCCATGCGGGCGGGATACTCACTGTGTAAAAATCGACTTCGCCAGCGGCATTCGGTCTCGGGACGGCCCGGCTCGCTCATGCGGTGTCTTAGCGGGAAGGGGTGGGTGCGATCGAGGTGCTTGACGGCCAGCCGGCCGACGCGGTCTGCGGCACGGTCGATGGCGACGTACATATCGGCGCCGACGCTCTCGACCACGGCGTCGGACGCTTCGAGCAGGTGGAACTGGATGCGGCAGTGCATGTCCACCCCGCCGCACGACCCCTTCTCGTCACCGATACGGACCGAGACCGGCCGGATGCGGTCGCCGTTGTGGCTGAGGACGAAGCCCAGCTGACTTCGGACGTGCCCGCCCAGCGCCTGCGTCACTGTGAACCCTTGACCGTGAATGTCGACAACCACTGTGCACCTTTTGTTTCGCCGTCAGTGGCGATACACAGAATCTAGGGCCGGACGTCGTCCGCGAAAAGCAGATTGTTCTACTTCAATCGTACCGAAAAACCATACAATTTGACCAACATCTCCCGCAGCCTCCGACTGTGGCACTCATGAACTACAAACACCTCCACTACTTCCATCAGGTGGCCAAGCTTGGAGGTGTGCTGCGCGCCAGCGAACAATTGCACCTGTCGCCACAGACCATCAGCGGGCAACTCCAGTTGCTGGAGGAGGCGCTAGGCACGCCTCTATTTGCCAAGAGCGGGCGCGGTTTGGTGCTGACCGAAGCCGGGCGCATGGTGCTGGGCTATGCCGAGAACATCTTCTCGATCGGCGCCGAGCTCAAAGAGGCCGTGCGCGACTACCCCCGCAAGGGCAAGCTGCTAGAGTTCCGCGTTGGCGTGGCTGATGCCGTGCCGAAGACGATCGCCTGTCGGCTGATCGAGCCGGCCACGCAGTTACCCGAGCCGATTCGCATCGTCTGCCGCGAGTGGAAGCTGGACACGCTGCTGGGCGAGTTGGCCCTGCACCGACTGGACCTCGTGATCTCCGATGCGCCGATCCCTTCCGCCGTAAGCGTGCGCGCCTTCAACCACAGGCTGGGCAATTGCGGCGTTAGCTTCTTCGCGGCACCGTCGCTGCTCGAATCTTGCAAGGGTCAGTTTCCGAACTGCCTCGACGGCGCGCCTCTTCTCATGCCTGCCGAGGATTCTGCAGTCGGCCAGCGATTGCGGTCTTGGCTGCAGGCGCGCTCACTGCACCCCCGAGTCGTCGGCGAGTTCGACGACAGCGCCCTTGCAAAGGAGTTCGGGCGCCGAGGTCTGGGCATATTCGTCGCACCCACCGTGCTCGAGCGGGACATCGAGAAGCAATACGGCGTGCGCGCGCTTGGCGCGACGCACGAGATTGTGGAGGAATTTTTCGCGATTTCAGTCGAGCGTCGAATCACGCACCCGTGCGTGACGGCGATCACCGAGGCAGCACGCAACGAGCTTTTCACACCTCTCGCGCGGCGGCCGCTCGCAAAGTAAGCTATCTCACGAGCGCTTTGCATGTGAGCGTGTAGGGTCGTGCAGTCCAGTGACCTTGCCCCTGACCACTCCAATCTTCGCCGAGCTGCATTGCCAGCTCGCTGGCGATGCAGCTCAATCCCCATCAACCCAGAAACCAATCGAGTAATCTTGAACTTGGCCTTCCACTTTTGATTGGTACGTCCACAGGGGGTAGGTCAGCCTACTGATCATCCTCGTGGGGCTGTACGTCGGCTATCACGGCTGGACTGCACGTTCTCAATAAAGTGGCAATGCGGTGCCGTCACTCATGGCTGTGGCCGTGACCACCGTTTCCAAGATTGCTGAGCTTTTCGCAGCCGGCCAGTGAGCCCAGAAAGGCAACGATCAGAAGTGCGCTGAAGAAGGTTTTGAGAGTTTTCATGGTGAGTGAGATTGATTTACAAGGAGATCAGAGAATATGCATGCTGGTGGCGCCGCAGCTGTCGTCGCGGCGCCTTTTTTGAGCTCACATGGGTTTGTTCACATCAGATGCGCGTAATTCGAAACACAGAGGCGGGTGGCAAGTTGAAGAGTGAGCTTCCGATGCGCTCTGCCCTCAAGCCCATCCGGGCAAGAATCTCTGGTGCAACGGGACATTTGGTCATGTAGGTGAACTGGTAGAGAGCTGCCCCTGCACGCAGGCTCTGCATGCAGGCCCCCACCACGTTCCACTGCGAGCGCGTGCCCATGGTCAGAAGTGGCAGGCCTGAGATCACGGCCTGAGCTTGCATCGTCTTCCACGGGTCCTCCCCCCGCCGCATGCGCGTAACATCCATTTCGAGCAGGCGCGCCTCGGGGAAGCGTTGACGCAGTAGCGCTGTGAAGTCTGGACTGTTCTCCACCAGCGTGATGTTGGACTCGGGCACGCCTTTGGAGAGGATGCATCGTGTGAAAGCCCCTGTTCCTGGGCCCAATTCGATGACAGGTCCCGCATCAGGCCGGATGTCGCGAGTGATGATGCGCGCGAGGGCACTGCTTGATGGGGCCACGGCTCCTATTCTCATAGGGCGCTTGAGCCAGCTTTTGAAGAAGATAGTTTGATCAGTTGTAGAGGGCACGAACGAATCCTTTTGGGGCGCACCAATCACCCCAGCGTGGCGCTTAGGGCGATCGATGCATTCTGGAGATCGTGGCGATCCAATGCGGTGCGCGAATCGCCTTGCGGTCGATTGCGCACGCGCTGCAAGTCGCCGTTTTCTTGGACACCTGTATCGGAGATACAGGTGTCCTTGCCTATCACTGAACCCGTTTGATGTCTGTGTAGTCGCCGCGAGTGCGCAGAATGACTTTCACATCAGCCTGACCGCGGTTGCGCCAGAACCAACCGTGGTTGCCGGTGAACGCGGCTTCGAGCACGCCTTCATCGGTCGCAACACCACGGCCTTTTTCGTAGCTGATCGACTTGCCCGGTGCGTCGCCGTGGGTGTCGAAGTTGACCGCACCACCTTCGACGATCCACTGGTACTGCGCCTTGCCGCCTTCGACCATCTTCAGCTTGATCTCCGTGCCTTCGCCCGGGGTCAGCGTGAAGGGCGTCTCGTCTTTCCACGTCACCTTGGGTGCAGCAGAAACGGGAGGAGCTGCGACGGCGGGTGCCAGTGCTTGCGCTTGTGCTGCATTGGCCGAGGCCATGCCAATTGTTGCCACAGCTGCCTGTGCTGGCGCTCCTGCGGAGGCGGCTGCGTCGGCAGCAGCCTCCGCTGCCAGCTGGTTCTTGATCTCGCCCATCTCGGTCATTCGCAAGACCCGGCCGATGCCGGTGGGATCGACGCCGTATTCGGCCGGCAGTACGACGGCCACGAGAAGGACAACCGCCGACACAGCGGCGAGGATGGTGGAGCGCAAGAGCTGTTTGGAAGAAGGCAGCTCGGCGCGGGTGGGGGAATCGCTGTTGTACATGTTGAAGGTTCCTTGGGTGTTCACGACACGAAGTAGCCGGTGAGCTGCATGCCCACCAGAATGAAGCCCGCGCTCATCATGGCGACGTTGGCTGTGTAGGCATGGCGAATGAAACTGGGCGTGCGGCGCCAGTAGCTCATGCCGATGAGTATGACGGCCAGCGCCAGCAACTGCCCGATTTCCACACCGACGTTGAAGGCCAGCAGGTTGGGCACCAGTCCGTCAGGCGAGATCTCGTACTCGATGATCTTGGTGGCCAGACCAAAGCCGTGGAACAAGCCGAACACCAGCGTGGCCACCTTGGTGTTGGGCTGGAACCCGAACCAGCGCTGATAGGCGCCGATGTTGTCCAGCGCCTTGTAGACGACGGACAAACCGATGATCGCGTCGATCAGGTAGCTGTTGATCCCGACGTTGAAGTACACGCCCAGGATCATGGTGGTGGAGTGACCCAGCGCAAACAAGCTCACATAGATGCCGATGTGCTTGATGCGGTAGAGAAAGAAGATCACACCGAACAAAAACAGGATGTGGTCGTAGCCCGTCATCATGTGTTTGGCGCCCAAGTACACAAAGGGCAGCAGATTGACGCCCGAGATTTCCTGGATGTAGCCCTTGTCACCCTCGGTGACGGCGTGGGCAAAGACCTCTGTCGTGCCCACGAGCAGGCACATGAAGAAGGCAAAGAGCAAGAAGAGACGGGGATGCCCGATCGCCCATGGCGAACGCGGCAGCCTGTCGTGGACATGGCTGTGCATGAAGACTCCAATTGTCTGAAAGAAAAGGGGAGCGCGGCACGAAGCCGCGCGGGAGCAGAAGTGCGGTCTCAGCCCATGGGCGGGCGTTCGAGCCGTGATGCCGCGGCCATGGCAATCCGCAGCCGTGCTTGCCCGATCCAGTCAGGAAGCAGCGGAACAGCCACGCTCCATGTGATGGGCAGGGCGTGGGCTTTGTCG
>NZ_JAVDWE010000023.1:0-38343 GCF_031457235.1 Hydrogenophaga laconesensis
GAACTCGCGGCTGAATGTCCGTCTTCTCTCCATAAACCACCTCCGGTTTCATCTTCCACCTTAACAAGGTGTCTTTGAAACCGGCAGCAGCCCACACCCTGAGGTCCAAATTGGAGTTGCTAAGCAGTTTTTAGGCACCCTGACCTTGGGAGGATCGACGTGGTTCGAACTCTAGGGAGGTACACCCCTTGAGCGCGTAGTGCTCGTCACTATGGGTTTTTTTGCCTTGGTAGCGTTGAGGTTCAACAGCGTCCGAAAACGCTAGTCGGATCGCTACGTAAAGCAGCTATTCAATCGGCTCTTTGCAAACCGCACACATGCGCACATGTTTGTCATGAATAGGGTTCCCACAAGCACCACATCTCCAAGAAATTGACATCGCGGAGCCTTTGAGGAAAAGCACCAGCGCGATCGGGGCCCCAATCGCAAAGCCCACCCAGCCCCACCACAAGCAGAAGGTCGCGAGCACAAGCAAGCCGATCCCCTGGACGAGTGCTCCAACACCAGCAAAACTGGTCGACCGCTTTCTCTTCGCCATAGTATCTCCAATCCTATTTTGGGATTATCCCAGAAAGGAATCAGGATCAAGACTCACGTCTACACGAGCGTCTTGAACAAAACTATTTCCACTCCTGCATACAAGAACCACATCAAGTGGCTTCGTCAGGTGCGCGACGATGCAGGGATTACTCAAGCTAGATTGGCCGCCAAACTTGGACAGCAGCAGTCGTACGTGGCAAAAGTGGAGAAGTTGGAGCGCAGACTGGATGTGCTCGAGTACGTACATTGGCTTCGCGCGCTGGACGTGGACCCTTCAGACTCTCTCAAACGACTGGTTGCTGAAGCTCGCCAGCCGAGGGCGCGCTCAGTAGGCGACTAGTGTCCCGGCATTTGACTTGTGCTGCACATGCGCGTGCTCCACAGAATCTCCGCCTTGCCACGCAGCGCTAGAGCCTCTACGGAAGTGGCTACGCGATGCAACTCTTAGACAAGCCGCTCTGCCAATGGGTCTTCGTAGCAACCGGAGACCCGTGAACAACCTGTAGCAGCGTCCTCGCTTCCATAAAACGGCCGTTGGTAGCACCTTCATCTGACGCTTGCATCGGGGTATTTCCCCAGTATTTAATTCCCGACACCTTGCCACGCGCGCAAGTATTCGGCCGCGCATCCGGCTCACACCGAACCGCGACCTGCCAAACCGTCGTTCCACAGCGCATTGCTTGGCTCCGGAAGGGCCCAGTCGTTGGAGAGGCGCTTGTAGAGTTGAGCAGGCTTCGGGTGCAATCCAAGATGCAGGTAGTAGTCCAAATAGTGCGCGGAGAATCTGCCCGTGTAGTCCTTGCTGAACCGGGAAATCATGTTCAACGTATGGGCCCTACGCTCCGGACTCAGGGGATGCCCTCGTCGAGCGGCTCTCAGCTCAAGCAGGCGCAAAAGACGATCCATCGTTGGCATGATGTGCAGCCGTAGCCGCTTCTTCCAGAATGCTCTGTGGTCTATCCGAGTAAGGTCACTGGCCGTTCGAATCCCAGACCGCCTTAGCGCCGTAGCACCGTGAATACGCCACTCCAAATGAACTCTTGGGGTGTTTGGGCGCACCTTCCTTTTGCCATCGCTGTATACACCAACTTCATTTCCGCTGCGCCGCCTGCCGACGTAAGACGTCTCGTGCTCTGACTCACGGCCAGTCAATGCCAATCTTGCTGGCGTGTAGACACTCAAAATGGCTTCATGCAAGGCCATAGCGTCCGCCTCGCTGCCAGTCGTGAGATCCAGTGCGAAATGCACGTCCAATAGGTGCAACACATCAGGCTGCTCATCCTGGATTTCTTGGAGCACGCCGAGTGCGGCCTTGGTGGGCTGGTGAATGAGATGCACATAGTGGAAAAAAATCTCGCCTGTATCTAAGTTGACGTACTCCCATTTGTCCCCAAAGTATCTTTCCCACGGGAATCTTGGATCTGGGACTAAGGAGTCTTTAAGGCGTTGCAGGTAGCCAGGCTCAAGTTTTCGCGTGCTTCGGACAAATATCGAGTCGATGTAGGCAAGCCGCTCCATAACGTAAGCGCCTAGCAGGGGCTTGCGCACTGCAATACGTTTCCTCGGCACCCTAGTCTCCCAAATATGCTTCTTCGAACTCGAGACTGCTACGCATGCCCAAGGATTTCTCCCGTGCCGCGCCCACCATTCTTCCTTCGCAAGGCATCTCGAACTGCTTCGACGCCCTGCGCTGAATGGAATTTCATCACATGCGACAACGGCATTTTGATGGCTTCAAGATGTAGTGACATCTCCACAGGCGTTGCGTCGCTAAGGTAGTGCCGCTCATTCACTCCCGATCCTGGCTCATGTCCCATAAAGCGCTTACGCATCCAGTCCGGCATGCTCGTGCGCTTTTGCAGGGCGTTATTGATGCCATGCCGGAACGAGTGGAAAACCTTAGTGCCATTGCGCGGCATTCCGAGTCTCTCCAGGTATTGCGACATCACGCGGATGGGGTCTTTTGCGTAGCGATTCGTGCTGTTCCAAGAGAGCTCGGGAAAGAAACGCGGGAAACCAGCCGCTCGCAGCTCGTCGCACCATTCCGCAAAGCCAAGTTCGATCAAGCATGAGTGAAGGGGCACCTTACGCTCAGACCAGTCATTTTTCAGGCTCTTGTCTGGTGTCTTGCGATTGATATCGATATACCAAACTGCACCATCCTGCCGGATGTCATCCAGGTAAAGCTGCGCAAGCTCGTTGATGCGCGCACCGGTACACAACCCTAACAACGGCAGCCAATAGTGGAAGGGTTGGAACGTGCGGTAGGTACCCGCTTTGGTTTTCTCGCCAGTTCCGGTCAAAAACCAGTTCGCACTAAAGATCCTGTGTAGCTCCTGCTCTGTGAACTCTTCTCGAGTTGGCCGCTCCGACTGAACTCGCGTGCGTTCAGCTTTGGTCAAGACAGACTCCTTCCGCAGTCCAGTACACGGGTCGTCTGCAATCCACTTCTCTGCATGCGCCCAACGGAACATGCGAGCAATCCACTTCATGCGCATGTCGCGCTCGTCGGCAGACATGCGAGGCCATTCGCTACCCGAAACTGCCCCTATGGATTCCGTCATAGATTTCGTCCCGTATTGGCTACGAACTCGGTTCTCGTTGGCAGGCATACGTGCGAGGTGCACATCGCGAAAGTGCCGCAGTCGCTCGGCGTTGACCGTACCAATGCTGAGGTCGCCTTCAAACTCGATGAGCAAGGCGATGCCGTTTCGCATCCGCTCGATGTCCTTCTCAGAGGCCAAGACTTGTGGCAAGTGCGATCGGCAAAAATCGTCCAGCACCTTCGATAGCGGTGCCTTTGCGCGTTGAGGCGTGCTGTCCAGCAGTTCATTCGTGGTTGCGCGCTGCGCTTGCCTGGCTGCCGCTAGAGAGGCCTGTGAGACCAAGCTCGCCATGTGTTGCCTGCGCAGCTCAAGCTCAGAGCATGAGAGCTCCACTTGGTCTACTTCCAAACGCAAAACGTCGTCAGGCACAAACTCCACGCTCTGAGCTTCGCCCCCGATGACCTCAAGCGAAATTACGTCAGCGTGCTTCCCTGTCAACAGGCGCGCCGCTATTGCGCCCGTCTCGCCGCGTGGCACTCGATACACACCCGAAGCGCGCACAATGCGAGAGCCTTCAGGGCGATTCGAACGAGTGGGCACAACGACGGTACCCAGCTCTGGATCATCGGGGTCGAAATCAGAGAACCTCGCCGTGTATCCCTGCTTCGCAATGAACCGGTAATACAAGGCGAGATGCCCATCCGCAGCCTCGCGAAGCAAATCTGCCACGTCCAACCCCATAGCCGTTGCGGCCTGAGAAATAGGCAGGTAGCTGCCAGCTCGCAGCGCTGGACTGCCATCAACGAGCTTGAGAATACTGTCGTAGTTCATCAGCGCATTAGAAAGCTGGAGCCTTTCGATTTCCCAAAGCTTGCGCCGCCATCCGGCAAGAAACTCGCAGGCAATAAGCTTAGCCATTGTCCTGCAGCGCGTGCCAGTGCTGGCCACAAACTCTCTGGAGCCAACAATCGGACGAAGTCGAGCTGGAATCGTAAGGCGGGCGACGTATATGCCACTAGGCCGTCGCAGAAGGTTGTCCATCAATGCACCCCTTTGGTAGAGAGTGCTGCGCATTGGGACCCCAAGTCTAGAAAATCCTGTGAGATCAAGGACTTGTTGAGACTTGGTGCGGCTGGCGGGGATCGAACCCACGACCCTTGGCTTCGGAGGCCAATACTCTATCCACTGAGCTACAGCCGCGTGAGTCGGGAATTCTACCCTCCCGGGCTCTGAGCAACGGGAACGCCTGCCTCACGCAGCCCCAGGGTCGCCACTTTGATCCATACACCGGCGTTCAAGACGCCACGATCATGCACCGGGCATTGCGGATGGGCACCGCGATGGAGCTCTATCCGTCCTTGGTTTCGAGGTCGACGGTGGCATTCCCATTGCGCCGAAGTTGCTGCACTTGCTCGAACAGCGCGGACAGACCCGTTACGGTGTGCGTGTGCGCTTCACCAGATCAGACCGCCCGGGCAGCACCTCGGCGGCAATCCCCGAAATACTCGGCGGCCGGCTCAGACATCGGGTTTGCATGGGGGGCTTGGCTATAATCCAAGGCTGTTTGCCCGGCCAGGCTCGGGCGCGCCCCACACCCAAACAGGCCTTGCTTCGCCACCCCCTGAGGACACCATGAGCGACCACGCGCACGAAGAACACCACACCGGCCCGATCAAGACGCCCACCCAGTTGCTCTGGACGTCCTTCTTTGCGTTCGTTGCCCCCATCTTCATCATCATCGGCCTGGTGTACTACGTGGTATCCGCCAACAAGCCGGCGGCCGGTGCCGTGGACATGGAGCAGGCCGTTGCGCACCGTATCCAGCGCGTGGGCACGGTGGAACTGCGCGACGCCAATCGCCCGCTCGCCTCGGGCGAGTCGGTGTACACCGCTCAGTGCGCCGCCTGCCACGCGGCAGGCTTGGCCGGCGCCCCCAAGCTGGGTGACGCGGCTGCCTGGGGTCCGCGCATCGCCACCGGCTACGAAGCCCTGCTGACCTCCGCTCTCAAGGGCAAGGGCGCCATGGGCGCACAAGGCGGTGGCGCTTTCCGTGATGCCGAAATCGGCCGCGCTGTGGTGCACATGGCCAACGCCGCAGGTGCCAAGTTCCCGGAGCCCCAGATGCCGGCCCCGGCTTCAGCCGCAGCCCCTGCGGCTGAAGCGGCACCCGCCGCTGCAACCCCGGCTCCTGCGGCCGTCGCTGCGGCACCCGCAGCAGCGCCTGCCGCGGCGGCACCGGCTCCCGCACCGGCAGCCACTGTGGCGGCAGGTGCTGGTGAAGGTCTCTACAAGCAAGCGTGCGCGGTCTGCCACGTGGCTGGCGTCGCTGGCGCACCGAAGCACGGCGACAAGGCCGCCTGGGCACCGCGCGTGGGCGCGGGCCTTGACGCACTGACCGCCACCGTGATCAAGGGCAAGGGCGCAATGCCGCCCAAGGGCGGTTCGGCCGCTTCGGACGCAGAGATCAAGGCCGCTGTGCAGTACATGCTGGACGCCGTGAAGTAAGCGGCACACCCCCCAGAAAAAGCCGGCCTTGCGCCGGCTTTTTTTATTGCGTGTCCTTGCGCCGTCAACCGGGTGAATCAGCCTGCGGATGGGGCACGAATCCAAACCGGGCCGGCAGCGCATCGGCCTGCACGTCGGCCGGTTGCCAGCGGCCCGCCTCCACCGCGTCGGCCGCAAGGGTCATGTCGGCACTGTGCACAAGTCCAACCCCGAGGTCGGTCACCAGGTACAGGCGACCGGTTTCGTCCAGCAGACTCTCTCGCACATGCGCTGGCTTACCCGTGTGTGACAACACCGCGCCATCGGGCTGCAGCCGCCAGATCCAGGGAGTGGCCTCCAGCTCGACGTACACCCGCTGCGGCCCGTTCTGGAAGTACCACTGCCCCTGTCCATCGCTGGCGTAGTTGCGGTGGATGAATTCAACAAGCTTGTCGTGCCGCAGCAGCGAGCCCTTGCTGGCGGGAAAAGTCCCCTGGGCTTGCGTGCGGTCGTCGCGCATGTACCAGTTGCCCCGCGCGTCCAGGCCCAGCCAGCCGTAACAGTGCGGCACATTGGGCCATTTGGCCATCGCGGCCTTGACGATATCGTCCATGGCAACGCTCCTCAGAGGTGGGCAAGCAGCCAGTTTCCCACGGCTTCGGGCATGGCGCGCACATGCCCTGGCATGCCAAAGGTGCCTTGCGCCACGGGAAAGCCGACGTGGCCGCCCTGTTCCGGCTGCCACAGCATGACGTGGTGTCCTGCGTCCTGCGATGAAGGCAGCGATGCCGCAGGCACGAAAGGGTCGTTGCGTGCATTGAGCGCGAGCGCGGGCACACGAATGCGATGCAGCACTGGCTTGGCGGACGCGCGTGCCCAGTAGTCGGCGGTGTCACGAAAACCGTGCAGCGGCGCGGTGAAAAGGTTGTCGAACTCGTAGAGGTCGCGTGCCGCGAGCAGCTTCTTGCGGTCGAACAGCCCGGGGTGCTGCTCGAGCTTGCTGAGCGCCTTCGGCACCATGGAGCGCATGAACATGCGTGTGTAGACAAGCCGGTTGAAGCCTCTGCCGATGGCCTCGCCGCCGGCGGCGAGGTCCAGCGGTGAACACACGGAGGCAATGGCGCGCACGCGCGGCACCGCGTCCAGCCCCATCTCACCCGCCCATCGCATCAGCGCATTGCCGCCGAGCGACACGCCCACAGCGATCAGTGGCCGACCGGGGTGCTCTTCCGCGAAGCGGCGCAGAATCCAGTCCACTTCCTCGAAGTCGCCAGAGTGGTAGGCGCGCGGCGCCTTGTTGATCTCGCCGGAACAGCCGCGGAAGTGAGGCACCGCATAGGCCACGCCATGCGCCGCAGCGAAGTCCGCGAAGGCGACGGCGTACTGGCTGGCGGACGACCCTTCGAGTCCATGGAACAGGATCAGCAGCGGTGCCTCTGGCGCGCTGGTATGCACGGCCTGGTCCACGTCGATGAAGTCGCCATCCGGCGTGCTCCAGCGGATGCGGCGCCAGCGGGGAGCCGGGCCGAAGTGCCGGCGGCTGACCAGCGCGGCCCACAAGGTCTGTGGATTGCCACCCGGCAACCACCAGGGCGCCCGATAGACAAAACGATCCCGATTCAATGCAGCACCGGCTGGTTGGTGAAAGCCTCGAGGGGCTCCACGCGCGCACCGGGGCTCGCATGGTGGGCCACCATGCGCCAGCCCTGAGCGGTCTTGGCGTACACGTTGGTGGCCACCACCCAGGCATGCTGCAGGCCGTCATCGCTCATCACGGCCACCCGCTCGACCACGCTGTGCACGCTGCAGCCACCCGCATCGAGCCGGCGCACGCGCTCGGGCTGGGCCTGGACACTGCCATTGGCGAACATGGCTTCGAAGGCGGTGCGTACCGCCACGTGTCCGACCAGGCGGGGGCCGCCAGGGTGCACGCACACGATGTCGTCCTCGTCCGCCCAGCAAGCCATGAGACGCTCGATGTCGGCGTGCTGCAAGGCATCGTAGAAGGCGGCCTCCGTGTCGTCCGGAGAGCCGGGGGGGAGTTTGGGTTTTCGCATGCGGGCTATTTTGCCGCCTGTGCATGACCCTCGTCGCTCAGGCGGCGTATTCACCGGCCCCGTCGGCCCGCGCGGGTATAGTCCCGCACATCACGTTCCCGATGTCCAGCTTGAACGGCCCGATGGCCTGTGGAGGTTTTATGCGCACATCCCTTCAACGTCTGTCTGCCTGGTTCGCCGCCCTCCTGGTCGCCACGACCCTCACAGGCTGCGGCTACAACGACTTCCAGCGCCTCGACGAGCAAAGCCAGTCGGCCTGGTCCGAAGTGCTGAACCAGTACCAGCGCCGTGCCGACCTCATTCCCAACATCGTGGCCACGGTCAAGGGCGAGGCGAACTTCGAACAGGAAACACTCACCCGCGTGATCGAGGCGCGCGCCAAGGCCACGTCGATCCAGGTCACGCCCGAGACGCTGAACAATCCTGCGGCCATGCAGCAGTTCCAGGCCGCTCAGGGCGAGCTTGGCAGTGCATTGAGCCGTCTCATGGTGGTGGTGGAGCAGTACCCCAATCTGAAGGCGAACCAGGGCTTCAGCGATCTGCGGGTGCAACTCGAAGGCACCGAGAACCGCATCACCGTGGCGCGCAACCGCTACATCCAGACCGTGCAGGAATACAACGTGCTTGCGCGCAGCTTTCCCACCAACCTCACCGCGATGGTGTTTGGCTACGGCCCCAAGGCCAACTTCCAGGTTGCCAACGAGGCCGCTATTTCCACGCCACCGACGGTGGACTTCAAGAAACCATGACGGCATTCCTGGCCCGGTGGCTGCTGGCCCTGGGGCTGGGGCTCCTCCCGGCCTGGGCCGCTTTCGCACAGGAACTGCAGCCAGTTCCGGAACTGCATGCCCGCGTCATCGACCAGACCGGCACATTGGACGCAGCCAGCGTGGCGGCGATCGAAGCCCAGCTTGCGGCCTTCGAACAGTCCCACGGCTCCCAGGTGGTGGTGGTCATGGTGCCCACCACCGCACCGGAAGACATCGCCGACTACACGCAGCGGCTGGGCGACGCCTGGAAAATCGGCCGCCGCGACGTGGGCGATGGCGTGCTCTTCGTGATCGCCAAGAACGACCGTCGCATGCGCATCGCCACGGCCAGGACCCTCGAAGGAGCGATTCCCGATCTGATGGCGCGGCGCATCCTGGATGGCGCCGTCGCGCCGCTCCTGCGCACGGGCGACTACGCAGGGGGCATCCAGGCCGGCCTGGACCAGATCTTCGCCCGCATCCGTGGCGAAAGCCTGCCCCCGCCCGGCGAACAGGGCACTCACAGCGGCAGCAACGACCTGTTTGACGGCATGGAAGTGCTGTTCATCCTGGTCTTCGCGGTGCCCATCTTCTCGTCTGTGCTGCGCGGGCTGTTCGGCAACAAGCTGGGGACCGTGCTCACGGGCTTCGGCTCCGGTGGATTGGCCTGGGTGCTGACCGCCGTGGGCTGGATCGCAATCGTGGCGGGCCTGCTGGGCATGCTCGGCGCGCTGTTCCTGCAGACCATGCCCACCCGGGTCAGTGGCTCTGGCGGGGGCGGCCGCGGGGGGTGGGGTGGCGGAGGCCATGGCGGTGGTTGGGGAGGTGGCCGCAGCGGCGGTTTCGGGCGCGGAGGCGGCGGTTTCAGCTCTGGCGGTGGCGGCAGCTTTGGTGGCGGTGGCGCCTCTGGCGGCTGGTGAAATGCGCGCACCATGAACAAGCTTTTGCGCATCCTCCAGCACCGCTGGCTCGACGCCTCGGACACGGCGCGGACCGTGCCCGATGACATGGCCGAACGCCTGGCGCAGCGCGTGGCCGCCAGCGAAGGCCGGCACACCGGCGAGGTTCGTCTGTGCGTCGAAGCCGGCCTGCCGCTGAGTTACCTATGGCGCATCAACGCAGACACGCCGCTGTCGACCGTGGTGCGCGAACGTGCCCTGGCCTGGTTTGGCCGGCTTCGCATCTGGGACACCGAGCACAACAACGGCGTGCTGATCTACCTGCTGCTGGCCGAGCACTCGATCGAGTTCGTGGCGGACCGCGCGCTCAACCAGCGCGTCGACCCCGGCGAGTGGCAAGCCATCGTGGACCGGCTGGGTGCCCGCCTGCGCGAAGGCGCGTTCGAGGACGGGCTGACACAGGCATTGGAAGAGGTGTCCGCCCTGCTGGTGCAGCACTTTCCCGCCGAAACCGGCGCGGCGCGGCGCAACGAACTGGCCGACTGCGTCGTTCGCCGCTGAGCGCCTCGTTCAGCCGCGCGTGTTCCGACTGGGCGTGCGGCTGTTCAGCGCCACATTCAGCTCCTGCTGCAGCGCCTTGTTCATCTGGGCAAAGGTCTTCAGCTTGCGCGTCGTCTCCCGGAGCCTGTCCGCCATGCGCTTGGAGATCGCCAGCAGCAACCGGGCCCCGAGCCGGGGATCGTCCTTGAGCAGCCGCATCAGCGCTGTGCGCGAAAGCACCGCGGCGGCGATATCGGTGTTGGCGGTGCAGGTGGCAGATCGCGGTGCCCCGTCCAGGATCCCCATCTCGCCGATCAAGTGGCCCGGGCCCATGATGTTCACCACCATGCTCTCGTGCAGGCCGGGCAACTCGTTCTCGACCGCAATGTCCCCTTCGAGCACAAGAAGCATGTAATCCGTCTGGCGGACCTCTCCCTCCTGGATGATGACCGTGCCCGCCTTGATGAGCTTGGGCTTCATGTAGCCCACCACCTTCAGGGCGTCACTCAGGGTGAGATCGGCCAGCGCCGACGCGGTGACCAGCATGCGAGCGGCCACCTCTTCCGGGGTCATGTCCGGGCTCTCGAATATGGATGACATTGGGCTGGTGCTCCCGGTTGTTCTTGTCTCTATCCACCATGGTATGCGCACTGCCATGCCCCTGGCCGCAATGCCCAACAAAAAGACCGGCACATGGCCGGTCTCTGCTATGGACGACGAGGGAGCGTCGTTTACTTCTTCTGACGGTATTTGCGCAGTGCGGCAATCTGGGCTGCCATGACGGCGAGTTCAGAGGTAGCCTTGGCCAGATCGAGGTCGCTCTTGGCGTTCTTCACCGCCTCTTCGGCCTGTTGGCGCGCTTCGATCGCCTTGGCTTCGTCGAGGTCATGGCCGCGGATCGCGGTGTCGGACAGCACCGTGATGTGGTGCGGCTGCACCTCCAGAATGCCACCAGCCACGAACACGAATTCTTCACCGCCATCGGCCTTTTCGATGCGCACGGCACCAGGCTTGATGCGGGTGATCAGCGGAATGTGGCCAGGGAGAATGCCCAGCTCACCGGCCTCGCCCGGCAGCGCCACGAACTTGGCCTCACCGGAGAAGATGGATTCTTCGGCGCTGACCACATCGACGCGGATGGTGCTCATATGTACTCCTTTGGAAAAGTCGACGGAAAGCAAGTAGTCGGGTGTCCGGCCAGGCGAGCACGCCAACAACACCGGGCGCCCGAGTACGCCGCTTTACGCGACTTTTTTGGCCTTTTCGAAGGCTTCGTCGATCGTGCCGACCATGTAGAAGGCCTGCTCGGGCAGGTGATCGCATTCACCGGCGGTGATCATCTTGAAACCACGGATGGTTTCAGCCAGCGGCACATACTTGCCTGGCGAACCCGTGAACACTTCGGCCACGTGGAACGGCTGCGACAGGAAACGCTGGATCTTGCGGGCGCGCGCCACGGCCAGCTTGTCTTCCGGTGCGAGTTCGTCCATGCCCAGAATCGCGATGATGTCGCGCAGCTCCTTGTAGCGCTGCAGCGTGCCTTGCACGGCGCGAGCGGTTTCGTAGTGGTCCTGGCCCACCACCAGCGGATCAAGCTGGCGGCTGGTGGAGTCGAGCGGGTCCACGGCGGGGTAGATACCCAGGGCGGCGATGTCACGGCTCAGCACCACGGTGGAATCCAGGTGGGCGAAGGTGGTGGCAGGCGACGGGTCGGTCAGGTCATCCGCCGGCACGTACACAGCCTGGATGGAGGTGATCGACCCGACCTTGGTCGAGGTGATGCGCTCTTGCAGGCGGCCCATTTCTTCGGCCAGCGTCGGCTGGTAGCCCACGGCGGAAGGCATGCGGCCCAGCAGGGCGGACACTTCGGTCCCGGCCAGGGTGTAACGGTAGATGTTGTCCACGAAGAACAGCACGTCACGGCCTTCGTCGCGGAACGACTCGGCGATGGTCAGGCCGGTCAGCGCCACGCGCAGACGGTTGCCCGGGGGCTCGTTCATCTGGCCGTAGACCATGGCCACTTTCGAGTCCTCGAGCTTCTCGAGGTTCACGACGCCGGAGTCGGCCATCTCGTGATAGAAGTCGTTGCCCTCACGGGTACGCTCACCCACGCCGGCAAACACCGACAGACCGCTGTGGGCCTTGGCGATGTTGTTGATGAGTTCCATCATGTTCACGGTCTTGCCCACACCGGCACCACCGAACAGGCCCACCTTGCCGCCCTTGGCGAAGGGGCATACCAGGTCGATCACCTTGATGCCGGTTTCCAGCAGTTCCTGCGAAGGCGACAGCTCGTCGTAGGCCGGGGCCTTGCGGTGGATGGAAGCGGTCAGCGCCTGGTCGACCGGGCCGCGCTCGTCGATGGGCGAGCCCAGCACGTCCATGATGCGGCCCAGGGTGGCCTTGCCCACCGGCACGGAAATGGGGGCATTGGTGTTGCTCACCACCATGCCGCGGCGCAGGCCGTCGGACGAGCCCAGCGCAATGGTGCGCACAACGCCGTCGCCCAGCTGCTGCTGGACTTCGAGCGTCAGGGCCGAGCCCTCCATTTTCAGCGCGTCGTAAACGCGCGGCATCTGGTCACGCGGAAATTCCACGTCCACGACGGCGCCGATGCACTGGACGATCTTGCCTTGTACTTGAGACATGATGGATACCTTCTGTTTTCTCTGGATTCGGTTGGGCGGCTGCTTCAGACCGCGGCGGCACCGGCGACGATTTCCGAAAGTTCTTTCGTGATCGCGGCCTGGCGGGTCTTGTTGTAGACCAGCTTGAGTTCACCGATGACGCTGCCAGCGTTGTCGGTCGCGGCCTTCATGGCCACCATGCGGGCAGACTGCTCTGACGCCATGTTCTCGGCGACAGCCTGGTACACCTGGGCTTCCACGTAACGCAGCAGCAGTTCGTCGATGACGGTGGCTGCATCGGGTTCGTAGATGTAGTCCCAGTCGCGACCACCGGCGTTGTCCTGCAAGGTGCCCGCATTGAGGGGCAGCAGTTGCTCGATCACCGCTTCCTGCTTCATTGTGTTGATGAACTTGGTGTACGACAGATAGACCGCGTTGATGCGCCCCTCCGTGTACGCATCGAGCAGCACCTTGACGGGGCCAATCAGCTTTTCCAGATGGGGCGTGTCGCCCAACCCGGTCACACTGGACACCACCTTGGCACCGATGCGGTTGAGGAAACCCAGACCCTTGTTGCCAATGGCCACGGCCTCCGCACTCGCTCCCTGCGCCTGCAGCTCCTTGAGCTGGGTCGTCACAGCACGCAACACGTTGGTGTTGAGACCACCGCACAAACCCTTGTCCGTCGTGACCACAACAAAACCGGCGGTCTTGGCATCGTTCGTCTGCATGAACGGGTGCGTGTACTCCGGGTTGGCCCGGCTCAGATTGCCAGCGATCTGGCGCACCTTCTCGGCGTAAGGACGCGCGGAGCGCATGCGCTCCTGCGCCTTGCGCATCTTGGAGGCGGCGACCATCTCCATGGCTTTGGTGATCTTCTTGGTGTTTTCCACCGACTTGATCTTGCCGCGTATTTCCTTACCTGCTGCCATTGGGGCTCCTTAGCTGGTCAACGGGGCGGATCAGTACGTGCCGGTCTTCTTGAAATCGGCAACTGCGGCAGCAAGCTGGGCTTCGGCTTCCTTGTCCTTGTCCAGCGCCTTGCCGGCTTCCATCTTCTGCAACAAGGCAGCGTGCTTGTCCTTCAGGAAAGCGTGCAGACCGGCTTCGAAAGGCAGCACCTTCTTGACGTCGATGTCGTCCAGATAGCCCTTGTTCACCGCGAACAGCGAGGCGGCCATCAGGCTGATGGGAAGCGGTGCGTACTGGGCTTGCTTCAGCAGTTCGGTCACGCGGGCACCGCGGTCGAGCTGCTTGCGGGTGGCTTCGTCGAGGTCGGAAGCGAACTGCGCGAAAGCGGCCAGCTCACGGTACTGGGCCAGGTCGGTACGGATACCGCCGGACTGCTTCTTGATCAGATCGGTCTGGGCGGCACCACCGACGCGCGACACGGAGATACCGGCGTTGATGGCGGGACGGATGCCGGCGTTGAACAGGCTGGTTTCCAGGAAGATCTGGCCATCGGTGATCGAGATCACGTTGGTCGGCACGAAGGCGGACACGTCGCCTGCCTGCGTTTCGATGATCGGCAGTGCGGTCAGCGAACCGGTCTTGCCCTTGACCTCACCCTTGGTGAAGGCTTCGACGTAGTCGGCGTTCACGCGGGCTGCACGCTCGAGCAGACGGCTGTGGAGGTAGAACACGTCGCCGGGGTAGGCTTCGCGGCCAGGCGGGCGGCGCAGCAGCAGCGAGACCTGACGGTAGGCCACGGCCTGCTTGGACAGATCGTCGTACACGATCAGCGCGTCCTGACCACGGTCGCGGAAGTACTCGCCCATCGTGCAGCCCGAATAGGCCGACAGGTACTGCATGGCGGCAGATTCGGAGGCCGAAGCAGCCACGACGATGGTGTAGTCCATCGCACCGGCTTGCTCCAGAGCACGCACCACGTTCTTGATCGACGACGCCTTCTGGCCGATGGCGACGTAGACGCAGGTCATGTTCTGACCCTTCTGGTTGATGATCGCGTCGATGGCGACGGCGGTCTTGCCGGTCTGGCGGTCACCGATGATCAGCTCGCGCTGGCCACGGCCGACGGGCACCATGGAGTCGATCGACTTCAGTCCGGTCTGCACGGGCTGGTCCACCGATTTGCGGGCGATCACGCCAGGGGCGACCTTCTCGATCACGTCGGTCAGCTTGGCATTGACCGGGCCCTTGCCATCGATCGGCTGGCCCAGCGCGTTGACCACGCGGCCCACCAGTTCGGGACCCACCGGCACTTCCAGGATGCGACCCGTGCACTTGACGGTATCGCCTTCGGAGATGTGCTCGTACTCACCCAGAATCACGGCGCCAACGGAGTCGCGCTCGAGGTTCAGCGCCAGGCCGAAGGAAGGCACGCCATCCTTGTTGGCCGGGAATTCCAGCATTTCGCCCTGCATCACGTCGGACAGGCCGTGGACACGGACGATACCGTCGGTGACCGAGACCACAGTGCCCTGGTTGCGCACATCGCTGGAAGCACCCAGACCTTCGATGCGGGACTTGATCAATTCGGAGATTTCGGCGGGATTGAGTTGCATGACTCTTTCCTTCTTTCGTTAAATGGTGTGCAGGCGCGCCCGGAAAAGCGGCCTCAGGCCGTCAGGGCAATCTTCATTTGTTCCAGGCGGGCTTTGACCGAGGTGTCGAGCACCTCGTCACCCACCACCACGCGAATGCCGCCGATCAGATCGGGCTGCAGTTTCACCTGGAGGTTGAGCTTGCGTCCAAAACGCTTCTCCAGCACGCCCGAGAGGTCGGCCAGCGCGGCGCTGTCCACCTCGAAGGCGCTGTAGACCACGGCATCGAAGGCCCCCAGCTGCGCATTCTTCAATGCGCGGAACTGGGCAGCAATCTCGGGCAGTGCCTGGATGCGGCCGTTCTCGATCACGGTGCGCAGGAAGTTCTGGCCAATGGCGGGCAGGCTGCTCTTGAGCAGACCGGTCAGAAGCGTGAACACCTGTTCGGGCAGGGCTTTCGGGCTGTCGGCGAACTGGCGCAATTGCTCGTTGGCGGCCAGGGCAGCCAGCTCGTCGAGCCAGGCCGCCGCACCGGCCGCATCAGTGCCTGCGGCCTTGAACAGCGCTTCCGCATAGGGGCGGGCAATGGTGGCGATTTCTGCCATGGTGGTCCTTTGAATGCCGGTCGGGCGTCAGGCGGGCATCAGAGCTCGGTCTTCAGGCGACCCAGCAACTCGGCATGAACGCCTGCGTTGATTTCGCGCTTGAGAATCTGCTCGGCACCCTTGACGGCCAGCGCAGCCACCTGCTCGCGCAGGGCTTCACGGGCCTTGACGACCTGTTGCTCGGCCTCCTGACGGGCAGCCGCCACGATCTTCGCCGCCTCTTCGGTGGCGCGGGCCTTGGCGTCCTCGATCACGGTCTGGGCGCGGCGCTCGGCATCGGCCAGACGGGTGGCGGATTCGTTGCGCGATTTGCTCAACTCCTCTTCGACCCGCTTGTTGGCCACAGCCAGTTCGGTCTTGGCCTTCTCGGAAGCCGCCAGACCTTCGGAAATCTTCAACGCACGCTCATCGAGCGCCTTGGCGATGGGCGGCCACACGAATTTCATCGTGAACCACACCAGGATCGCGAAGACGATGGCCTGCGCAAAGAGGGTTGCATTGATGTTCATCGCAACGCCTTTCTGTGTGTTGACAAGAGTGGTGACACACCGGCTGCCTGCACGGTGGGCGAGGCGGGACGGCAGAAAAGGCCCGTCTACCGCAACGCCTGCCCGGGCGGGGCAGCGAGCCCGATTACAGCGTGAACGGGTTGGCGAAAGCGAACAGCAGGGCGATGGCCACGCCGATCAGGAAGGCGGCATCGATCAGACCGGCCAGAATGAACATCTTGGTCTGCAGGTCGTTCATCAGCTCAGGCTGACGGGCCGACGATTCGAGGAATTTGCCGCCCATCAGCGCGATGCCGATGGATGCGCCGATGGCGCCCAGACCGACGATGAGACCGCAAGCCAGTGCGACAAGACCCAGAACGTTTTCCATGATGACTCCTATGAGATGGAAGTTTGTTGAGAAAGGAAAGAAACGAAAGAAATCAACCGATGGCGGCCTGCACAGCCGCTTCAGTGCGCGTCATGCGCCTGCCCCAGATAGATCAGGGCCAGCATCATGAAGATGAACGCTTGCAAGGTGATGACCAGAATGTGGAACAGGGTCCACACCGTGCCTGCGATCAGGTGCCCGATGAAGAAGAGGCCGCCGCCCAGGGACAAGGTGGCATAGGCACCCAGCAGTGCGATGAGCATGAACACGAGCTCGCCGGCGAACATGTTGCCGAACAACCGCATGCCATGCGACACCGTCTTGGCGACGAATTCGATCATCTGCATGAGGAAGTTCACCACACCCAGCAGCAGCGCCCAGACGGGGTTCTTGCTGGTGCCAAAGGGGGCACAAACGAGCTCGTGCGCCCAGCCGCCCAGACCCTTGATCTTGATGTTGTAGAACAGGCACAGCAGCAGCACGGAAACCGACAGGCCCAGCGTGGTCGACAGGTCGGCCGTGGGCACGACGCGCAGGTAATCCTTGAAGCCCATGGCAGGGCCGGCGCTGTGCCAGATCTGTGGAATCAGGTCCACCGGGATCATGTCCATGAAGTTCATCATGAAGATCCAGACGAACACGGTGAGTGCCAGCGGGGCCACGAGCTTGCGGCTCTGGGCGTTGTGGATCACCGACTTGGCCTGGGTGTCCACCATTTCCACGAGCAGCTCAACCGCCGCCTGGAAACGACCCGGCACACCGGCCGTGGCACTGCGGGCAGCGCGCCAGAGCACGAACACCGTCAGCAAGCCCAGAAGGGCGCTCACGACCACCGAGTCGATATTGATCACCGAGAAATCCACGATGGATTCCTGCTTGTGGTTCGTCAGATGGACGAGGTGGTGGCGGATGTATTCGCCCGGAGTCAGAGTGCCTTCAGCTGCCATGTTCGTTTTGTCCGATGAGCCGGAGAGTCAACCGTTTGCATTCGATCGACTGGCCTGGATGAAATACCCGAACCAGTAGACCTTGAGAACCAACACAAGCCCGACCAGAAGGCCGAACCAATTCAAGGGGGAGACCACCCAGGGAGCCGCCGCCAGCATGGCAACGGCCAACAGGATCTTCACACCCTCCCACAACAGGAAGCCGGCAAATGCCGCGTTGGCGTGTGCCGCCCACAAACGGGACGATGCACTCGAGGTCAATCCGTAGGCCATCAGGGCCGAAGGAATTGCCACCGCCGCCGCGCCATACAGAACCGACCAGGCCACCGAAGACGACTGCCATAGCAGCCCACCGACGACGCCCGCAGCCAGCCCGACCAGCCACTGCACAAGAACCAGCCGCCAGAGCGACAGCACTGGCTGACGAACCCGCCACTGCTGCGCCTCTTCACGCGTCAGCGGCTTGAAATCCGATTCCTGCCCCCCATCTTCCTGTTCTGCCCAGCCGGGCGGGATCGAATGGCCTTGCGTCATGTTCGACCTCGCGCGTGACAAACAGACGACAAGTCGCCTGGGTTGCAAAGCCGCCCATTATACGTAGAAACCCCAGCCCATCGTCAATATTCGGTGGACAGTATGGCCGTGTGCGCCGTGCTGACATGGAGCGACGCCGATAATCCCGACATGATCGATCTGCCCGACTCCCTGTGCTTTCTGGACGGGGCCTACGGCCCACTGCGGGAGGCGCGCGTCAGTGTGCTGGACCGGGGCTTCATCTTCGGGGATGGCATCTACGAGGTGCTGCCCGCATACGGTGGTCGCCTGTTCCGCTTCGCCGAACACATGGCCCGGCTGGAACGTTCGCTGCGTGAACTGCGTGTTCCCAACCCCTTTTCCACAGCCGAATGGATGGGCATCGCCCGCCGGCTGATCGCTGATCAGGAGACCCGGGGAGCGCAGAACCAGTTGGTCTATCTTCAGGTGACACGGGGCGTGGCGATGCGCGACCATGCCATGCCGCCGGGGCTCGTTCCCACGGTCTTCGCCATGGCCAGTCCCATGAAGCTGGCAACGCCCGAACAACGTGCAAACGGGGTGGCCTGCGTGACCGCCGACGACTTCCGCTGGGGCAAGGCCCACATCAAGAGCACCAGCCTGCTGGGCTCGGTGCTGGCGCGTCAGATTGCGGCCGACGTCGGCGCGGTCGAGGTGGTGATGTTTCGCGATGGCTACCTGAGTGAAGGCGCGTCCAGCAACGTGTGGGTGATCAAGGAGGGCGTCGTCATGGGACCACCCAAAGACCACCTGGTGCTGGAGGGCATCCGCTTTGGCCTCATCGAGGAACTCTGCCACCGCCGGGGACTGCGGTTCGAGCTGCGCCGCGTCACCCGCGATGAGGTGCTGTCGGCCGATGAGCTGCTGCTGTCCTCGGCCACCAAAGAGGTTCTGCCCATTACCCTGCTGGACGGCACACCCGTCGGCCGCGGCCGCCCCGGCCCGATCTATGCAAGCCTTTATGAAGGCTACCAGCAAGCGGTGGCCACGCAATCGATCTGAACCGACGGAACCCGACATGATGGAACTGCCACCCGAAATCCCACCCGAGCAATCGCTCATCACCTACCCCAGCGACTTTCCCATCAAGGTGATGGGGGCCAACGTGGACGGCTTCGTCACCGCCATGACGCATGTCGCGCGCGCCTTCGACCCCGGCTTCGACGCCAGCACGATCGAGCTGCGTCCGAGCAAGGCGGGCAACTACCTCGGTCTCACACTCACGGTGCATGTGACCAGCCGCGAACAGCTCGACGAGCTGTACCGCACCCTGACCACGCACCCGATGGTCAAGGTGGTCTTGTGACGCCCCCTCGCTCCACCGCTGCGCGGGTCGCTGTCCGCCGAGGGGGCTTGCCCCGCCTTGGGGCGGCCTGGCGGCGGGGTCGGCCATGATCGTCCGCGCGCTCGGCCGGGTGGACCACGCACCCACCTACGAGGCCATGCAGGCCTTCACCGCCGCGCGCACGACCGCCACGCCGGACGAACTCTGGGTCTGCGAGCACAACCCCGTGTTCACCCAGGGGCTCGCGGGCCGTGAAGACCACCTGCTTTCTCCCGGCGACATCCCCGTGGTGGCGACCAACCGCGGCGGCCAGGTGACCTACCACGGCCCCGGACAGGTGGTGGCCTACCCCCTCGTGGACCTCCATCGCGCCGGCTACTTCGTCAAGGAATACGTCTACCGAGTGGAAGAAGCCGTGATCCGGACGTTGGCCGTGTTCGGCGTGACGGGCCACCGGGTGGCCGGCGCGCCCGGCATCTATGTCAGACTGGACGACCCGGGCAGTCACGCCTTGCTGCCCCAGCGGCCGCTACGGCGCGAGCCCGGCGCCCCCCTTCCCCCGCCCGATTTCGAGGGCCTGGGCAAGATCGCGGCCCTGGGCATCAAGGTCAGCCGCCATTGCACTTACCACGGTGTGGCACTGAATGTGGCGATGGACCTGCAACCCTTCCAGCGCATCAACCCCTGCGGCTACGCAGGCCTGCAAACGGTCGACCTTTCTACAATCGGGGTCGCGGCGTCCTGGGACGATGCCGCGGCGGTGCTGAGCCAGAAGCTCGGCGCCACCCTGAGCCCCTGACCCCAACCGCGCCACCCGCGCCCATGCCATGACCAGCCCCGACCCCTCCACGGCCCTCGCCAGCAGCACCGTCCGCGACGCCCAGCCCGCTGCCAGCTACGACGCCACGGCCAAGCAGAAAAGCCAGGCCAAGACCGCGCGCATCCCCATCAAGATCGTGCCGGCCGAGGTGCTGAAGAAGCCCGAATGGATTCGCGTGAAGGCCGGCAGCCCGACCACGCGCTTCTACGAGATCAAGGACATCCTGCGCACCAACAAACTGGTGACCGTGTGCGAGGAAGCCAGTTGCCCGAACATCGGGGAGTGCTTTGGCAAGGGCACGGCAACCTTCATGATCATGGGCGACAAGTGCACCCGCCGCTGCCCGTTCTGCGACGTGGGCCACGGCCGTCCCGACCCGCTGGACGTGAACGAGCCGGACAACCTCGCCAAGACCATCGCGCAACTGAACCTGAAATACGTGGTGATCACCAGCGTGGACCGCGATGACCTGCGCGATGGTGGCGCCGGACATTTCGTTGCCTGCATCGAGAAGACCCGCGCCCTGTCGCCCCAGACACAGATCGAGGTGCTGGTGCCCGACTTCCGGGGCCGCGACGACCGTGCGCTCGAAATCCTCAAGGCCGCGCCGCCCGACGTGATGAACCACAACCTCGAAACCGTGCCACGCCTCTACAAGGAAGCGCGCCCGGGCTCGAACTACGAATTCAGCCTGAACCTCCTCAAGAAGTTCAAGGCCCTGTTCCCGCAGGTACCCACCAAGAGCGGTCTCATGGTGGGCCTTGGCGAGACCGATGAGGAGATCCTCGATGTGATGCACGACATGCGCTCGCACCACATCGACATGCTCACGATCGGCCAGTACCTCGCCCCCAGCGGGCACCACCTGCCGGTGCGCCGTTACGTGCACCCCGACACCTTCAAGATGTTCGAGGCCAAGGCCTACGAGATGGGGTTCACCCACGCGGCCGTGGGCGCCATGGTGCGCAGCTCGTACCACGCCGACCAGCAGGCGCACGGCGTGCTGAACCCCGCTCTGGCGAAATGACGTGGTCACCGCGCATGACCGGCTGAGCGTGCGCGACTACGGCGCCTCCCACGGCAGCCACGACCACGACCATTTCCAGATTCTGGTCGGCCTCGAGGGCGTGCTCGAACTGGAGGTGGCGGGCCGCGGACGGCGCATCGCCGCAGGCGAGGGCTGCGTGGTTCCCCCTGGGGAGCGCCACGATTTCGAGGGGCATGGCGCCACGCGGTGCCTCGTGCTGGATTCGCACGACCCCGCATGGGCACTGGCCAGCGCCGTGCCACCCGCTGGCGTGCGGCCCCTGGCCCGCTACCTGGGCGAAGCGGTGACCGCCGGCCTGCCCCGCGCGCGCCGGCTCGGCGCCAGCCTTCTGCTGGAAGCCTGGGTACAGCAAGCCCGCTCCGCCGGAACCCCCGAACGCCATCAGCGAACCATCGACTGGGCCGCCTTGAGCCGCTGGCTGCAGCCACGCTGGCAGCTGCCGCTGACCGTGGCCGACCTCGCCGGCACGGTCCACCTGAGCACCTCCCAGTTCACCGCGCGATGTCGCGCCGAGCAGGGGGACAGCCCCATGCAGTGGCTGCGTCGGCAAAGGCTGGCCCAGGCCCGCGCATGGCGGGCGGAGGGCGTGAGTGTGGCCGACACCGCCCACCGGGTGGGCTACCGCTCGCCGTCGGCGCTCACGGCCGCCCTGCGCCGCGAATCGCCAAGCGACTGACCGGCACCCCAGACCCGCGAAACGCGACGACGGATAGGCGAAACGCGACGATGGGCCCGACTAAGCTCTGGGCATGTGCCTTCTGCTTGTGTCCCGCTCTCCATGATCCAACGCCAACATTCGCTTGCACTGGGCATCGGCTTCGGTGCTGCGGCCGGGGCGGCCTGGGGTCTCGTGTTTCTGGCCCCTGAACTGGTCCGCGAATTCTCGCCCCTGCAACTTTCGGCTGCGCGCTATCTCGCCTACGGCCTCGTGGCACTGGCCCTGATCGCACCACGCTGGCGCACCCTCGCCCCGCGCCTGGGGCGCCCCGAATGGTGGGCGCTGCTGCGCCTCAGCCTCCTGGGCAACATCCTGTACTACGTGCTGCTGGCGTCTGCGGTACAGCTCGGTGGCATGGCAATGACCTCGCTGGTCATCGGCTTCCTGCCCGTGGCGGTCACGCTCATCGGCAGCCGGGGCCAGGGCGCTGTACCGCTGCGCCGGCTGGCCCTTACGCTGGCGCTGGGCATCGCCGGCATCTTCTGTGTGGCCTGGCAATCGCTCGGCATGCCATCGGATGCGCCAGTGAGCGACCGCCTCACGGGTTTCCTGTGCGCCCTGGGAGCCCTTGCCGCCTGGACCGCCTACGCTGTGGGCAACAGCCGCTGGCTGGTTCGGCTGGATCATGTATCGTCGCACGACTGGAGTCTGCTCACCGGGGTGGTGACTGGTGGACTGGCCCTGCTGCTGGCGGTGCCGGCGTTCCTGGGCAGCAGCCTGAACGATCACACCGACGCTCAATGGTGGCGTTTCATCGGCGTGGCCGCCAGCATGGCCGTGGTGGCGTCCATCCTGGGCAATGCCTTCTGGAACCGCGCCAGCCGCCTCCTGCCCTTGACCATGATTGGACAGATGATCCTGTTCGAAACCCTGTTTGCCCTGCTCTACGGCTTCCTGTGGGAAGCGCGTTGGCCCACGGCGCTGGAAGCGCTGGCCATGGTGCTGGTGAGTGCCAGTGTGCTGGCGGGCATCTCGGCGCACCAGCCTGCACCGGAGCACGGCAACTGACGGGTGTCCCGGTCAGTCGGTCATCAGGGCGGCCGGGTCCTCGGCGGCCAGCACGCTCTGCGCCCAGGCTTGCAGCCGCGTGGTGTCGCAGCGCAGAATCTGCTGCTTGACTGCCAGGATCTGCGATGGGTGCATGGAGAAGCTGCGCAGGCCCAGGCCCAGAAGCAGGCGCGTGAGGCTCACGTCGCCCGCCATCTCACCGCACACGCTCACGCCCTTGCCCTTCGCCCGGCATTGCTCGATGGTGCTGGCCAGCAGTTGCAACACCGCCGGGTGCACGGGGTCGTAGAGGTGTGACACCGCCTCGTCGGCACGGTCGATCGCCAGCGTGTACTGGATCAGGTCGTTGGTGCCGATGGACAGGAAGTCGAAATAGCGCAGAAACAGGGGGATGGTCAGCGCCGCTGCGGGCACTTCGATCATGGCGCCGAGCTTGACATGGCCATACGCCATGCCGCCGTTGTCCAGCTGCTCACGGGCGCGGTTGACCAGCACCAGCGTCTGCCGGATTTCGCTGGCGTGCGCCAGCATCGGAATCAGCAAGTGCACCGGGCCGTGCGCGGCCGCGCGAAGGATGGCACGCAGTTGTGCCAGAAACATGGATGGCTCGGACAGGCTCCAGCGGATCGCGCGCAGGCCGAGCGCGGGGTTGAGGTGGTCCTCCCCCGCACGCGAGGCACCTCGGTCCAGCGGTTTGTCCGCACCCACGTCCACCGTGCGGATCGTGACCGGCAAGCCCTGCATGCCCTCGACCGCGCGCCGGTAAGCCTGGTATTGCTCCTCCTCGTCGGGCAGCTTGCCGCTGCGGCCCATGAACAGGAACTCACTGCGGAACAACCCCACGCCAACGGCGCCGGCCTTGAGCGCGGCTGCCGCGTCCTCGGGCTGTTCGATGTTGGCGAGCAGCTCGATCTTCTGGCCGTCGAGCGTGACGGCCGGCGTGTGCTTCAGGCGCGAAAGCCGCTCACGCTCGACCTCGCCCTGGCGCTGCTTGAAACCGTACTCGGCCAGCAGGATGGGCGAGGGATCGACCAGCACCACACCGGCATCGCCGTCGATGATCACCCAGTCATCCTGCTGGATCAGCTGGCTGGATGAGCGTGCGCCCACCACCGCCGGAATGTCCATGCTGCGCGCGACGATCGCGGTGTGGCTGGTCTTGCCGCCCACGTCGGTGACAAAACCGGCAAACACGCTCTGCTTGAACTGCAGCATGTCGGCCGGCGACAGGTCGTGCGCGATCAACACCAGCGGCACTTCGACGTGGCTGTCCTGCGTCGGCTTGCCCTGCTCCCCCGGCGCCACCGGCGAGGCCACACCGCGCATGAAGCGCAGCATGCGCTCGACCACCTGCTCCAGATCGGCCTTGCGCTCCCGCAGATACGGGTCTTCCATTTCGTCGAACTGGCGCGCGATCACCTCGAGCTGGGTGGTCAGCGCCCATTCGGCGTTGTAGTGGCGGTCCACGATCCAGTGCTTCACGCCACTGGTGAGCTGCTCGTCCTGCAGCAGCATCAGATGCACGTCGAGCAGCGCCGTGAGTTCGGGGTGCGCGTCGTTGGGGCCGAGCTCATGCAGGCTCTGCTGCACCTTCACGATTTCCTCGGCCACCGCATTGCGCGCCTGGCGCAGGCGTTCGATCTCGCTCGCGACCTGGTCAGCCTGCACGAAGTAGTGCGCGACGTCCACCCGGCTGGACGCGACGATCACGGCCCTCCCGATGGCAATGCCCCGGGACACGGCCAGACCGTGGATCGAGATGGTCACTCGCCCTCGCCGAACTTGTCGTTGACGAGCGCGACCAGCGCATCCATGGCGGCCTGTTCGTCCTTGCCATCGGTCTCGATCTCGACCACGCTGCCGATGCCCGCGGCCAGCATCATGACGCCCATGATGCTCTTGGCATTGACGCGCCGTTCCCCGCGCGACATCCACACGTCGCTGGCGAAGCCGCCCGCGAGCTTGGTGAGTTTGGCCGAGGCGCGTGCGTGCAGCCCGAGCTTATTGCTGATGGTCACGGTGGTCTTGATCATGCGTGGCTCGTCTGGCCTGGTTCTGCGGCGCGGTCACCGCCACCTGGATGACACCCTGTGTGGCGCCGATCATGGCGCGCGAGATCAGCGCGTCCAGCGATTCGTGGCGGTACGACACGGTGCGCAACAGCATGGGCAGGTTGACGCCGGTGATGAGTTTGGAATTGATGCCGTCGATGAGCTTCTGCGCCACATTGCAGGGCGTGGCACCGAACACGTCGGTCACCACGAGCGTCTGGGGCAGGTGCATCTGACGCATGAGCGCGCGTGCCTGTGCCAGCGACTCCTCGGGTGGCACATTGGGCTGCACATCCAGGGCCGACACCGCATCGGCGCTGTCAGGGAATACATGGAGCACGCACTGGCGCAGCGCGCTGGCCAGCGGCGCGTGCGCCATGATGAGGATGCCGTTCATGGTCGCAGTTTAGCCCGGCTGCCCGTCCATCCGGTGGCGCAGATGCGCGCGGAGGAACACGGCGTAGGCGAGAACGCCACAGGCACCGAAGATCGCGATGGCGCTGCGGTAACGCGCCACCTCGTCGCCGACGAAGCAGCCCAGCGCATCGATCAGCAGGCCGATGCCCCACTGCACCACGAAAACACCGCCGAAGATGACCAGGTTGTAGCCCGACAGCGCGCGGCCTGCGGCTTCGGCCGGCAAGGCCAGCGCGACCGCCGGCTGCGACAGCGAAGCGAAAGTGCAGCTCACGCAGTACAGCGCCCAGAGCGGCCAGCCGGCGCGCGTCCCCAGCAGCACGATGGCGCCCAACAACACGAAGCTCAGCGGCAGGCCCCAGGCAATGAGCCGCTCCGGGCGCCAGCCCAGGCCGGCCAACCGTGGATTGAGCATCCCCCAGAGCCAGAAGGTGCACAGCATCGAAAGGTTGATGCCGAACAGGCCGCCGGCCGCCTGCGCGGGCGTGTAGCCAGCCACCTTGACCATCCACGGCCCCGCCCACAGCGTCTGCACCGCGATCATGCCGCCGTAGTTGATGAAGCCGACGGGCGCCATCTGACGGAAATACGGGTGGCGCCAGACCAGACCATATCCAGGCTCCCCCACCGGGGCGGTTGCCTCAGGCTCGGTGCGGCGCCAGCGCGGCACCATGGCCAGGATGCCGACCATTGACAGCAGGATCAAGCCGCCCAGCATCCAGAAGAGACCGCGCCAGCCGGTCAGGGGCATCATCCACTGCACCGGCAGGGTGGCCGCGACCATGCCGAAGGAACCGGTCATGAGCATCCACGAGTTGGCACGCATCTGGGCGGCGGGTGTGAGCCAGCGCCGGTAGCCGGTGAGCGGGGCCATCAGACAGGCACTCACGCCCATGCCCGTGAGCACGCGCGCGGCGAGCAGCCAGGTGAAGCTGGTGGCCAGCGCGAATGCCGCGCAGCCCGCGACCGCCAGGGCGAGAAACCACAGGATGACGGTGCGTGGTCCATGGCGGTCCAGCCAGTTGCCCAATGGCAGTTGCGTGAGGGCGAAGCCGAAGAAATAGCCACCGGCCAGCAGGCCGAGGTCCCCCGCGTTGAGCGACATCTCGGCGCTCAGGATGGGCGACAGGGTGGCGGTGATCGCGCGCAGCAGGGCCGAAAGGAAGTACGCCAGGGCAAAGGTGAGGAACACGATGATGGCCGCGCGCGGCGCGAGCACGTCATTCATCGGGGCCGTCGGCGGCGCCACACCGTCGTGGCGCACCGGGCCGGGTCGGGCAGCCGAGCTCATGGCAGCTTGAGTCCTTCAAAGAATGGGCCGGTGACGTCATCGCCGAGCACCGCCCCGTAGACTGCGGCCTGGTACACCTGAGCACCACGCGCGAACTGCACGGCGCGCACCTGCACCGGTTCACCCTGGTGGCTGCGCCCCACGGCAATCAGACCCATGGTCTGCGTCGCCCCTGGCACCGAGGCCTCCCAGGCGATGGCTGAGTCGTCGGCGCGCGCCGGATCCACCTGCACCGCCGCAAGGGTGGCGCGTCGCCAGCCGCTCAAGGCGCCCGGCATGCGTGCCGCGTCGCCCAGTTCGGCCCAGGCCACGGCGAAGGTGAGCCCGCCCGTGTCGCAGCTGTGCATGTGCAGTTCCACCGGAGCGCCCCCATCCAGTGGCAAAGGCCGGGTGGCCGACTCGGGCTTGCAAGGCATCATGGCCTGCAGCGCCGCACCCTCCGGACGCAGCTCGCGCCAGTTGAAGGTCGGGTTGCAGGCGGCAAGCACCAGCCAGGCAGACAGCGCCAGCCCCGGCAGGCGCAAGCGGCGTCGCGTCGCGTCGCCGGGAAAAGGGACAGACATGGGATTCCAGCCAGAGGGCCACCGCCGGACACCGCTGCGAGGGCGGCGTCGCGCACAATGGCGAGATGAATGCTCTGGATGGTATCCGCATACTCGATCTCTCGCGCGTGCTCGCCGGCCCCTGGTGTACCCAGACGCTCGCCGACCTGGGCGCCGACGTGGTGAAGGTGGAGCGTCCCCCGGGCGACCACCACCCGGGCGGCGACGACACACGCGGCTGGGGGCCCCCGTTCCTGCGTGGGCGCGACGGCACCGACACCGCCGAAGCGGCCTACTACCTCGGTGCAAACCGCAACAAACGTTCCATCACCTGCGATATCGCGACGCCCGACGGGCAGGCGCTGATCCGAGAACTGGCGGCAAAGGCCGATGTGTTCGTTGAAAACTACAAGGTCGGCGACATGGCCCGCTACGGGCTCGACCACGCCGCGCTGCGCAAGATCAATCCGAAGCTCGTCTATTGCTCCATCACCGGCTTCGGCCAGACCGGCCCCTACAAGGACCGAGCCGGCTACGACTTCGCCATCCAGGCCATGGGCGGCCTCATGAGCGTGACCGGCGAGCGCGACGACGCACCTGGCGGTGGCCCGCAAAAGGTCGGCGTGGCCGTGACCGATCTGTTCACCGGCCTGTACGCGGTGGTGGCGATCCAGGCCGCACTTCGCCACGCGGAACGCACCGGCGAGGGCCAGCACATCGACATGGCATTGCTGGACACCCAGGTTGCCATGCTCGCCAACCTGGGCGCCAACTACCTGGTGCGCGGCCGCGAAGACGGCAAGGTGCCAGGACGCGCTGGCAACGCACACGCCAACATCGTGCCCTACCAGGCGTTCGAGGTGGCGCCCGACGCACAGGGACAGGCGCAATACATCATCCTCGCCGTGGGCAACGACGGCCAGTTCGCCAAGTTCTGTACCGTGGCCGGGCAGCCCGAGCTGGCCAGGGATGCGCGCTTCGCGCAGAACCAGAACCGCGTGCGCCATCGGGATGTGCTCGTCCCGCTGCTGGCAGACATCCTGAAGACGCGGGGCAAGGCCGACTGGCTGGCAGCGCTGGAGGCCGCCAAGGTGCCCTGCGGACCGATCAACAACCTTGCGGAGGTGTTTGCCGACGAACATGTGCGCTCGCGCGACATGGTGCACACCTGGTCGCACCCCCTGGCAGACCAGGTGGATCTGGTGGCCAGCCCGCTCAAGCTCAGCGGCACCCCCGTACGCAACGACCTCCCACCGCCGTTGCTGGGCCAGCACACCGCCGAAGTCCTGAGCGACTGGCTGGATTGCCCGCCCGATCGATTGGCCGAACTCCAGCGCAGCGGCGCGGTCTGAGCAAAGCCCTCTCAGCCGACCCGACATCATGAGCGACCTTGCCACCACACCGTCCACGCCCCCCGCCGAGCAGGCATTGCCCAGCCCCACCTCCCTGCGAGGCGCGGCACAAGCCGCCGCCGCCCGTGGTGAGCCGCTGGTGGTCATGACCACATTGACGGGTTGTCCGTACTGCGCGATCGTGCGCAATCACTATCTGCTGCCTATGCGCCGCGAAGGCAAGGTGCACGCAGTGCAGCTGGACGTGATGGACCGTACCGGCACCGTGCAAAGCTTTGATGGCCAGTTGACCACGCCTGCCGAGCAGGCTCGCGCCTGGAAAGCCCGATTCACACCGACAGTGCTGTTCTTCGGCCCGGATGGGCGAGAACTTGCGGAGCGACTGGTGGGCATCGCCGTGCCCGACTTCTACGGAGAATACCTGGAGGCCCGATTGACCGAGGCCCGTCGAAGGCTCAAGTAGGCAAATGCGCCCAGCCCAGGGAAGCGTTCACTTCAAGGCGCCGAACACCTTCTTCAGGATCGCGCTGCCCGTACCAACCGGGTCCTGACGGATCTTGCGCTCCTCCTCACCGATGATGGTGTAGAGCCCGTCGAGCGACTTGCCGGTGACGTAGCGCTGGATGTTGGCATCTTCCGATTTGACAAGGCCGATGCCTGCCGCCTTGCCCGCCACCCGGTTGTACTGGTTGGCCAGGCCCACTTTCTCGGTGGCCTTGGTCACGATGGGCAGGAACTTCTCTCCCAGGGGGCTGCGCGTTTTCTCGGCGAAGAACTGGGTCACCGAGTTATCTCCACCGCTCAGGATGTTCTTGGCATCGGTCACGCTCATGGACTTCACGGCACCAACCAGCACGTCGCGGCCCATGGGCACGGCGGCCTCCGCGGCGCGGTTCATGCTAGTCACCAGCTCGTCCACCCGCTTGCCCTGGCCGGTCATCTTCAACAGCTTCGAGGCGTCTTCCAGGTAGCCCGGCAAAGGAATCCGAACTTTTGGATTCCCCAGGAATCCATCCGTCTTCCCGAGCAAGGCCACGGCCGCGAGGGCGCCCTTCTCCAGGGCCACTTTGATGCCCTGACTGGCATCACCTTCCGTGAGATCGCCCAGAGACAAGGCCCTGGCCTGTTGATGAGCGGCAAGAACCAGCAAGCCGATCAACGCGGTGGACTGGGTAAACTGGCGGCGCTGCATGATGGTTCCTTCGGCAAAAAATGCGCGGTTCAATGAATGACGTGGGGCACTGTAGCCCCTGGGAAGTGTAAACACAATGACTTATCTCAGCCTTTCCGGCCAACGCCGTCGGCGCACACTTCAGGCTGCGGTCGCCCTGGGGGCTGTCGGGGCTCTGGGACTGGCCGGTTGCGCAGGCCGCGACCCGGCACCGGAGTCCACGTTTGTATTGCTTGACGGCAGCAAGGCCACCACGGCCGACCTCAAGGGAAAGGTCACGCTGGTGAACTTCTGGGCCACCACGTGCGTGACCTGTGTAAAAGAAATGCCCTCCATCGTGGCGACGTACCAGAAGTACCAGAGTCAGGGGTTCGAGACCCTGGCCGTGGCCATGGAATACGACCCACCAGCCTGGGTGCTCAACTTCACCCAGTCGCGCCAGCTGCCGTTCAAGGTGGCCCTCGACAACACCGGCGACATCGCCAGGCAGTGGGGCGATGTGAAGCTGACCCCGACCACCTATCTGGTCGACAAGCAAGGCCGCATCGTCAAACGCTACGTGGGCGAACCGGACTTCCCGGCGTTGCACACGCTGATTGAAGAATTGCTCGCCCAGAAGGTCTGAGCCATAGACCACACAGAAAAAAGCCGGGTTTCGATCCCGGCTTTTTTCTGTGTGTGACAGCGCTTATTTGCGGAAGGCGTCGTGGCAAGCCTTGCAGGTCTGGGCCGTGGCGCCGAACGCGGTTTTCACAGCGTCCAGGTTTCCCGTTTTCGCGGCAGCCGAGAGTTGTGTGGCCGCAGCCTGGAGCTTGTTTGCACCATCGTTGAACCTGGCCTGTTCCGTCCAGATCGCGGGCAATGCTGCCGTGTCGCCCTTGTCGGTGCCGGCCGCGAAACCCGCCCAGGGCAGCTTGCTCATGGTCTCCACGATCGCGGCGTTCTCGGCAGCCACCTTGGCATCGAAGGGCACGCGACCATTGGCCATTGCACCGATGCGGCTGAAGTGATTGCCCATCACGGTCAAGGCGGCCTTGCGGTACTTCACGGCATCTTCTGGCTTCTGGAATTGCGCAAAGGACGGCACCGAAACGGTGCTCATGGCAACGGCCAATGCGAGCGGAACGGCTATTTTCATGAAAACTCCTGAGGAGGTTGTGGGGCGTCGGGCGTGGCTCTGCAAGCCACCCGCAGAGGAGTGTAGGCATATAGCCAAAGTTCCATTGAACGATTTCCGATATACCCTCTCCATTCTTTCGAATTCAGCCCCAACCACCCACGAACACCATGCACACCATCCGCGTCTGGGACTTGCCCACCCGTGTCTTCCATTGGCTGCTCGCGGCCAGCGTCATCGGCCTGATCGTCACTGGCAGCGTCGGGGGCAACTGGATGAACTGGCACCTGCGCCTCGGTTACGCGGTGCTCGCGCTGCTGTTGTTCCGTCTGGTTTGGGGTTTCATCGGTGGCCACTGGTCGCGCTTCGCCCGGTTCATCTACGCGCCGTCGTCGCTGGCGGCGTATCTGCGAGGCCGTGGTCGGCTGGAGCACCAGGTAGGCCACACGCCACTGGGTGCGCTGTCGGTGTTCGCCCTGCTCCTGATCCTGCTGGTGCAGGTCGGCACCGGGCTGATCAGCGATGACGAGATTTCGTTCTTCGGACCTCTGGTGCGCTTCGTTTCCGGCGAAACCGTCTCTCTCGCCACGGGTTATCACAAGGACATCGGCAAGCTCATCATCATTGTGCTTCTCGCCCTGCATGTGCTGGCCATTGCCTATTACAAGTGGGTGAAGAAGCAAGGCTTGGTCCGCTCGATGGTGATAGGAGACAAACAAGTGCCGGTGGCCGTCCCCAACGCCAGGGATACCGCCGGCAGCCGGTTGCTGGCCCTCGTGGTGCTGGGCCTGTGCGCCGCAGCAGTGACTTGGCTGGTCAGCCTGGGCAACGCGTTCTGATCGTCTAGCCCGGGGCTGTCGTATAGTGGACGGTCACGCCTGTCCGGACATCACGCCCGCCACCCCTGAAGCCATGACCGACCCCGGAGCCGCCGTGGTCTCGCTGAGACCGGCCCAGTTTCCCGACGACCTGCATGCCGTGCGCGAGTTGTTCCTGGAGTATCAGGCCGGACTCGGCATCGATCTCGGCTTCCAGGGCTTCGCCGCCGAGCTCGACAAGCTCCCTGGTGCCTATGCCGCGCCGTCTGGTGCCTTGCTGCTGGCGTGCATCGACGGTGAACCTGCCGGATGCTGCGCGATGCGCCCGCTGTACAACACCGACCACCTCAACGCCTGCGAGATGAAGCGCCTTTTCGTGCGCCCCGCTTTCCGCGGCTTCGGCCTGGGACGGCTTCTGGTCGAACGCATCCTGTCAGATGGTCAGCTCGCAGGCTACACCACCATGCTGCTCGACACCTTGAGTGACATGGAGACGGCACGAGCGCTGTACCAGGAGATGGGGTTCGTCGAGGTCGCGCCTTACTATCACAACCCCATACCGGGCGCCCACTACCTCAAGGTGGATCTTTAGCCACCTTGGTACCCTACCCACAAAAAGAAAAGGCCGCCCGGCTCATCACCGGCGGCCTTTTCCATGCAACGTTGAATCAGGCGGCCTTGGCCTGTGACAGCAGGGTACCCGCGTCGCTCACTTCGAACTTGCCTGGTGCCTCGATGTTCAGCGACTGCACCACGCCATCCTTGACCAGCATCGAGTATCGGTTGCTGCGCAGCCCCATGCCGCGGCCGGTGAGGTCGAGCGTCAGGCCGGTGGCCTTGGCGAAATCGGCGCTGCCATCGGCCAGCATGCGCACCTTGTCACCGGTTTTCTGATCGCGCGCCCAGGCGCCCATCACGAAGGCGTCGTTCACGCTCAGGCACCAGATTTCATCCACGCCCGCAGCCTTGAAATCGGCCGCCTGTTGCACGTAGCCGGGTACGTGCTTGGCAGAGCACGTCGGCGTGAACGCACCTGGCAGCGCAAACACGGCGATCGTCTTGCCGGCTGACGCCTTCTGCACGTCAACGGGATTCGGGCCGATGCTGCAGCCGTTGCCCTCCACTTCGCAGTACTCCATCAGCGTGGCCGCCGGAATCCTGTCACCCACCTTGATCATGCTGTGCTCCTCGTTGTTGGCCCGCAGGCCGTGGCTGAAAGGCCCGCCAATCATGCCGGGCCCGGAAAAAGAAAAAGCGACCGATTGTCGGTCGCTTTTTCGATCCGCGCTGCGTGGCAACGCAATGGGGCTCAGACCAGCGCGGCCTTTTGCACCAGGCGCGTGGCGACCCAGTTCTTGGTCTTGGACAGGGGGCGGCTCTCGGTGATCTCGATCACGTCGCCCATCTTGTACTCACCCTTTTCGTCGTGAGCGTGGTACTTGCTCGACTTCGCCACGATCTTGTCGTACAGCTCGTGCTTCACGCGACGCTCAACCAGAACCGTCACGGTCTTGGCGCGCTTGTCGCTCACCACCTTGCCAACCAAGGTGCGCTTGAGGGATGTTTTAGCTTCCGTCATGGTCACTCCTTATTTGGCAGCGGCACGCTGCTTCTCGGCCAGGATGGTCTTGGCGCGAGCGATCGCACGGCGGGTGTCACCCAGCGTGGCGTTGTTGTTCAGTTGTTGCGTGGCCTTCTGCATGCGCAGGCCGAAATGGGCCTTTTGCAGTGACTTCACTTCGGCTTCGAGGCCGGCCACATCCTTTTGGCGCAGTTCAGCAGTTTTCATCTTGTGTTCTCCTGAATCACTGACCCAGCATGCGCGTCACGAACGTGGTGCGCAGGGGCAGTTTGGCCGCGGCCAGTTGGAAGGCTTCACGGGCCAGCTGTTCGGGCACGCCCACGATTTCGTAGAGCACCTTGCCAGGCTGGATTTCGGCCACGTAGTACTCCACCGAGCCCTTGCCGTTGCCCATACGGACCTCGGCAGGCTTCTGGGAGATCGGCTTGTCCGGGAACACACGGATCCAGATGCGGCCGCCACGTTTCACGTGACGGGAGATCGCACGACGTGCGGCCTCGATCTGGCGGGCGGTCAGGCGACCACGATCGGTCGACTTGAGCCCGAAGTCGCCGAACGCGACGGTGGCGCCACTCGTGGCAACGCCGGTATTGCGGCCTTTTTGTTCTTTGCGGAACTTGCGGCGAGCAGGTTGCAACATGTTTATTCTCCTTTGCCGTCCGCAGCTGCAGATGCGGGCGCGGCGTCTTTGCGAACGCGCTTAACGGCGGGTTTGGTTTCGGTGCCGGTGGCTTCGGCAGGCTTGTCGCTGCCATCGGCCGGAGCGGCATTGGCGCCAGGGCGGCGAACCGCAGCGCGGGCGGCAGGGCCTGCCGGACGCTCACGGCGCGGACCACGCGGGCGACGCTCTTCTTCCACACGCGGCTCGGCCACCACGGGCGCATCGTTGCGGCCCAGGGTGTCACCCTTGTAGACCCAGACCTTGACGCCGATGACGCCGTAGGTCGTCTTGGCTTCAGAGGTGCCGTAGTCGATATCTGCACGCAGGGTATGAAGTGGCACACGGCCTTCGCGGTACCACTCGCAACGGGCGATTTCGATGCCGTTCAGGCGACCCGACGACATGATCTTGATGCCCTGTGCGCCCAGACGCATGGCGTTCTGCATGGCGCGCTTCATGGCGCGACGGAACATGATGCGCTTTTCGAGCTGTTGCGTGATGCTGTCGGCGATCAGCTTGGCATCGATTTCGGGCTTGCGCACTTCTTCGATGTTGACCGCGACGGGCACGCCCAGTTTGGCGGCCAGCTCTTTCTTCAGCTTCTCGATGTCCTCGCCCTTCTTGCCGATCACCACGCCCGGACGTGCCGAGAAGATGGTGATGCGGGCGTTCTTGGCGGGGCGCTCGATCACGACGCGCGAAACGGCGGCGTTCTTCAGCTTGCCCTTGAGGTACTCGCGCACCTTGATGTCTTCAGCCAGCATGCCGGCGAAGTCACGGTTGCTGGCATACCAGCGGCTGGCCCAGTTGCGGGAAACTGCGAGGCGGAACCCGGTCGGGTTGATTTTCTGTCCCATATTCCTGTGACCTCTTCAGTTGCCAACCGTCACGTAGATGTGACACGTGGGTTTGCTGATGCGGTTGCCGCGGCCTTTGGCGCGGGCCGAGAAGCGCTTGAGCGTGGTGCCTTGCTCAACGTAGATGGTCTTGACCTTCAGTTCGTCGATGTCGGCACCGTCGTTGTGTTCAGCGTTGGCAATGGCGGATTCCAGGGCCTTCTTGACGATGCCGGCAGCTTTTTTCTGCGTGAACGTCAGGATGTTGAGCGCCTGGTCGACCTTCTTGCCGCGAATCAGGTCGGCAACCAGTCGGCCTTTGTCTACCGACAGGCGCACGCCGCGAACAATAGAGCGGGTTTCCATGGTTAGTCCTTACTTCTTCGCTTTTTTGTCGGCCGGGTGGCCCTTGAACGTGCGCGTCAGCGAAAACTCGCCGAGCTTGTGTCCGACCATCTGGTCGGTGATGTACACGGGCACGTGTTGCTTGCCGTTGTGCACGGCGATGGTCAGCCCGATGAAGTCGGGCAGGATCATCGAGCGGCGCGACCAGGTCTTGACCGGCTTCTTGTCCTTGGTGGCCTGGGCTTTTTCAACCTTGGCCAGCAGGTGATGGTCGACAAACGGACCTTTTTTGAGTGAACGAGTCATGTTGTCAACCCTTTACTTCTTGCGACGCGAGACGATCATCGACTGCGTGCGGCGGTTGTTGCGGGTGCGATAGCCCTTGGTCAGGTTGCCCCACGGATCCACCGGAGCGCGGCCTTCGCCGGTCTTGCCTTCACCACCACCGTGCGGGTGGTCGATCGGGTTCATCGCGGTACCGCGAACGGTCGGACGGATACCCATGTGACGCTTGACACCGGCCTTGCCCAGCTGGCGCAGGCTGTGTTCCTGGTTGGACACTTCACCGATGGTGGCGCGGCAGTCCACATGCACCTTGCGCACTTCGCCGGAGCGCATGCGAACCTGGGCGTAGATGCCTTCACGGGCCAGCAGCACGGCAGAGGCACCGGCGGAACGCGCGATCTGCGCACCCTTGCCGACCTGCAGCTCGATGCAGTGAATGGTCGAACCGACCGGAATGTTGCGAATCGGGAGGGTATTGCCCACGCGGATCGGCGACTCCGAGCCGGACAACAGGGTTGCACCCACTTCAACGCCACGCGGGGCGATGATGTAGCGGCGCTCGCCGTCGGCGTAGCACAGCAGCGCGATGTGCGCCGTGCGGTTCGGGTCGTACTCGATGCGTTCGACCTTGGCCGGGATGCCATCCTTGTTGCGACGGAAGTCGACAACGCGGTAGTGATGCTTGTGACCACCGCCCTTGTGGCGGGTGGTGATGTGACCGTTGTTGTTGCGGCCGGCCTTCTGGAACTGGGACTCCAGCAGCGGCGCAAAACCCGCACCCTTGTGCAGCTGGTCGCGCGTGACCTTCACCATGCCGCGACGGCCTGGCGAGGTCGGTTTCATCTTGATGACTGCCATGATTAAGCGCCCTCTCCACCAAAGTTCAGCTCTTGACCCGGCATGAGCGTCACATAGGCCTTGCGGACGTGGTCACGACGACCGACCGTCTTGCCAAAGCGCTTGGACTTGCCCTTCTGGTTGAGCACGGAAACGCCCTTGACCTGGACCTTGAACATCAGTTCAACAGCGGCCTTGATCTCGGGTTTGGAGGCGTCGCGCAGCACCTTGAACAGCACCGCATTGGTTTGCTCGGCGACCTGGGTGGCCTTCTCGGACACGATCGGTGCCACGAGGACCTGCATCAGGCGACCTTCGTCGTATTTCGTGACGCTCATGCGAACATCTCCTTGAGCTGGTCGATCGCCGCCTTGGTGACGATGACCTTCTTGTAATGCACCAGCGACAGCGGGTCGGCGTAACGCGGCTCGACCACCAGCACGTTGGGCAGGTTGCGCGAGGCGAGGTACAGGTTTTCGTCGACTTCGTCGGCGATCACCAGAACCGATTGCAGGTTCATGGCCTTGAACTTGTCGGCCAGCTGCTTGGTCTTGGGCGAATCCACCTTGATGGAATCGACCACGGCCAGACGGCCTTCGCGCACGAGCTGCGAGAAGATGGACGCCATGCCGGCGCGGTACATCTTCTTGTTCAGCTTCTGGGTGAAGTTCTCGTCGGGGCTGTTCGGGAAGATGCGACCGCCTCCGCGCCACAGCGGGGAAGACGTCATACCGGCGCGAGCGCGGCCGGTGCCCTTCTGCTTGAACGGCTTCTTGGTCGAGTGCTTGACCATCTGGCGGTCTTTTTGTGCACGCGTACCTTGACGGGCGTTCGCCTGATAGGCCACCACAAGCTGGTGGATCAGGGCTTCGTTGTAGTCGCGACCAAACACGGTCTCTGGCACGTCCACGTTGGACGAAGCCTGACCCTGGTCGTTCAGGAGTTCAACTTGCATCAGTTCGCTCCCTTGGCCACTTTGGCCTTGATGGCGGGACGCACGGTCACGAAACCGCCGTTGGAGCCGGGGACTGCACCGCGAATCATGAGCAGCTGACGGGCTTCGTCCACGCGCACGATGTCGAGGTTCTGGATGGTCTTGGTCACATCGCCGAGGTGCCCGGTCATCTTCTTGCCGGGGAACACGCGGCCAGGATCCTGAGCCATGGAGATGGAGCCCGGCACGTTGTGCGAACGGCTGTTACCGTGCGACGCGCGTTGCGAGCTGAAGTTGTGGCGCTTGATGGTGCCGGCAAAGCCTTTACCGATCGAGGTGCCCTGCACGTCCACCTTCTGGCCAGCCGCGAAGATCGCATTGGCGGCCACCACGGCACCGGCTTGGTACTGGGCAGCAACGTCGGAGGCGACGCGGAATTCCTGGATGATTTCACCGGCTTCGACGCCGGCCTTGGCCAGATGGCCCGCTTCGGGCTTGGTCACGCGAGAGGCGCGGCGGGCACCGAAGGTGACCTGGAGCGCATCGTAACCGTCGTTGGCCAGGGTTTTGACTTGCGTCACTCGGTTGTTCGACACGTCGACCACCGTGACAGGCACTGCGTCCCCATCATCGGTGAACAGACGCATCATGCCCACCTTGCGACCCAACAACCCGAGGGAGTTGCTAAGACTCATTGTTTTCTCCGTTCCCGACTTCAATTGGCCGGGGCTGATGGTGCGAAACCAGGGTTTCGCGCTAAAGGGCCGGATCAACCGGCACCACGAAATCTCCGGCCAGAAGCCGGAAAGCCCGCCAGTATACCCGGCGGGCTTTTTCTACGCAAGTCCTGCCTGGCGAGGCAGAAAGCAACGGCGCTTCTTACTGCAGCTTGATTTCCACGTCCACACCAGCCGGCAGGTCGAGCTTCATCAGCGCGTCAACCGTCTTGTCAGTGGGGTCCACGATGTCCATCAGGCGCTGGTGGGTGCGGATCTCCAGCTGGTCGCGACTGGTCTTGTTCACGTGCGGAGAACGCAGGATGTCGAAACGCTTCATGCGGGTCGGCAGGGGCACGGGACCCTTGACGATGGCGCCGGTGCGCTTGGCGGTATCCACGATCTCGGCAGCCGAGCTGTCGATCAGCTTGTAGTCAAACGCCTTGAGGCGGATGCGGATCTTCTGTTTGGTGGACATGTCCGCTCCTTACGCGATGATTTTGGCGACGACGCCGGCGCCGACGGTACGACCACCTTCGCGGATGGCAAAGCGCAGGCCTTCTTCCATGGCGATCGG
>NZ_JAVDWE010000024.1:0-27364 GCF_031457235.1 Hydrogenophaga laconesensis
GGCGCAGCAACGCGCCCAGCGCGGAGCCGGCGTGGATCGTGGCGATGCCGCCCGGATGGCCGGTGCCCCACACCTTGATGAGATCCAGCGCCTCGGCGCCGCGCACCTCGCCGACGACCACGCGATCCGGGCGCAGGCGCATGGACGAGCGCACCAGCTCGGTCATGGACACCACGCCCGCCCGCGTGCGCAGCGGAACGTGGTCGCGGGCCACGCATTGCAGTTCCACCGTGTCTTCGAGCACCAGCACGCGGTCGCCCGTCGCGGCGATTTCCGCGAGCAAGGCGTTGGCGAGCGTGGTCTTGCCGCTGCTGGTGGCACCGGCGATCAGGACGTTCTGCCGCTCGCGCACCGCGCGCACCAGAAAGCCAGCCTGGGAGACCGTCATCATCCCGTCCACAACATACCGCTCCAGCGGAATCACGCCGATGGCGCGCTTGCGCAGCGCGAAGGCCGGCCCCGGCGCGGCCGGCGGCAAGATGCCCTCGAAGCGTTCGCCCGTTTCGGGCAGCTCGGCGGACAGCAGCGGCTGGCCGCGGTGGACTTCCGCGCCGACGTGGGCTGCGACCAGCCGGATGATTCGCTCGCCGTCCGCCTCGGACAGCTCCACGTCCATCGGCGCGCGCCCCGAGGACAGGCGATCCACCCATAGCGTCCGGTCGGGGTTGAGCATCACCTCCACCACGTCCGGGTCTTCGAGCGCGGCGGCGATCAGCGGCCCCATCGCCGTTCGCAGCATCTGGATGCGGCGGTCGAGTGAGGTGGCGTATGACGAGGGAACGGCGCTCATGAGGCACGCTCCTGCGCTTCGGCAACTGCCGCCGCGTCATCCATCCGCATCGGGTCGGGGTGCAGTTCCTCCACCACATCGCGCACCAGGCTGCGCCCGCGCAGCAAATGGCGACCGAGCTGCTCGACGAACTGCTCGAAGCGGGCCTTGCCCTGGGCGCGAGCGGCATCCTGATGGGCCTCGGGCACGGGTGTGCTCACCGTGAGGAAATAGCGGATGAACAGCGCCAATGTTTCGATGGCAATGTTCTGGTCGCGCTCCAGGCGCTCGGCGTGGCGCGACAGGCGGTCCAGCCGCTTGGCAATTGCCGCCTCGCGCTGGTCGGCCGCATCGGGCGACAGCCAGGAGGCCAGGGCCGCCGCGACGATGCTGGACTTGGACACGCCCTTCTTGGCGGCCAGTTCATCGAGCCGCTTGCTGTGCTCCGGCTGGATGAACACATTGAGGCGGTGTTGGGTCATAGGTCGATTCCGTCGTCAGGGTCGAGGGAAGCCAGCCGGGCCGTGCGCTGCAGGGCCGGATCGAGCTGGCGAGGAAGGGGATGCGGCATGTCGTCGTCATCGAGCAGCCCGAGGTCGGCTGCGGGCGCAACCAGGTCGGGGTCGTAGGTGACGGCTTCGGAAAGTTCGGGCTGGCGGCGTGGGCCGCTGTCGTCGGCCGAACCCAGGTTCTCCAGCCCATCGGCGGCGTCGGCCGTCGGTGCGACCGGCATGGCGGGAATCGCCAGCCCGCTCCAGTCGTCGGCGCGTTCCGGTGGCACATCGGCATAGCGCCCCTGCATGGACAGGGTTGCAAGCACCGGCGGCGGAAGCACGCGCCGCTTGAAATTGCTGTCCGCGTAGTAGCGCAGCTTCTTGGCCTTGATGGGCGCCACGCTGGACACCATCACCACGGCCTCGTCGGGCGGAAGCTGCATTACCTCGCCCGGCGTGAGCAGCGGGCGCGCGGTTTCCTGCCGCGACACCATCAGGTGGCCCAGCCACGGCGCGAGCCGATGGCCGGCGTAATTGCGTTGGGATTTCAGCTCGGTGGCGGTGCCCAGCGTCTCGGAGATGCGCTTGGCGGTGCGCTCGTCGTTGGTGGCGAACGTCACGCGCACATGGCAGTTGTCGAGGATCGAATGGTTCTGCCCATACGCCTTGTCGATCTGGTTGAGCGACTGCGCGATGAGAAAGCTGCGGATGCCGTAGCCGGCCATGAAAGCCAGGGCCGTCTCGAAGAAGTCCAGGCGGCCTAGCGCCGGGAACTCGTCGAGCATCAGCAACAGCTTGTGGCGGCGCTCGATGCCGTCGGAGCCGTCGAGCGACTCGGTGAGGCGCCGCCCGATCTGGTTGAGGATCAGGCGGATCAGCGGCTTAGTCCGCGAAATGTCCGAAGGCGGCACTACCAGATACAGCGATATGGGGTGCTCGGCGGAAATGAGATCGGCGATGCGCCAGTCGCAGCGCGAGGTGACTTCGGCCACCGTGGGATCTCGATACAAGCCGAGGAAGCTCATGGCCGTGGACAGCACGCCGGAGCGTTCGTTGTCGCTCTTGTTGAGGACTTCGCGTGCAGCGGATGCCACCACGGGATGCGGGCCATCGCCCAGGTGCGACGTGGTCATCATCCGGTGCAAGGTCAGCTCGAACGGGCTGGCCGGGTCGGAGAGGAAGTTGGCGACACCGCGCAGCGTCTTGTCCTCGCCCGCATAGAGCACATGCAGGATGGCGCCGACCAGCAGCGCGTGCGAAGTCTTCTCCCAGTGGTTGCGCTTTTCCAGCGCTCCTTCTGGGTCAACCAAGATGTCTGCAATGTTCTGCACATCGCGCACCTCATGCGCGCCGCGCCGCACTTCCAGCAGTGGGTTGTAGGCCGACGACTTCGCATCGGTCGGGTTGAACAGCAGGCAATGCGAGAAGCGCGAGCGCCAGCCGGCGGTGATGCTCCAGTTCTCGCCCTTGATGTCGTGAATGACGGCCGATGCAGGCCAGCTCAACAAGGTGGGAACCACCAGGCCCACGCCTTTGCCCGAGCGGGTGGGCGCGAATGTCAGGACGTGTTCCGGGCCTTCATGGCGCAGGTACTGCTGGCGATGCAGGCCGAGGAACACGCCCGCAGGCTGGTCAAGGCCCGCCTTGTGGATGTCCTCCGCATTGGCCCAGCGGGCCGAGCCGTAGGTCGTGACCAGCTTGGACTGGCGCGAGCGCCAGATCGACATGCCGATGGCAACTACCATCGCGATCAGGCCGCTGCCTGCGGCAATGGCACCGCCCGCGTCGAAGATATGCGGCGCGTAGGCGTCGAAGAAGAACCACCACTCGAACAGGCCCCAGGGGTGGTAGACCGGCGTACCGAAGAAGTCGAACCACGGCGAGCCCAGGCGTAGCTGGTAGCCCAGGGCCGCTGCTGTCCATTGCGTGGCGCTCCATACGCCAGCGATCACGATGCCGAAGACGACGGCAATCTGACCGAACAGCACGTTCGTTCCTTGCATTGGTCAACCTCCCACTACGGCACAGGAACGTGCCGTAGTGCCGAGGATCAAGGCGAGCGTGCAGGCCGGTCAAAGACCGTTATGGCGGGGATTCAGGCCAAAAGAGCCAGACTTCTTGCGGTGGCGAAGACAATAAAAATGCCGCATGCGCGAGCGCGCTGCGGCGTGATGAGGTAACTGCGAGAACTTTGTCGCGGCGCCGCGACGGAAGGTTACCTTATTGGGACTTCTGCTCCGGCCGGTCACCAAAGAAGCGGCGATTCGCGGCCTCGGCGGCACGTCGGCAGAGTTCTTCGCCGGCCTTCGCGCGCTCTTCCTTGCACAGGCGCTGGACTTCCTTGAGACGCTCAGGATGGGCCACGAGGAAGTCCACGGTTTCCGTCGGTTGGGATGGCCCACAGGAGGCTGTCAGTGCAGCGGCCATCAGCAGCGACAGGAATCGGGGCATGGCTTGGGTCCTTTCAGCAGGTGGATCAGGAGTCCTCGGCGGCGCTGGAGCCATCCGCCGAATCAATGGAGTCCACTCGTGCGATGAACCGAGCCAGCATTTCGGAGGGCTCCACGTCACGGTGCAGCAGATACGTGGCCAGCATCTGCGACTTGCCCGCCAAGCGCCGGGCCACAACACCTGGCCCACGGCCGGATGCAATGTGCGCGGCGCCCGCCAAACCAAGTGCCAATCCGGCGGAGACTAAGGTCATCATCACCTCATAGGACGCCACGCGCTGGGCGATCAGTGGCTGTTGCTCGTAGCGCTGCAAAACGCGATCAACTTGGCGTGCATGGCCTTCGCATATCGCCGGATCGCATAGCGCCAGCGGATAGCGCAGCACTTCTTCCAACGGAACGTGCTTGTGGGCCAGCACAGGATGGCGAGCTGGGACCGCCACCATCAGCTCGTCTTCCCACGCAGGCCTGACCACAATGCCGTCGCCCACCTCTTCGGCCATCGAAAAGCCGACGTCATACAGGTCATCGTGCAGACCCTTGATCTGTTGGTCCAACGGCATCTCAAATAACCGAATGTCAATCTCTGGATCTTCCTCTCGGCACCGTGCCAGCAGCGTCGGCATTCGCGAGGGCGTGATGCCATCGGACAAAGCGATGCGCAACTGTCCCTGAAACCCACTGGCGGCGGACTTGACGCCGTCACACGCCTGTTTCAGAGCTTCGAAGATTCGCGGCACCCGCTCCAGGAATGCCATTCCGGCAAAGGTCAGGCGGGTGCTTCGCGTGGTTCGCGTGAACAGTTGCGCCCCGAGCTCTTCCTCTATCTCCTTGATGGTGCGCGACAAAGGGGACTGATCGATGTGCAGCTTTTCCGCTGCGCGGCCAAAGTGAAGTTCTTCGGCCACCGCTATAAAGCAACGCAAATGCCGAAGCTCCATGGTGTATCTCATCCAAGTTAAAAGGCCTTGACGAGTTCCGGCACAGCCGCGAACAGGTCCGCCTCCAGCCCGTAGTCGGCCACGCTGAAGATCGGCGCCTCCGGGTCCTTGTTGATCGCCACGATCACCTTGGAGTCCTTCATGCCCGCCAGGTGCTGGATCGCCCCCGAGATGCCCGCCGCCACGTACAGCTGCGGCGCCACGATCTTGCCGGTCTGGCCCACCTGCAGGTCATTGGGCGCGTAGCCCGCATCCACCGCCGCGCGGCTCGCGCCGATGGCCGCGCCCAGCTTGTCGGCCAGCGGGGTGATGACTTCGTCGAATTTTTCCTTGCTGCCCAGCGCACGGCCGCCGGAGACGATGATCTTGGCCGCCGTCAGTTCGGGCCGGTCGCTCTTGGCGATTTCGCTGCCCACGTAGCTGCTCTTGCCGGTGTCTGCCGCTGCGGTTGCCGTTTCCACTGCTGCGTTGCCTCCGGTCGCCGCTGTGGCGTCGAAGCCGGTGGTGCGCACGGTGATGACTTTGGTGGCGTCGCTGCTTTGCACGGTGGCGATGGCATTGCCGGCGTAGATGGGGCGTTCGAAGGTGTCGGCGCTCACCACCTTGGTGATGTCGCTGATCTGGGCGACGTCGAGCTTGGCGGCCACGCGGGGGGCCACGTTCTTGCCGCCGGCCGTGGCCGGGAACAGGATGTGGCTATAGTTGCCGGCGATGGCCAGCACCTGGGCGGCCACGTTCTCGGCCAGGCCGTGGGCCAAGCCTGCGGCGTCGGCGTGGATGACCTTGGCGACACCGGCGATCTGGGCGGCGGCTTGTGCGGCAGCGCCGGCATTGTGGCCGGCCACCAGCACGTGCACGTCGCCACCGCAAGCGGCTGCAGCCGTCACGGTGTTCAGGGTTGCGCCCTTGATGGATGCGTTGTCGTGTTCAGCAATAACGAGTACCGACATTTAGATCACCTTCGCTTCGTTCTTGAGTTTTTCGACCAGGGCGGCCACGTCAGCCACCTTCACGCCGGCGCCGCGCTTGGCGGGTTCGGTCACCTTCAGGGTCTTCAGGCGCGGGGCGACTTGAACGCCGAGGTCTTCGGGCTTGATGGTGTCCAGCGGCTTTTTCTTGGCCTTCATGATGTTGGGCAAGGTGACGTAGCGCGGTTCGTTCAGACGCAGGTCGGCGGTGATGACCGCGGGCAGCGTGAGGCTAAGGGTTTCCAGGCCGCCGTCCACTTCGCGGGTCACGGCTGCCTTGTCGCTGGCGAGCTCGACCTTGGAGGCGAAGGTGGCTTGCGGCAGACCGGCCAGCGCCGCCAGCATCTGGCCGGTCTGGTTGCAGTCGTCGTCGATGGCCTGCTTGCCCAGGATCACGAGGCCGGGCTGTTCCTTGTCGATCAGGGCCTTAAGCAGCTTAGCCACGGCCAGCGGCTGCAGTTCTTCATTGGTCTCGACTAGGATGCCGCGGTCGGCACCGATGGCCATGGCGGTGCGCAGCGTCTCCTGGCATTGAGACACGCCGCACGAGACGGCGACGATCTCCGTTGCCGCGCCTTTCTCCCTGAGCCGCACAGCCTCTTCGACGGCAATCTCGTCGAAGGGGTTCATGCTCATCTTGACATTGGCGATGTCCACGCCGCTGCCATCGCTCTTGACGCGGACCTTGACGTTGTAGTCAACCACCCGCTTGACGGGAACCAGGATTTTCATGGGAGGGTTTCCTTTCAGGATCATTCAGAGTTGATCGTCCGCCAGGGCCAGCGTGCTGGCGGCGCCGCCCGTGACGATGTCGCGCAGCATCGGCGCCTGCACCAGGACATGCGCCGCGTAATGGCTGGCTGTGGCGCGCTTGGTACCGAGAAAGCCCGCATCGCCCGCGCCCGCCGCGAGTTGCGCGGTAGCGGCTTCGGCCATGCGCGCCGACAGCCAGCCGCCGATCACGGTGCCCGCCAGCCGCAGGAAGGGCACGGCGCCCGCCGCGCACTGCGCGGGTTGACCGTCGTGGGCCAGCAGCCAGTCGACCGCTTCGTCCAGCGCCTGGGCAGCGGCTGCCAACGCGCGGCCGATCTGCGCCAGCACTGCATCGGGCGATTCGACCAACCGGCGCGCATCGCCGTCGATGCGGCCCAGCAGCGCCTTCAGCGTGCGCCCGCCCTCGCGTGCCAGCTTGCGGCCGATCAGGTCGTTGGCCTGGATGCCCGTGGTGCCTTCGTAGATGGTCGTGATGCGCGCGTCGCGCATGTGCTGGGAGGCGCCGGTTTCCTCGACGTAGCCCATGCCGCCATGCACCTGCACGCCGTCGGACGTGATGCCCTGCGCGCTGTCGGTACACCAGCCTTTGACCACCGGTATCAGCAGGCCGACCAGGGCCTGCGCCTGCGCGCGCTCCTGCGCATCGGCGTGGCCCGCGGCGCGGTCCATCTGACCGGCGCAGAAGTAGGCCAGCGCGCGCATGGCCTCGGTGCGGGCCTTCATGTCCATCAGCATGCGCCGCACGTCCGGGTGGCCTGCGATGGCGGTGCTGCCGCTGATCAGCGGCTTGCCCTGCACCCGCTCCAGCGCATAGGCGCGTGCGCGCTGGTAGGCGCGCTCGGAAATGCCCACGCCTTCCAGGCCAACGTTCAGCCGCGCGTGGTTCATCATGGTGAACATGCAGGCCAGCCCCTGGTGCGGCTCGCCGACCAGGTAGCCGATAGCGCCGCCGCTGTCGCCAAAACTCATCGACGCCGTGGGGCTGCCGTGGATGCCCATCTTGTGCTCAATCGACGTGCAGGCCAAGTCGTTGCGTTCGCCCAGGGTGCCATCGTCGTTGACCAGGTACTTCGGGCACAGGAACAGCGAGATGCCTTTCACCCCCGGTGGCGCATCGGGTAGGCGCGCCAGCACCAGGTGCACGATGTTCTCGGCCATGTCGTGCTCGCCCCAGGTGATGAAGATCTTGTTGCCGCTGACGTGGTAGTGGTCGCCCTCGTGTACGGCACGGCTGCGCAGCGCGGCCAGGTCAGAGCCGGCCTGGGGCTCGGTGAGGTTCATGGTGCCCGTCCAGCGGCCCTCGACCATGGGTGCCAGGAAGCGGCGCTGGAGTGCGTCGCTGCCATGGTGCGCAATGGCCTCCACCGCGCCCAGCGTGAGCATCTGGCACAGGCTGAACGCGAGGTTGGACGACTTCCACATCTCCAGCACGGCGGTGGAGACCAGCGTGGGCAGGCCCTGGCCGCCCCATTCGGTGGCAGCGGGCATGCCGTTCCAGCCGTTCTCGCAGAAGCTGGCCCAGGCTTCGCGAAAGCCGTCGGCGGGCGTGACCCGACCATCGTGCCAGCGCGCGCCCTGCACGTCGCCGGGGCGGTTGAGCGGATCCAGCACGCCAGCGGCGTAATTAGCCGCCTCCTGCAGGATGGCCTCGACCAGGTCGGGCGTGGTTTCTTCATGGTCGGGCTGGGCGCAGATCGCGTCCAGGCCGCCGACCTCTTTCATGGCGAACAGCATTTCGCGCAGGGGGGCTATGTAGACAGACACAGCGAATTTCCTTGATGGCTACGATCAGGCGTTTTGCGGCGTCTGTTGCGACGGGCGCAACTCGCGTGCAGCCTCTTGCGGGCCCACCGACGCCGGGCCGCCATGCCTGATGAACGCCAGGGCGATCGAGCCGATGATTCCGAAAGCCCCGATCACCAGGAAGTTCTGCTCCAGCGGCAGCTCAAGCGCAACGATCTGGCCGATTAGCAGCGGCGCCGCGATCGCGCCCAGGCGCCCCACGCCGGAGGCCATGCCGATGCCGGTCGAGCGGATGGACATCGGGTAAAACTGCCCGCAGTAGGCATAGGCCACCAATTGCGCGCCGGTGGTGCAGGCGCCGACCGCGCCGATGATCAGATAACGCAGCTCGGTCGAGGTCTGGAACGTCATCAGGTACAGCAGCACGCCGCCCAGCGCATACATCCCCACCAGCACCCACTTGATGTTGAACTTGTCGGCGAGCCACCCGCCTCCCACGGCACCGATGATGGCGCCAACGTTCAGCGCGATCACGAAGCTGAGGGCAGACCCCAGGCTGTAGCCAGCCATAGCCATCAGCTTGGTCAGCCAGCTGCTGAGCGCATAGACCATGAACAGGCCCGAGAAGAAGGCGATCCAGAACAGCACCGTGCTCGGGCCTCGCCCGTCCTGGAACAGCCGGGAGACCGGCGCACCCGCCACGCGGTCGGCGGTGGGCACGACGAACTGGGCGTCCGCCGGGTGCTTGACTCCCGGCTGGAGATTACGGGCCACTTCGGCCAGTTCGCCGTTGCGGCTGCGCGAGATCAGGTAGGTCATTGATTCCGGCACCAGCTTCAAGATGAACGGAATCAGCAGGACCGGCACACCCGCTGCGATGAAAACGACCTGCCAGCCGTACTCGCCGATCAGCTGCTTGCCGAGCACCGCGGCCAGGATGCCGCCCAGTGCGTAGCCCGAAGTCATCAGCGCCGTCATCAGGCTGCGGATCTTCTTGGGCGAGTACTCGACCATCTGTGCCACGATGACCGGCAGCACACCGCCAATCCCCAGGCCCGCGATGAAGCGCACCACGCTGAAGCTGATGGGATCCTTGGTGAATCCGGCGGCCGCGGTGAACACGCTGAACAGCATGACGCCAATGGAGAGGGCCCAGCGCCGACCAATCCGGTCGGACAGCGTGCCCAGAACCATGGCGCCGAACATCATGCCGAACAGGGCCGAACTGGCCATGAAACCGGCAGTCGATGCGTTCACGCCCATCTGCTGCATGATGGACGGCAGGGCGATGCCCACCACGGCGATGTCATAGCCGTCGATGATGAGAATCAACAGGCACCACAGAAGCACCTTGGCATGAAAGCGGTTGAAGCGAGCGTCGTCGGCGAGCTTCTGCATGTCGATTTGGCACACGTGTTTGTCTCCTTTGAGTTAGGCTCTGGATCGTGGGGCGGCGGTCATCGCCGCTCCGCTACATGTCGTCCAGCGCACACAAGGAATCCTAGGTGCCGGTGCTGCGAGCCGCGATGACGAAGCGCCCCGATCGAATGACAAACGGCCCCTTTCTGAGAGCACTGTTCAAGTGCGCCAAGAGGTCAGGCGTCAAGCTGAATATGGTCGCCGCGTGCGGCTGATATTCCAGCACGAAGGGCGCTTCTGCCTGCTGGGAACACCCCGGCAGTGTTGGGTGCCCAGGGGCTCACGCCCCATCGTCGGCGCACGCCTCAACGCCAGACCCTGTACGCCTTCGCCGCCGTCAGCACGCACGATGGCGTGATTGACTCTCTGGTGCTGCCCTGGGCCAACGCTGAGACGATGCAGGTGTTCCTGGCCGAGATGGCGCGACGCCATGCCGTCGAGTTCATCATGATGGTCATGGATCAGGCGGGTTGGCACATCGCGGGTCACTTGGATGTGCCACAGAATATGCGCCTAGAGTTTCTGCCAGCCTTGAGCTGAACCCGGTCGAGCATCTGTGGAAGGTGCCGTGCCAGGATTGGTTTGCCAACACGGTGTTCAAAGAACTGGAGGCCGTACACGACGCGCTGGTGCAAGGACTCATTGCTCTCGAAACACATCAGCAAAGAACCCAGTCAATGACAGGCTTGATTGGGTTACTTCTATATCCTTGAGGGCAAATTAGTGCATCAGGCGAGCCGATAGCGCATTGCGCCGTCTTCGTCTTCTGCAGACACGATTTCCCCACGCTGGTCGAGATAGTTTAGGTGGGCGAGCGTCTCTCCGGTCGCGAGGTTGAGGTGCATTTGCTCCGCAACAATGGACGAACGGTACAGGGCGCGAACCAGGTCGATGACCCTCAGAGGCTGCGCAAGTTGTTGCCTGACGCGGTCGGTGCCTCTGACGGTGCTCGCACGCAGTTGCTCCAACCGTAGGTGCAGGCCATGGAAAGGTTCGTTGTGGGCAGGCAGAATCAGGGCGCTCCCAGGTACGCGTTGCATCAACCGGTCGATGGAATCGAGCCAACCCTGCAGAGGATTCGCATGCGGCTCGGTGGCGTACACGGAGGTATTGGAACTGATCCTGGGAAGAACCTGATCCCCCGATATCAGCAAATCCAGTTCGCGCGAGTAGAAGCACGCGTGCTCGGGGGAATGTCCTGTGCCGACGATGACTTCCCATTCCTGGTCCCCGATCCGCAACATCTGGCCATCCGTGAGCCGCACAAAGCTGTCAGGCAATGGATGGATCATTTTACCGAAGTCACCGAACCGGGTGCGGTACTCATCCACCTCGGTGTCGCTCCATCCGGCCCTCCGATAGAAGCGAACGCCATCGACTGGCGCTTCCCGCCCCGTATCGGCAAGCATCACCCGACAGCTCAAATACTCGTCTCGTGTCATCCAAAGCGCGCATTCGAAGCGACGTGTCAACCATCCCGCCATGCCCACATGATCCGGGTGCATGTGCGTCGCTATCACACGGGAGATGGGTCGGCCGGCTAGCGGCCCCTGCGGAGCGAGCAAGGCGAGCCACGCGTTCCTGACGTCCACGCTGCGAATGCCCGTGTCCACGACCGCCCAACCAGGACCGTCGCTCAATGCCCAGAGGTTGATGTGATCCAGGGAAAACGGCAGCGGCATGCGCAGCCACAGCACACCAGGCTTGATTTCCGTGGCTTGGCCAGGGAGTGGGAGATCCGAGAACGGATACGAGAGTGCCGGGGCTGCGTCGGTCATGATGCTTGATTTACATTCTGGCAGTGCTGCTCCTAATGGCGCAGAGCCATCACTCCTATGCAGTGCGAGCTCAGTTTTAGCTTAGGAAGCTTAGAAGTCAGCCTCAACGGTGGCAATGACGAATGACCTCGATAGGCTGACGGAAAGCGTCTGCTTCCTGGCGCAGCCTGTCGCTGCGCTGCCGTCGGTGCAACTGCCAGGGCTGCAAACAGTCTCTTGAGCGCACGAGAGCCTCGCTCGATGTGGGCCAAGACCCGGCAGCTATGAAGGCGCCGATCTTCTCGGTGGTCGGCTACAGCCTCGTGGCCGTGCCGGAATTGGTCGAATGCCTCTATGTAGGGTGCTGCGGGCTACGCGAGCGGGCGCGGTAGGCTCCCGGCGCGCTGCCGGTCCAGACCTTGAATGCGCGCTGGAAGGCGGTGCTGTCGGTGAAGCCCAGGTCGGCGGCGATGGCGATGAGCGAGGCTTCGCTGCTGGTTAGGCGCACGATCGCCATGTCGCGCCGCAGTTGGTCCTTCAGTGCCTGGAAGGAAGTGCCCTCGGTGGCCAGGTGCCGCTGCAACGCACTCACCGACATATGCAGGCGCTGCGCGGTGACGGGCAGGTCGGGCCATTCGGGGTTGGCCAGCTGCAGCACCATGCGGACCCGCGCGCTGGCGCTGCGCTCGTTCAGGTGCGGCCCCACCACGTTGCCCGGCGTGGCGCGCAGAAAGGACTGCAGCGCGTCCCGATCGCGCCGCACCGGCAGTTTGAAGGCGTCGGCGTCGAACCAGGCGGCCGTGCGCGGCTGCCCGAAGCACAGCGAACCGGAAAAGATGCGCCCGTAGCTCATCGCATGGAGCGGCAGCGCAAAATTGAAGTCGAATCGCTGCGGCACCAGCCGGCCGCCGTGCAGCCACAGCAACAAGCGCCAGAACACGCGCAGCAGATGTGCATGAAGGAATTCGGCATGTGCGCCCGGGCCGCCGCGCATCTCCAGCGCGAAGCCCCCCAGCGCGCCCTCGGTCACGGGCACCAGCGTCACGTCGTCCTGCAGCAGGGCGAAGGATTCGCTCAGGCGACGCAGGGCGCATGACAACGAATGGGCAGTGAACGCGCTGCGCACCATTAGCGCGAAGCTGCCCGGGCGCATGGGTCGCTCATGTAGGTAGCCCAGGCACTCGTCGTTCAGGCTGTCCTTGACAGCGATAAATAGCGCGTTGAACTGCTCCACGGTTACGCGCGAATCCTCGAGCTCCAGCAGCGATTCGCTGATGCCGGCGCGCCCCAGCACGCCCTTCAGCCATTCTTGCGTGGCCAGCCCCTTGCCGCGCGCGCCGTCCAGCAGGCCATGCACGGCAAAGATAGGAGCGGTGAAGACGGGTTGCAGCATTGCGTGTGATCGAAGGAGCCAACGCCGGTCGCGCGGGCCAAAAGAAGTTATTTGTCAGTTGATTGAGGCAATCCGCTATCGCCCTTGCAGGGGCCAATTATTACGATTGTCGCATCCCCAAAAACACTTCGGCAGTGGCGCTGTGCGGAACGCCCGGTGCGGGGTCAGAAGCCAACATACAAGGAGACATGCCCATGCTGCCACAGCTGTATCGCCACGCCTGGATGGACCACGAGATCGACGCTTTTCGCGAGCAGGTGCGTCGCTACGTTGCCGCCGAATTCACTCCCCGGCTCGACGAATGGCGCCGCCAGGGCTACATCCCGCGCGAGGTCTGGCGTCTGTTCGGCGGGATGAGCTTTCTGCTGCCCGAGATGCCCGAGACCTATGGTGGTGCCGGCGCCAGCCTCGCCTACCAGCTGGTGGTGCAGGACGAACTGGCCAAGGCCGAGATGCCGGTCAATATCGCGGTGCACACCATCGCTTCGCATTACATCCTGGACTTTGGCACCGAAGCGCAAAAGCAGCGCTGGCTGCCCAAGGTGACGAACGGCGAGATGCTGGCCGCAATCGCGATGACCGAGCCGGGCTGCGGCTCGGATCTGAAGGCCATCTCCACCCGGGCCCGGCGCGACGGCGACTACTACGTGATCGACGGCGCCAAGACCTTCATCACCAACGGCTTCACCGGAAACCTGCTGATCGTCGCGGCGCGCACCAGTGGCGCGGGCAGCAAAGGGGTGTCGCTGTTCGTACTGGAGACCGAGAACCTGCCAGGCTTTCGTGTGGGCCGCCTGCTTGAAAAGATCGGCATGCAGGCCTCGGACACGGCGGAGCTCTTCTTCGACAGCGTGCGCGTTCCAGCCGACCAACTGCTGGGGAGCGTTGAAGGACAAGGCTTTGGGCAACTGATGGGCGCGCTGCCCTACGAGCGCATGGTCATTGCAGTGCCGGCGGCGGCCGTCATCGACCGGGCGTTGGAGCTCACCATCGAATACACGAAGCAGCGCAAGATATTCGGTGCGCCTCTGTTCGACATGCAGACAACGCGCCAAAAGCTGGCCGAGATGGCGACCATCGCGCATGTGGTGCGCAGCTTCGTCAACGACTGTACACAGAGACTGCTGGACGGCACACTCGACAACGAGGCCGCCTACATGGCCAAGTGGTGGTGCACCGAACAGCAGTGCCGCGTGGTGGACGAGTGTCTCCAATTGTTCGGCGGCTACGGCTACATGGCCGAGTATCCGATCGCGCGGATGTATGCCGCTTCGCGAGTGCAGAAGATCTACGGCGGCGCCAACGAGGTCCTGAAAGACCTGGTTTCGAGGAAGCTGTGAACATGCCGCACACGCTGCAGTTGCCTCTGCACGGCGTCCGTGTGGTGGAGTTTGAGGGCATCGGTCCAGGCCCTCTGGCCGCCAGGATGCTGGTCGACATGGGCGCCGAGGTGATCGCGCTGGCACGGGCCGAGCAGGCTGCTGGGGCGCAGCGGCTGGGCGGGGCGGTGGAGAACCCGCTGCACCGCGGCAAGAAGGTCGAGGTCATCGACCTGAAGTCGCCCGGTGGCAAGGCGCGCGCACTGGAACTGATTGCCCAGGCCGACGCTCTGATCGAAGGCTTTCGCCCAAGGGTGATGGAGCGGCTGGGCTTCGGCCCCGCAGATTGCGCGGCGCTCAATCCCCGGCTGGTCTATGGCCGGATGACGGGCTGGGGCCAGGACGGGCCACTTGCCCAGGCCGCGGGCCACGACCTGAACTACGTCGCGCTGACGGGCCTGCTGTCGCTGTCGGCGCACAGGGGGCAGGCGCCCATCGTGCCGCCCTCGGTACTCGGGGACGGTGCCGGGGCGCTAGGCATGGCTTTTGGCATCGCCTGCGCGCTGGTCGATGCACGGGCCACCGGCCGTGGCCGGGTTGTGGACGCAGCCATCGTGGACATCGTGGCCATGCTGGGCACGCTGGTGCACTGGATTCGCGCCAACGGGCAGATCGACGGCGCACAGCCGAGCCCGTTCCACGATTCGCCGTTCTATGACGTGTACGTCTGCGCCGACGGCGGCTTCATCAGCCTCGGCGCGATCGAGCCGCCGTTCTACGCATTGCTGTTGTCCAAGTTGGGCCTGGCGGACGTGAACCCTGCAGACCAGTACGACACGGCGGCGTGGCCAGCGTTGAAGGAGCGCATCGCGGCCCTCATCCGCACCCAGCCCCAGGCGCACTGGTGCGCGCTGCTTGAAGGCAGCGACGCCTGCTTTGCACCCGTGCTCAGCCTGGCCGAGGCAGTGCGGCATCCGCACAACGCGGCACGGGGCATCTACCAGACCACCTCTTTCGGCGCCATCGAAGCGGCCTCGGCCCCACGGTTCCAGGCACTCAACGCAACCACCACCCAGGAGACAAAGAAATGACTGCTACCACCCACATCGTCCGCGGCTGCCCGTCCACCACGGGCAACGACCGCCAGCTCAACACCACGACGCTGATCCGGCACGCCGCGCGCACCCATGGGGACCAGGAGATCGTCTACCGCACACCCGATGGCGGCTGGGATCGCTACACCTACGCGGACTGCTACGCGCGCATCTGCCGCAGCGCCAATGCACTGCGCGCGCTCGGTGTCGAGCCCGGCGACCGGGTCGGCATCCTGGACTGGAACAGCCGACGTCACTTCGAGCTGTACTGGTCTATTCCCGGCCTGGGTGCTGTCATGTTGCAGATGAATCTGCGCCTGGGCCCAGAGGACCTGGGCTACGTGGTCGACCACAGCAAGGTGTCCTACGTTTGCGTAGACGAGTCATTGCTACCCCTTGCCGAATCCGTCGCAGCGAATTCGCCCCAGATCAAGGGCTGGATTGTCATGACCGACAAGCCGCTGGACCAGATCAAGACCACGCTGAAACCGCTGCTGCACTACGAAGACCTGCTGGCCGCCGCCGACACGAAGATCGACTGGCCCGAGATCGACGAAACCTCGGCCTACAGCGCCTGCTATACCACCGGCACCACAGGCAAGCCCAAGGGCGTGTACTACTCGCACCGCGGCATCTATCTGCACTCCACGGCCATGGCCACCAATCTGGGCATGACGCTGGACGACTGCGTCATGCTCATCACGCCCATGTTCCACGGGCAGTGCTGGGGCCTGCCACAGGCCGCCACGCTGCTGGCCGACAAGATCGTGCTGCCGGGCCGCTACGCTGCCGAAGACACCAAGCCGCTGGTTGACGCCATGATCGCTGAGGGTGTGACCATCACCAACGGCGCACCGGCCATCTTCCAGCCCATGCTGCAGTACATCGAGACGATGCAGGTCAAGCCGGACTTCAGCCGCATGCGCATGCTGTCTGGCGCCTCCGAGCCGCCGCTGTCGATGATGATCGGTTTCTACGACCTCACGGGTGCTGAGGTGGTGCACGCCTACGGCGCCACCGAAGCCACGACGCTGGTGACGATGAACCGCCTCAAGTCCACGCTCAAGAAGCGCTTGACCGAGGAAGAGAAGTGGAACCTCAAGCGCAAGCAGGGTCTGGTGCTGACCGGGGTGGATATTCGCATCCTCGATGCCGACGACAAGGACTTGCCGCACGACGGAAAGTCAGCGGGCGAGATTTGCGTGCGCGGCCCCTGGATCACGGCCAGATACCACGACATGCCTGATTCCGCAGACCGTTTCCTGGAAGGCGGCTGGTGGCGCTCGGGCGATGTCGGAACGGTGGACGAGAACGGTTACCTCAAAGTTACCGACCGCATCAAGGACGTGATCAAGAGCGGCGGCGAATGGATTTCTTCCATCGACATGGAAAACCTGCTCATGGGCCACCCCGCCGTGCGCGACGCCGCCGTGGTCGGCGTTCCGCATTCGAAGTGGCAGGAACGGCCGCTGGCCCTGGTGGTGCTCAAGCCCGACCAGCAGGCGACCCAGGAACAACTGAAGGAGTACCTGGGCAGCGCCTTCGCCAAGTGGCAGTGGCCGGATCAGGTCCTGTTCGTCGAAGCCATCCCCAAGACCAGCGTCGGCAAGCTCGACAAGAAGCGCATCCGCGCCGAGCATGCGGGCCGCTACGCCGAGTGAGCCAACCTTTTGAACCAGGAGAACAACATGAATGACCATGAACCCGTCATCGTCGGTGCGCTGCGCACCCCCGTGGGCAAGCGCGGCGGGCGCTTGCAGAAATGGCATCCCGTCGATTTGTTGGGCGAGACGCTGCGCCAACTGGTCGAGCACTCCGGCATCAACCCGGCCGATCTGGACGATGTGATCGTCGGCTGCGTGCTGCAGTGGGACCAGCAGCACGGCAACCTGGGCCGTCATGCCGTATTGGCGGCGGGGCTGCCCGAATCCGTGCCGGCGGTGACGGTCGATCGGCAATGCGGGTCGGGCCAGCAGGCGGTGAGCTTTGCCGTGCATGGCATCCGGGCGGGCGCTTACCAACTGGTCATCGGTGCCGGGGTCGAGTCGATGTCGCAGGCCCCCATGCCGCCGTCGTTCAAGCCCGGCGCGCCGCTGGGCTCGCAATACAGCCCGAGCGAACTGGCGCGCTACCAGGACAACCCGCTGATACCGCAGGGCGCTTCCTCGGAGTTGATGAACAAGCGCTTCGGTCTCACGCGCGAGGCCTTGGATGCCTTCGCCGTGCGTAGCCATCGGCGGGCCACCGAGGCCTCGCAGGCTGGCCGCGTCAGGGATCAACTGGTGCGGCTGACCGAGGATCCGGCCGATCCGGACAGCCCGATCGTCGCCGCCGACGAGGGCGTGCGCGCGGACCCCAACCCCGAGAAGATGGCCACGCTGAAAGGCGTGTTTGCCGCCGACGGCGCCACCACGGCCGCCAACTCATCGCAGATCAGCGACGGTGCCGCCGCGCTGCTGATCGCCAGCCGTGCCTACGCCAAGCAATACGGCCTGAAGCCGCGTGCGCGCTTCGTCAGCACCGCCGTGGCAGCCGCCGACCCGGTGATCCAGTTCACCGCCGTGCTCGACGCCACCCGCAAGGCACTGAAGGAATCGGGTCTGACCCTCGACGATATCGATCTGTTCGAAGTCAACGAGGCCTTCGGCGGCGTGCCGCTGATGTTTCAGCAGGAGTTCGGCATCCTGGACGACCGCCTCAACGTCAACGGCGGCTCGATAGCCATCGGCCATCCGCTGGGCTCTACCGGCGCGCGCATGCTCACTGACCTGCTGTGCGAGCTGGAGCGCCGGGGCGGCCGCTATGGCCTGCAGACGATTTGCGAGGCCTCGGGCACGGCCAACACCACCATCATCGAGCGGCTTGGATGAGCGGGGCCACCATGAGCGAAGCCAGCGAAGTGCTCGTCAGCCGCGATGGCGCCATCGCCACCTTGACCATCAACCGCCCGCGCGCGAAGAACAGCTTGAACCGCGCGGTATTCGATGGCCTGCGTGCGCAGCTTGTGCAACTGCGCGACGACGATACCGTGCGCGCGGTCATCATCACCGGCGCCGAGGGCGTGTTCTGCGCCGGGGCCGACATCACGGCCTTCGATGCGCTGCGCGCCGAGCCACTGCTGGGCGATCGTGCGGCAGCAGGCGGCCACTTTTGGTCGGAACTGGAGCGCTTCCCCAAGCCCGTCATCGCAGCGGTGGAAAAGCTCGCGCTGGGCGGCGGCACAGAATTAGCGCTGGCCTGCGACATCGCGATCGCTGGCGAGTCCGCCAATTTCGGTGTGCCGGAAGTCAAGCTGGGCGCCATTCCGGGTGCCGGGGGCACGCAGCGCCTGATCCACGCTATCGGTAAGTCCAAGGCCATGGCCCTGTTGCTGACCGGCGATTTCATCGACGCCCGCAAGGCTTGCGATGCAGGCATGGTCGCCGAAGTGACGGCTGATGGCCAGGCCCTGCCGACGGCGTTGGCGATGGCCAACCGGATTGCAGCCAATTCGCCGCTGGCCGTGGCGCTGGCGAAAGATGCGGCACTGGCCAGCTTTGAGACTCCGCTCGCGCAAGGCCTGGAGCATGAGAAGCGCAATTTCCTCGTCGCTTTGCGTTCGGCCGACAACCTGGAAGGGCAAGCGGCATTCCTAGGCAAGCGCACACCCAACTTTACCGGCCAATAACGCCTGTTTCTCACCCATCGAGGAAAAACCATGCAACTGAACTCCGACATCTCTGCCGTCATCACCGGGGGCGCTTCCGGCCTGGGAGCCGCCACGGCCCGGCGTTTGGCCAGCCATGGCGTCAAAGTCGCCATCTTCGACATGAACGAAACCTTCGGCCAGGCGTTGGCTAGCGAACTCGGCGGCGTTTACTGCAATGTGGACGTGATGTCCGAGGAGCAGGTGGACGCCGCCTTCGCCAAGGCCCGCGCGGCCATTGGGCAGGAACGCATTCTGGTCAACTGCGCCGGCACTGCCGATGCCGTCAAGACTGTCAGCCGCGACAAGAAAACCGGCGAAATCCGCCCATGCGCGGCAGATCGTTTCAATCGCATCATTCAGATCAACCTGGTGGGCACCTTCCGCTGCATCGCCAAGTCAGCTGCGGGCATGTTGACGCTCGCGCCGCTGGCCGATGGCGACCGCGGCGCCATCGTCAACACTGCTTCGGCCGCCGCGCAGGACGGCCAGGTCGGCCAGGCCAGCTATGCGGCCAGCAAGGCAGCCATCGTGGGCATGACCCTGCCAATCGCGCGCGACATGATGGACGAAGGGATCCGGATCAACACCATCATGCCGGGGATCTTCGGTACACCGTTGCTGCTGGGTCTGCCGGACAACGTCAAACAGGCGCTGGCGGCCAGCGTGCCCTTCCCCAAGCGTTTAGGCGACCCCGATGAATTCGCGCAGGCCGTCGAGTTTCTCGTTACTTGCGGCTACATGAATGCCGAGTCCATTCGTGTGGATGGTGCCATTCGCATGGCGCCGCGCTGACGCTGAAATTTTGATCAATCAGGGAACGTCAGCATGCCTGGAAATCCGGTAATTCTCGAAAAGAATGGTGCCGTCGCGACCATAACACTCAACTCGCCAAAAAAAATGAATGCGTTGAGCACGTCGGTCGTAAACGTGCTCGCTGGTGTCATTGCAGATGTCGAACGCGATGGCTCGATTCGAGCTTTGCTGCTGCGCGGCGAGGGCCGGATGTTCAGTTGCGGAGGCGACATCGAAGAAATGGTGGCCGCAGGCGATGCGTTGTCTACCTTGGTCGATGACGAACTGAGAGTGGCCGAAAGCATGATTCCTCAATTCGCCAGCCTGCCGTTCCCGGTAGTCTGCGCCGTACAAGGCGCGGTAGCCGGAGGCCGGAGGCGGTCTCGGGCTTGCCTTGGCCTCTGACTACCTGATTGCCGCAAGTGGGACGAAGTTTGTGGCGGCCCATACCGGCCTCGGATACGCGGGGGATTTCGGCATCAGCTGGCTACTTCCACGCGCAGTGGGTGGACGACGCGCACGAGACATGATCTTGACCAATCGCGTAGTCAGTTCGGACGAGGCCTTGGCCTGGGGATTGGTCGAGAAAGTGGTTCCTGGCGAGAGCCTGCTGGGCGAAGCGCGGCGTATGGCGGTGCAATTTTCGGTCGGACCAACGCAAGGTTATGCGGGCGCCAAGCGCCTGCAACTCGCTGCCTTCGAGAGTGATCTGGCGACCTCATTGAGGCTGGAGGCGGCCGAAATGAATCGAGCCTCGAAAACCACAGATTCGCTGGAAGCGGTTCACGCGTTCGTCGCAAAGCGAGTCCCGCAGTTTGCCGGACGCTGAACGGCTGTAGACGCATCCGGTCGGTAGGTGCTCAATCGCTGCTGGCGTCAGGTAACGGATAAACCCTGCTGCCGTCGGATTTGCCAGGATAGGGTGCCACCATGTACCTGCCCAGAAATCAGCATGCCGAGTCGTTGTTCGATGACCGGCGTCCATGGCACCAAGCTGAACCCCATACCATCATCGAGCATGGCAAAGCGGCCACTGGCGAGCATGAGGCTGCGCCGGTAGATGCCGGTCACGCGCTGGCCATCGGCCGCCAGACGGTGTTCCAGCCCGGTTTCGGTGGCAATATCCTTGGCAGCCCGAATCACATCCCGATCGCGTAGTGTCGCCAATAGATTGCGCGCGAGGATTACGCGCTGCCCGCGCCGCTCTGCCAGCCCCTGTTCGGCCAGGAATTCGGCGCGCTGCTGCATCGCCTGGTTGACCTCGCTGCCAAAGCCCAGGTTGCCCAGGCCCGAGCCGCCGCCGATCAACTGCTGGTCGAGCCAGGTGGCTCCGATCACGCGGGCCTGCCGCTCGATGGGCAGGTGCGATTTCAGCTCCACCGCCACGCCGCCCAGGCGCTGCGCATCGTAGCGACGGCCCTGCTCGGGCAAGTCGTCCGGCACCTTCCATAGCCCCTCGGCCACCCGTTCCACGATACCGGCACGGCGCAAGGCTTCCAGCCGGCGGACGTGGGACGCGACCACTTCCTGCGGATCGCGGCCGGGCACGGCCTGACCCTGCGCGATGGCAAGGTGGTGGTCGGTGCGGTACAGGCCATCGCTCGCCAACGCGGCGATGTTCTTGTCGGCCGCGCGCACGTCAGCCGATCTCCTTGCCTCCACCACGGCGCCGGTCGGATAGTTCGCCAGCTCGTCGCGGGCGTTGAGCGCAACGTAGTGGGCCTTGCCGTCCACGCCGTCGATGACCAGATAGCCCCGGTCGTGCAGTTCGTCGGCCAGCCCCTTCGCGGCCACGCGGCCGAGGATGGTTCGGCCATCGTCCCCAGGCTCGAACACCGCCAGTTCGCGTGGCTCGCCGCGCATGGCCCGCTGCATGGTGCGGATGATGTCGCCGCGCTCGCCCAGGGCGCGCAGGGTCTTTTCCGCATCGTTGTGGACGGTCCACGTGCCGGGCTGGGCCTCGTCGGCCAGGCCCAGGCGCTGCAAACGCTGCAACCTGCCGATCAGCAGCAGACGCTGGCGTTGCAGTCGGGGTTCGTTGAGCCGTTCGACATGCACCATGCCATCGTCGCCGGCCTCGCGCTTCAAGGTGCGATCCAGGCTCGTCCACCGCTCCTGATCCACCTCGCGCCGCAAGGTCTGCTGGATCTCCAGCTCGGTGCGCGGCCCCAGCCATTCGGTCGCCAGTTCGGCGGCGCGATGGCGGAACCCATCGGCGATGTAGTCGCCCGCGATGATGAGGTCTTTGCCGGTGTCGTCGCGCCCGCGCACGACGATGTGCGTGTGCGGGTTGTCGGTGTTCCAGTGATTGACGGCCACCCAATCGAGGCCCGTGCCAAGGTCGGCCTCCATGCGACCCATGAGGTGCCGGGTATAGGTGCGCAGGTCTTCCAGCTCCGCGCCATCTTCGGGCGAAAGGATAAAGCGGAAGTGATGCCGGTCGTCGGCGCAGCGTTCCTTGAACGCATCGAGGTCGGCGGCATCGGTCTGCGGCCCGTAGGCTTGGCCCGACTCGCCATCGCGGCCCACACCATCGCGCTCGATATAGCGCAGGTGCTTGGCAAGCGACTGCGGGCTGGCTCGGTGCTGATTGAGCAGCAGCGTCTTGATGGTCACACGCCGCGACATGGACGTGAGCTTCGCCCCCGCGAAGCGCGCCGCCGTGTGGCCGCGTCCCAAGCGTGAGCCGGGCCGCTGGCCGGAGCCGGCACTCTTGCTACTGCCACCAGGACGGCGCACCGAGGACTTACCGCCGCTGGCCTTGCCCGCCTGCTTGAGTACCTTGGAGACGAAGCTCTGGCCCCGGTTCTTCGGGGCGCTGGGACGGATGCGGAAATCGTCGTCGCGGCGGTCGGTCATGGCTGTGCTCCTTGCAAGTTCTGGCGTGTCCGGGCGTGCGAAGCACGCGGACATGCCCGCATCGGCGCGGGCTTCGCGCCCCACGCGGCACGGTGGCGAAGCCGCTGCGTGTCGCGCCACCCCCATGTGCAGACTGGCTTTGCGGGCCGACAGGTGCCGCACCCTTTTGTCTTGCCTTCCGCATTTGCCTCCCCCTGTCCCCCAGGTTCTCGATCCCGGCAACTGCGGCCCGGTGGCAAGGCTGCACCAGCAGCCAGCGCACCGGCGAACACGGCAATGGCCGCAGGCCAGCCGTGTTCGAGGCAAGACGCCTGCACGTGGGACGGCTGCGCCGGAGGCAGCGCGAAGTGCAGCGCGGATGCGCTCGCACTGCACGCGCGACGACATGACAACGGCCAGCAGAACGACACGCCCGATAGCACGATGATGCGCAGCGAATCGGTGGCCATCATGGGCGCGACTCCAGCCAGACGGGGCGCGCAACGCCGATCACGGAAGCTGCGCTGACCGGCCCGAAATACCGGCTATCGAACGACGCCGGATTGGTCACACTGAGGAGGAACAGCTCGCCATGCCGCAAGCGGTGGCATTGCTGCCGGGATGGCAGCGGCCGGCCCCAGCGATCGGCAGACAGCACGGCGGCTGAAGGCACGCCGTCGATGCGGACTTTGCCGTCAGCGATGCACACCTCTTGCGGCGCCACCGCGCCCACGCGCTTGAGCAGAGGAATGCGCGTCGGCAGGTAGCCGCGCTGCGCAGCGAGCGCGGCAGCCTCGGCAGGCAGCGGCACCAGCACGATGCTGCCTACCGACAACGGACGTGGTGGCGAGCTGGTGCGATGGTCGAGCGGATCGATGCGATACCAGCCGACCTCCACGCTGTCGGACGGGTTGTAGGTCAGGCGTGGCAGCGGATGCACGAAGGACGCCCAGGCCAGCGCAGCGAGGCCGCAGGCGGACAGGCCCGCCAGCACGAGGCGAGCGCGCACGCGCAAGCGAGGGTGCGGCGCGGTGCCGGAAGTGGAAACTGCGGTCATGGCAGCGCCCTCCCGGCCAGCCAGGCGGCGTGCCGCTCGGCGGTGTATTCGGGCAGCGGCAAGTGCGCTGCGAGCCGGTTGGCGAGCGTGCGCCAGTACGCGGGCGAGACGCCGACAGGCGTGATGCCCAGCGCCTCGATGGCGTCGATGCGCGCCAGCACGGCACGCACCGATTGCTCACCCTCGGCGTGCAGCAAGAGGCGCGCGCCAGGTTGCACGCCGGAGATGCGCTGCGCGCCATCCATCGGCATGCACGCCTGCATCACCATGAGCTGCCAGCGGATCGTGCCGTAGTCGTTGGCCTGCCAGCGGATGCGGCAGAGAACCGCATTCGGCGTGAACACCGCGCAGCGGCGCCAGCGGTCGAACCGGATGATGCGGGCAGGATCACCGAAGCGCAGGTAGAGGTCGAAGCGTTGGTCGATGTATGCGAGCGCAACGCGCGTCAGCGGTACGCCGTCGGCCACGCCGACAGGCGGGATGGACGGCGGTGCCGAAGCCGTCGAGGCGGGTGTGTTCATGAGGACTTCTCCGGGAATTCCCGCTCCAGCAGCGCGCGCAACAGATCGGCCACCGTCACGCCTTGCGTGAAGGCCGATACCTTGATGCGCGCCCGCATGGCGGGCGTGATGTCGAGGGTCAGGCGGGCCGTGTAGAGGTCGCCTTTCTGGAGGTCATCGGCACTGCCCTGGCGAATCCACGCCTCGGCGTGCGGATTCGCGGGCGGGCGAGCGCCGATGCCGATGCGCTTGCCCGTGCGCTTGCTGGCAGGAGTGCTCATGACGGCCACCGCAGCAGTTCATCGACCAGCGCGGTGATTTCGCGCGCGGCGGCGCTGTCTGGCGCCGTCTCGCGTGCAAGCCGGCCGGCGGCCACGCTGTCGGCAAACACGATGCGCTGATGCACTTCCGCGCGCAGCGCAGGAAGCGGCTGCTCGGCCAGCGCGCCGCGGGCCTCGCGTCCGATCACGGTGGTGCTCACGCGCCGGTTGATGACGAAGGCCGCGCGCAGCGCAGGCCGGAACACCTGCGCCTCACGGATCAGCGCCACCATCTCGGCGCTGGCCCACAGGTCGTAGGGGCTGGGCTGCACCGGGATCAGCACCCGCTCGGCCGCCAGCAGCGCGGAGCGCGCCAAGGCAGCGATCCTGGGTGGCCCGTCGATGACGACGTGATCGGCCCGCCTGGCGAGTTCTGGCGCTTCCTGGTGCAGCGTTTCGCGTGCGAGGCCCACGGCGCTAAATAGCCTTGGCAAACCTTGCTGGCTGCGGCGCTGTGTCCAGTCCAGCGCGGAGCCCTGTGGATCGGCATCCAGCAGGATGACCGACTGCCCGCGCATCGCCAGCTCGCCGGCGATGTGGGTGGCGAGCGTGGTCTTGCCCACGCCGCCTTTCTGGTTGAGCAGCGCGACGATCATGACCGGACCCTCCGTGTCGGAAAGCCCGCCTGTTGCCGCTGCGCTTCGCGTCCTGTGGCGGTTGTCCACCGAGGCGCGGCGCTGCTACTACCAGTTAGAGTATTTAAGTTAGGGAAGTTAGGAGAGGCCGAAACCCGCGCCAGTATTAGCTTTGCGGCCGGTTTTGTTGCCTGATAGCACGAGGATTCGTTGCCTGATAGCACGATACCTCTGTTGCCTGATAGCACGAGTCCGTCCACAGGCTGCGCAGCAGTTATCCCCGTGCCGTGGACGGCACGGGCCGGAACGTCAGCAGCGGCGAGGCAATGCCCGAGACGTACTCGATGCCCAACTGGTAGCCAGGCAAGGCTTGCCGCACCACCAGTGCGCGCAGGTCGGCGGCGAAGTCGTAGTACCGCGCCACGCTGCCCGACTTGCGGTACAGGTGCTGGAAGTCGAACTGCCAGCCGCCAGGCTGTCGCCCGCCGTGCTTGCGCACCAGGCGGTACAGCCATCGCTCGATCCCGCCCGTCAGCCGGAAATACGCCGGGTCGATGGTCAACACGAGGGCAGCATCGAGCACGCCCGCATAGAACCAGTCCGGCAGGATCAGTTCCAGCCCCAAGGGGGTGCCCTTGGCATCGGCCAGTTCCTTCCACTCGTTGATCCATGAGAAGCGATGCAGGCGCCGCCCGGTCGTCTCGCGGATCGACGTGGCCACGGTCGTGGACTGCAGCCGATCCAAGGCCGCCTTGAGGCGCTGGTAGTCGCGCAGCGACGTACCGCGCCCGATGAAGCGCAGGATCTCGTAGGGCGTGGCCTGCATCAGCCGCGACGGGCGCAAGCCCGCATCGCGGGCTTCCACAATCTGGCTTGCAGCCCAGATCAGGATGTCCGCATCCCAAATCGTGGCGATGCCATGCTCCTGCGTGCCCTCCACGCGGATCGTGATGCCGCTGGCGCGGAAGTCGATCGGCGCCGTGCGCCGCGACTTCGCCAGCGAGAAGAACGGAAAGGCCATCAAGTCCTGGCTGTCGCGCGGCGCCATGTCGCCCGGCAAGGCGCGGAACAGATCGAGCTGTTCGCGCTCTTGCATCGGTCGCTGCCGCATGGGCAGCGCGGGGCTGGACATGGCGAAGGCCACCCGCGCGCCAGCGATCAGCGCGCACGGCTGTCCGCCGAATGCTGCTCGGCGTACTCGGGCTCGGACGTGCTCTCGAAGCTGCGCTCGGCGGCCCAGGCATCGAGGTCGACCACGGCGTACATCACGCGGCGGCCGAACTTGCGGAACTTGGGACCGCCTCCCAGCACGCGCTGCTTTTCCAGCGTGCGCGGCGACAGGCGCAGGTACTCGGCGGCTTCGTCGTTGGTGAGATAGCGTTGGGGCTGCGCGGCAGCGGTCGAGACAGTAGCGGCAGGCCGCAAGGGAGCAGGACGCATGGTGAGAACCTCCATCGGTTGCAGGGCTCCGGCCACACAGCGCAACCGGATGAAGGCAGTCTCAGAAAACGAAGCCCTCCTGCTCAGGGTCGTTTTGCGCTCTCTTCAAAACGACCCTTCTCAAGCGGCGGCAGTTGTGCTAGGCGGCGATAGCCGCCGCGCATCAACGCATCGCCGCGCCGCACCAGGCGGCGCACCTTGGAGCGCAGGCCGCCGTCGCTGTACCAGCCGGCTGCGGCGTCCGCACCGAACAAGCCCTCGGCGACGTCGCGCAAGGACGCGCCCGCCAGGGTGGCGTCGAGCGCCTGCAGGGTGTGTAGCTCCAGCAGCGCCGCAGGCGGTGGCCTGGGCCGAGCCATTGACGCAGGCGTACCAGGCATAGGGGCCGCAGGGGCGGCGTGACGGCCACGATAGGCATGGGCCACGGCCATGCCGTCCTCCAGGCCAGGCGCCAGCGCATAGCGCTGGCAAAGGCTGGGGCTGCGCGCGATCAGCGCCAGACCCTTGCCGTCGTGCAGCAACTGCTTGTGGCCGGGGATGCGCCAGAACGCGAAGGCGGTGGCATCCGGAGGCGGATCGGCATCGGGGTGAAGCTGCACCACGGCCCCATGGCCGGGAAGCCAGGCCGGATGCGCGTCACGCGCATCCACGTCCGGGTCTTCCAGCAGACGCAAGCCCCAGCGATGCGCGGCATCGGGGCAGCGCGCACGGCGCAGCCAGTCGATCCGGTAGTCGGGATGGCGGCGCAGGTACTCCCAGGCCAGTGCGAGCGTGTCCAGACACAGGACGTAGAGGTAGGCGGCGGTCGGATACCAGTGCGCGAGGTGGTGCGGTTCGGCCATGACGCAAGCTCCCGTAGAGCAGGACGGCCGTCACTGGTTTCACACGCCAACGTCACCGCATCGAACTAGCATCCAATCGTGAATAAGCTGGTAGATTAGGGCCTGTTAACACAATCTCAGGCCATCAGCGACGAGCACGAAGCTGATGAAGCCCAGGAACATGAGGTCGAGTTTCTCAAACCGCGAGAAGA
>NZ_JAVDWE010000025.1:0-25909 GCF_031457235.1 Hydrogenophaga laconesensis
CGCTGCGCTGTTTCGTGGGTATCCGCAGGCGGTACGAACCGACAACGGCCCGGAGTTCACCAGCCGCGCCTTCATGGCCTGGGCGCAGGCGCATGGCTGTCATGAAGCGCAGGAAGTCGGCGCGGGTCACTTCAACGACGTGACCACGGTCATCCAGGGCGGTTCTTCGAGCGTGAAGGCGCTGACGGGCTCGACCGAGGAAGAGCAGTTCCACTGATCATCACGTGGAGGAGACAGGGCCACCCTTAGGGGTGGCTTTTTTTGTGGGTGCGGATGGTCTGGTCTCGAGACCTGTCACGGGGTGGGCGCTTCAAACGTCTTGTGATGGAGAGCGAAAGGTTCGACTCTCATCACCAGGAAAGGAAATGTTGCTCATGACTCGCGCTGTATGGTTTCAAGCTTCCCCTGAAGGTGCCAAGGCAGTTGGTGCGCTCCACCACTTTGTCTCCAGGGAGACGACACTGCCGTCCGCATTGACGCACCTCATATTCCTTCGGGTTTCGCAGATCAACGGGTGCGCACACTGCATTGATATCCACACTCGCGACCTTCTGGCCGAGGGCATGAGTGTGGAGAAACTGGTTCTTGTCCCCGTATGGCATGAAGCGGAGTACCTTTTCACCGGGCAAGAACTCGGGGCATTGGCCTGGACTGAAGAGGTGACCCGCGTGAGCGAGACGCACGCCTCGGACGAAGCTTATGCGGCCGCACTTCAGGTGTTCGGGGAGAAGATGCTGGTCGAGGTCACCCTCACCATTGCAGCCATGAATGCGATCAATCGGATGGGTATCAGCTTCCGAATGAAACCGCGAGCCAAAGCCTAGAACAACGCCTGCGCCCGCCGCAAAGGCAGGAGGCACTACAAGGAAATGGTGCAGGACGGAATCGTGCCTGCGGTCCTCTAAATGCTGCGAAGGTTGACGCGCCTGGAAAGCGCTTCCGCACTCTCTCGGCGCTCGCTGTAGCGGTCAACCAGATACTTCGAGCAGTCCCGGGTGAGCAGGGTGAACTTCACCAGCTCTTCCATCACGTCCACCACGCGCTCGTAGTATGAGGACGGCTTCATCCGTCCGGTCTCTTCGAATTCGAGGAAGGCCTTGGCCACCGATGACTGGTTTGGGATGGTCACCATCCGCATCCACCGGCCCAGTACCCGGAGCTGGTTCACGGCGTTGAACGACTGGGAGCCACCTGAGACCTGCATCACCGCCAAGGTTTTGCCCTGCGTAGGCCGTACGGATCCAACGGACAATGGAATCCAGTCAATCTGCGCCTTCATGATGCCGGTCATGGCGCCGTGGCGCTCCGGTGAGCACCAGACCATGCCTTCGGACCACTGTGCCAGTTTCCGCAGCTCCTGCACCTTCGGATGGTCCTCTGGTGCGGCGTCGGGTAGCGGGAGGTCCTTCGGGTCGAAGATGTGCGTCTCCGCGCCCATCGCCTGCAGCAGTCGAGCGGCTTCCTCGGTCAGGAGCCGGCTGTATGAACGCTCGCGCAACGAACCATAGAGGAGCAGGATGCGCGGCCCGTGGATCGATCGCTGCTGGGGGAAGAGGCGCTCAGTATCCAGCGGCTGAAACGAAGATGCGTCGAGGTTCGGAAGGTCGTGAAAGACGTCGGTCATGACGTGGGGCAGGTGCAAAGGGCGTCAGGCCACGCCAAGGCGAAGAACCAGGGCGGCCAGCGCGACAGCAAGAACAGGAACGGTAAGGACGATGCCGACCCTGAAGTAGTAGCCCCAGGTGATGGTCATGCCCTTGCGAGCGAGCACGTGAAGCCAAAGGAGCGTCGCCAGACTTCCAATGGGCGTGATTTTGGGGCCGAGGTCACAGCCGATGATGTTGGCGTAGAGCATGGCTTCCTTGATCAGGCCCGTTGCACTCGACTGGTCGATGGCCAGGGCGCCAACGAGGACCGTCGGCATGTTGTTCATCAAGGACGACAGAACGGCGGTCAGGAAGCCCGTACCCATGGCAGCGCCCCACACACCGCCCTGGGCGAAGCGGTCCAGCAGCCCTGCCAGGTGGTCGGTCAATCCGGCGTTGCGCAACCCGTAGACGACCAGGTACATGCCCAGTGAGAAGATGACGATTTGCCAAGGTGCGCCCTTGAGCACCTTTCGCGTGTGGATGACGTGCCCTTTGGCAGCGACCGCCAACAGGATGGTCGCACCGACGGCTGCCACAGCGCTGACGGGAACACCCAACGGCTCGAGGCCAAAGAAGCCGAGCAGCAGCAGAGCCAGGACAGCCCACCCGGCCCGGAACGTGTTCAGGTCTCGAATCGCCTCTGAAGGCGCCTTCAGCTGGCGCATGTCGTAGGTCGCCGGCAAGTCGCGGCGGAAGAACAAGAACAGGACGACCAGGCTGGCTGCCACGGATGCCAGGTTCACCGGGACCATCACGGCCGCGTAGTCGTTGAACCCGATGGCGAAGAAGTCGGCCGAGACGATGTTCACCAGGTTCGAGACAACCAAAGGAAGGCTCGCCGTATCTGCGATGAAACCGGCCGCCATCACGAACGCCAGGGTGGTCGCTGCCGAGAACCCCAGCGCGATCAGCATGGCCATGACGATAGGCGTCAGGATGAGCGCGGCCCCGTCGTTGGCGAATAGTGCAGCGACGGCCGCACCCAGCAAGACGATGAGGGCAAACAGGCGCGAACCTCTCCCACCGCCCCAGCGGGCAAAGTGCAGCGCGGCCCATTCGAAGAAGCCGGCCTCGTCCAGCACCAGGCTGATGATGATGACCGCCACGAAAGTGGCCGTTGCGTTCCAGACGATGTTCCAGACCACCGGAATATCGGCGAGGTGCACGACGCCGGCGAGGAGAGCCACAAGGGCACCCAGAGACGCGCTCCAGCCGATGCCCAGGCCACGGGGTTGCCAGATGACGAGGACGAGCGTGAAGGCAAAGATGAGGACGGCCGCAAGCATGGCGGTCTGTCAGCGCTTGGCCAGGTCGCGGGCGGTGTTCTGCAGGGCCAGCTTGTCGACGCTGGCGGGCGGCAGGCTGACGAGGAACTCCAGCCGGCGGCGGATGGCCAGCAGGGTCTCGCGGAAGGCCTCGAGCTTCTGCTCGTGCGTGCCCTTCGCATCAGAGGGGTCGGGGTAGCCCCAGTGCGCGGTGGCGGGTTGTCCGGGCCAGTAGGGGCAGACCTCGCCGGCGGCGTTGTCGCACACGGTGATGACCAGGTCCATGTGGGGCGCGTCGGGGTTGCCGAACTCATCCCAGGTCTTGCTGCGCAGCCCATTGGTGGAGATGCCGGCTCGCTCGAGCACTTCGATGGCGAGGGGGTTGGGCTGCTGATTCTCGCGCGGGCTGCTTCCTGCTGAGAAGGCCTTGAAGCGGCCTTGGCCAAGGTGGTTGAGGGTGGCCTCAGCAAGGATGCTGCGAGCGGAGTTGTGCGTGCACAGGAACAACACGTTCAGGGGTTTGGTCATGATGAGGAGAGGTCAAGGAAAAGGCAGGTGGCCGATGCAGGGCAGAGAGATGCGAATTCCGCGCTGCGCTGCATGTCGGCTGGCGCGTTGGCTCGTGAGCAGGGGGTGAAGCCGCGCGATGTAAAGAAGGTCTCGGCTGTGGTGGTCAGCAGGTAAACCTGAAGGAGGCCGGTAGCGGATGCGTGCGCCAACAACCGGTTCAAAAGGAGCTGGCCTACGCCAGTGCCACGCGTTGAGGCTTCAACGGCGAGCGAGCGCAACAGCCCGGCGGTGCCAAAGCGCTCCAGCCCGACGCAACCCTTGAGAGTTCCGCCGGCGTCGCTCGCCAGCAGGAAGTCCGCCATGTGCGCATCGGTCAGGTCGACGTAGGGCAGGTGGCCCTTGCGCAGCAGAGCCTGGACGCTCGCCAGATATTCAGCCGACGCCGGGTGGATGTTCATGAGAGTCAACGGGCATGGAGGGTCAGCACTTGCAAGCGACGCTGTCCACAGCGCACCCGGCGCCTTGGCAGCAGTTCTCGGTGAGATAGGCCAGAAGGCCGTTCATGTGCACGTAGGCCGCGCGGTAGATGAGGTTTCTCCCGTCGCGTTGCTGGGTCACCAGGCCGGCGTTGGCCAGTTCCTTCAAATGAAAGGACAGCTTGGTGGCCGCGACATCGAGCCGCTCGGTCATCACGCCTGGTGTGAGGCCTTCTTCTCCAGCGACCACGAGGGCACGGAAGACCCGGAGGCGGTGCTCGTGGGCGAGCGCGGCGAGAGACTGGACAACGTTTTCCTCATTCATATTTCAATCATACAAGAAATATTGAATTGAAGGGGCGCCCGTTCAAACTCACTGTGCACGGCTGCACTGGTCGGAGTCGCAGTTGGAATCGTTGGCCGCCTTCACCCATGGCGGTCTCGCGGTGGTATGGACCACGAGGCTTTCGACCTCAAAGAGCGGTGACGTCGGTCCAAAATCTCGACCGTTCCAGTCTGAGCAAGAGCAGGCAAGGACGAGCAGTTTCAAGGCACAGCTGGACAAGATGGGCCTGTGGTTCCAGGCGCCATGGAACAAGCTGGTCGGGCTGCAGGTCGTGGCGGACCAGTTGCGCAAGAGGCGGTGGTCGGCCGTGTGCTGAAAGCAGGCCGTCCTGAAGCGTGCCCGCGCTGTGCGGGCGTTCGCGGGTGGCCGGGCGGCGGCCTGCCGTGCCGCCGCCCGGCGCGGTTCTGCCGACGCGCTTACTTGGGCAGCAGCACCTTGTCGACCACGTGGATGACGCCGTTGGACTGGTACACGTCGGCGATGGTCACGGTGGCGGTGCCGCCGCTTTCATCGGTCACCATCACCTTTCCACCGGCCGATTTCGCCACCAGCGTGCCGCCGGAGACGGTCTTGATGGATGCCATGCCCTTGCCGTCGTTGATCATCTTCATGATCGCGGCCGCGTCCCACTTGCCGGGGACCACGTGGTAGGTGAGGACGGTGGTGAGCTTGGCCTTGTTCTCGGGCTTGAGCAGGGTGTCCACCGTGCCGGCGGGCAGGGCCGCAAAGGCGGCGTTGGTGGGGGCGAAGACGGTGAACGGGCCCGGGCCCTTGAGCGTGTCCACCAGGCCGGCGGCCTTGACGGCGGCGACCAGCGTGGTGTGGTCCTTGGAGTTCACGGCGTTGTCGATGATGTCTTTGGTGGGCAGCATGGGCGCGCCACCGACCATGACTTCGGCGAATGCGGCCGAGCCGCCGGCGGCGGCGGAGATGGCGATCGTGGCAATGGCGAGGCGGCGAGAGAGGGTTTTCATGGTGGCTCCTTGAGTGGATGGGTGCCTGTCGACGGCGGCGGACATCGCGACCGTTCGGCTTCGCACGCCTGCAATTTATGCCTGTTCGGTTGATAATTAAACTGCTCAGTCATAAATTGAGCGTTCCAGTAACTGAAACAGTGGTTCGGTTGGAGGACATGCCATGGACCGGTTGCTTTCAATGCGGGTGTTCTCGCGGGTGGTGGAAGAGGGGGGCTTTGCGTCCGCCGCCCGTGCCATGGATCTCTCGCCAGCGGCGGTCACGCGGCTGGTGAGTGACCTGGAGGCGCATTTGGGCGCCCGCCTTCTGCAGCGCACCACCCGGCGAATCGCGTTGACGGAGACCGGGCAGAACTACCTCGCGCGCGTGCGCGGCATCCTGAACGAAATCGAGGAGGCCGAGACGGAGGCGGGTGTGGACATGCAGGAGGTCCAGGGAACGCTGCGCATACTTGCGACGCCCGTGTTGGCGTCGTACTACCTGGCTCCGGTCATCGCTGGCTGGCGTGAGCGCTTTCCCAGAGCGCCGATTGAACTGGACATTGATCCCTTCCCGCACGGCCATGTGGACGAGCACGACATCACGTTCCTGGTGATCGAGGAGGGCGTCGATCTGGGCATCGTTGCGCGGCCGATGCTCACGACGGAGTGGGTGGTGTGCGCAGCGCCGAAGTACCTTGAGCGCTTCGGAAAACCAGAGGTACCCGGCGATCTGAAGGACCACGACTACCTGCGGTTTCCGTGGCAGCAAGCCAGTGGTCCCGCGTCTCGTGCGCTGCAGTTGCGGTCGCTTCGCACAGGGGAGTGTGTGGCGGTTCCCATGCCGGTAGGTCTTCAATCGAGCAGCTTCGACGTTCTGTACCGGGCGACGCTCGATGGCGCGGGCATCGCTGTGCTCTCGCAGGCACTGATAGCCAGGCACCTTGAAAGGGGCACGCTTGTGCGGCTGTTGCCCGATTGGATTTTTGGTCGATACATGATTTGCGCTGCGCTGCCCAGCCGTCGGCAGGTGCCCGCCAGGGTGCGGGCATTTCTTGATTTCCTGAAGGGTGGCAGGAAGGTTCACGCGCCTGGCACATAGTTGTGCCGACGCGGGCTTGCATATGTCTGACCCTGTCTGCCGGCCTTTGCATTGGTCGGCGTACGCCTCGGTGTGTGGCTGCTAAGCTAGGTCGCCATGAACGAAGCTTTCCAACACTACACCGAACTCCTTCCCGCTCTGCTCATTTCTTGGGGCGGAAATATCGCAGGTGCGTTGCTGACGCTGACCGCTGGCTTCATCGTTTCGGGATGGGCTGCAAGGATCGTCAAACGCAGCTTGGGTCGCTCGGCCCGCATTGATCCTGTGTTCCACACGCTGGCCGGTCAGGTCGTGCGGGTGGCGGTGATGGTGTTCACCCTTATCGCGGTGCTGGGCCGATTTGGTGTGGAGACGGCGAGCCTTATCGCCGCCATCGGCGCTGCGGGTCTGGCGATCGGGCTGGCATTGCAGGGTACGCTGAGCAATGTGGCGGCGGGGGTCATGCTGCTGCTGCTGCGCCCCTTTCGAGTGGGTGATGCTGTGAGCGTCGGAGGCACGGTTTACGTCATCGACAGCATCGGGTTCTTTGCTTGCGAGGCGCATCTGCCGGACGGCCCACGGGCCTTTCTTCCCAACGCAGAGATTTGGGGCAAGACGCTGGTCAACTACTCGGCCACCGATCGCGATTTGCGTCGCCTGGACCAGACCTATGGCATTGGCTATGGCGATGACATCGGTACCGCGCTGGACATTCTTGCGCGCGTGGCGAACGAAGAGCCGCGGGTGCTGAAGGATCCCGCTCCGCTGATCAAGGTGCAGAAGCTGGGTGAGAGCTCGGTCGACATTCTGTTTCGCGTGTGGACCACGCGGGCAGATTGGTGGGATACGCAACTGGACTTGCTGAAGAAGGCCAAGGAAGCGTTGGATGCTGGCGGCATCACGATCCCCTATCCACAACGCGACCTGCATGTCATTCAGTCGATCGAGCCGGGCGCCGCTGCATCGACGGCGAAATCTGACGCCAGCTAGTTCGCGCCGCCCCGGCCTGCGGCTTGTCTGGCGGGTCTCAGGTCCGTCTGCCGATGAGCACTGAGCTCTTCAGGCAGAAGTTTTTCTTCGAAAACCTCCTCCCTCTCGGCCGTTTGGCTTTCGGGGGGTGGGGTGTTCTGCGCCTGGTTGGTGCTCGAGTACTACTTTTTCCGGTTGTGGTTGAAATTGAATAGGTCTTTCAATTTCAAATGTCGCTCGACTGCCATTGAATTCGATTGGAAATGGTGATGTGCGTCACGAAATCCGGGGGCTATTCATCAGCGCGGCATCTTGCACACGTTTCAAGCACGCGCAGTGCTCGATTTCACGCTCGTCTCGAGATTTCTACCGTCTGTCCACATCCGTAAGCAGCGCTTAAGGTGAATTGGATGTAATTGCAATCACGGGAAATGAGATTGAATTGTAGTACTAAATCTTTGATATTTCATGGATGCCTTGAACCGTGTGGTTGGACGGATCCAGCAGATTCGCGATGCAGAGGCCGCAGTGACAAATCTGCGTGACCTTCTGGACGCAGCATGGCAGCAACTCCTTGCTGAGGCCAGGCCACTCCCTGTCGAGGTGGCTCGTCAGCCGTCCATGCCCTTGCCGGAGACGAAAAGCCCGGACGTGCTGCAGTTCGCTTCTCCTGTTGCGAACACGGGTTCGCACAACTAATCTTTGTCGAGCTAATCGAATCGTTTAATCATGACAATCCTATATCAATCGAAGCGCGCTGTTTTTGGCGTATTTGCTGCTATTGTTTTTGCAATTGGTGCTGGTGTGGCTTTTGCTGACGGATTGCGGCAGCCCAAGGGTCGGATTGTCCTGACGATGTCCGGAAAAATTGGCCAGGCCAACAAAGAGAAGGACGCAGTTTTTGACATGGCCATGCTGGAGGCTTTGCCCCAGCACAGTTTCACCACGCGGACCCCCTGGTATGACCGACCTGTGAAATTCACGGGCCCTTTGCTGTCGGACCTGTTGGCGGCGACCAAGGCGCAAGGCGTGACCATCAATGCGAGTGCGATCAACGACTACACCATCCGCATCCCTATGGCGGATGCTGAAGCCCACGGCATCATCGTGGCGCGACTGCTCGACGACCAGCCTATGGCGGTGCGCGACAAGGGACCGCTGTTCGTGATCTACCCCTTTGACAGCAAGGCCGAGTTGCGCTCGTCCACATACTATGAACGCTCGATCTGGCAACTCAAGCGGATGAGCATCGAATGAACAACCAGCTTACCGGCTTTGCGGCATGGCACCCCAGGCAGTGGGCGCTGGTCATCACTGCGCTGCTCCTCCTGACGCTGACCCCATTGGGCGTACTGGGGTGGCGTCAATGGCAGACACTGCAGGACAACGAGACGCGCCAGGTGGACTCACTCATGTGGCAGGCATACCAGCTCGAGCACGAACTGGGCCGGCTCGACCAGGTCGTGCTCGTGGCCGGCGACCCCGGCTCCACCATTCAACCTGAAGATTTGCAGGAGCGCTACGAGATCTTTCTCAGCCGCATCACGTTGATCACCGGAATTCCTCGGCGTGACCTGCTGGACGCCTGGGGCGGATACGAGCTTGTGCTCAGCATGCTGGAGCAGTTCAAGAAGGATGCCGACCCCCTTCTTGCGGACCCCGGGAAACTGCTGGCGAACCCCGCTGCACTTGCGCGGCTGCACGCCAAGGCCCACGAACTCGCGCCTGCGCTGAGCGAACTCACGCGCGAAGCCAATCGCGCTGTTGCACGATTCGTTGACGAGCGCAACGCTCAACTGCGCTGGCAAAGCCACCTGTTGATTGGTCTGGCAGCGGTGCAGGTGGCGGTCATGCTTCTCTTTGTCGCGCTGCTGGTGCGGCACATCCGGCAGCAAAGTCAACAGTACGCCAGCCTTCAACGGCTCTCAAAGGACCTTGCCGCTGCAAAAGACCAGGCCGAAGCCGCGAACCACGCCAAGAGCGTGTTCCTGGCGAACATGAGCCACGAGATCCGCACCCCGTTCCAGGGCATGCTCGGCATGCTCAAGCTGCTTGAAGACACCCGCCTGAGCACGGAACAGCGTGACTATGTGAGCACGGCAGCGGATTCTGCTCAACACCTTCTGGGGGTGGTCAACGACATTCTGGATGTCTCCACCATCGAGTCGGGCACCCTCACGCTGGCGCCGGCGCCCGTGAACCTGGGTGTCATGGCGCAGGAAGTAGCCAACTTGCTCAAGCCCCTGGCCAACGACAAGGGTGTGCAGATGAGCTGCCATTGTGAGGACGACCTGCCTGCCTGGGTGATGGCCGACCCGACCCGGGTGCGCCAGATTCTCTACAACCTGGTGAACAACGCCATGAAGTTCACGCAGCACGGCAGCATCGAGGTCTTGCTTGAAGTCGAACATTCCGTGCCGGATGGCGTGCGCATGACCATCCAGGATACCGGCATCGGGATGGACAAGGAGACGGTGGACCACCTCTTCACGCGGTTTTACCAGGCCGACAACTCATTGCGTCGCAAGGTGGGTGGGTCCGGGCTCGGACTGGAGATTTCCCGCACGCTGGCACGCATGATGGACGGTGACATCACCGTATCGAGCGAACCGGGCAAGGGATCCATCTTTGTGGTGACGTTGCGCCTGCCCCGTGCACCAGCACCGAAGGTCGACAAGAACCTGCTGATGGACGACGAGGCATGGGAGCGCCGCCGCAGCACGCCAGCTCGTCGGTTGCGCATCCTCGTGGCGGAGGACCATCCGGTCAACCTCAAGTACCTCAATCTGCTGATCGACCGGATGGGGCACCAGGCCGTGTTCTGCGAGAACGGCTTTGAAGCGCTGCAGATTCTGGACCGCGAGAGCTTCGACGTCGTGCTGCTGGACTACCACATGCCGATCCTCGACGGCATTGCCACCGCGCGAGAAATCCGGCTGCTGCCGTCTCCAGCGGGTCAGGTGCCCATCATCATGGTCACGGCCGACGTGGTGAACGACACACGGCAGGCAGCAATGGAGGCCGGCGTGACCCAGTTTGCTCCCAAGCCCCTGCAAGAAAAAGACCTTCGCAGGGCACTGCGGCGCTGTGGCGTGCTTGAGGGAAGCATGGAGACCGTGCCTGCAACGCTGGAAGAGCCGCTACGGACCATGAGGATGCCGCAGCAGCTCATTGACATGCAGATTCACGCCGAGTTGCTCGCCATGATGCCCCGCGAGATGTTCAACCAGTTGCTCGACATGCTGTTCAAGGCACCCGATGGCACCGCGCTGGTTTTGCAGAAGGCACTGGAAGAAGAAGACCTGGAGGCCATCGTGTATCAAGGACACCGTCTGAAAGGCTCCTGCATGTTGCTCGGCCTTCGCGCGTTGACCGCTGTCTCAGCCGACATCGAGAAGTCCGGCCAGGCGGGAGACATCAGGACATTGCGCGAGCTCAGAGAGGTTCTGGCCGTTGACATCGCCGACACCGTGGCGGCGTTGCCCGCCATGGCCAAGCTGGCCGAGGATGTTGCTGTCTGAGACCTCTCGCGTACGAGCCGCTGGCCGGATCTCAACCGAACAGCCTTCTTTGAACCGGGCGTTCGTGCTGACCGTGCCGACGAGCGCCCGGGGGGCTGCGTTTTGTGGGAAAATGCCCGTTCTTCTTCTGAATCAGCAAGAGCGAGAAAGGCAATCTGGTTATGACACCGCGAACTATGGAGTTGTCCTTCCTGGCCCTTTGAGGCCAGCAGTTCGCGCCTGCCCGATTCCCTTTCCTTACCCCACACCAGCGCGGCCCCTGCCGCGCTTTTTTGTTTTCTGGACCTCCTCATGTTGCACATCACGCTCCCCGACGGCTCCCAACGCGAGTTCCCCGGCCCAGTCACGGTTGCCGACGTGGCGGCCTCGATCGGCGCCGGCCTGGCCAAGGCCGCGCTGGCTGGCAAGATCGGCGACAAGGTGGTGGACACCAGCCACCTCATCACGCAGGACAGCCCCCTGTCCATCGTCACGGCCAAGGACGCCGATGGCCTGGAGGTGATCCGCCATTCGACGGCCCACTTGCTGGCTTATGCCGTCAAGGAGCTGTTTCCCGATGCGCAGGTGACCATCGGGCCGGTGATCGAAAACGGCTTCTATTACGACTTTTCCTACAAGCGCCCCTTCACGCCCGAAGACCTGGCCGCGATCGAAAAGCGCATGGCCGAACTGGCGGCGAAAGACGAGCCCGTGGTGCGCCGCGTGCTGCCGCGCGACGAGGCGGTGTCCTACTTCAAGGGCTTGGGCGAGCACTACAAGGCGGAGATCATCGCCAGCATTCCAAGCAATGAGGATGTGTCGCTGTACCGTGAGGGCGGGTTCGAAGACCTCTGCCGCGGCCCGCACGTGCCGAGCACAGGAAAGCTCAAGCACTTCAAGCTCATGAAGGTGGCGGGTGCCTACTGGCGGGGCGACCACCGCAACGAGATGCTGCAGCGCATTTACGGCACGGCCTGGGCCACCAAGGACGAGCTGCAGCAGTACCTGACGATGCTGGAAGAAGCCGAGAAGCGGGACCACCGCAAGCTGGGCCGCGAGCTCGATCTCTTCCACATCGACGAGCATTCGCCCGGCACGGTGTTCTGGCACCCCAAGGGCTGGACGATCTGGCAGGAGGTGGAGCAGTACATGCGCCGCGTGTACCGCGAGAACGGCTACCAGGAGGTGAAGGGGCCGCAGATTCTGGACCAGGGCCTGTGGGAGAAGACGGGGCACTGGGACAAGTACCGCGAGAACATGTTCGTCACGGAGTCCGAGAAGCGCGACTACGCACTCAAGCCGATGAACTGCCCGGGCCACATCCTGATCTTCAAGCAGGGCATCAAGAGCTACCGCGACCTGCCGCTGCGTTTCGGCGAGTTCGGCCAGTGCCACCGCAACGAGCCTTCGGGTGGCCTGCACGGCATCATGCGCGTGCGCGCGTTCACGCAGGACGATGGCCACATCTTCTGCACGGAAGACCAGATCCAGGCCGAGGTGACGGCATTCACGGCGCTCCTGCAGAAGGTCTACAAGGACTTCGGCTTCACCGACATCATCTACAAGCTGTCCACGCGCCCCGAAAAACGCATCGGTACCGAGGAAAGCTGGGACAAGGCCGAGGCGGCGCTGGCCGACGGCCTGCGCGCGTCAGGCTGCGATTTCCAGTACCTGCCGGGAGAGGGCGCCTTCTACGGACCCAAGATCGAATACACGCTGAAAGACGCCCTGGGGCGTGAATGGCAGTGCGGCACGATCCAGGTCGACCCCAACCTGCCCGAGCGCCTGGATGCTGAATTCGTGGGTGAAGATGGCAACCGCCACCGCCCCATCATGCTGCACCGCGCCATCGTCGGCAGCCTGGAGCGCTTTATCGGCATCCTGATCGAGCAGCATGCCGGCGCACTGCCGACCTGGCTGGCTCCTGTGCAGGTGGCAGTGCTGAACATCACCGACAACCAGGCAGAATACTGTCGGGAAATCGCGAAAAGTCTGCAGAATCAAGGGCTTAGGGTGGTTACAGACCTGCGCAACGAGAAAATTACGTATAAAATACGGGAGCACGCGTTGCAAAAGCTGCCTTTTATCGTTGTCGTGGGCGACAAAGAGAAAGAAGCTGGCGCCGTGGCTGTGCGGGCTCGAGGTAACAAAGACCTCGGTGTCATGCCGCTGGAAGCCTTTTCCAGATTGATTGCGGCAGACGTCTCATCCAAGGTTTGATTTCAAACATCTGGGTTGATGCTCGCGCTTCTGCGGTGCACTTCGTGTGCATGCTGGCGGCCGGGTGGCCGCCATTCCGTTTGACACTGCCCACATAAAGGAACTCACCATAGCTACCAACTTTCGCGACCGCCGCCAACGTGAAGAGCGCGCACACAGACTGAACCGGGAAATCATGGCCCCCGAGGTTCGCCTCAACGGCCCCGAGAACGAGCCACTGGGCATCGTCAGTCTGCAGGAAGCGCTGCGCATGGCCGGTGAACTGGATGTGGACCTGGTCGAGATCGCGGCCACGGCGGTTCCTCCCGTGTGTCGCCTGATGGACTACGGCAAGTTCAAGTACCAGGAGCAGAAGAAGGCGGCGGAAGCCAAGGCCAAGCAGACGGTCATCGAGATCAAGGAAGTGAAATTCCGTCCCGGTACCGACGACGGCGACTACAACATCAAGATGCGCAACATCCGTCGCTTTCTCGACGATGGCGACAAGTGCAAGATCACGCTGCGGTTCCGTGGCCGCGAGATCACGCACCAGGAGCTGGGTCTGGCGTTGCTGAACCGCATTCGCGACGACCTGGGTGACGCGATCGTGGTGGAGCAGTTTCCCAAGCTCGAAGGGCGTCAGATGATCATGATGATCGCGCCCGGACGCAAGAAGGCAGGTGGTGCTGCCAAGCCAGCCGAGGCGGCAGCGCCTGCGGCGGCCAGCCAGACAGCTGCGTGAGCAGCGGCTGGCGAAGGATTGGACGGGCAGGGTAGTCTCCTGCCGGTCCGAGGTGCTGGCCGAGAGGCCGGTGACCGAATCGGAGGGCCGAAAGGCCTTCCGTCAAAAGTGGCTCGGGGCCAACAAGTCCGCGGAAGGTTCGCGGCGCCTCACGAGCACAAATGAAAAAGGAGCATGAAGATGCCCAAAATGAAGACCAAGAGCAGCGCGAAGAAGCGTTTTCGCGTTCGTCCGGGTGGTACCGTCAAGCGCGGTCAAGCCTTCAAGCGTCACATCCTGACCAAGAAGACCACCAAGAACAAGCGCCACCTGCGTGGAGCAGTCAACGTGCATGAGACCAACATGGGTCACATGGCACAGATGCTGCCCGGCACGGGCATTTGATCAACGACGAACAAGGAGAACACACATGCCTCGCGTCAAACGTGGTGTAACGGCTCGCGCCCGACACAAAAAGGTTCTGGCTCTGGCCAAGGGTTTCCGCGGCCGCCGCGGCAATGTCTTCCGCATCGCCAAGCAGGCGGTGATGAAGGCTGGTCAATACGCCTACCGTGACCGCCGCACGAAGAAGCGCGTCTTCCGTCAGCTCTGGATCGCCCGTATCAATGCCGGCGCCCGTGCTTGCGGCCTGACGTACAGCCAGTTCGCCAACGGCCTGAAGAAGGCCCAGATCGAGATCGACCGCAAGGTCCTGGCCGATCTGGCGGTGAACGACCCGGCTGCCTTTGGCAGCATCGTGGAGCAAGTCAAAGCCAAGCTGGCCGCTTGATTCACGGCAGGAGCACGCCGCCTCAGGGCGGTGTGAGTCCCGTCGCTCAAAGGGGTTGAGGCTTGAGGGATTCCCTCGCTGGCTTCAGCCCCTTTTTTATTTCCCAACGATTCAAGCAGACACATGAACGAGTTGGACGCATTGGTCGAGAGCGCCCGCACGGCGTTCGCGCAAGCCGCCACGCCGGCCGATCTGGAGAACGCCAAGGCGCAGTACCTGGGCAAGTCGGGCCGCATCACCGAGTTGATGAAGGGCATGGGGGCGCTCTCCGTGGAGGAGAAGAAGACCCGTGGCGCTTCGATCAACCAGGCCAAACAGGCCATCGAAGCTGCGCTGACCGAACGCCGCCAGGCGCTCGCCGACGCCGAGTTGCAGTCGCAGCTCAAGGCCGAGGCGCTGGACGTGAGCCTGCCGGGCCGCCAGCGTGGCCAGGGTGGTTTGCACCCGGTGAGCCTGACGCTCGAGCGCATCGAGGCGATCTTCGGTTCCATGGGCTTCGAGGTGGCCGAAGGCCCCGAGATCGAGTCCGACTGGTTCAACTTCACGGCGCTGAACACGCCAGAAGACCATCCGGCGCGCTCGATGCACGACACCTTCTATGTGGAAGGCGGCAGCGAGAAGGCGCCGAACCTGTTGCGCACGCACACGAGCCCGATGCAGATCCGCCATGCGGTGCAGCACGTCAAGCGCCACCGCGCCGATCTGGACGCGGGCCGCTCCATGCCCGAGATCCGTGTGATCGCACCCGGCCGCACCTATCGGGTGGACAGTGACGCGACACACTCGCCGATGTTCCACCAGTGCGAAGGCCTGTGGATCGGCGAGAACGTGAGCTTCAAGGACCTGAAGTACGTTTTCACCGATTTCTGTCGCACTTTCTTCGAGACGGACGATCTGGTGCTGCGCTTCCGCCCCAGCTTTTTCCCCTTCACCGAACCCAGCGCGGAAATCGACATCCAGTTCCAGCAGGGGCCGCTGGCGGGCCGCTGGCTCGAGGTCGCGGGTTCTGGCCAGGTGCACCCCAACGTGGTTCGCAACATGGGGCTCGATCCCGAGCGCTACATCGGATTCGCTTTCGGCATGGGGCCCGACCGGCTCACCATGCTGCGCTATGGCGTCAATGACCTGCGCCTGTTCTTTGACGGTGACCTCCGATTCCTCGCCCAGTTCCGCTGAGACCACGACATGCAATTCCCCGAATCCTGGCTGCGTGCCTTTTGCAATCCGCCCCTGACCAGCCAGCAGTTGGCCGACACCCTGACCATGGCGGGTCTGGAGGTCGAAGAGCTGGAGCCTGTGGCGCCGCCGTTCACGAAGATCGTGGTTGGCGAGATCAAGGAAGCCGTGCAGCACCCCAACGCCGATCGCCTGCGCGTGTGCCAGGTGGATGTGGGGCAGGGCGATCTGCTCAATATCGTCTGCGGGGCACCCAACGCCCGCGTGGGTATCAAGGTGCCGTGTGCACTGGTGGGGGCCGAGCTGCCACCGGGCGAAGACGGCAAGCCGTTCCAGATCAAGCTGGGCAAGCTTCGCGGCGTTGAAAGCCAGGGCATGCTGTGTTCGGCCCGGGAGCTCAAGCTGTCCGAAGACCACGGCGGGTTGCTGGAGTTGCCCGCTGACGCACCGGTGGGCCGCGACATCCGCGAACAGCTGGCGCTGGACGACATGCTGTTCACCCTCAAGCTCACGCCGAACCTGGCGCATTGCCTGAGCGTGTACGGCATCGCACGCGAGGTGTCGGCGCTGACCGGTGCACCCCTGGTCGAGCCGACGTTCCCGCCGGTGAATGTTTCCCTGCCGGATCGCCTGCCGGTGCGGGTGACGGCGCCCGACCTGTGCGGCCGCTTCACGGGCCGTATCGTGCGTGGCGTGAACACGAAAGCCACGACACCCGCCTGGATGGTGGATCGGCTGGCGCGCTGCGGACAGCGCAGCGTGTCTCCCCTGGTGGACATCTCCAACTACGTGATGTTCGAGCTGGGCCGTCCTTCCCACATCTTCGACCTCGACAAGATTCACGGCGGCCTGGAAGTCCGCTGGGGCCGCGAGGGCGAATCGCTCAAGCTGCTGAATGGCAATACCGTGGCGGTCGACGCACAGGTGGGCGTGATCGCTGACGACCAGAGTGTCGAATCGCTGGCCGGCATCATGGGGGGCGATTCCACCGCCGTGTCCGACGACACGCAGAACATCTACATCGAGGCGGCGTTCTGGTGGCCCAAGGCCATTGCGGGTCGTTCACGCCGCTACAACTTCTCCACGGACGCAGGTCACCGCTTCGAACGCGGGGTGGATCCGTCCACCACGCGCGAGCACGTGGAACGCATCACCCAGCTGGTGCTGGACATCTGTGGGGGCGAAGCCGCGACCCTGGATGACAACGTGGTCAACCTGCCTCAGCCGAAACCGGTGTCGCTGCGAGTCGCTCGCGCGGCCAAGGTCATCGGAATGCCGGTGGATCAGGCGCAGTGCGCAGTGGCGCTTCGCCGGCTGGGCCTGCCGGTGGAAGAGGGGGATGGCCTGCTCACCGTCATGCCGCCTGCTTTCCGGTTCGATCTGCAGATCGAGGAAGACCTGATCGAAGAAGTGGCCCGGGTGGTGGGTTACGAACACCTGCCCGATACGCCGCCCCTGGCACCCATTACCGCGAAGATTCGCGCCGAGTCGCGCCGCGGGCCTTTTGCGGTTCGCCGCAGCCTTGCACAGCTGGGGTACCAGGAGACGATCAACTTCAGCTTCGTGGAAGAGCGCTGGGAGCGCGAGCTCGCCGGCAATGCCGACCCGATCCGCTTGCTGAACCCGATCGCCAGCCAGATGAGCGTGATGCGTTCGTCCCTGCTGGGTAGTCTGCTGGCCATCCTCAAGTTCAATCTGGACCGGCGCGCAGATCGTGTGCGCCTGTTCGAGGTCGGGCGCGTTTTTCTCAAGGACGCCGCGGTGACCGACAGCGACACCACGGTGGCGGGTTTCCACCAGCCGATGAGGTTGGCAGGACTGGCATATGGGGGCGCCGACAAGCTGCAATGGGGCGTGACGGACCGCACCGTGGACTTCTTCGATGTGAAGGGCGACCTGCAGGCCTTGTTCGCTCCCCGCCAGCTGGCGTTCAAGGTGGGCGAACATCCTGCCATGCATCCGGGGCGATGCGCCAGTGTCTGGCTGGCCGACCGTTGCATCGGGCACGTCGGTGAATTGCATCCGCGTTGGCGCCAGACCTACGAAGTGGCACAGGCGCCGGCCATGTTCGAGGTGGAGCTGGATGCCGTGCTGGCGCACCCCGTGCCGGCCTATCAGGCGGTCAGTCGCCATCAGGCGGTCGAGCGCGATCTGGCCATTGTGGTGAAGGAGTCCGTGACACACGCTGCCGTGCTGGAAGCGATCCGGGCACCGGGCAGTCCGTGGCTGCGCGATGTGGTCTTGTTCGACGTCTATCGCCCGAAGAAGCAGAGCGCTGGTGAGGGTGTATCGGCGGGTGGTCTGGCCGCGGATGAGAAAAGCCTTGCGGTTCGTCTGCTTCTCAACCGGGACGACGCTACACTGACCGAAGAAGACATCGATGCGACGGTGAACGCCTCCATCGAAGCTTTGGTTCAGCGCGTGGCTGGACGTCTGCGCACCTGATACGAACGCTATGGAGAACGCTAGCATGGAACTCGCTGTTGAAAGTCTGGAGACGCCCGCCTTGACCAAGGCACAGCTGGCGGAGTTGCTGTTTGACCAGATCGGGCTGAACAAGCGCGAGTCCAAGGACATGATCGATGCCTTTTTCGATCTGATCACCGATAGCCTGGTGGAGGGCACCGATGTGAAGATCTCCGGGTTTGGCAATTTCCAGATTCGCACCAAGGCGCCCAGGCCGGGCCGCAACCCCCGAACGGGGGAGCCCGTTGCCATCGAAGCACGCCGTGTGGTGACCTTCCATGCCAGCCCGAAACTGAAGGAACAGGTGCAGACTGCCGTGATCGGTGCCTGACCAAGCCTTTGCGGCAGTGCCGCGCGCCAACAAAGATGCCCCGCAATGGGGCTTTTTTGTTGGCGCGCGGGGTGGTTGCAACATTTCACACAGAAATGACCAATCCTCCGTGCAAGGAGGCATCAGTTAGAGTAGATTTCAAGGTTCGGCCCGTACCGCCTTGATTTTCATGGAAAAAACGCTACCTCCCATTCCGGCTAAACGTTACTTCACCATCGGTGAAGTCGGCGAGCTGTGTGGCGTCAAACCGCATGTGCTGCGGTACTGGGAGCAGGAGTTCACACAGCTGCGGCCCATGAAGCGCCGGGGCAATCGCCGGTATTACCAGCACCACGAGGTGCTCATGATCCGCCGCATCAGGGAGCTGCTGTACGACCAGGGTTTTACCATCAGCGGTGCGCGCAACAAGTTGCAGGAAATCGTTCAGGCCGAGCGCGAGAAGCGCCGCACCGAGGACGATGAGGCCATCGACGTGATCGACCTCGATGAGGTCGTTCACGGCGAAGTGGTGATTCCATTGATCGAAGCAGAGTATCCGGTGCACGCGGGATCGGGTGGCCTGCTGCACGACGTGCGACGTGAGCTGCTCGAAATTCGTGAGCTTCTCCGGCACACCGCCTGATTTGCCCTCATTTGGACGCTATAATTTGAGGCTTGTCGGCGTGTAGCGCAGCCTGGTAGCGCACTTGCATGGGGTGCAAGGGGTCGCGAGTTCGAATCCCGCCACGCCGACCAATAAAATCAACGGGTTAGCTCAGAAATGGGCTAGCCCGTTTTTCTTTGTGGCGCTCCGGGGGTAAACCGGGGGGTAAACCGCCGTTGCGCAGGCCGTTCTGATGATGGCCTCACGAAGAACCCATGTTGTAGCAACAGGCTTTTTGCTCTCACTGAGTCTCACATGTAGACGCCTGTGGCGGTCAAGCAACGCCTGCCGGCCTTTGCGCCACTAGACGACAAAAAAGCTCGTGTCCGCGAAATGGGCTTTTGGCGACATGTTCTGGTGACGTGTCCCTGACGGGGTCACGTTTGATCTGCGCCCGGTTTGTGTGCGGAGTTTCCCTTGGGGGACTGAGCGTCCCGGCGTACCGCCGTCGGGCTCTGCGGGCTGCGCCCCGCGCCCCTGCAGGTCGCGGCCATAAGGCTCCGATCCCTGACGCCTCCGGCCGTTGGTGAGCCTCCGGCCTGCGCGCTGCGCTTGCCTTGCTCACGCCTGCATTTGTGGTGGGGCTGGCTTGCTGATCCCTTCATTCTTGCACACCGTTCTCGCCGTCAAGGTCTGCGCGCCCTGTGGGCGCTGGCGGCTGTTCGGCCGTCTTCGAACCTGTGACCGCTGCGCTGCGGCGTGCCGGTTCCGGTCTCGGGCAATCCCGCCCGATCACTGGAGTTGGTCATGCAGCACGATCTGTTTTCTTCCCTCGATTCCCTCCTGTCGGTGCCCGCCGGTTCGGGCGGCTTGCTCATCCGCGACGTGACCGGTCAGTACCGGCCGGCCGAGGCTGACGAGGTGCTGCTGGCCGCGCAGCGCCTGCTAGCGGCCCAGGTGCGTGGCAGCGACGTGATGGACTCTCCCGCCGTGGTCAAGGACTTCCTGCGCTCCCGTCTGGGCCATCTGCCGCACGAGGTGTTTGCGGTGATGCACCTGGACTCACAGAACCGTGTGCTGGACTACGTCGAGATGTTCCGGGGCACGGTGAGTCAAACCTCGGTCTACCCGCGCGAGGTGGTGCGAGATGCTCTTCTGCGCAACAGCAGCGCCCTGGTCCTGGTGCACAACCACCCCAGTGGCGAAGCGCGTCCGTCGCGAGCCGACGAACATCTGACGCAGACGATCAAGCAGGCCACGGCCCTAGTCGATGTGCGGGTGCTAGACCACTTCATCGTGGCAGGTGAGGTGGTCTGCTCCATGGCAGAAATCGGACTCGTTTGAGCCAGGGGGCTTCGCCCCCTTTTGTTCTTCGTTGAAGTGCGCGCTGCGCGCGTGCATCGAAGAGCGTTTGACCAGGCCGGCACAGCCGGCGATATGGTGTCGCGGCCCTTGCCCGTGCCCGGGGATCGCGGTCTCTGTTTGCTTGCCGCTAACCGGCAACGAAGCCCGCTGGACGAACTGCGGTGCGGGCCACTCCCGCCCACCAGATCGTCCCCCCGGTCATCCGCCATGCCCGAAGCCGGGCCGCTGTTGATCAGGACACCCAACACCCGAACCCCGGAAGTGATCGCATCGGCTCGAACGCCGCGCCAGTCGCTGCGCTTGGTGTCACGCCGTCCGCGACAGCCGCCGATGCTCAGTTCATCCGGTCGCCTGCGCTGCGCTGGTCGCCCGAAGAGGTTCGGGCAGCGCGTGCGCCATTGGGCCCACCGTTATCCCCCCACGGCGCCCCCATCCTCAGGTGAGGGGGACTTGTGGGGGGATCTTTTAGCGGTGGGCCAGGTGACTGGCTCACTGTTTCGTGCTGCAAGGGGAATGCCCATCCCCCACCCCTTCCCGAGGGAAGGGGCCATGCCCACCCCCCGCCCGCCCGTGGGCGGGAGCGAGGGAGTCCGAGCGAGAGGATCAGTTTTCAGGAACCCGAACCGGGGTCCGGCTGGTCGCTCTTGCAAGGAGTTCCACCATGGCCAATGTTCAAGTCATCCAGCGCCACGCGCACCTGGCGGGTGCCGTCAAGCTCGAATTCGTCAACGGGCGCGAAGGCCGGCTCGCCAAGGCGACGCTGACCGCCATCAGCAACCAATACCGCGGCAGCGGTGAAGACCGCGAGGAACGCGCGGTCGCTGTTCAGTGGACCCTCTGGGGCAAACAGGCCGAGCACGCGGCCGAGTACCTGGGCAAAGGCTCCCACGTCAACGTGGTGGGCCGACTGCACAACACCCAGTACCAGGACGGCGACGGCCGCGAGGTCTACGGCATGGCATTCACCGTCGAAGACATCGACTACCTCGACAGCAAGGCCGAGAGCGAAGCCCGCCGCAGCCGCAGCGCGCAGGAACCGCAGAGCCCACAGCCGGCCACCGCCTGAAGCCAACACCGGGCGCCAGCCGCCCGGTCTCCATTTCACTCATTCATCTCGTACCAGGAGCACACCATGATCTCCACCGCCCAATCCCCCCGTCTGGCCGCCCGCTTCGGTCAGAACACGTTTGTGATCCGCAGCGAGATCCCGCTGGCTGAAGACCAGATGCGCCGTGCCGCACCGTCCATCTTTGCCGAGGGCAAGCACGGAAGCCGTTCCGAGCGTTACACCTACATCCCCACCATCGATATGCTGCGCGGTCTGCGCCAGGAAGGCTTCGAGCCCTTCATGGTGGCCCAGAGCAAGAGCCGCATCGAAGGCAAGACCGAGTTCACCAAGCACATGATCCGCATGCGCCACGCCGGGCAGGTCAACACCCGACCCGAGGCCAACGAGATCATCCTGATCAACAGCCACGACGGCGCCAGCAGCTACCAGATGCTCGCGGGCGTATTCCGCTTCGTCTGTTGCAACGGCCTGGTGGTGGGCGACGTGTCCAACGACATCCGCATCCCGCACAAAGGCAACATCCGCGACGACGTGATCGAAGGCGCGTTCCGGGTGCTGGAGGACTTCGAGACCGTGGACGCGTCCACCGATGGGATGAAGGCACTGAGCCTGCAGCCCGAGGAACAGCGGGCCTTTGCCACCGCAGCCCTGGCGCTGCGCTACGGTGAACGAGGGGAGGGCGAACCACCGGCACCGGTGACCGCCGACCAGCTGATCGAAGCCCGCCGGCCAGAAGACTTTGGCAACAGCCTGTGGACCACCTTCCAGCGCGTGCAGGAGAACGCGATGAAGGGCGGCCAGCCGGGAAGAGGGGCCAAGGGCAGGCGACTGCACACCCGCCCGGTGGCCAGCATCGACCGCAGCGTGAGCCTGAACCGGGCGCTGTGGGTGCTGGCCGAAGAGATGCGCAAGCTCAAGGCCTGAACGGGTCCAACACCACACCGCCCCAACGCTGGGCGGTGTGGTTCACCAGAAATTCCGAAACGCTCGCCGGCTGTCGCCGGCTCGCGCGACCCAGGCCGCAGCTTCTTACCGAAGCCACAGCCAGGCGGCCATCGCCCAGCTGATGGCCGAAGAGAGCATTGCTGTCGCGGCATGCAGCAGCCACCGCTCCCAGGGGCGGGCACCTTTGCGGGCCATGGCCGCCACCTCCTGCAGCGGCAGCGTTACCCGCTGCAAGGCCGGGCTGACTTCATTGCGGAACACCAAACGCGCTGCCTCCTCCATGGCCCGGGTCTGTGTGTCCACAGTCCCCCGGGCCATTGCGTCGGCGCGGCGGGCGATGTGCTTGACCGCCTGCACCTTTGCGTTCTCGGTGATTTCATCCATGCGTTTTGAATACGCTGCGACCTGCTCACCCAATTCGGCACTGGTTCGCAGCAACTCCATGCGACTCGCGTCCAGTTGGGGTGCCAGGGTCTCGACTCGGTCGAGCAAGGCGCCCAGGTCGCCGATGGCCACCGCCATCAGCTCTTCGCGGGCGGTGACCAGGTCGCTCACTGCGCCTGCCGTGCCAGCGGCACCACGTTGTTGGCGGTGTTCTCTCCCAGTCCGAGCGCCGCAAAGCAGGCATCCAGCTCGGGCACCACGCCAAGGGCCAGCCGCCGCGTGGCCAGTTTCTGGGCCAGGGTGAGCTTTTCTGCGGTGTCGCTGGCTTTGACGATCAAGGCTTTGTAGTCGGTCTCGTCTCGGGCCAAGGTGGTGAGGTCGGCGCCACTGCCCCGGATCCGTCCATAGACCTCGTTGGCGCTCAGATGACAGGCGGCGTTCTCTGTGGCAATGGGTTTCACCTTGAGGAAGGCCCGCACAAGGTCGAAATGCGCAGGGACATCAGCGGCGCTGTTCACCATGTTGAACACCAGCCGCACTTTGGACGGTGGCACCCCCAGCCGCGCCAACTCGACCAGTGTGGCGATGGTGTCCTGCTGCTGTTTGAGGGCCGGCACGCTCGGAACCACAAAGACGTCGAAGTCTTCCTGACTGCCTCGGTACTTCTGCATCAGGTCGAGCAACTCCTCCACGTTGCTGGCCCCGATGTCCACCACCGCGTTGTCGATGGTCTGCAAGTATTCCTGCAGCGCCCCGAACTGCCGGCCGCGCATGGCCTGACCTTCACCCTCGCCAGCATTCAGACTTTCGACTGAAATCAGTTCCGCCCCTTCGATCCGGGGCAGCAACAGGTGACGGGCGACGGTCGTCTTGCCCACGTTGCCAGAGAAATTGATGACGGCGATTTTCATGGCGAGTCCTTCGCGTTGAGTCTGGCGCGGGCCAGGGGGTTTGTGATCCGGCTGCTGGCAAACTCTTCGGCGATTTCCTTACCGCTTCGCGTATCGGTCTCGATAGCGTCTTCGAGTACCAGAGATGACACGGTGGTCGATTCAGGCGCTGCAGTAGACGCCATGGATGCAGGTGCCGCGAGTTCATTCCCAGACCGCGGCCCTGAGTCCACCGCAGGCACAACACCCCGGCTCGTGGCAGCTCTGGCCACTTCGCGCTGGACAGTGGCGTTGCTCACATGCACACCCACCGCGGCTAAAGCCGTGCGAATCGCCTCGAAGGTGTAGCCCTGTGCGCGAAGCTCTCGCATGTCTTGCGCGAAGTGCCTCGCCTTGCGCGAGCTTCTACCGGGCGGATCGATCGGAATCAGCTTCATCGTGCGGTTTCTGTTCAGTGGCTGTTCTGCAGGTGTTCAGGTGTTGACTGCGAGTTGGTCGCGAAACGGTCAGTTCGTACGGTGTCTGTTCACTGGCTGTTCACTTGATGTTCTGTTTGTGCAATCGCTGTGCAAGGGTGGCAGCGGTGTGGCCATCTTCATCCCGCAAACAGTCCTTTCACGCGCTGGATTCGGACCCAAATCCAGCCGCTCAAGAGCGTCGATTCAGACCAATACTGGGTTCATGGTGAGTGCAGAGATAGGCGGCTTGCCGCCAGTTTCACAAGCGCTCCGCGCCCCTCCATTCGTCGGTCCATGAACACCCCAACACATGACTTCGTCACGGTTGAAATGCGCGGCTTGAAGGCCGCGCTGGTGACTCGTGCGCAGGCGCAACGGGTCAGCGTGTCCGAGCTAGTGCGCAGCGCTGTGGCGCGCGACCTGGATCTTTCGGTCGCGGGTGAGCCCGATTGCGGAGAGCTGCCCCCCAAGGCTGGGCGAAACGCCAGCGTCAAGTTGTCCATCCGCATGACGGCCAACGAGGCTTCACAGCTGGTTGTCGGTGCCCGAGCCGCAGGCCTGTCACGCGGTGCATACCTGGCAGGGCTGGTGGCCAATGTTCCCGTGCTGTCTGACGGTGGCGGCCGGGCCGAACACATCGCGGCACTCAGGGCCTCCAGCGCAGAACTGGCCACCCTCAGCCGAAACATCCACCGCCTCACCGTGCTGCTGCGCCAGGCCAACGTAGAGCCCGCCAGGGCCTATCGCGAGATGCTGGACACACTGGCCGGCGACGTGCGCTGCCACCTGGAGCTGGCCGCCCGTGCCTTGGCCGAACTGCAACCGCGCAGCCGGGGCGCAGGGTCAGCCGCGTCCCCCACCAAGTAGCGAAAGGAGTTCGCCATGGCTACCCCGGACAACCTGGATGGCATTCTGATCACCTGGGGTGATCGCCTGTTCTACCCCGGCAACCGCGTCGTGAAGGTGAAGCCTTCTCCCCGGTTGAGTGGGGACGCGGCACGGCAACGCGCGGCCGTCATCCGCCAGCGCATTGCGGCCACGGTGGTGCGGCGTGCGCCGCAGGTGATGGTGAAAGTGACGGGAGGAGGGCGCGGCCTGCGGGCCATTGCCGCTCACTTCCGCTACATCAGCAAGAACGGCCGACTGGAGATCGAAGATCAGCGCGGCGAAATCATGCGGGGCAAAGACGTCTTGCATGACTTGGCGGAGGAATGGCGATTCAGCGGCTCATACATACCCGACGGGGCAGAGCCGGGCCACCGGCGGGAGGCCTTCAACATCATGCTGTCGATGCCACGCGGCACCGACCCGCTGACCGTGCAGCGCGCCGCCCGGGAATTCGCCCAAGTCGAGCTGAGGGACCACAAGTACATCATGGTGTTGCACGACCACCAGGCCAATCCGCATGTGCACATCAGCGTGAAGGCCGAGTCGACGCTGGGCAAGCGCCTCAACCCTCGCAAGAGCGATCTGCACCGCTGGCGCGAGACCTTCGCCGAGAAGCTGCGCGGGTATGGCGTTGACGCGGAGGCGACCCGCCAGGTCACCCGCGGCCAGAGCCGGAACTACGACTCCCTGTGGCGCATCAAGGCGCGAGAGAGTGGTCGGTTGCGCGCCTGGCGTCCCGACGCCAAAGTCAACGCTCGCGCGTTGATGACGCGGGCGTTTGCAGTCGAGGCATGGGTGGATGCGTATTTCGGCGAATGTGACCGGTCATTTCGGCGCATCGTGACCGGTGGGCTGAGCGATGTTCTCAGCGCCGTTTCGGTAACGTGACCGCCCG
>NZ_JAVDWE010000026.1:0-21761 GCF_031457235.1 Hydrogenophaga laconesensis
CTTCTCGCGGTTTGAGAAACTCGACCTCATGTTCCTGGGCTTCATCAGCTTCGTGCTCGTCGCTGATGGCCTGAGATTGTGTTAACAGGCCCTAGTCCGCGACGCGAGCGGCACAGAACGCGAGATCGCCGCGCGAAACGTTGTCCTTTGCGCTGGCGTATTTCGCACACCTTGGCTCCTCATGGTCTCGGGCATTGGTCCGGGCCAGCATCTTGCCGAGCGGAGCGTCCAGATCCTGCTTGACAGGCAAGGAGTCGGCCAGAACCTGCAGGATCATCCGCTGCTGTCCATTTCTTCCTATCTCAGTCGAGAAGCTCGTGCGGATGGCGCCTCGCGTCGCAACTTCGCTTACCTTCGGTACTCGTCAGGTATGGCTGAAGGCTGGGACAGCGACATGATCATGATGGCGATTTGTCGCTCCTCCTGGCATGCAGTGGGCAGGCGCATCGGAACCCTCTCCGCAAATCTTGCCTATGCGTTTTCCAGGGGGGCCGTGCGAATTTCGTCTACGGGAATCGACACCGGACCTGAAGTCGCATTCAATTGGCTCGCGGACAAGCGCGATCGAGATCGAATGGTTGACGCATTCCATCGCATGGCCCGTATCTATGGCACAGGCGACGTCTCGCGCTTTGCGTCGTTTCCATTCATGAGCAGCTACTCGGCCCGGGTTCGGGTCCTGCAGCAGAACACCTTCCGCAACACATTTCTGACGAACATGGGCGCCGCACTCATGGAGAGTTCCAAGACCGTCCGGCGCTTGATGATTGAGAACTACATCCAAGACACGCCGCCGCTGAAGACGCTACTGAGCGATAGAGATTTGCTTGAGGCCTACATCTGCCGCAACGTGGGCAGCACTTTCCACCCAGTCGGCACGTGCCGTTTGGGTGCGGAGGATGACCCTCTCGCGGTTACTGCCCCCGATAGCCGCGTCATTGGAACCCAAAACATCTTCGTGGCCGATGCATCGCTGATGCCAGAGATCACTCGAACCAACACCAACATCCCCGCGATCATGATTGGCGAAAAAGTCGCGGACCTTATTAAGGAGACAACATGACTCACCGTCGCGACTTTTTGTTAGGCAGCACGCTGTCCGTTCTGACCGCCTCCTGGGCATCCGCTCAATCGGAAGCCTACCCTAACCGACCAATTCGATTCATCTATACCTACGGGCCTGGCGGTCCTGGCGATGCGCTCGCGCGGCTGCTGGGCACTCAGATGAGTCCGCTCTTGGGACAGCCGATCGTGGTGGAAAACCGAACAGGTGCTAGCGGTTCTGTCGGACTCATGGCCGGGGCCAAGTCGGCCGCAGACGGCCATACCTTTGTAATTACTACCGCAACCACGGTGGTGCACGCGCCGTTCGTGACGCGCAACAAGGCGTTTGATCCACTGACCTCCGTGCTGCCAGTCGCCAACGTGGCCTCTCAGCCCCAGGCTCTGGTGGCGCACCCTAGCGTGCCAGCCAGCGACTTTCCCTCCTTGGTCGAATGGGCACGCAACCAGCCGGGTGGCGTGGACGTAGCCATCGCGGGTGTGGCACCCGAGGTCGGCCTGGCCATGATCGCCAAGCAGACCGGCGTGAATCTTGTCAGAGTGCCCTATCGCGGTGCGGCCGCAGGCCTGCAGGCAGTCATGGGCGGCGAGGTCAAGTTGCTCTTCGTCGCACCGCCCCCCTCAGTAAACGACCTAGCAAAACAAGGACGAGTCAAGCTCATTGCCGTGTCGTCCGCTGAGGCCAGCCCACTGTTGCCAGGAGTTCAACCCATCGGCAAGCACGTGCCCGGCTTCGTCCAGGACATCAACTATGCCATCTGGGCGCCGCCGGAAACCCCCGCGCACATCGTCGCCAAGGTAAGCGAGATCATTCAGAGGATCGCTTCCACGTCGTCGTTCTCGGAACAGTTGCAGGCGATGGGCCTGACAGCCGCTCCGTCATCTGCATCGTCGTTGCACAAGCTAATGCAAAACGAGGTGGTCACGTTGCAGCGGGCGATGGAGCTGATCACCATCAAGTACGACTGACGCCTGGTGCTGGGCGTGCAACGCGCCCAGTCACTCAATCCCGGCCGGTGCGTGCGGGATGTAGGCAGCTTCGAGTTCACGGCATTCATCAGTGTCGAGCACAAGACTGAGGGAGGCCAAGGCATCCGTAAGGTGTGAAGCTTTGGTCAAGCCTACGATGGGGGCGGTGACAGCCGGCTGGGCGAGCAGCCACGCCAAAGCAACTTGCGCACGAGGAACTCCTCGGCGCGTCGCTACCCTGGCCACGGCCTGTATCACCTCGCGGTCGGCATCGTTCAAGCCACGGTGCAGGCGCTTGCCGAATTCATCGTTATCGGAGCGAAAACTGCTCTCATCAAAATCCCGAGTGAGACGACCACGGGCCAGAGGGCTCCATGGGATGACCCCGACACCCGCCTCCCGGCACAGCCGCAGCATCTCTCTTTCTTCTTCCCGGTACAACAGGTTGTAGTGGTTCTGCATCGAGATGAAAGGGTTCGCAGGTCGGTAACGGGCCCACGCCAGCGCTTGGGCGAACTGGTAGGCGTACATCGACGAAGCGCCCAAGTAGCGCACTTTCCCAGCCTTGACAAGATCGTTAAGAGTTTCGAGAGATTCCTCCATCGGGGTCTCGAGATCCCAGCGGTGCACCTGGTACAGGTCAATGTAATCAGTTCCCAATCGGCGAAGACTCCGTTCTACCTGACTGAGGATTGCCTTGCGCGAGAGTCCGCGACCGTGCGGCCCTCCATGAACCGCACCACCGACCTTGGTTGCGATGACCACATCCTCTCGCCTTGCGAAGTCCTTGAGGGCCCTCCCCAAGATCTCCTCACTGCTGCCATCCGAATACACATTCGCCGTATCGAAGAAATTGACACCCGCCTCCAGCGCCATCCGGATGAGCGCGCGGCTATCGGAGTCCGGCAAGGTCCAGACGTGAGGTCCACGCCCCGCCTCGCCAAAAGACATGCAGCCCACGCATAGGCGCGACACCATGAGGCCGCTTTGACCCATCCGCCGATACGACATGCCTTCGCTGCGGGAATGGTATGTTTCGATGATTGTCATGAGAGCAGGTCAGAAGCTGCGGAACCGGGCCGACCCAAGGTGACGCTCGATGGTGCCGGCCTCATCGAAGTGAGCCGGCAAGAGCGTGGCGCCGCTGTGCATGCATCGGTTGATCAGCCGCTGGCGACTTGCAAGTGCCGCACCAGGATCATCGTCCGTCAGCGCGTATTGCGGATCGGCAATCTGAAGAGGGTGGTGGATTGTGTCGGCGCAGTAGATGAGTTCACCCGACGAGCTGCTCAACACCAGGTGCACCTGGCCTGGAGTGTGCCCGGGCGCATGTTCAAGCCGGATCTCGGTGTCGATGCAAGAACCTAGCACGTGGTCGACGCTCACCTCGTCGAGCAGACCAGCTTCTTCGACTGGGAGCACGCTGTCTTGCCATGATCCGTGGTTTACAGATGCAGCGGGGTCAATCGCGTGGCGCTCACGCCAATGCCCCATCTCGACATCTGACACCAAATAGCGAGCGTTTCGGAACGTCGGTACCCATCGACCGTTGTCCAGACGGGTGTTCCATCCCACATGGTCCGCGTGCAGGTGGCTGCACAGCACCACATCCACCTCGTCCGGATGAACGCCGGCGCTCTTCAACCGTTCCAGATACGGAAAGTCCGTCTGGTGCCAGCGCGGCATGTCGGGCCGGTTCTTGTGATTGCCGTTGCAGGTGTCCACCAGGATGGTGCGGCCACCGTGCCGGATGACGAAAGACTGGAAGGTCAGGTAGATGCGCTGAGATCCTGCCTCAATCGACCAGGACGGTAACGCTTCGCGAACTTGCTCGATGTGCTGGTCGGGCAATTGCTTGAAGAGGTACTTGGGTTCATAGGCCACTCGCGTTTCCACCACCCGGGCAACCGTGGCGTTACCTATTCGCAGCAGGCCGCTCATGCGATAAAGGCCTTCTGCGACACCATGCGAGTAACGGTGTAGGACTCCAGACTTTCGCTTCCACCTTCGCGGCCAAAGCCACTGTCCTTCAGGCCGCCGAAGGGCATGTCGGGCGCGGGGCCACCGAAGTGGTTGATGGACAGGATGCCGCACTCGATCTCGCGGCCAATCTGCTCGGCGGTGCTGAGCGAGTTGGTGAATGCGTAACCCGCTAGTCCGACGGACACGCTGTTGGCCAAGTCGATCCCCTCTCTCAAGGAGGCCACGGACACGCACAGGGCCAGCGGACAGAACGGTTCCTCGCTCATGACCAACGCCTCGCGAGGTACATCGGCGATCACCGTGGGGGCATAGAAGTAGCCTTTCTCTCCCAGACGGTGGCCACCCGTCAGCACACGGGCTCCACGCCGCCGTGCATCTTCTACGAGGGCCTGGGCGGCGGCGAGCCGGCGGGGGTTGGCCACTGGCCCCATCTGCACCCCTGACTCGAACCCGTCGCCCACGCGCACCTCGCCAACGGCCTTGGCGAAGGCAACTAAAAACGCATCGTAGATTCGCTCGTGGACGATGAATCGGGTCGGCGAGACACAGATCTGCCCCGCCATGCGCACTTTGGCCGCCGCCGACATCCGCGCGACCTGGACCGGGTCCGCGTCCTCCGCCACCAACACCGGGGCATGCCCACCGAGCTCCATGAGCACCGGCTTCATTTGGGCAGCAGCGAGCTGCGTCAAGCGCTTGCCGACGTTCACCGAACCGGTGAACGTCACCATGCGGATCACGGGGGATGTGATCAACGCTTCTGAGATTTCGTTGGGGTCACCGAACACCAGGCTGAGTACACCGGACGGCAGCCCAGCGTCCATCAGGCATTGGGCATAAAGGCAGGCCGCGCCCGGCGTCTCTTCCGCCGCCTTCAGGATGACCGAGCATCCCGCAGCCAGCGCACCGCTGAGCTTGCGGGCCGGGGAACTCAAGGGCGCATTCCAGGGCGTAAAGGCCGCCACCGGCCCAATGGGCTGCCTCAGCACCAGTTGCAGCATGCCCGGCGCAGACGGGTTGATGCGGCCATAGAGGCGAACGGCCTCACCGGCATCCCATTCCATGATGGCGCAAGCGCGTTCCACCTCATAGCGAGCGTCCGACAGGGGCTTGCCCAGTTCCAGGGAGATGGTCTGGCAGAACGCGTCCATGCGCTCGCGCAACAACGCACTGGCCTGTCGCAGCACGCGGGCGCGCGCTTCTGGCGCCGTATCTCGCCAGATCCGACGCGCACGATCTGCTGCAGCCAGTGCACGCTGCAAGTCCGCCGCGGTGGCTTTCGGGACATCGGCCAGGATCTCTTCGTTCGAGGGATTGACGACTTGAAGGCAGGCGTCGCGGTCGTGGATCCATTCCCCGTCGATCAAAAGACCGATGCGGGGGTACGAGTAAGACATCAAAGAACCTTTCTCTGTTTCAACATCCGAGGACGTCATCACACCTCCAGCCATTCCTTGCTGACGCTTGGGTGCGACCTGAGTTCAGCGGGCGTGCCTTCGAAGACCACGCGCCCATGTCCGATTACGTAAACTCGATCGGCCACATCCAGCGCAATAGATAGCTTCTGCTCGACAAGGACGACCGACATCCGGCGCTGCTTGAGCACTCGCAGATAAGCGGCTACCTGTTCGACGATGCGGGGAGCTAAACCCTCAGTCGGTTCGTCAATCAAGATAACGTCCGGGTTTCCCATAAGGCTGCGACACAGCGTCAACATTTGCTGCTCGCCTCCCGACAGCACGCCAGCGGCGGTATGCTGACGTTCCTGCAAACGGGGAAACATGCGGTACATGTCGGCCAACGTCCACTGCCCCGGACCGGGTGGCCGCGTGGACTTCATGCCCAGCATCAGGTTCTGCTCTACGGTGAGAGTGGAGAAGACTTCTCGCGCTTCCGGAACATAACCCACACCCCGGCGCGCCACCTGGAATGTCGTCAGCGGCAACAGCGATTCACCCTTGAAATCGATCGCACCTGATCGGTCCACTTGGTGGACGATGGCCTTGAGGATCGTCGATCGGCCAGCGCCGTTGCGGCCAAGGATGGCCACGATCTCACCCTCGTCCACGTGTAGGTCGACACCGTGCAGGACATGGCTCTTTCCGTAGTACGCGTGCACATCACGCAATTCGAGCATCCGGGTCATGCAATGGCTTTCTCGGCGTGATCGCCCAGGTAGGCATCTCGCACGCGCTCATTCTTCCGAATGCTCTGCGGCACATCGCACGCAATGACCTCGCCGTAGACCAAGACGGCAATGCGATCTGCCAATCCGAAAACGACGCTCATGTCGTGCTCGACCATGATCAGGGTCTTTCCCTCTGTCACTCGAAGGATCATGTCGACCGCGGCATCCGACTCCGCCCGACTCATCCCGGCGGTGGGTTCGTCGAGCAGGATGACGTCCTTGCCGCCAATCACGGTCAGGCCGATCTCCAGAGCGCGTTGGTCCGCGTACGTCAGCAGGCCCGCCTGGACGTGGCGCTGCCGTGCTAGTCCGATCCGCTCAAGCATCTCCTCTGCACGCTCGTTCACGTTGTGCAGAGTAGAGAGTCGGCGCCAGAAAGCGTACCGATGCCCGCAAGACCACAACAGCGCTACCCGCAGGTTCTCAAAAACGCTGAGGTTATGGAACACGCTGCTGATCTGAAAGCTGCGCGCCACACCACGGTGATGGATGCGGTCGGGGGCCAAGCCGCCGACGGCTTCGCCATTGAGCAGGATCTCGCCCGACGTGGGCTGGAGAAAACCCGACATAAGGTTAAACAGCGTGGACTTGCCCGCGCCGTTTGGCCCGATCAACGCCAACCGCTCCCCTCGCTCCACCCGCAGATTGGCTCCGCGAATGATTTCCGTGGCGCCAAAGGCTTTACGAAGGCCTTTCAACTCGATTGCGACGTCATTCATGGCTCGTCCCCATCCCGGCGTCCGGCGCGCGATCCACCACCTCGACCCAGCGCGACAGCAGCCAGCGCCGCGACACGAGAAATCCAACGGCACTAAGCACCGTCAGAGCGACTACGACCATCCAGGACAAGCTCGACTCTGGCTTCAGGAGATCGCGCAGCGCCGTGCTGCGTGATGCGACATCGCCCAAAGTCAAGCTGTACGTCATTTCAATAACGCCTATCAGGCCCGCAATGCTCACGATGGCACTCGACACCACAAGCGCCAGCGGCCAGGCTGCACGCCGCAACAGGCCAGTGCGCCCCGCCCGCCACAGCAGCAGCGCAATGCCTGCAATACCACCTGGAGCGAACTTGACTACAAGCACGAAGAAGAGACCCAAGTACAAGGGCCATGCCGGCGTCCAGGCGGCCACAGACACTGCCAACACCGTACCGACAACCGCCCCGACTACTGGCCCCCAGAACACCGTGGTTCCACCGATGAAGGTGAATAGCAGCACCGCGCCGGATTGGTGAGCGCTCAGCGTTTCCGAGGTGACGGTCTCGAAGTTGATGGTGAACAGCGCCCCTGCCATTCCGGCGAAGAAGGCGGACACCAACATAGCCCGATAGCGAATCTTCTGCGGGTCGTAGCCCAGCATCTGAACACGCGTGGGGTTGTCTCGCACTGCGTTCAGCACCCGTCCGAGCGGAGATAGAGTGAACAGATACAGCGCGAGCGTGGCCAAAAACAGCCAGATGGCCATCAGGTAATAGGCCTGCAGAGCCGATCCGAAGCTCGCACCAAGCACCGGGGTACCGTACATGCGGTCGGTCGAGATGCCTGTCTCGCCACCAAAAGTAGAGGGAAACATCGTGGCCATCACATACACCAGCTCGCCGATACCGAACGTGATCATGGCGAAGCTGGTGCCGGCGCGCCGCGTGGTCACAACGCCCAGCACGCACGCCACCAATAGCGCGCACAATGCCCCTACAAGAGGCGCCATCCAGACTGGCATCCAGATGGAACCGGCTGCCGCGGCGTTCATGCCGTGTGCAGCCGCGCAGGCACCCAGGCCAAAGTACACAGCGTGGCCGAAGGACAGCATACCGCCCTGCCCAAGCAGCACGTTGTAAGACAGGCCGAACACGATGGCGGTGCCTATCTGGCTCAGGAGCGCGATAGCACCGCCACCGGGAAACAGCAAGGGAGCCAAGCAAATCGCAGCCGCGTAGGCGAACCAGACGCCCAGATGGCGCCATGACTCAGCGGGATGCAACTCGCGTCGCGAATCGCTCCGCGTCATGGCGGACTCTTGAGTCAAAACTTGCATGTCAAGCCTCCCGGGTGCCCAGCAGGCCGCGTGGCCGAACAACAAGGATCAGCACCAGCAACAGATACGGCAACATCGGTGCAGCTTGAGCCAATGTCACACCGAGCACCGGTCGTGCGAAGAAGCCATCGTCCAGGCGCAAGCCGAGCACGTTCAGTGCATCGAGCAGGGACACGTCGAGCCCAATCGCGAAGGTCTGCAGCAGCCCGATCATCAGCGATGCCACCAGTGCACCTACCAACGATCCTAGGCCACCGATCACCACCACGACAAACATCACGCCGCCCAGCAGATGCGCCATGCTGGGCTCGGTGACAAACGCGATTCCACCGAGCACGCCAGCGAGGCCGGCCAATGCGCACCCACCACCGAAGACCATCATGAATATACGGGGCACATCGTGGCCCAGTGCCTCAACCATCTTCGGTTGTGTGAGCGCCGCCTGGATGATGAGCCCGACACGCGAACGCGACAGCATCAGGTAGACACCCAGCAGCATCAGCACAGCGATGAGCATCATGAATCCCTTGAACACAGGAAACTGGGTCGAGAACACGGTGAAGAGCGTTCCCTGCAGCGAGGGCGGCACCGGGTTCGGCAGAGAGGTTCGCCCCCAGACGACCTGCACCAACTCAGCCATGATGTACGCCAAGCCATAGGTCAGAAGCAGCTCTGGAATGTGGCCGTGGCGATGTAGGGATCGCAGGCCGAACCGCTCCACCGCGGCGCCGATAAGGCCCACAAGCAATGGAGCAACCAGCAGTGCTGGCCAGAACCCGATCGTGCTCGAAAGGGCATACGCGATGTAGGCACCGAACATGTAGAAGCTCGCGTGCGCAAAGTTCAGGATGCCCATCATGCTGAACGTCAGGGTGAGTCCCGACGACAGCATGAACAGCAGCAGCCCGTACGCCAGCCCATTGAGGCTGGAGACCAAGAAGAACTCCATGATGGTTCTGAACGGCAGTAAGTGGAGAAACGGAGCTTGGAATTAGGAAGGACGCGACGGGCGCTCCATCTGGCAGGAGGTGGGTTGCGAACCAACGTACGCCTCGATTCGGCGCTCCACCTTCCAACCGTAGCCGGTGTTTTCCTGGTCGTACTTCACGTCCTTGCCGTTCAGCTTGGTCCAAGTCGACACGTAGGTGTTGGCCTGCAGTTGGTGGTCGAGCTTGCGCATTTCAGACTCGCCGCTGATGTCTTTGAATTTCGCACCCTCGAGCGCGAAAGCCACCTTGACCGGATCGGTCGAGCCGGCCTGTCGGATGCCACCAGAGAGGGCGGTGATGACCGTGTAGGTTCCGGAGATGATGAAGTCCTCGTTGAACTCCTTCTTCATGCCTTCGACGAGCTCTTTGCCCAGGAAGCCTTCGTTGTTGGCCGAGAAGGTGCTGATGTTGCGGACCCTCCCGGCGGCGGCCACCCCGAGTGCGGTGGGCACGCCGAAGCTGTGCGCGTAGTAGGTGTAGAACGGCACGTTGAGGCCAGCCTCGTTGGCGGCCTTGATGAGCAGCGTCAGGTCCACGCCCCAGTTGGCGGTGGTAACCGCATCGGCGCCAGATGCCTTGATTTTGGCGATGTAGGGAGCGAAGTCCTTCACTTGACCGATCGGGTGCAGGTCGTCGCCGACGATTTCCAGGTCAGGCCGCTTGCGCTTGAGAAACTCTTTCGTGGCCTTGGACACGGATTGGCCCAGCGCATAGTTCTGGCCGATGATGTAGAGCTTCCTGATCTTCGGGTCCTTGGCGATGTCAGAGGTGAGCGCTTCCACATACATGTCCGCATTGGGGTTGTAGCGAAAGCTCCAGAAGCTGCACTTGGCGTTGGTGAGATCGGGATCGGAGTTGGAGTGCGTCAGCAGCAACACCTCTTTTCCAGGGTTTCGGGCGTTGTGCTTGTTCACCGCATCGAGCAGGGTGGCGTACGCAGCCGAACTGCCGCCGTTGATGAAATAGCGGTATCCCTGGTCGACAGCCGTGCGGAACACCGCCACCGATTCCTGCGCTGTGCCCTTGTTGTCGAACTGCGTCAGCTCCAGCGTGTGGCCGCCAGCTAGCTTGTTGCGATTCACCGCGTCCGCGGTGAGCTTCATGCTTCGCGTCCAGTTCAGCGACGGTCCGGCGAACGGGCCCGAAGCGGGATCGATGACAGCAATCTTCACGGTATCGGCCCAGGCCGACGGCAGGGCAGCGGCCAGCAGCATCGAAGCGCAAGACATCAGGGAACGGGTTTTCATGTTGTCTCCAGAAGGGATATCAAACAGCGGATGCGACGGCAGGCTGTGCCGCCAGTTCGTCGAGGATGGGTAACAGGTAGGTCCGGAAATGGGGGTAGTTCTCCGACATGGGGAAATGCCCCAGGCCGGTCATGACCTTGAACGTCGAACCGGGCACCAGCCGATGCACCTCCTCAGCGCCTTGCGGCGGGGCCGAGTAGTCGTATTCGCCGCTCAGCAAATGCAATGGTGTGCAGCCCGTGTCGATGCCTGCCAGGGTGTCGGGTGTGAGATTTCCCGAGTCCTTGTAGAAGAAGATGTCGCCGAAGAAGACGCCGGGACCGCTTTGCGCGTAGTACCAGAGCGTCTCCAGCCGGGAGGCTGTCGGGCTCTGGGGACCCATGAGGCCGGAGACCAGTCCAGCCGCGGCTTCGCCCCCGTGCACGTCCGGGCGGTTCAGGTATTGCAGCTGCGTTTGCCACTTGGACAACCGGCCGGTGACCGAGATGGAGGTCTGCAGCCCGATCGCGGCCCTGAACCGTTCGGCGTGGCGCAGCAAAAGATGCAAGACGACGCGGCCGCCAATGGAGCACCCCATCACCACGGGCCGGTCGAGCGCCATGTCGCGCGCGACGGCCAGAATGGTTTCGACGTAGGTGTCGCTGTCTAGCCGGTACGCCTCGTCCATGAACCCCTCGGGCGGCGCGGACTTCCCGTGCCAGGGCAGGTCGAACGCGATGACCCGGTAGCGGGACGTGACCGCTGGGTCATTCATCAAGCCGCGGTACTGGCGTGAATCGCTGCCCGCCGTGTGCAGACAAATCAGGGGAATGCCCTCTCCTGCCTCTTCCACGTAGATGCGCTGCTCACGCCCTTTCACTTCGGTTCTCAGGTAACGACCGGTCACGGGCTCGAATCCACCCTTCACCATGATGCGTCCCCCTTGATCAGGGCTGCGACGATGCCCTTGACCAGAAAGATGTTCGAGAAGAATGGCAGCATGTCCCGTCCATCCAGCTCACCCTGGCCGGACTCAACCATGGCGAGGATGTCGTTGTATCCCGGCGGGGGAACGGCCTGGGCGTAGGACCGCCAGACCTCGTCCCGGGCCTGCAGCGTGAAGTTGGGCTCGGCGCCCGCCAGGTCGGGGAGCACGCGCACGTCCCCATCGCCCACGCTTAACCACCGCGCCTGCGTTTCCGACTTCACGCAGAACGTGAAGCGGGCGAACTGCGCGCGCCGCAGAAGTTGCGGATTCCGGCTCAGTGCCGGCATGACCTCTGTGTGCACGTCAGTACCCCTTGAAAGCTGGCTTGCGTTTTTCCTTGAACGCGCGGGCGGCTTCCTGATGGTCTTCCATCTTCAGGGTGAGCTTCTCAAGGGCGTTAGAGGCGTCGTACACCAGGTTCATCCGGTCCTTGAGAATCTTGTTGACGGACAGCTTGGTCCATCGGATCGCCCAAGTTGCGCCGTCTGCCAGCTCTCTCGCGATCTCCTGCGCCAGCGTCAGCACCTGGTCTCGCGGTACGACGTGGTTCACCAAGCCGATGCGCTCGGCTTCAGGACCCTTGATCAGAAGGCCGCGCATGAGCATTTCCTTGGCCCGCGAAATGCCCAGCAGAAGCGGCCAGACAACCGCGCCGCCGTCACCGGCGACCAAGCCCACTCGGACATGCGGATCGCCAACGCGCGCGGTGTCGGCCATGACGGTGATATCGCTCAGCAACGCGACGGTGGCCGCAAGGCCGACGGCATCGCCATTGATGGCGCAGACGACGGGCTTGTCCAACTCGAGCATGTTGACGAGCAGGCGGCGACTTGCGGAGGGGTCCGCGATTTCGCCCTTGGCCAGGAAATCGCCGCCCGGCCGGTCCGACATGTGTTTCACATCGCCGCCCACGCTGAAGTAGTCGCCCGCACCGGTCAGCACCACGGCGTTGACATCGTGGTCCTCGGCCAGATCCAGCCAAATGGACCGGAGCTCGTGGATGAGCTTGCGGTTGAGCGCGTTTCGCGATTCGGGCCGATTGAGGGTGAGGGTGGCAATCCGGTCGGCGATTTCAACCTTCAGATGTTCGTACTGCGCATAGCGCTCCATGGGGTCTCCTAAGTGTGCAGGCCCGGTCTTGAGCCTTTGGTATATTGGTTATACCATTAACATTCTATCCATTAAAAAAATCGAAGCAACCCCGACATGGCGTTTGGTTGCCCACCACCTCGGCGCTCGCACTGCGCCATCAACCGGAGACACAACTTGCTGACCATTGACACCCAGATGGATTTGACGAACCACGTCGGAGAGGAGATCGGATGCAGTGACTGGGTCACCATCGATCAGAAAATGATTGACGACTTCGCGGCCCTCACAGGCGACCGCAACTGGTACCACGTCGATCGGGAAAGGGCTTCGCGCGAGTTGCCCGGCGGCAAGCCGATCGCCCATGGCCTGCTCACGCTCTCTCTCGTGCCCGGCCTGGCGGCCCAGATCGTGCAGGTCCGGCACCGCAGCCTGGCGTTCAACTACGGGTCCGACAAAGTCAGGTACCCCAAGCCCGTGCCTGCCGGTTCACGGATCCGCCTGCGGATGAAGATCGTCTCGGCCGAGCCCGCCGACAAGGGGACCCTGCTTGTGCGGCGGTACACCATGGAGCTGGAGGGCTCGACGAAGCCGGCCATGGTGGCAGACATGCTGTCCCTGATCGTGGCCCCGACGGCGCCTGCCGCTGGCTGAATCACCCTCAAACAGGAGACACCATGAAACACGAAGAACGCCCACTGCAGGGCATGCGCGTGATGGACTTCACCATGATGATGGCCGGCCCGTATTGCACGCGCATCCTCGCCGACCTCGGCGCGGAGGTGATCAAGGTCGAGGCGCCCGATGGTGACCAGATCCGCAAAAGTCCCCCACTGCGCGCCGGCGCGAGCGCCTACTTTGCACAGCTGAACGCCGGCAAGCAGAGTATGAGCCTGGACCTCAAACACCCTGAGGCGGTCGAGATCGCCGCCGCCCTTTGCGAAAAGGCCGATGTGGTCGTCCAGAGTTTCCGGCCCGGCGTCATGGACCGACTGGGGCTCGGGTTCGAGAAGCTGGCGGAAATCAATCACCGGCTGGTGTATTGCTCGATTTCGGGATTCGGCCAGAGCGGGCCCGAGGCCAGGCGACCCGCCTTCGCCCAGATCGCGCACGCCATGAGCGGCTTCGACCACGTGCAGATGCTGTACCAGCGAAGCGAACAACCACCCAACGTGGGCCTCTTCATCGGCGATCTCGTGACAGGCCTCTATGCCGCCATTGCGGTGCAGGCAGCGTTGCTCAAGAGAACCCGCAGCGGCCAAGGCGAACATCTGGACGTGACCCTCATGGAGAGCATGCTCAACATGATGCCCTATGAGCTCCAGGAGGCCCAGTTCCCACAAGAGAAGCCGCGATTCGTCTATCGCCCCCTCAAAGCCGCGGACGGTTTCGTGATGGTGGTGACCGTCACACCAACTAACGTCGCGAACCTTTGCGATGCCATCGGCCGCCCCGAGTGGAAAAGCGATGCCCGCTTCAACAACCGCGTGGGGCGGGGGGCGAACTGGGAAGCTTTCTGCGAAGGCATCGAAGCATGGACCTCCCTGCGCACTGCCGCAGAATGCGAAGCGCTGCTCACCGCTGCGGGCGTTCCTTGCTCACGCTACCGCACGGTCGTCGACAGCGTCCGAGACCCTCACCTGCACGAACGGCAGGCGTTCAGCCACGTGCAGGACGGCGGAGGCGAGCTCCTGGTGAGCAACCTGCCCTTTCAGATTTCAGGCAGCAGGCCGCTGGCCGGCCAGCACGTGCCCGCCCTGGGAGAACACAGCAGACAGATCCTCGTAGAACAACTGGGGCTGGATGAAGCAGGCTGGCAACGCTTGCTTCAGCAGGGCGTGCTGGGCCAGGCCAGCTGAAGCCTCGACCGCTGGGTGGACGGGTCAACCGTCCACTAGGTCGGCGTGGCCGTGGTTCAGCACGGTCACGCCCCGCTCGGGCACCGTGCAACGGAACTGCACCGCGCCTGCTTCGCGCCAGAGTTCGGTGCGCAGCGTCTCCCCGGGGTACACCGGGGCGCTGAAGCGTGCCTCCATCTTCCTGAGCATCGCGCCATCGCTGCCACACACCGCTTCCACCACGGCGCGGCCTGCCAACCCGAAGGTGCAGCGGCCATGCAGGATGGGCTGGCGGAATCCCCCTTGCCTGGCCAAGTCCGGGTCGGCGTGTAGCGGGTTGTAGTCCCCGCTGAGCCGGTAGAGCAGGCCGGCCTGCGGAAGAACCCGGATGTCGCGCACCAGATCGGGATGTCGCGAGGGAAAGACCCGGTTCGGCGGCACCTCCTGCTGGACATCTGCGCTCACACCTCCCACGCGCGACATGCTCGCGCCACGCAGGATGCAGACGAGCTCGCCCGTCTCCCGCACGCGAACACGGTTTTCGTAGGTCCAGAGCACACCGCGCGCAGGGCCTTTGTCGATCACGGAAAGGATCACCTGCTGGCCCACAAGCACCCGATCCAGCGGGATGGGCGCCACGATCTCAAAACCCTGGAACACGTGCAGCACCTGCCGGGTATCCAGCCCGAACCGCGCGACGGAATGCCCTTTCGAACCCGGGTAGCACAGCGTGATCGCCATGGTGGGAAACACCTGCAGCCCACGTTCGTACACGAAACGCAACTGCTTCTCGTCGCATGGGTTTTCGCCGAACCCCAGCGCCAGGCCATACAGCATGGCGTCCCGGCTGGAGACGGTCTGTTCGACTTCGGGGTAGGTGATGCGTTTCACCAGGTCAACGACATGCATGACGGCTCTCGATCAGTTTGAGCGGCAACGGTCACCGGCCTTGCCAGAAGGGCGGTCGCTTTTCGGCAAACGCCAGCGGCCCTTCTTTCGCGTCGTCGGACGCGAACACCGCTTCCGCCATCGTGTGCTGACGGTCGAACGCCTCATCCATGTCCCACGCCCAGGAACCATTGATGATCTGCTTGCTGGCCACCAGGGCCAGCGGGCCGTTGCGCGCAACGGTGGCCGCCAACCGCCGTGCTTCGACGAAGGCCTGTCCCGCGTCGACCACGCGGTTGATCATCCCGATGCGCAGCGCGTGCTCCGCATCGATCGGGTCGCCCGTCAACGCCATTTCCATGGCGATGCGGTAAGGCACCTGGCGCGGCAACCTGATCAGCCCGCCTGCGGCGGCGATCAGGCCGCGCTTGACTTCGGGCAACCCGAACCGGGCGGTCGAACTGGCGACGATGAGGTCGCAGGCCAGCGCCATTTCGCACCCACCGCCAAGTGCGTAGCCTTCGACGGCGGCGATAAGGGGCTTCTTCGGTGGCTGGGCGGTCAGCCCCCCGAAACCTCGTGTAGGCACACGGGCCCGCTCGCCTCGCAGGATGGCCTTGAGGTCCGCGCCCGCAGAGAAGTGTTCGCCACTGGAACAGAGCACGGCAGTGCGAAGGTCGGCGCGCGCGTCAAGCTCGGTCAACGCGGAAGCGATGCGCCGGGCCACCGCTAGGTTGATCGCGTTCCGGGCCTGCGGCCGGTTGATCCGGATGGTCATCACGCCATCGTGCACGTCCACCAAGACGACATCCTCCAATGCTTCCATGCTGAATGCCCTGCGCCCTGCCGCTGCGGATCAATCCACTACGATCTTGCGCGCCTTGACGACCGCCGACCAGACCTCGATGTCCTTGCGGAGCTGGTCCGCGAACTGCTGGGGCGTGCTGCCCACCGTGGGCATGCCGTGGGTCTCGAGCGCCTTGGCCGTTCCGGGATCCTTCACGGACTTGACCATGGCGGCATTCAGCCGCGCCACCATCGGGGCAGGCAGGCCCGCGGGCCCGATCAGGCTGATCCACGACGGTACATCCTGGCTGTAACCCTTCAAGGCTTCCGGCGCAGAGGGCGCATCCGGCAGTTCGGCGAAACGCTTGTTGTCCAGCACCGCCAGCACACGGAGCCTTCCCGTTTTCGCATGCGGCACGACCGATGCCACGCCCAGGATGCCAATGTTGACCTGGCCGCCCAGCAAATCGTTCAAGGCCGGGCCGGCCCCCCTGTAGGCCACGTGCGTGAGTTCGATGCCCGCGAACTGGTTGAGGCGCTCGCCTTCCAGGTGGTTGGTAGAGGCCTGCCCTGCGCTGCCGTAGGTCAATGTTTTGGGGTTCTGGCGCGCGTGCTCGATCAGATCGCCCAGCGTCTGGAAGGGTGAGTCGGAGCGCACGGCGATCACCAGCAGGTTGTAGGTGGCGATGCCGATGGGCGTCAGGTCTTTCAAGGGCTCGTAGGAAATCTTCTTTCCCACGGCGATGGGGATCGTCATGGTGGACCCTGAAGCAAGGCCAAGGGTGTAGCCATCGGCTTGGGCGCGCGCCACCACCGCCGTTCCCACCACACCGCCACCGCCCGCCATGTTCTCGACCACGACCGTCTGGCCCAGTTCGGCACCGAGCCGCAGAGCGATGGCACGGCCGGCGACGTCGAACGAGCCCCCCGGCGGATAAGGAACGATGAGACGGATGGCCCGATTGGGGTAGTTGTCCGCGAAGGCGGGAACAGCCAGGCCGGCCAGTCCCGCGATGAGCACGTTTCTGCGATTCAGTTGCATGTGGAGCAGTCCTTCTTCCTCGGATTGGATCATTCGGTTTAACGGTCTATTGGTAGTACCATAATACATATCAATAAACTGCCTGCGCGGGAAAACCCTAGAACCCGACGTCTGACGCGTCGACAAAGGCCTGCCGTAGGTCACACGCGCCCTGCGCAGCCAGGGTGCAGCACTAGAATTGGCAGAATGGTCCAGAGTGACAGTGGCAGGACCAACTTACCTCTTAACGAAGTGGACATTCATGAAGCGAGAACCTGACCCCGGCGTGGCTTTCGAACCTGTCGTCACGCAGCGCGCTTTCGAGCAGGTCTGCAACCAGATCCGCAAACTGCTGGCAACGGGCAGCCTGAAGACGGGAGACAAGCTGCCAGCCGAGCGCGCACTGGCCGAGAGCCTGGAAGTAAGCCGGGGTGTGGTTCGTGAAGCACTTCGAACACTGGAAATTGCCGGGCTGATCGAGTTACGCAAAGGCGTGACAGGAGGAGCCTTCGTGGCCTCTGGGCAGTCCAAACTGCTCTCACAGGCGTTCCAGGACATGCTCTACTTGGGCAACATTTCGCTGAGCGAGCTGACCGAGGCCCGGCTCAAGTTCCTCAATATCGCCATTGAACTGGCGTGCGATCGCGCGACGGAGAGCGATTTCGAAGCACTGGAAGACAACATCGCGCGCACCGAAGCGGCCTATCAACGCGAACGCACCGATTTTGGCTTGGGCGGCGAGCGTGCCAGACTCGCGCAGGAGTTCTACCACCTGCTCAGCCGCGCCACGGGCAACGAAGTGATCGTCATGACTGTCGACGCGATCACCAAGATGTTGCTCAAGCTGGTTAACTCTGCATCGCGCACGCCGCTGCAGCTAATTCAGTCGCGACGCAGATTCCTCAAACACCTGCGTGCCCGCGACGCCGCCAAGGCGTCCAAGGAAATGTCGACCTTCCTGCTGGCGGTGCATCAGTACATCCTGTCCAGCGACACCCAGAGCGATGTCGTCGTCGAGGATCTGCCTCTCGCGGCTTCTGCAGAAAAAGCACCTGCCGTGGCCAAGGTGGCGCGCAAGTCCACCACCCGCGCCAAGCCTCTGGCTTGAAGGCACCGCACCCGCGCCTTAGATGACGCGTGCAACGTCGTAGGCACGGGCGATGGTTGCGAAGATCGTCCCCGCGTGTTCGGAAGTCGCATCGTGCGCATCGCCGACCACATGGGCAGTGATGCCCATCTTGCTGGCCAGCTCCACCAGTGCCCGGTCCGCCTTGCGCTCGCTGGCGAACACCACGGTCTGGACCCCCTCCAGCGTGTTCTCGCCATCGCGCGTCTGCAGCCGCACCCGTCCGCCAGGCGCCACGCCCATGCCCGACACGTTCTTGATGCGGCGCACGCCCTTTTGGCCGATGCGGTTGAGCAGGTACCAGCGGTCGTGGCCCGCGAGCTTGGATGCCAGGTGCGGCGAGCTCTCGGCGATGCACACGTCCACGCCCTTCTCGGCCAGCCAGTCGGCCACAACGACACCGTTCTGATCACCGCCGATCACCAGCACCTTTTTCCCCACCGGCAGATCCTCATCGATAAGGTCGTCAAGCATGACGATGTCGATGTCGTCGGCGCTCATGACGGCATCGAGCATGTTCGCTGGGACCTGGGGAACGCTGCCCGTGGCGACGATGAGCACATCGGGCGCCAGCGCCTTCAGCAGCGGCTCGCCCACGCGCGTGCCCAGCCGCACCTCCACGCCGTGGCGCTGCAGTTGCCGCTCGTACCACGGCAGGATGTCGCCGAGTTCCTGGCGGCCCGGCATCTTCGCGGCCAGCACAATCTGCCCGCCCAATTGCTCGCGGGCCTCGCACAGAGTCACCTGATGGCCGGAGAACGCGCAGCGGCGGGCCGCCTCCAGGCCAGCCAGACCGCCACCGACCACCACCACCTTCTTGGGTTGTGCACTGGCGGAGCCCTCGACGTCGACAAGATCCCGTTCCCGGCACATGCGGGGGTTCACCACGCAGCTCGTCATGCCGCCGCGCTGGATGTGCTCATCGGCGCAGCCGCGGCAGTCCGCTAGGCAGGGCCGGATGTCCTCCAGACGACCTTCCCGCGTCTTCTGGACGAACTCCGAATCCGCGATAAAAGCGCGCCCCAGGACGACGAAGTCCAACCGGCCCCGGGCGATCAGGTCTCTGGCCATGCGCGGGTCCTTGATCCGACCAACCGAGGCCACCGGAATCGAGACCCGCTCCTTCACCGCTTCAGCCATGTCCACATAGCAGCCCTGCGGTTCGTACATCGGGGGGATCGTCAACCGGTCCGCCCCGATGAGGCCGGCGGTGACGGTGAGGTAATCCGCCCCGGCCGATGCCAGCAGTGGCCCGAGCCGGACAGCGTCTTTCAGCTGCCAGCCGTCCTCGCCGATGAAGTCGTCGCCGTTGAACTTCACGCCCACGGCGATGCGCCCTCCAACTCGGTGTTTGACTGCGTCGACGATCTCCAGGAGAAACCGAACCCGGTTGTCGAAGGAGCCGCCATACCTGTCGGTGCGGCGGTTGAACAGGGGCGTCAGGAAGTTGCTGATGAGGTAGCCATGGCCGGCGTGGATTTCCACGAAATCGAACCCCGCCTGCCGGCATCGATCGGCCGCCTCCGCGTAGTAAGTGACGATGTCGGGTATCTCGGAAGTCTCAAGCGCGCGGTTGATCTGGCCACTGCGCTGACGCCCGGGCTCGCGGTTGTCACGCACATTTGAGGACAGGCCTGAAGGTGAGATAAGCGAGTGGCGACCACGCTCGGTGCCGCCGCCGTTGAAGAGCTGGATGCCGAACCGCGTGTCGTGGCGGTGCACCGCATCGACCAGTCGGGCGAAAGAAGGAATCATCTCGTCCAGGTACAGCTTCAGGCCCGCACTGCCACTCTGCCTGGGCTGCGGTCCTTCCGGTGACGGCGGCACCACCGCGGCAGCGCCCACCGCCATCATGCCGGGCGACGTTCTGGCTCGCTCGACGTAGTAGGCAATGGTTTCATCGGAAATGCTCCCATCGGCGTGGACGCGGCTACCGGCCGACATGCCGGACATCATGATGCGATTGGCCACCGACATGGGACCGATCTGCATCGGCTGGAACAACTCGGGCAAGTGGGACATCTGCTTTTCTATTGGATTAATGGTACGACCATTATAGAAACAGCCGCAATGGCATAGCAACCCCCGCTTGTCGGTGCCGTCGCCCGTTTTCTGTTGCAGGTTGTGGTGGTGTGAGATAAGCTATTGGTAAGACCATTATTCCTTTTGACCACCTGCGATCGACCATGCTCCACACCTCTTCATCTTCCCGCACGCCACACGACCCCCTCAAGGGCATCCGTGTCGTGGACTTCACCATCGTCATGTCGGGGCCGCTGTGCACGCGCGCCCTGGCAGATGCGGGCGCAGACGTCATCAAGATCGAACCGCCGGCAGGCGACATGGTGCGCAACCGGCCCCCGACGCGTTCCGGCGTCAGTACCTATTTCGGCTCGATGAACTGCGGCAAGCGTGGCATCGTGCTGGACCTCTCCACGCCCGAAGGCCGAGAGATCGCCCTGGGCCTGGCCCTGCAGGCCGACGTCATCGTCGAGAATTTCCGTCCCGGTGTCATGAAGCGGTTGGGGCTCGACTACGACAGCCTGAGTGCACGCCGACCTGGCCTGATCTATTGCTCCATCTCAGGCTTCGGGCAATCCGGCCCCATGGCGCATGCTCCGGCATATGCCCCGGTGATCCATGCCGCCTCGGGGCTGGACATGGCCAACATGAGTTACCAGACGGACCCCTCGCGCCCCGGCAACAACGGCATCTTCATCGCGGATGTGCTGGGGGCCTCCCAGGCGGCCAGCGCCATCCATCTCGCCCTCTTCGACCGCGAGCGCACCGGCAAGGGCCAGTGGATCGACGTGTCGCTCATGGATGCGGTGCTGGGCATGCTGGTGTACGAGACGCAGGTAGCGCAACAGCCGACGAACCGGCGCCGCCAGGTCTATGAGCCCGTCCGATCCCGGGACGGCTTCGTCATGGTGGCGGCGGTCACGCCCAAGAACATGGAAGCACTGTTCGACCTGATCGGCTTTCCCGCGGGCAAGACCGATCCTCGTTTCGCCAACACCCGCACCAAAGAGGAAAACTGGTCCGAGCTGTTGCGCATCATCGAGTCGTGGACCAGCCAGCGTTCGTCGAGCGAGTGCGAAGACCTCATGATGGCTGCTGGCGTGCCCTGCGCGCGCTACCGAACGGTGACGGAGGCCTTGGCGGAACCCCAGGTGGCGTTCAGGGGCACGCTGGCGCACGTGGGCACCGCGGAAGAACCCTTCCAGGTCGTCAACCCGGCCTACCGCCTGTCCAACAGCCGCATCGAAGCCCGCCGTTGCATTCCCCAATTGGGCGAGCACACAGAAGAAGTGCTGCAGGAACTTCTGGGCGCCAGCGATGAACAGCTGGAGGCCTGGCGTGATAAGGGGGTGTTAGGCGCCTCCAGGGCCCCGGCTTGATCTCGGGGAGGCAATGTCTTGCCTCCCCTCGGTGCTCAGAGCGCCTTGATGAGTTCCGGCACGGCCTCGAAGAGGTCGGCCTCCAGGCCGTAGTCGGCCACGGAGAAGATCGGGGCCTCGGGGTCCTTGTTGATCGCCACGATCACCTTGGAGTCCTTCATGCCGGCCAG
>NZ_JAVDWE010000027.1:0-17989 GCF_031457235.1 Hydrogenophaga laconesensis
TGCTCAATGGTGGCGAATTGTGCGGGTGTGATCTCCATGCCGGAGATTTTCCAACGCAATCTCCATGATCGCCATTAGTGTTAACACGCCCTAGTGCGATCAACCGGGCTGCGGCCTGCGGGCTGTTCACGGGATAACTACGCATCATGGGTCTCCCTTGGCTGCTGTGGGTCGCGCGTCAGTCGAGAATGTTGTTCAGCCAGGACTTCTTGCGGTTCCCCTGCTGGCCTCGGTCATGCTCGTAGTCGGAGTCTGCGAATTGAGGTTGTGATTGCACTGCCGTGCGGGCGGCAGGGGCTGGCGTCATCGTTGCCGAACGCTCAATCAGCTTGTCGAGTTCGCCGCGGTCCAGCCAGACCCCGCGGCATTGCGGGCAATAGTCGATCTCGACGCCCTGGCGATCGCTCATCACGAGTGCGGTGTCGGTGCAGGTGGGGCATTTCATGAGGGGTTCCTTGTGTGGGTTCATTCATCCGAGCTGCCGAAGCCGAACAGGCTGAGCAGGCTCGTGAACAGGTTGAAGATCGAGACGTACAGCCCGACGGTGGCCAGCACGTAGTTGGTTTCGCCGCCGCTCACGATGCGGCTGGTCTCGAACAGGATCAGTCCAGCAGAGAGCAGCGCGACCATCGCAGCCACGGCCAGGCCCAGCGCCGGCATCTGCAAGAACACCGCGCCCAGACCCGCGATCAGCGCGATGACCATGCCGGCAAACAGAAAGCCGCCCATGAAGCTGAAGTCGCGTCGCGTCGTCAGCACCCAGGCAGACAACGCCAGGAAAGTGGCGCCCGTGGCCGCAAGAGCCATGGTCACGACTTGCGCACCGCCGGGCATTGCCAGCGATTTGGCCAGCACCGGCCCCAGCGAGTAGCCCATGAAGCCTGTCAGTGCGAACACCGCCGGCAGCGCCCAGCCGCTGTTCTTGAACTTGTAGACGGCGAAGAGCAGGCCGAAATAGCCGCCCAGGGTCAGCAAGATACCCGGCGCCGGCAGCTGGAACACCACGCTTGCAGCGGCGATGGCTGCACTGAAGAGCAGCGTCATCGACAGCAAGGCATAGGTGTTGCGCAGCACACGGCGCGTTGCGGCGCCATCCGTGGGTGTCGTGCTGCCTGCGCCGCTCGGGGCCGAAGGTGCGGCTTGCGGGCGAGCGGTGGTGGGGATGGGCGTCATGGAGTTCATGGTGTCGGATCCTCGGGTCGTTCGAGATCAGGGTTCGTGGCTGATGAAGCGTTGGCGCAGTCGGCGGGAGTCATCGCCTCGGCGCCACAGGCGCATGAGGAACCGTGCAGCGCGTGCCAGCGCGTTGTCCAGCGCGGTGCGCCAGTCGCCGGCCACGGAGGCAACGACCACCGAGCCTGCACCATCGGTCCGAAGTTCTACCTGGCAGCGCTTGTCGATCCCGCCGCGAGGTCCGTTCACGTCTGACAACTGCACCTCGGCGCGCGGCACCAGCCAAACCAGGCGACGCAGCACGAAGCGAACTCGCTGCTCCGTCAGATCGCGAAGGTCGGCGGCCTGGGGGTGACGGGACTTGAAGAGCACTTGCATCACGGATCTCCTTTGATTGGTAAGGGACCAAAGTCTGTGGCCACTGACGATTCCGGAAAAGCAGCATTTGGAGGACACGAACATCGGATAAACCTGAACGCACGATCAGACTTCTGCCGCAAACTCCTACGTTCACTGGTTGCGGCCGGCGCGCATTGCGGAGCGTGAAATTTCCTGCCAACCCATGCTTTGAGAAACGCGATGCCCAAAACTCGAACCGCCAATGCCGTCCGTCTGGAGTTCGCTCCTGACTCGCTGGTTCAATCCAATCTGTCCGGCGCGGCCTTCACCGGCGACTGGCTCTGGGTGGCGGGCGACGAAGCCTGCGGACTGGACCGCCTGCGCCGGCTCGATCCCGTGGGGCGCGAGGCGTTGCGCTTTGGCGAAGTGCGCGACTTCCCTCTCGCAGATCTGCTGGACCTGCCGGGCGCACCCGACGAAGAGGCCGACCTGGAAGGCATGGCCGTCGCAGACGGCTTCCTGTGGGTTGTGGGCTCGCATGGCCTGAAGCGCAAGAACGCCAGACCGGACCGGTACCATGCCGACAACGCCAAACGGCTGGCGAAGGTGGCACTGGACGGCAATCGGCGTTTGCTGGCCTGCCTGCCCATCGAGCCCGACGCCAAGGGCGAGCCCTGCCTGGTCCGGCAGGCCCAGGACGGCCGACGGGCGCTGCGCTTGAAGGGCGATGCGCAAACGAACCTGCTTACCCGTGCGCTCGCCGATGATGTCCACTTCGGGCCATACATGACCATCCCCGGCAAGGACAACGGCTTCGACATCGAAGGCCTGGCAGTGGACGGCCGCCGGCTGCTGCTGGGCCTTCGCGGCCCGGTGCTGCGGGGTTGGTCGGCGCTGATCGAGATCGCGGTAGAGCCCCGTGGTGACCAGCTGCGCCTGGCGCCTCTGGACGACAGCGGCATCTTGATCCGCAAGCACTTTCTGCAGTTGGACGGCCTCGGTGTGCGGGACCTGCACTTCTCCGGCAATGACCTCTACATACTGGCCGGCCCGACGATGGTGCTCAACGGCGATATCCGCGTCTTCAGGTGGCCCGCTGCCCAGACCATTCTGGCCTCCAACCGCGAGCCCGTGCGTTTCGAGGAAGCATTGACCGAGTCGGTGTCACTGCCGCACGGGCGCGGCACCAACCGCGCTGAAGCTATCTGCGACCTGCCGCCTGCACTGTCGGGTGGCACGGCGAGCTGGCTCGTCCTGTACGACGCCCCCGGTGCCGACCGAAAGGAAGGCGAGCACACCGTCTTCGGTGACCTGTTGCGCCACGATTGAAATCGCTCAACGCCGTCTGTCGCGCCCGGCCCATGGCCGCCGAGAGCAGCTCAGCTGAGCCACCCTCAGACGTTCGTATTTCCGCAGTCAGTCTGCGTCCGACCCACAGGCTGTCGACAATCGCCCTGAGTCTGGCCAGGGCGCTGTTCGGCGAAGCGCTTGGCGCGCAACGCTACTTGATGTAATTGGTTGAATCGTTTCGAGGTAAAAAATGGAAAAGCTTCTTTCAGGGGTCGGGTCACTGCTGTACGGCATGCGGTTCACCATGCTGTTCTTTTATGTTGGTCTGGTCGCAATCATCTTCGGCATTTTGGGCAAGTTCCTGCTGGAAACCTACAAGCTGATGACCACCTTGCTGTTTGGTGACCTGGAAAAGATTGACCTGATCATCAAGGTACTTGAACTGGTGGACATGACGATGGTGGCGCAGCTCGTTTGGGTCGTTGCGCTGGCGGGCGTGTCGCTGTTTGTGACGACCGGACACTTTGACAAGAAGGACATGAAAAAGCCGGACTGGCTGGACCACGTCAATACCTACAACCTCAAGCTCAAACTCGCATTCGCCATCATCTCCATTTCGGGCGTTCACGCGTTGAAAACCTATTTGAGTGGCGACCTGAATCTGGAGAACATTCAGATAGTGACGATGGTGGCTGTCATTCACTTCACGTTCGTACTTTCTGCGATAGGAATCTCTTTTGCAGAGAGACTGACACGGGAAAAGATGTAGAGCCGGACCAAGGGGTTGGCCAAGAGAGAGTCGGCGTCTGCTGACGTGCCGGCCGACCGAGACGGTCTGGCTGCCCTGTGGATGCGCTACAAGATGCGCCGATCACAAGGACAGCGGGCACGCCGTCTTGAGTGACCTGCTGCCCCACGATTGAATGCATTCACCGCGAGTTGTCTTGTCCAGTCATGGCTGATTCCCCCAAGCTCGATCCTTCTGCGCCGATTCAATTCGTCATCAATGCGGCTGCTGGCAGCAGCGCCGCGCACACGAAGCGCGAAGTCATCGAGTCAGTGCTTCGGGCAGAAGGACGGTGCGGTGACTTGCACTTCTGCACACCCGTCCAACTGGCTGCCATGGCGCGTGAGTCGGCGCAGCGGGCTCTGTCGACCCACGCGGCCGTGGTCGCCGTCGGCGGCGACGGCACCCTCAACACGGTAGCGCAGGCCGCTCACGCTGCGGGCTGCGCCATGGGGGTGGTACCGCAGGGCACGTTCAACTACTTCGCCCGCACCCATGGCATCCCCGCTGATCCTGCCGCGGCGACACGCCTGCTGCTGCGTTCGGAGCCAGCGCCGGTGCAAGTGGCCTGCATCAATGACCGCGTGTTCCTGGTCAACGCCAGCCTCGGGCTCTATCCCGACCTGCTGGAAGACAGGGAAACCTACAAAGCCCGCTTCGGTCGCAGCCGCTGGGTCGCGTTTGTCGCAGCCTGCGCAACGCTGCTGCGTGCACAGCGCAGGCTGCGACTGCACATCGAGATGGGGGGCGGGGTTCGGGACGTGGAGACCTTGACGCTCTTCGTAGGCAACAACCGCCTGCAACTGCAGCAGTTCGGCGCGCAGCCGCAAGACACCCTGCCCGGTACGCCCGGCCACGGCAGCATGGCCGCGCTGATGCTGCGGCCCATCGGCACGCTGTCGATGATCGGGCTGATGCTGCATGGAGCCATGGGCAGGCTGGGTGAAGCCGCCGGCGTGGATGGCTTCGAATTCCAGCACATGGTGGTGCGGCCCACCCTCGCTCCCGGCCGCAGCGAGGTCGTCGTGGCGTTCGACGGTGAAGTGGCACGAATGCGCGCACCCATTGACATTCGTGTGCTGGACAAGCCCTTGTATCTGCTGATGCCACAGCTCGACCAATCCGCCATCGACACCAGCGCCGGGGTCACAGACGTGCAGCTGACCAGGACATGAGTGGGGCGCCAGCCTCAGGCGAAGGGCGCAGCGCAGACCCTGACGCGATCTGCGCTCTGCGCACCGGCTCACGCTGCATCCGCGGGCCCGGTCCGGGTTGAGGTCTGTCCTGAAGGATCGGGGGCAACGGCTGCAAACATGACGACGCCACGGCGCGCTCGCCAGTCCCCCAGGAACAGCAGGATGGGCGCCGCGATGAAGATCGATGTACACGCTGCGATGACAATGCCGAAGGCCATCGGTACGGCGAAGCTGGCCACGGCCGAACCACCCCAGATGGCTAGCGGCAACACGGCCAGGAATGCCGTGACCGATGTGTAGAGGCTGCGCGTCAGCGTCTGGTTGATGGACAGGTCGATCACCTCGCGCAGCGAGCGCTTGCGATGGCTGCGCAGGTTCTCGCGCATGCGGTCGTAGACCACCACCTTGTCGTTCACCGAGTAGCCCACCAGCGTCAGCAAGGCGGCAATGGCCGTCAGGCTGAAGTCCAGGCCAGTCAGGGCGAAGACCCCCAGGGTCAGGATCACGTCCAGCACCAGCGTCAGGATGGCGCCCACCGCAAAAGGCCACTCGAAGCGCACCCAGATGTAGATGAGCATGGCGATGCTGGCCAAGATGACGGCCAGCACACCGGCGGCGGCCAGCTCGCCGCTCACCTTGGGCCCCACCACCTCGGTGCGGTCGAAGGTGGCTTGCGGGTCGATCGCAAGCACGGCGCTCTTGAGCCGCTCGACGGCCGCAGTCTGCTGTGCCTCGCCGCCGGGCTGCAACTCCACCCGCACCAGCAGGCGGTCTTCGCCACCGATGGCTTGAAGCGAGACCTCACCCAGGCCCAGCCCGGCCAGCTGCGCGCGGTAGGGCGCCAGGTCGGCCGGCGCGGTGGCCGCCACCTCCATCTGGATGCCGCCCCGGAAATCAATACCGAAGTTCAGGCCGGGTTTGAACATCAGCAGCACACAGCCGACCACCATCAGCGCCGACAAACCCAGGCTGGCAAAGCGCGCTTTCATGAAGTTGAACTGCGTGCCGTCGGGCACCGGGCGAAAGCCAAACAGCGGCCGGATCTGCATGGTCTTCAAGCGGCGGCGCCGTGCAATGGACAGCATGATCACCTTGACCACCGACACGGCTGTGAACATCGAGATCACGATGCCCAGCGCCATGGTGATGGCAAAGCCCCGCACCGGCCCCGAGCCGAACATGAACAGCAGCAGCGTGGCGATCAGCGCGGTGACGTTGCTGTCCATGATGGTGGCGTAGGCGCGCTGAAAGCCCGCGTCGATGGCCGTCATGGCCGGCTTGCCTTTCAGCGCTTCTTCGCGAATGCGCTCGTTGATGAGCACGTTGGCGTCCACCGACAGCCCGATCCCGAGCACGATGCCCGCAATTCCCGGCAAAGTGAGGGTGGCGCCCAGCAAACTCATGCCCGCCACTGTGAGCACCACGTTAAGCGCCAGGGCAATGTTGGCCACCAGGCCCCAGCCGCCATACAGCACAAACATGAACAGGAACACCAGCACGAAGGCGCCGATACCGGCATAGACGCCCTTTTGGATCACGTCGCTGCCCAGGTCGGCGCCCACACTGCGCTCTTCGATCACCGTCAGCTTGGCCGGAAGCGCGCCCGCGCGCAGCAACGCCGACAGCGTGCCCGCTTCCTGCACGGTGAAGCTGCCCGAGATCTGGCCCGACCCGCCGGTGATGGGTTCGCGGATCACAGGCGCGCTCAGCACCTTGCCGTCCAGCACGATGGCAAAAGGCCGGCCCACATTGGCTTGCGTGATGGCGCTGAACTCGCGCGCACCGGTGCGATCGAACCGGAAGTTGACGACGGGTTCGCGCGTCTGGGGATCGAAGCCTTCACTGGCATCGGACAACCTGTCGCCGCTCAGCACGACGCTGTTTCGGACGGGATAGCTGTTGCCCTGGCTGTCCTGCAATGTCCGGATACCGTCAGGGCTGGACGTGTTGCCCAGCAGGTGAAAACTCATCTTCGCCGTCGACCCCAGCAACGCGCGCAACTGAGACGGGTCTTGCAAGCCGGGCAGTTGCACCAGAATGCGGTCCGCGCCAATACGCTGGATGGTGGGGTCGGCCACCCCCACCTGATCGACCCGCTTGCGGATGACCTCCAAGCTCTGCTCCACGGCGCGGGTGATGGATTGGCGCTGCCCTTCGGCCGTCAACGTGAGCTCGACGCCGTCGCTGCCATCGATCTGGCGGCCCGCCACGTCCAGGTCTGCGCGCGCTGCACCCACGGGGGTGGCCAGCGCGGAAAGCACGTCGATGGCGCGCGCCTGCTGGCCCGCATCGCGCAGCGCAATCGACACGCCGCGCTCGCCCGCCTGCACACTGCGCCAAGGAACATCCGCTTCGCGCAAGGTGCGCCGCGCTTCTTCGCCGAGGGTGCGTACGCGCTCACGTTGCAGCTCGGTACCGTCGACTTCCAGCACCAGGTGCGAGCCGCCGCGAAGGTCCAGGCCGAGTGACACGGGTTTGTCGGGCAGAACGCTGGGCCAGCGTTCGAGCACGGAAGCGGGCAGCACATTGGGCAAAGCGAACAGCAGGCCCGCCACGACGATGGCCAGGTACAGGGCCACCAGGTAGGGTGAATTCTTCATGAAGCAGTCTTGACGGGCGCGCGCAGCACTTCGGCATGCGCACGCGGGCTACAGGAGGGAAAGGGCTGCGCGCAGCAGGTGCGCGCACGGCGTTAAGCCACGAAGGGTGGGGCGCGGCTCGTGTGCGCGCTGCGGCGCTGCTTCAGATTCGGATCGGTGGCCGAAAGCGATGGCTCGTACGCCCGCTGCGTATCGATCTGAAGTCCTACCTCACCTGCCGGCTGTGCTCCGTCTGTGAGATCCCAAACCAATGCTTGCGAGTCGCCCGCAACGTGCTGGACCGACATTGCCGCAGCTTGATCGCGCCGCACAGCTCGCGATGTGAGCGAAGTTCCACCGTGCAGCTGCAAATGCTGCACATTGGCCGTGAGCTTGTTGGAAAGGGACTGAGACGCGAGGCCCACAGTGCCGCCGATGCCGGTGCACACCACCGTTGCCCAGACCAACAGGGTGAAGAGGACTGCCCGAAGCCACGCACCCGTACTCAGGGTGCCGCTCGACAACTCGAGCGGTTCCCCTAGCACTGGCATGGTGCTGGAAGGGCAAAAGGAGGTAGTGGTCACAGCTTGGACTTTATGTCTTTTCAGGTTCGTATTTTCCTGAGTTCGAGTCTCGAAAGAACTCCTTCTTCCGAAGTCCTTACGGACCCACATTTCGCTGCTCCAACACTCTCAATTTATCTGTCATGAAGCTCTCGTCACGTTCCGCGTTTCTCGTACTTGCGTGGGTCGGAAAAAACCTGCAGTCGCTGCAGGAGTCAATCAGGGAATGGAAGACACAGCCTGCGCCAGTGCTCGTACCCATCCCGATCCAGGCCGAGCGTCGCGCACGCGAGCGAGTCGGCCGGCACCGTTGAAGGCATCGTCGATGCTGAGGAGCCTGGTGCCGAGACAGTACCTGATGGAATTCGATCAGGCGGCGATCAGAGGCGCGCCGCAGCCACTACCTGCATCACCAAGGGGTGATGCTGTCCGCGACGAGAGCGAATGGCATGAATCTCCTCCTTCACGCCTTCGCTGCTGCCCAGCAAGCGAAGTCCGCGCATCAGGCCGACGTCGTCCGCGCCAAGCCGGCTGACCGGGAACACGCCCAGCCCGCGGGCGGCGAAGACCGCCAGCAGCGCACTGTCTTCGAACTCACCGACGATGCGGGGCCGCAGACCCTGCGACTCGAACCAGTGATCCAGCGTCGGTCGCAGGGCCGAGTGTCCCGTGGGCAGCAGCACCGGTAGATCGTTCAAGCTTTGCGGAAAGCGGTCGCGCTTGGTCTTGCCGACCAGACGGGCGGGGCCGTACCACTCGACCGGCGAATCGACGAGTCGCTCGCTGGTGAGGCGCAAGTTTGGGTTGCGCGGAGCAGCCTGACCGGCCAGCACGAGGTCCAGGTGATGCAGCGCCAGTTCGCTGAGCAGCTGTTCGAACTCGCCCTCGTGGCATACGAGCCGAAGGTTGGGTGTGCTCAGAACGGGCTCCAGCAGAGCATGGGCTGCGAGCTTGGAAATGCCATCGGAGAGCCCGACCGCCAGGCGGGCCACCTTGCCGCTACCGGCTTCGCGCACCTCATCGGGGATACCCTGGCCCAGCTGAAAGATCTCCTCGGCGCGCGCGAATGCTGCTTGGCCCGCCTCGGTGAGGGCTACGCCACGCCCCGAAGGTTTGAGGAGCTGGTGGCCCAACGCCTTCTCCAGTTCGCGTACCTGCGCGCTGATGGTTTGCACCGCCATGTCCATACGTTCGGCGGCACGGGCGAAACCGCCCTCCTTGGTGACGACCCAGAAGTAGTGGAGATGGCGGTAGTTCAGCATATTCGCTCCAGTGCGGAAAAACCGAAGTTTAAGTGTGTTTCAAGCTGGTTTGTTCGAAACGCATTGATCCCGACACTTCTGAGCATTCGAGCAACAAAGAAAGCCTGATCATGATCTGCGCGCTTAGCTGGTTCTTCTCTCTCGCTCTGCTGTCCCGACGCGTTTATTCAGCGGTTTGCTGAGAAAGCGTGCGTTTGTTTCTGCGATCCTCCCACTCTGAAACTAAGACATGGACTTCCTGATTCCCTTTTTCACGGACGACTTCCTGGGCAAGCCCGCCTGGGTCTGGCTCACCTTCGTCGGTATCGTCATCGCGCTGTTGGCGTTCGACCTGGGCGTCCTGCACAAGGACGACAAGGAAATCGGCGTTCGCGAGAGCCTGCTGCTGTCGGCCGGCTACATCAGCGTGGCACTGCTCTTCGGTGCCTGGGTCTGGTGGTTCCTGGGCGCGCAAAGCGGCATGGACTACTACACGGGCTTCATGATTGAGAAGTCGCTGTCGATGGACAACGTGTTTGTCATCGCGCTGATATTCAGCTTCTTCGCCATCCCGCGGCAGTACCAGCATCGGGTGCTGGGCAGCCTCCTGTCGCCGAGTCCACATGACACCGCCGATCTTGCAGCGCTTGCGAGACGCAGCCGCTGTCGTCCGGGACGAGCGGTTGTAGATGCAGGCCACAGCACAAGCCCACAGCTAGGCTGCGTTTGAAATTGAATGGGAGTATTCGATGATCTATGCGACCCTCAAGACTGTTCATGTGCTGTCCATCATCGTGTGGGTCGGTGGCATGGTGTTTGTCCACTTCTTCCTGCGGCCGGCAGTTGCTCAGTTGGATCCACCGGTACGGCTGCGCTTCATGCACGATGTGCTCGGCCGCTTCTTTAAGGCTGTTCTGGGGGCGTCATTGCTGACACTGGTCAGCGGTGTCTGGATGTTGGGACGCTTCGCCAAGCAGGTGGTTCAGTCGGGTGGCAGCTTCGATATGCCGTTGGCTTGGACCATCATGGCGATGCTTGGGGTCGCGATGGTTGCGATCTTCATGCACCTCCGCTTTGCGCTCTTTAGGAGGCTCGGCCGGGCCGTGGCGGCGTCCGAGTGGGACGCCGGAGGAGCGATCCTAGTGCAAATTCGCACATGGGTAGCGATCAACCTCGGCCTGGGTGTCTTGGTGCTGCTTGTGACGCTGATGCGCTGGACAACTTGAGTCTGGACCCTGCAAACCATTTTCCTGGGCCGTAGAAGGTGCCGATGCGGTCGGACTAACCAAGCTGCCCGGCCAATTTCAAATACGGCGAAGGCATCCATGGTGACGTCCTTGAAGACGGCGGCCCGTAGCCGCAGCGCAAACTATCCCCACGCCGCAGGCCTGGACTGCGCTACCTGCGGTGGACAGACCGGCGAGGTAAACGCCCGCGCTCTGGCCGACCTGCTCAACACCCTCACGGTGCGCACGTACTTGCGTACCCAGGGAGTAGATGTGCCAGAGCGCATTCGTTAACGAGAATTTTTGAAAGGGTCCAACGTTGAGCAGCATCACCCAGCCAGCCGTGTGCGCCCAACGGGAAAACTCTGGATCCCATTCCCTGCAAAACGCGTGTCCATGTGCCCATGACTCCCAACTCGGCTGGGGGTGTTCAAGGCGACGCCGACCAACGAGAGCTTGGGCGCAACAGAGCGGATCACCTTGGTCCATTGATTCTGAAAGCTGAATGTGGAAACCACTGTGCTTTGGCTACTGAGTATTGCCTTGATTGTGCTGGGCTTGGCGGGCACCGTGCTGCCTTTGTTGCCAGGCACCTTGCTGGTCTGGGGCGGGATCTTGCTTGGGGCGTGGATTGACGACTTCGCCCGCGTGGGAACGACCATGGCGGTGATCGTCACTGTGTTGGCAGTGCTTGCCTGGAGCCTGGACTATGTGGCTGGGCTGCTGGGCGCCCGAAGGGTCGGTGCCAGCAAGAAAGCGCTTCTGGGTGCAGCAGTGGGGACTGTAGCGGGACTCTTCATGGGTTTGGTCGGCGTGCTCTTCATGCCCTTGGTGGGTGCCGCCATTGGAGAGTACGTGGTTCAGAAAGACCAGCGGCACGCCGTCAGGGTGGGCGTTGCAACCTGGGTCGGGATCATGGTGGGTCTGATTGCCAAGGTCGTACTGTCTTTCATCATGGTGGGGATCTTTGTGTTGGCATTGCTGATCTGAGCTCTCTTCGCCCAGCAATTTCTGTTGAATGAATGAGAGGTTTGCGAGATGAGTGCACAAAAAATGCTCGAGCAGCTGCTGAAGTCCGGTTTGTCCGGGATGGACAACAGCAAGAGCCGAAACAGCAGAGGCGATCGCTCATCCGATCGCTATGAAAACGCTGATTGGGGGAAGTCGGTATTGGGTACATCCGCCGGAGGACTGCTGGGCATGTTGCTTGGCAGCAAGAGGAGCCGCAGCATGGGTGGCTCGGCACTGAAAGTTGGCAGCGCCGCTGCTCTAGGGGCTGCAGCGTTCAAAGCCTACACCTACTGGCAATCGCAGCAGGAGCCGCAGAAAGCACCTCCAGCGTCACCGGCGCGGGCACTACATCCTGAACCAGGCGCAGGCTTGAAGGGAGAGGAAGTGCAGAGCCAGGCGGTCCTCAAGGCCATGATCGCAGCCGCCAAGTCGGATGGTCACCTCGATGAACGTGAGCGCGGGCTCATCCATGATGAGCTTGAGCGAATTGACGCAGACCCCCCTCTGCGGCAGTGGATGGAAGATGAACTGCGCAAGCCCTTGGATCCTGCAGAGGTTGCAAGTGCAGCCAGCACTCATGAGCTTGGCGCCGAGATGTACCTTGCCAGCTTGCTGATGGCCGATGACACTTCCTTCATGGAGCGGGCTTATCTGGATGAGCTGGCACGCCAGCTGCAGCTTGCACCCACGCTCAAGGCAGAACTGGAAAGAAGTATCCGGCCCTTTTGAGGCCCTTAGGAAACAAGTGGCGCAAGACCGGCAATTCATACCCTGAGCGCGCTGCGGCTCGCTGCCATAGTCGCGCGAGAGACGACGCGATACAGTTCCTCACTTGTCCCTGCCATTTGCGGGGTTCGGCAACCTGGTTTGATGCACGCGGCTCCATGGCTGAATTCAAAAAGCGCCTTCGCCGCTGGTTTCCCACCGCTCAAACTCTGGAGCAAATGCAAGGCTTTGCCTGGCTGGGTCACTACCTGCGGGTGCACCCGCGCCTTTGGGTATTGCACCGGCGCGGTGTAGCCCTAGGTGTGGCGCTGGGGGTCGGCATTGGTGTGTTTCCGCTGCCCCTGCAGATGCCGGCTCCAGTCGTTGGCCACGTAGAAGGCCACGGTCATGCCCAGCCGGCAGGCTTGGTGGCCGAACGCCGACGCTAGCCAAGTTTTACCCACACCCGTTGGCCCGAGGATCATGAGGTTCTGCTTTCGCGTGATCCAGCTGCAATTGGACAACGTAGAAATCAGCGCCTTATCAAGCCCTCGACTTGAAGGTGGGCATTGCCAGCACGCTGCACGGCAACCTGATCGTGGGCGCGCGGGCATTCCACGGCAATCCGTATGACGGGCACACCTTGGCTGAGCAGCTGGAGCAGGCCACGATCCTGATGCAGGACAGCACAGCCAGACCGGCGACGGCCTTCGTGGATCTGGGCTACCGGGGCGTGGACGCGGACTTGCCCGGTGTGCACATCGTGCACCGGGGCAAGGCCAAGCGGATCAGCGAGCAGCAGAGAGAAAGCTGCTCAAACGGCGCCAGGCCATCGAACCCATCATTGGCCACCTCAAGAGCGACCACCGCATGGACCGCTGTCACCTCAAGGGCGAACAGGGCGACCGGCTGCACGCGGTGCTGTGCGCGGCGGGCTACAACATCCGTTGGCTGCTGCGCATGATCGCAAGGAAGGGGGTGGCCTTCCTGCAGCTGGCTTATTTGCGCCTGCGCGAGATCGCGGGGCTATCGCTGAACTGGTCTCGGACGCCCCGCAAACCGCTTGTTCACACACTCACCAGCTCAGCCCCTCGTTTGGCCTTGGCGTCAATCTGAATAAATCAGGGCCGACCAGATAGATCGCGCAATCTTCAATAGATCTGGTCTCCTGCTGCGGAGGCATTCGGCGGATGTGAGCATGCGTGTCAAACCCCAGCCTCCCAGTTTTCCCAGGAGGTGGCCGTGAACGTAGCTGACCTAGAAGTGAGGGGCATGACCTGCGGTGTCTGCGTAGCGCGGGTGAGGGCTGCACTACTTCCTATTGACGGCGTTCAGGACGTTGAGATTGATCTCCACTCGAGTAGGGTGCGTGTGACATCTGCATCAAATGTCGCGCCGTCTCACTTGATTGCAGCGCTGGCCGCGAGGCGATACGAAAGCTCAGTGGTGACCCGCGCCGGCCCCTCAGCGTTGAAAGGCGACTCGTCAACTCAGGAATGATGTTGTCGTTCAGTCATCAGGACATGCCGAACAAGGGCAGCTCGACTCCCAGGATCTTCTGGTTTTGTGGAGTTCGTGCAAACGCAAGTGGCGAGCTGTTGCCGGGCCTTGTTGGATGGATCTTGCGCTTGTCGTGTGTTGCGTCAACGAGAGGCGTCGAAGGTGGTGATCTTCATATGGAGTTACTATCAACCGGACGGCAGCAATAGCCCTGCTTCGTGGAGGGCAGTAACCTCAGTTTTTTGGAAACAGCTCTCTGCGCGCTGCGGCGGTGATGGCGGCTACAGCAGGGTTAGAGATGCGCCGTTCGATAGAAATCGCGTAGAACTCTTCCATAAGTTCGTGGGTTGTGCCCAATCGCGCCACTTGGTATTGGTCTTCGATCTCAGACGCAAGGACTGCGGGACCCGCAAACACACCAAAGCCTTGACGCCCGAATGCCTTGGTCAGAGCACCATCGTCGAACTCTGCAACGATCCGAGGTACCACGCCCATGTCGCCAAGCCAAGCATCAAGGCGGGGACGCAGCACGGAGTCAGCGTTCGGCATGAGCCAGGGTAGCTTGCCCAGGCACTCTGGAAACCGCGAGCGAGCCTGACGCAATGTCAGCCCTTCACGTTGGAGCAGTTGGGGCGACGCAAAAAAGCTGATATCTGTCTTGCCCAGAAGGTGTGTGAACGCCTTCACGCTCAGGCTGGCCGGCATGGGAACGTCGGACACCACCAGGTCGAGCCGATGAACCGCCAACTCGGCTAGCAGCGCGGTGAGCTTTCCTTCCACGCAAACCAAGCGACCTCTGTCGGGCATGGCCAGGACAGGCTCAAGCACATGGCACGCTATGGACTTGGGCACCGAGTCCACCACCCCCACCCGCAGGCTGCCCCGTGCGACGTCCTCCTGTCCCGTCGATAGCGCGTCCTGCAATGCGGCACCGATAGAAAAAATCTCGTCTGCAAACCGTTGGACCATACGGCCGGTATCGGTGGGCTCAACCCCCCGCCCAACCTTGCGCAACAGTGGCTTTCCCAGGCGCGCCTCAAGCAGCTTGATCTGACCGCTCAGGGTTTGAGGGGTGAGATGCAGCTGAGCGCTGGCGCGGGCAATGCTGCCAGCGCGCAGCACGGTCCAGAAGTAGTGAAGGTGCTTGTAGTTCATGGGAAAGCATCAGTTTGTTCGATGTGTTTTACATCAAAAACAGATTTATCTCGAACCGAAATTTTTCTACAGTAGCTCATGCTCATCAACATGAAGACATGTGCTGGAGAGTTCAGAAAGCTGTTTCCGCGAAACCCCCCAACATTGCGCTAGAGCCGATCATGAAATGTCCCACCTGTGATTCTTCCTCACTTGTCATCACCGAGCGCTCCGGCATCGAGATCGACTACTGCACGCAATGTCGCGGTGTTTGGCTGGACCGGGGCGAGCTTGAAAAGCTGCTCAAGCGAGCCGCCACCATGCAAGCTCGTCAGCGCCAGTTTGTGGACCTGGACGAACCTGACCCCAAGAAACGCACATCGAATCGCCGCAAGTCGTGGTTGGTCGACATCTTTGAGTGAGCACTTCTTCAGGGAGACCTTCATGCGGTCTTATCCTTTGAACAGTCCTCAAGCTGCGGCTCGGCTGGTTGCGCTGGCCGTTCTGGCCGATGGTCATCTGAGGACCACCGAGCTCGGCTTGCTGGAGCGAATGAACGCCGCGACCCGACTGGGATTGAACCGCGGCCAGTTCACCGAAGTGGTTCGCCATTTGTCCGAAGACCTAATGACCGCGTCGTATGCCGTCTGGGGATCTGCTTGCCAGATCGACATGCATGCACTGCGCTCGGTGGCAGCGGAGGTCACCGATCCGGTACTGCAGCGCACGACGCTGGAGCTGTGCGTGGCGGTCGTTCGCGCCGATTTTCACCACGCAGAGGTTGAAGAGCACCTGGTGGATGCCTTGGCAGAGCATTGGCGCCTTGACAAACCCGGCCTTCATTTCAACTGACCAATCCACCCAGGAGAAACAGCATGCACATCGACGTCCGAGCCTTGAACACGCGCTTGTCGCGAGCGCACACCCAGGAGATCGCACAGCGCCTGCGGGCCACCTTTGCGCGGTTGGCCCACAACATCGTACGCATCGTGGTGCGTGTGAGCAATGCACCACGCGCAGGCTCCTCCGCCAGAGAGTGCGTGGTGGAAGTGCATTTTCCCAACGGACAGGTTGCTACTGTCAATGAGCGTCAGCGCAAGCTCGGCGCCTTGTTGCGGCGGGTTACCGAGCGCTCTTGGAAGGCGGTCGCTGCTTTGACAAGCCATCAGCGCGGGTTGCTCAAGCCGAGTCCCTCGCAATCGTTGGGCAAAGGAGGCACTGCGTGACGTCTTTTCAGCTCGCGAGGTTGACTGTGATCACCGGGTGCCTGCAGGGCGCCTGGCTGGCGCATCGAACCGGCAGCGAAGCACGGGATGTTCAGCTCATGTCCGGCGTTGGCGGTGTTCTTGGTTTGGTGTGTTTGAGCAGCCTATAACTTCATTCCACCCTATTACGTCCCACTCCCCCTCCCCACTTTTTTTACAACCACGATGACCCCATCAAGCGGAACCTGGCGGATCCCAAAAGTGTGTCAACGCGATGGTGGCCCGGCGCGCCGCTGGGCGAGCGAGGGCCGTGATGAGGGTGGTAATGGGAGTTGGGCATGGATCGCCCCTCAAGTGCAACAGGGTTGCATCAGCTGGCGATCATAATGCAATCCAGTTGCGTTAATGGGCCTATTCCTGGCTCCTGTTTAGGCTCGGCGCTCACTTGCCGCAAGCACCGCCCACTACGGACAGTCAACCCGACAAAAGCGCCCACTGTTCAGGCATCAACTACCCACGCTGGGCCAGTGCGGATGCTGGTCATCCACCACAAAAGCGTGCGCATGGCGCACCCGACCGCCGCTGGCGGCCGTGCCCTGGGTGTGCGCATGTCCGGCCGGCAGGTCCGGGTGCTCGTGCTCGATCACCTCCGGGTCTTGCGCCGGCCAGACCTTTGAAGCGACCCACATGGCCCCTGCGCCTGCGAAGCCCAGCACCACAAACGTCGCCGCCATTCCGAAGCGGGTACCGAGCCAACCGGCCAGGGGATAACACACTAACCAGCAGGCGTGCGACAGCGCGAACTGCGCGGCAAACAACGCTGGCCGATCCTCTGCGTGCGCAGACCGCCGCAACAAGCGCCCGGAAGGCGTCTGGGCGGTGGAGTAGCCCAGGCCGAGCACGAACCACAAGGCCATCAACGAAGCCTGTCCGACCACGAAGGCGCCCGCGAACAGACCCACGACCATCAGACCAATGCCCCCCAGCATGGCCGTGCGGTCGGGCAGCTTCTCCAGCAATTGCGGCAGGGCCAGGGCGGCCACCATGGAGCCCGCGCCAAAACTGGCCAAGGCCAGGGCGACGGCGCTCTGGCTCAGTCCCATGCCGGCCTGAACGATGACCACCGTGTTGACAAAGACCATGGAGCCCGCCGCCGCCACAGCCGCACTGATCGCCAGCAAACCACGCAGCCGCGGCGTGGCCAGGTAGATACGCAGCCCGCGCGTGGTGCGCTCGTAAATGCCCCGGCGCTGTGGCGACGGGTGCGCGGGCAACACCACCGAGACCACCAGCGCGGCCGAGACCAGGAAACCCACCACCGTGCCGGCGAACAGATCGTGGAAACCGATCACCGTGAGCAGGGCGGCCGCCAGCATCGGGCTGACCAGGCTCTCCATGTCGTAGGCCAGGCGCGAGAGCGACAGGGCTTTGGTGTAGTCCTTCTCCAGCGGCAACACATCTGGGATGGTCGCCTGGAAGGTGGGCGTGAACGCGGCCGAGGCCGCCTGCAGCACAAAAATCAACACATACACCTCCCAGATCTGGGAGACAAACGGCAGCAGCAGCGCCACCGCTGCCCGCACGAGGTCCAGCGTGACCAGCAGGGTGCGCCGGGGCATGCGATCGGCAAACGCCGCGGCCACCGGCGCCACGCCTACGTACGCGATCATCTTGATGGCCAGGGCTGTGCCCAGCACCATGCCTGCGTTGTCGCCTGCCAGATCGAAGGCCAGCAGGCCCAGGGCCACGGTGGCCAGACCGGTACCGAACAAGGCGATCACCTGCGCGGCGAAGAGGTGGCGGTAGGTGCGGTTGGAAAGGATGTTCAGCATGTCTGTTGTTCTCGTTGTCCATGCGCTCGGGGCAATGGGCGCCGCGGGCTCAGAGGTAGCGCGTGATTTCCCTGAACTCGTCCAGCGAATGGCGTTGCCCCGATTTCAGGGGTCCCACCAGGTCTTCGAGACAGTGATCCAGGTGGTCCTGGATCAAGGCCTTCTTGGCTTGCTGGATGGCCTTCTCCACCGCCTGCAATTGCTGCGC
>NZ_JAVDWE010000028.1:0-17832 GCF_031457235.1 Hydrogenophaga laconesensis
GCTCAGCGGTGCCCGGCGCATCCTGAACCTCCGATAGCCAATCTAGCGGCATCCCACACCGATGCCTAGCCAAGGTGGGATGGCCGGCCGCTTACGACGAACCGACATTCTCGACTGCGCGGCAGTTGGCCGACAAGGTGCGCGAGACCCACTACAAGGGCCGCCCGCTGGGCCGCTTCATTGAGGAGTCGATGACCGAGGTGAGCATCTATTTCACTGAACCCACTACCGGCCTGCGGCTGCGTGTGCGCCACGACATCTATCACCCGGATCTGGCGTTCGACCTGAAATCCACTCGCCACCCCAGCGTGAACTTGTTCAGCCGAGATGCCGTCAAGTTCGACTACGACCTGCAGGCCTTCATGTATTCACTTGGCCGCTCCCTATACGAGGGTACGAGCGACACCAAGCCGTTCGTGTTCATCGCCGCCGAAAGCAACGAGCCTTTTTCAGTGCACACGCTTTCGACCAGCAATTCCTTCCTCACCAACGGCGCGAAGAAGTTCCAGGAATGCCTCACGGTCTACAAGGCCTGTGCAGCCACCGGCCACTGGCCCGACCTCAGCAGCAATGGAGAGATCGAGATCGAGCACTGGCAACAGTTCACACCCACGCGCGCCTGGGTGGCCGGGCATTCGGCAATTTGAACCTCAGCGAGCGTTCTCAGCCATTTCTTCCGGAAACCGGTTCAACTTTGCGTCGTGCTATGTTGCACGGGCAAGCGACTCAAACCGCGTAAGGCTGCTAATAAAAGCCAGCTTGACCGTGCCGGTAGGACCGTTTCTCTGCTTGCCAATGATCACCTCCGCCACGCCAGGTTCTTCGCAAGCGTCCTTGGAGTAGTACTCGTCACGGTAGAGGAACATGATAGTGTCCGCGTCTTGCTCAATGGCCCCGGACTCTCGGATGTCGCTCATCATCGGCCTCTTGTCCACCCGGGCCTCCACGCTTCGGTTGAGCTGAGACAAGGCGATCACCGGGCAGCGCAGTTCCTTGGCCAGCATCTTCAACCCACGGCTGATGTCCGCGAGTTCTGTAGCCCGGTTTTCGGCATGAGCACCGGCATTGCTACTCATGAGCTGCAGGTAGTCAATAACGATCAGACCCAGCTTGCCGTGCTCTCTTGCCAACCGCCGTGAGTTCGATCGGATCAAGCTGGGAGTAATGCTCACCGTTTCGTCGATATGCAATGGCATCCGAGCCATCTCTTCCGCAGCCTCGCTGAAACGAAGCCAATCTTCATCCGTCAGTTTCCCCGTGCGGAAGCGGCTCGCATCGATTCGGCCCATGGAGCACGTCAGACGATCGGCCAATTGGTTCGCGCCCATTTCAAGCGAGAAGATGACGACAGGCAGTTTCTGAATCCTGGCTACATGCTCAGCGATGTTGACCGCGAAGGCGGTCTTGCCAATCGATGGGCGGGCAGCGATGACGATCAAGTCACCTTCCTGCATGCCAGCGGTCATGCGGTCGATGTCCCTGAAACCCGTTGCGATTCCTGTCACGTCGCTTTGAGCTTCGGACCTGGCCTGAACGCGGTCCATGACGCTCATGATGAGTTTGCTCATCGCCACAGGGCCCGTTGCGCGCTGACCGCCCTCCTCACCGATGCCAAAGATCTTCTGCTCCGCCTCGTCGATCAAGACATCAACTTCGCGACCTTCTCTGTTGAACACTGAGTCGGAGATCTCTGCACTGGCAATCAACAGCTTGCGCAGGACAGCTTGCTCACGGATGATCTCTGCGTATCGCCGAATGTTGGCGACGCTCGGAACGTACTGGGCTAGCGTGTTCAGGAACGGGATGCCGCCAATACCCTGTGCCAGGCCTTTGGCAACGAGGTGTTCGTACACAGTGACGACGTCACCCTCTCTGCCCGAGGTGATCAATTCCACAAGCGCCACAAACACGATGCGATGTTCGTGGCGGTAAAAATCGTGCTCGTCGAGCACGCCATCGATGTGATCGTGCATTCGGTTGTTCATGAGCAGCGCGCCAAGAAGCGACTGCTCGGCCTGCAACGAGTGTGGAACTGTGATGGTGCGCTCCGACGTCGAGTTCTGATTCAAAGCACCAGGCTCGAAATCGTTAAGGTTGTCCCATGGAATATTCATGTCTATTCCACTACCTCAGTTTCGCCCTGGATCAACTGTTGATCCGACTTGTACATCTCGACCATGTAGTTCAGAAACAATGGCGTCAACCCCCCGTTGGCGTCCAAAAAGCTCTTGTACTTGAGCGTTGCCTGAGCGGACATGACACCGCGAGAACGCATCACCGCGACGGCACGCTCCAGTAACCCCAATTGTTCTTCCCGCGGCAATGCCACGATCAGCGCTCGGATCTCGTCGGATGCCGTTTGTTTGAGCTCGATCGGAGGTTCTGCAGGAGCCTTCGGGGACGGCACTGTCATAACATGTTGCGCCATGTCTTTCGCAACGGTGCGCAACCAGGCACTGCGATTGTGAATCTCGCTTGCGTTCTCGCGACGGGTCATGTGTTCAAGTCTGTTCAGAGCAGCCAGTGCGATTCTGCTTCCTTGGTGGTATTCGGATGCAATGGACTTGATCGTTGAAAGAGGCACATCGAGAGCGGCGGCTTTTTCGATCAGCTCGAGCGGCAGACTCTGATCCACCTCGATCGCCGTAGCTTTGCGCCGGATTCGAAAGTAGACCTCGGTCACGCTGTTGCGCGGCCCATCCCGCTTTTCTTCAGGCCTCTCGACTTCGATGTCCGTCAGTTCACTGATTTCTTGCAAGGCAGGAGTGATCGTTTCGTATTTGACCTTTCGCCAGTCGCGCCGCGCCGCATTGGGCTTGTGCGATATGGCCGTCGTCCACCATTCAGGTGAGTGGGCGGAAGTACACCCGCCCGGCACCGTCTTGTAGCGAGCAAAGATTTCGTAGAGAGCGATGGCGGCATACGATCTAAGCTTGACGATTTGCTTGAGATCGATCAACGTGTACAGGCCATGGTTGATCAAGAGCCTCATGATCTCAGGCGGCAACGCCCACTGGGCGATCACTTCCTTATTGCGCTTAAAGATCTTCACCTGGCTAAGCAGGCTCATGTTGCCCCAGGCGTCTTCGATGCCCTTCTCCACCGGCTTCCAGTCGACCTCAGTCCTGCGCATCTCGTGGAAGCACTTCTTGGCGCGCGTGTAAAAGTCCTTGTAGTCCTCATCGACATAGGACAACAGGTCCGCCAGGCGGGCCTCGAAGGTGTGAGTGGCCGACGGCTCCTGGCTTGTGCTATCTACGATGCGCTTGCATTGGTTCTGTGTTTCCCACAGAAGAACGGTGTAGATCTTGCGTGACAGCGTGGACAGTTCCTTGACTGAAGGAATCATCACGATCAAGTCATTCGATTTTTTGTAGATGAGCTCTTGGGCGGACGGCATGTCTGTGTTCGGTGCGTCAAATGCGTACGAAAAATTATATGGAAGCCGTACGGCATCCACAAGAGCTCTCTCAGCCCGGCTTCGGTTTTTGGCGTACGTCATGGTCGTGCTGTCAGATTTCTACCCTTGGGTGCAGGCATTCACACACACTGCCGCTCTCCGGCGACCCCGTAGTTCACTCATTTTCGGTTTTTGCCGTACGCCTTTCTCAACAAATTGGCGTACGGCGAAAGACGAAGAGGAAGTTTTTGCATCGGCTTGACTCAAAACCGCAAGTTAGGCAGTCGAAGTGACTCACATGGCTTCACCGGTACGCATTTTCGGTTTTAGGGGTACGCGTCTTCGTTTTTTGACGTACACATCTTCGGTTTCTGTCGTACGGCACTTTCGGAAATAGTCATATAAATCAAATAGTTACGTGACATTCCACAAGGCCCAAGTTATTTCAAGTCTTTCTTTAAAGTTTCAAGCAACCCGCTCTGCGCGGGTTGCCTTTGAGGTGTAGCTCAGGGAGCCTTCGCCTTTTCGCCTGTGGATGCGTATCAAAGTGGGACCAGCACGTAGTTTTTTGCTTGAAGCCGGGGATTCAGTGGGATGCTGTAGCTGATTTGAAATTCTGCGTTTTTACAGTTGTTCGCTAAAATTCGCAGAATGCGGCGCACCCCGGTGCCGCGAGGAACCCCCATGCGCAAGGTCAAACCTACCCCGGCCGAAATCGGCCTATCCGAGCTAGAGGCTCTCACGGAGAACGCCGGCAATGTGATCAGCCAGGTGCGATCTTTCATGCTGGCGCCTGAGGCCAGAAAGAAACCTCCCGTGTTCAACAGCGCGCAGCTTTGCGAGCTATGCGGTATCGACCGCTCTCGACTCCAGTATTTGGTGAAGAAGGGAGAACTGCCCGCAGGCGACCGCGAGGGCAATGGGCGGCGGGAATGGACTCTGGCGGAGGCGCGCGAGTGGGTCCGCGCCTTGCGCCCGGAGTATCTTCGAGACCCTGCATTGGCCACTGCGGCGGTCATCACGGTAGCCAACTTCAAGGGCGGCGTGTCGAAGACGACAACTGCAGCTGTCCTCGCTCAAGGTTTGAGCCTGCGCGGGCACAAAGTCCTGGTCGTCGATTGCGATCCTCAGGGTTCGTTGACGACCTTGTTTGGGGTACTGCCTGCAAGCGAAGTTGAAGAGGAAGACACGATCATGCCTCTGTGTACTGGTGAGGCAGAAAGCATCATGCCCAGCATTCAGAAAACCTACTGGGATGGGATTGATCTGGTGGCTGCCGCTCCCCTCCTCTTCTCAGCCGAGTTCATGCTGCCGCTCAAGCAGGTTAAGGACCGGTCTTTTGCTTTCTGGCGGGTGTTGGACAACGGATTGGATGAGGCGCGCGACGAATATGACGTGATCATCATCGACACGCCCCCTTCCCTCTCCTACATCACGATCAATGCGTTGATGGCCGCGAACGGTGTTGTGATGCCGCTTCCTCCGAGCTCGCTGGATTTTGCTTCGAGCGCGCAGTTCTGGAACTTGTTCACCGAGACGTGCAATTCGCTTTTCGACCGCAATCCCGACAACAAGAAGTTCCATTTCATTGATGTGGTGCTGTCCCGTGTGGATCGTGGTGACGTGGCCAGTGCGGCTGTGAGGGAGTGGATCATGTCGGCGTACGGCCCGAAGGTGCTGCCGATCGAAATCCCAAAAACAAGTATCGCTGCCAGCGCCAGCGCCACGTTTGGCACGGTGTATGACATCGATCCGGCGTCTGTGCAGGCCAAGACCTTGAAGCGCGCTCACGATGCGTACGAGGATCTGATCAATTTCATTGAACCCCAAATCGAGGGGTTCTGGGCCGATTGCGCACAGATTGTGAAGTCGACCGAAACCGAACTCCAGGCGAAGGAAAAGGAAGTGGGGACCACCAATGAATAAACGTGCACTGAGTCCCGCGCAGCGGGCTATGCAAGCTATCCACCAGCAGAACGCAACACCTGTTGAGCGTCCGGCGCGTGATAAACCCTTTGCCGCTACGAAGACTGGGCCGGGTGGGCTAAGTGCAGCGATGATGGAGGTGGATGAGCGAGTCATCCAACTTACGTCGCGGGCTGAAGAAGCAGAGAAAGCGCTGGGTAACTGGCAGGGCGCTGCTCCCGCAAAGAAGATGGATCCGAAGACGATCGGGCATTCGTCGTATGCCAACAGATTGAACGAGAGCTTTTCTGGGGCGGAATTTGATGCTCTCAAGAAGGAGATCCAGGAAGCCGGGGGTAACGTTCAACCGATTAAGGTGCGGCCTGTCACTGGGAAAACCGAGCAGTTCGAGGTGGTCTTCGGCCACCGACGTCATCGCGCTTGCCTTGAACTTGGAGTGGATGTGTTGGCCGTGATCGAGGTTATGGACGACCGTCGGTTGTTCACTGAGATGGACCGCGAGAACCGCCTACGCGCAGACCTCAAGCCGTATGAACAAGGGCTTATGTACAAGAGGGCGCTCGATAGCGGCTTGTATCCCTCGCAACGCAAGCTCGCGGAAGATCTTGGGGTGGACCAGGGAAACGTATCCAAGGCAGTCGCGCTTGCATCACTCCCCACGGAAGTTCTGTGCGCCTTTTCCAGTCCGCTCGCCATCCAGTACCGTTGGGTTTCTCCATTGAAAGCGGCCTACGACAAGGACGGTGAGGGGGTTGTGGAAGCTGCCAAGGAAGTCGTTTCTCGTGAAAGGCGGCCTAGCGATGAGTCTGTGTTCGTCATTCTGTCTGGGAAGGCGTCCGCACCCGGAAGGGCAAGGGAAGCATCTGCCCAGAACATTGTTGGGAAAAATGGGGTCACCGCGACCCTGCGCAGCACCTCAAGTGCGCACATTTTTGAGATACCCAAGTCGGGCTTGACACCCGGCAAGGTCGATCAGATCCGAGATTTAATCGAACAACTATTGGGATGAGACGTCGGGGTGATGTACGGTACATCGCCCCTTTTTTCTTGCTCCTCAAGGTCAACTTGCACTTGCTAGTTCGCCTTGCCACGGAGCTCTAGGGCCATCTAGATGTGCGAAAGAGGAGGGTGATGTACCGTACATCACCCTGATGCTGTCGCTGAGAAGCAGTGCTCTATTGAGTCACCTTCGCCCAAGCCCGCTGTAGCTCTGCGGCACGACGCTGCAGCGGCGCACGGCTGTAAATGGACATCGTGGTGTCGATGCGCGAGTGCCCAAGCTGCTGCTGGACGACGTCGTACGGCGTGCCCAGCGCCACTGATGTGGTCCCAAAAGTGTGTCGCAGCCAGTGTGCCGATGCGCCTTGCAGGCGACTTTGCTCGGCTGCCGATAGGGCAGAGCTGGCTATTGCGCGAGCGAGCCAGGTGCGGGTAGTTTTGTAAAGGGTCTGGTAGCTCACCGGCTTCATCGGGTCTGGCAGACTGGCCAGTACTGGCGCATTGCGAGGTGCAACATCGAGGCTCTCCAGGCCGCGGCTGGCCAGATAGTCGTCCAGCACGTTGAGAGCGGCGTCGACCAGCAGCACGTCACGCGCCTTCTTTCCTTTGCCCACCACGCGCAAGAAAACCCCCTCAGGTTCCACCCGGATGTCGGAAATCTTCGCGGCCAGCAGTTCAGCACTGCGAAGACCCGTGGTGGACAGGAAAGCGACCACGAACCGAGCACGCGCGCGAGCAGGGGAGGGCGCCTGACGCTCGATGAAGGCCCCGATCGCGCCCATGGCCTTGAGCGATATCGCTTTCGTGTCCAGCGCTCGGCTATCTTTGGCCGGCGCCGTGCTTTGGCCGGTCTTCTTCACGAGCTTCCAAGGGTTGGCGCGCAAGTACTCGGCGTTGCAGAGCCAATCGAACCAGCTGGCGAGAATCGTCATCGCCTGCTGCTGGCTTGCTGCGCTCAGCTGGCCCTTGAAGGGCGTCCAACCGTCCTGTCCCGGCGAAGCTTTGGTGCGCGAAATCCACCCGTCCGGCACGTACGCCAGAAAGGTCTTGTAGGCCTGCGCATCGTCTAGTTTGAAGTCCACCAGACGGCGCCCGGCACGCTCAATCTGCAGCCACAGCAGCAGGCGGCGGCCCTCGCGCAGATAGGACTTGCGGGTGGCCGGCGAGCCTGCACAGGTCTCGGCCCAGGAGGTCAGAGCCTGCGGGTCGGTGCGGATGGCTCCGATGTTGTCCTTGCGCCATGCGGTGTTCACATGGGAGGAGGGCGGGAGCAGGGCGCCTTCAGATGGGGTTTTGGGTTGGCTGAGTTGGCTGCCAGGTTGAATTTGGGGGCGGCTTTCGGGTGGCTCCTGCACCGCATCTGGGTGGCTTGTCTGGAGGTTGACCAGCACCAAGGTCTGCGCCGCGAAGCCCAACGAGCGCCGACGCGTGCTGCCGGGCAGGATGGCTTCGAGCTGCTGTGCAATCTGAGCCGCCTTCGTGCGGCCCACAGCCGTGATGCCGCTGTACCACTGACCGCCCTGGCGCACGCGATCGGCCAGCTGCTGCAGGTTGACGTAGCCGGCGCGCACCAGGCGCCGAGCCAAATGATCCGCAAACCAGGCATCGACTTCGTCGGTCGGGCGCGGCTGCGCCGTGGTGCGCCCGTCGACCTCCAGGCGGCGCAGCATGTCCACCACGCGCTGGCGGCTGCGCTCGCGCCGCTGCAGCGTTGCCTGGGCGTTCGAAGCGTGCGGCGCCGGCGGGTATTCGGCCTCATAGAGCTCCAGCTGCTCGGCCTCGCTCCAGCCGTCCAGGTCGCGTGCCTCGATGAACTCGGCCAGGGTAGGGGGCTTGGCCTGGGTGGTTGCCTGGCGGTCCTTCTCGCGGATGCGAATGCCGATGAGCCGGTGGTGACGTTCGCCGGCTTGTTTGGCCGCCAGGCGCAGCTGGGCGCTGAGCTCGTTGTGGGCGATTTGCGCCTCGCGCGCGCCATCGATGCCCAGGTAGGTTCGCGCGCAGGCGAGGACCTCCAGGCCGTCGGCGACGGCGCGCAAGTACGCCAGGTGGTGGGGGCCGATGCGGACGCGGTTCATGGATTGTTCTGTTCGGCCCGGCCAAGCGCAGCCCGGCGATCGGCCACGTAGGCGTCAAAGATGTCGCGCCCGATCATCGCCATGGCCTCTCCGCTGGCGCGTTCGTAGCGGCTGCTGCGCGCGTCGATGGAGGCGATGCGGTGGGCCGTGTTGGTGCGCTCATCTGCTCCGGTCAGGCTCGTCGATCGATACCCGCTCAGCATGAAGTTTTGAGGCTTCACGCCGGCAAAGCGGTGGTGGTTCTTCAGCACATACAGCCCGAATCTTTCGCCCCCGCTGAGGCTGTCGCATTCCTCCAAGAGCATTAAATCAAGCTGGTACGCCGCCGGGTCGTCGCCCCAGCGAGCCTGGGCCAGCGCCTGGGCGCTTGCGGTGTCCTCGCCGAGTCGGCGTTGATCGCTGAACGTCTTGTACTGGTCGGCCCAGCGTGCGAACACGGCCAGATCCTCGGCTTGGCGATCCAGGACCTGCGCGGCGCGGAGGAGGGCCTGGAGATCGGCCGCGCTCGCGGTTTCTTTGAGCTCGTCTGCGGTCTTGCGCAGCGTCGTCGCTGTGCGCTTGGCGGCAGAGGCTTTGGACTTGAAAGAGGCTCCGCCGTGGTACTTGGCGGTGGTGCCGTGGCGCTCGACCAGGTCGGCGCTGGGCTTGAGGCGCGACTTGAAGTCGGTCGGGATGCCGGGGTAAGTGCTTGTCGCCATTGGAGATTTCCTGGTCGAAGGGGTGGGGTGGGTGCTGCACGTCGATTCGGGCTGCACGATTTTAGGTAGAGATTATGCAAATAATCTATAGCCATAGAATTATAAAAAATCGGCTTGAAGCCGTTCACCCGTTCGCCCAAGTGAATTTGACCCTACTTCTGCAAGCCATTTTGACCCTAGGTCGGATGGCCGCCTGGACCAGGCCCTATGGGCCGACCTGTTCCAGCAGTGATGGTGTCAAAACACCCTGCATGCGCTGAAAGGAGGGGTACCACTTCCTCAGCGCTGTGATCGCTTCCTTCGGCGTGCCGCCAAACACCTGCAGCTTGGCGCCGCACATGCGAGCAACGAACCCGTCGCCCGCCTCAAACACCCAAAACACCGGTTTCTTCCCTGGCAGACCCAGCAAGTTGAGCCGCCTGCAGGGCATGGCGCTGGGCTGCGCCGCCTGAGAGACTGTCCAACCGGCTTGAGGGAGCCAAGTCAAACATGGCCCCACGCACACGCTCAACACCGACTTCCATGTTTTGTCTAGCGCTTTCCTGAAAGCGTACTCCCGGGCGGACTTGTTGGGAAGGGGTAAGCTGGGCCAACCGACAGACGTAGGGTTGTTGGCCGCAGGGTGCCCAATGAACACCCAGTGGCCACCGGGCTGCTGAGCAGCGGACCAGTCGCAGGGCTCAATCGCTGGCGTCGCATCCTCCGGCAATATGTGATCCACACCTGCCCGTGCCTGAAAATGGGCTGAACGCCAGAGCTGGAGCAGGGTGAAGCCGGCCGCCTGGTATTCCAGCCAAATGTGTAAGGGAGAGTGCGGCGATATGGACGCTCCGCGCAATGTGAACGGACAGGCATAAAAGCCGGTGGGCCCCAACCCGCCGTACAGCGTATTGGCCTTGTCTGGCCCTGGAGGCCGGTAGGGCCAGCGTCGTTCGCGCGCCTGCGGCTCCACCTGTTGTGCCCACATCCACTCGGTCCATGCAGGAACCGCTTCGGGGTTGTGGTGCAGAAGTCGCTTCTCGTCACCGCTTGGCAGGAATTGGAATTGTTGACCCCAGCGATCGCCATGGCGAACTCCATGACTGCGCAGGTAGCGAGCGACTGACTTGTAGACATGGTTTGCTGGCGTTTCTGCCCAGTACGTGGGTCTGGGCGGCGCAGGGTGGTGACGCCGAATTTTCTTCGTTTGGAGGGGCAAATCGTATGTAGATGCGTGGCGGAATGACCGCCAGGCCGGGGGTGCTGCTTCGGCTTGGCAGGTCATGCACTTTGGGTATGCCAGCCCCAAGGCACTGGAGAGTTCCCACACCACGTGCGAGGTCAGCGCTTCGCGTGACAACGGGGCCAGCTCTCGCCATGCGGAGGATCTGACGACGCGCGACAACTGATCCAGCCATTGAACAACGGCGTCAAGTGCTTGTGTTTGGGGCGGGGTCAGGCGGGGAACACGACAGACCTCGGGTGTGAAGAAAGTGAACTGACCGCATGGGCAGCAACCTCGAAGGTTCAGGTCGGCAGTCGTGAGCTTGTCGGGGAACGCGCGGCCACAGTGACAGCGCTCAAGCAGAGGGCGGTTGTGGATGGGGCAGTCCTGCAGCAGCCGAAGTGAAAACAGGGCAGAGTGATATCCCTCATCAAGGCAAGTCAGACAAACCCGAAAACCCTGGGCCACCAGCGGCCGCATCCACGAGGGCAGAGCGCCCAGGTGAGACCACCGAAAAACCTCCAGCGGCTCACCGAGCGCGTGCGCCAGCGCCTCGGTGTTGAAGGCGCACTTGGGGTTGTGCAGCGGGTGCAGGCGTCGACGGTGCTGGGGTGCTGTGAGGCTGGCGGGCCAGCCGGGCAGTTCTCCTGCCTTGTGCCCGTTCAGGGCGGCCACACGCATGAGGGTGTGCCACAGCGACGCGTAGGGTCTGATGCTGCCGCGGTACCAGGTCAGAGTGGCGATCAAACCGGCGGCCAACTCGGTCGCAGCATCGGTCATGGGCACAGTGAGGCCATGCATCACCCCGTCACCTTGGGTCGCAATTTGGGAGCGGCAGCCGACACAATGGCCATCAAGGGCTTGTGACCACTGTCGGCCACGATGGCCTGCCAGGACTCGGGCGCCGTGACGTCGTCCCACTCCGCGCCGCCGGCCAGCCGCAAGAGCACGTGCCGGCAGGCGTGTGCGACAGTCTTCATCGGGAAATCGAGGGGTCCAGCGTAGCGCTCAGGCAGTTCATCGACCATCGCGTTGAAGAGGGCGTCTGCCTGATGCTCCATGCGCTGGCCTGCGGCCCATGCTTTGGGTGCCAGGCCTGCGGAGTAGGAGATATCCGATCCTGGAGGCCAGCATGTGTTGTCGTAGCCGGCCATCACATAGGCCAGTTCCTGGACGTTGCGCACCCCATGAAAAGGCTTGGACAAGAGCATGAAGCGGGCAGCAACATGGGCGCCACCGGACAAGGCCATTCCCATGGGTTCGTCGAAGAATTGCAGCGAGGCGACGGAAAAGACACACAGGCGGATGCGCTGTCTCTCCAGCGTGCTGTGCAGCTCCACCAGCCAGATCCACTCACGCTGGGTCATGGCCTGCGCCTCGTCAATGACCAGCACCAGAAAGCGCCCCCGACCTCGAGCGGCCATGGCCATCCAGCGCTCGATGAGCATGTGCTGGCGGTCGAGTGGACTGCGCACCGCGTGGGCCAGCGGATGTTGGCTGGCTTGGAGCAAATTTGCATAGAACCGGCCAACCGACTGCGCCGTACCGGAATCGATGTGGCTCCAGACCACCATGGGTACAAATCCCCCGTGCCGCTCGGACAGCAGCCGCTGCAGCCAATGGTTGACTGCGCTGGATTTGCCGAATCGAGACGGGCCAAAAATGGTGGCACCGTCGGCCTGATCGTCCAGCCAACCAGCCATCGCGTTGGCCATGTCATGGATGGCCAGGGTGAACAGCGAATAGTCGCGGGTAACGATGGGGTGTTCCGGTGCGACATGTGACGGCACCAGCGCCGCTGCGGTCTGGGGTTCCATCACCACTGCTGGGCCGTTCTGGGTGGGGGGAGGGCGCTTGGCGGAGCGGGTCCAAGGGCTGCAGATGGTGTCGGCCGTTGAGGTCGTGTTGTCGATGGTTCTGTCACTGCTTCTGGCACCGGCGGCGCCGACCCCGCATGGGCTGTGAGTGCGTTTCTGGCCAGAGACACCATGGATTGGCCGGCCATCGACTCGGCGTGGCGCTGCAAGACGCGCCTGGCTTCAAGGTAGGCTGGGTGGGCGGGCAGTTTTTTGTCGGGTGAAGATTCCGCGTATTGGACCAGCTCCTCGACGGCATCGCATTGGGTGGACAGGTGCAGCAGGCGCCGTTTGTGCAGTGCACGTATCGCTTGGCGGATGTACAGGGTGTGGGGCGTCTGATGCCAAGGTGGGGCCGCGCGCACGGTGCCCAGGTACAGGCCTTGGGCGTTTGAGACACTGGCGTAGCGGGCGTCGTCTTCATCCTCAATGTGGAGCCAGAGGTTCTTGCCGATGAGGTCGGTGCGAAGGCACAGCCACTCAGCTGAATACCGGGCGCTGGCAAAGTTGAAATGAGGGCGCCGTCCGGTGGCGACACCGCCGAGCAGGGTGCACAACTTGCGCACGCCCACCATCCTGCGCACGGCACCAGGGTCCGCCACGCGCACGTGTGTGTCTCCCTGGGCCAATATCCATTCGAGCTGATCCAGTGGGCTGCGGTAGCCCAGCCCGCTGTGGGGTGTCGCGTTGTAGTTGGCGATGAGGGTGTCGAGCAGCTCTGCGGCGTATTCGAGTTGAAACTGGGTGGCTTGGGCTGCGGCATCCGGGTCGTGGCGCCGTGCATCTTTGGGAGAGCTGCCCGTGGTCGGCGACAGCCGATGAAACCCACCGTCGGCCAGTCGCCGAAAAAACGACTCGATGAAAGGGCGGTCGTCCAGGCTGCGCCGGCTGGCGAACGTTGTGGTGTCCTGTGGTTTCAACACCCGGGCACCGACCACATCGTGCATGGGTTGTTCAACGCGGCTGCAGATGTTGGCCAAGGCGCCGTCGACACTGAATTCATCCCAGCATGCCCTCAGAAAACGAGGCGACCGATAGGAGGCAAAGCCAGCCTTGTCGACGTAGGCGTTGTCGCTGAACTGCAGGTCACGCGGGGTCCATGGCGAGAGTGCGTGTTTGACAGCGCGCAGCACGTCCTCGGCCGAGCACTCCCGGCGCAGGCTCAGGTGGTAGCCCAGCACCACGCGGGACGCCACTTCCATGATGACGACAACCCAAAGTCGATGGATCTTGCGCGGCTCGGTCCCGCCGTGAGGAGATGGGACCATCACCACCATGCGCGCATCCAGCTTGTGTGCGTCGCATTCAACTCTCCCAAAAGCCTGCAACCTTGGGCGCTCGACACCGTCACCTGCGCGGGCTTTGCGAACAGCGTTCTGGCCGCCCAGGATCTCGAGCTGGCGTTTGGGGTTCTGGGCAAGCACCTTGGAAATGAAGGTGTTGATCGTGACGTAGCCCAAGCGATCCACGTTGAACGGCCACTCCCCACGCTCTTCATTGCCGAGCTTGCGCAGCTCCTCGATGAACCAGCGAAACAGCGCTTGCCTGGGTTGCTTGGCCGTGGCCAGTGCGGGGCCCTTGAGGAGGATCTGCCGGCGAAAGCGGGCTTCAAGGTCTTGGCCGCCCGGTGAAGAAAAGATCCATTGGAGCGCGCCGGCCGCGCCTCCGCCCCATGGACTGATCACTGGAGGTGTTTCACGGGTGTAGGGTTTGATCCGCAGAAACGGCAATGCACCTCGCCAGCCCAGCAGCGTGCCGTCATCCTGCTGCTGCAGGCAGCGCTCGACGATGATGCGGTAGACGTTGCGCCTCTTCAGGCCGGTTTCCTGGAGCAGTTGAGCCTCGTTGGCCCCGCCCAGGTACAGCACGATGGCACGTTTGCGGTTGAGGAATTGCCGCTGCCTTGCTGGAGGCAACGCTGCCTCATCGACCTCGACCCATTGGGTGATGTTGACCTGTGGCGGCGCAGTGAAGTCACTGGCTGCCGTGCGCACTCCGACCCGTTGCCGTTTTGTCATTGCTGACCCCAGCACTGAAGGCAATCACGGGCGAAATTTACTTGAAATCGCCATCAAGGGCCAGTTTCTCTTGCAAGGGTCCCGTGAAATCGGCGCGAACGCCTCCCAGACTCGCCAGGGTGCGTATGGCCTCCAATTGCCAGTAAGCGACAGAACCCTACTACAAAAGCCGACGTAACCACTCAATAAAACGCGTCACCCAAGACGCCGACTGCGTAGTTTCTTCTCTGGGCTGATCCACCCTGGACTCTCTTTGTGCTTCCACTTCCACTGCGCGATGGTCGCCCGCCCGCACTCGCCTGATCTGCCCTTCGGACATGGCACTTGCCCATAGAACTTTTCCGGAGGTTATCCAATAGTGCGACCGACAGGGAAAGCTCCAGTTGCCAATGGACGGATGCAAAGACACAGTGGCTCCGTGGTCGCTCAAGTGCCACTTCGCTGGATTCAGCGGCGTCACGACTTCCATGCCGCAGCCGCAGCAGCACAGATGTGTCGCTGTCCGATACTTCATGGAAATGTAGAGTCGGCCTCCTTCCAGACGAGCCGGAATGAAATCGACATACTCATGCTGAATGCGGTTCAGTCGAGCCATTACACTCCCTCAGCCACAATTTCGTTGGCGCTGATCGAGTAGCCGCATCGGTAGTCGTGACAACTATCGGCATAGAAGCCGACGAGCTTTTTGAAGCGAATAACGGCAATTGAGGCGGCCAAAGCGTTCAACTCCACGATCTGGATGTTCGTCGAGTATTCGTTTTCTGCGCCATTGCCATCTGCAAAGGAAATGTGAGGGCGGGCCTGATTCCTGGTCTGTGGCGTGCTCGTGACCACCCGGACGAGTCCCCTCAGTTGATCGTCATTGCGCAGCACACCCATGCCCGTCTCGATGAACGGTGTTCCCATCTGTTCCAGCGCAGCAACGATCTCACGCTTGGCCTGGCTGGAGTCCATGCACAGGAACACATAGTCGAACCCCTGCAACTCGCTGGCGTTTGAGCTGTCCAGAAAGCGGGGGTGGGCAACTATGCCGGCACGCATCTCGCCGTAGACACGCGCCCAGTACTGGACTTTCGTGCTGTGTGCTCTCAGGTCTCCGATGGACGCAGCACCCGGCGCACGGAACGCATTGTGTTGTTCAAACACATCGCCATCGAAAAGGTGGATCTCCGCGATACGAGTCTTGGCCAGGAAATCCAGAACATAGGCGCCCGTGCCGCCCAACCCGACGATGGCCACGCGAAGCCGGGCCAGCTTTTCGTTGAGGGCGCCAACGTTCACCCGGGCAGAAGCCGTGTCGATGTAGTTGAACAAGGTCTCTTCCTCGCCCGCCAAATGCACCGGATGCGTCATTGCCGTCACGGACGGATCGATCATCCGGGCTTCTCCACTGATGCGTTCGATATACGTCGTCATCTTGTGGTGGTAGTCGCGATAGTCGGCCTTGGCGGAAAACGTGAAGTCGGCCTGAATCCCGTCACCGAACGATTGGGCGGGGCTCCCATTTTCGATGGAGGTCATCTTTGCGCCGGTGCTCAGGCAAGGATGCTCCCCGGTCCAGTAGGTCACATGGGTTTCCGGCTTCTTGGTCGCGTCATCCGCCAGCTCCAGGCCGGAGATCAATATTCCACGCTTGATCTGCCGCTGTGCATTGGCGTAGGGAATGTCCTTGATGAGAAGGTACGCCCCTTTGCATTCGAGGTCGTAACCGTCCTGGCGCAGCCTTTGCAGGTCAGGACTACGAGCGATTGGTCGGCGTGACATCGAACTCCATCCCATCGTTGACCTTGACCGACTCGCCAGCCACCAGAGACCCCTTGGGCTTGCCCGAGTGACCCTTGGTGTACTGGATCGTGAAATCGACGCCATCCCCAGTGGGCGGGTTGTCGAATGACAGGGCGACGATTTCCGCAAAGGTCAGGAAGTCCTTCTCCACAACCTTCGCACGGCCGTTGAAGATGACGGTGACGTCCTTCTTGCCCGGAGATTTGTCTGCTGCTTCATTCATGATGAATTTGTCCTTGGGTTGATGCTTTTGGTGCCCGCCTCCGCGCATGTGCCGGGCAGGTAACCTCTGGCTGTTACAACAGTCCGCCTACTTGGCGTCCTTTGGCGGGCACGGATCGTTGCCGTAGGAGTCCCGGGCACGGATACGCCCGTCCTGCCCGTGAATCAGCAGTTCGCCCTGACCCTGCCGGGCCATCTCGCGTCCTGTCTGGATCGCCTGCGCCTGGGTGTCGAAGACCTGGCTTGCGCGCTGCCCGCCTTCGCGCAAGGCTCCCCACTGAGCGCCGCGCATAACGATGTGAACATTGTTTCGATTTGCCATTTGGAACCTCCAATGGATTGACGAAATGGAGTTTACAAAATAAAATTCAAGCAGTCAATCTGTAAACCAAAAATCGGAGAGCATCATGATCGGAAATCGGCTTAAAAGGTCCCGCGAAGCGCTGGGCCTGTCGCTGCGCGACCTCGAAGCCGCCATCCATGGGCAGGTGTCGGCGCAGGCCATCGGCAAGTACGAGCGCGATGAAATGATGCCCAGTTCGACGGTGCTGCTCGCACTGGGGCGGGCGCTTCGCGTCTCGCCGGAATTCCTTCTCAGCGAGCGAGAAATCGAGCTGACGGGGGTGGACTTCCGCAAGGCACCGCATGCCGGCGTGAAGGAAGAGCGCGCGGTCGAGGCCGCCATCCTGGATCAGGTCGAGCGCTATCTGGAGCTGGAGGAACTGTTCCCCGGGCTAGACGAAGCATGGATTGCCCCTGGCGCCGTAGAGTTCGAAATCCATCGAATCGAAGATGCGGAGCGGGCCGCCTATGCCCTGCGAGAACTCTGGGCACTTGGCATCGACCCGATTCCCATCATGGCCGAGCTGCTGGAGGACAAAGGGGTCAAGGTGATCGCGTTGGACCTTCCCATCGCCGTTTCGGGCTCCAAGGCGTTCGTCACGCGGCCTGAACATGGGGACGTACCGGTCATTGTCGTCAATCAGCACCACAACGGAGAAAGGCAGCGGTTCACGCTGGCACACGAACTCGCTCACCTCGTGCTGCGGTTCAGTGGTCTTAGCGAAGCGGATCAGGAGAAGGCTGCGGATCGGTTCGCCGGTGCCTTTCTCATGGCGAAGGACATGGTGTTGCGGCTACTGGGTCAACACCGCACGTCTATTTCGTTGGGCGAGTTGGCCGAGTTGAAGAAAATCTTCAAGGTCAGCGTGGCTTCGCTGGTCGTGCGTTGTTCGCAGTTGGGCGTGCTGACGAAGGCCGCCTACGGGAGGTTGTGGGCGCAGATTCGCGGCCTGGGGTGGAATGGGCCGGCATCGGCGGAGCCTTACTCACTGCCCGCAGAAGTGCCGTTACGGATGGAGCGCATGTGTCTGCGAGCAGTCGCCGAAGCCGTCATATCCGAGGCCAAAGCGGCCGAGCTTCTCAATATCAGCGTTCGTGAGCTTGATCGGCGTCTGATGGGACAAATCGTATAGATCGCCATGATCATCCTGGTCTCCGACACATCCATACTGATCGACTTGGAACGGGGCGGGCTGCTCGAGGCTGCTTTTTGTAAGCGCGCAATTAACCACGTCCTTCCTGCTCGTGCACTGACGTGAGAGCCTACGTGCCCACGTACATGTAGATGGGAACGTAATGTCAGATTG
>NZ_JAVDWE010000029.1:0-17618 GCF_031457235.1 Hydrogenophaga laconesensis
GCGCAGCAATTGCAGGCGGTGGAGAAGGCCATCCAGCAAGCCAAGAAGGCCTTGATCCAGGACCACCTGGATCACTGTCTCGAAGACCTGGTGGGGCCCCTGAAATCGGGGCAACGCCATTCGCTGGACGAGTTCAGGGAAATCACGCGCTACCTCTGAGCCCGTCGCGTCCATGCCCCCGAGCGCATGGACAACGAGAACAACAGACATGCTGGACATCCTCTCCCACCGCACCTACCGCCACCTCTTTGCCGCGCAGGTGATCGCCTTGATCGGCACCGGTCTGGCCACCGTGGCCCTGGGCCTGCTGGCCTTCGAACTGGCTGGCGACAACGCGGGCATGGTGCTGGGCACGGCCCTAGCCATCAAGATGATCGCGTACGTGGGTGTGGCGCCGGTGGCTGCCGCGTTTGCCGATCGCCTGCCCCGGCGCACCCTGCTGGTCACGCTGGACCTCGTGCGTGCGGCGGTGGCGCTGCTGTTGCCGTTTGTCTCCCAGATCTGGGAGGTGTACGTGTTGATTTTTGTGCTGCAGGCGGCCTCGGCCGCGTTCACACCCACCTTCCAGGCGACCATCCCAGATGTGTTGCCGCTGGAGAAGGACTACACCAAAGCCCTGTCGCTCTCGCGCCTGGCCTACGACATGGAGAGCCTGGTCAGCCCGATGCTGGCGGCCGCCCTGCTCACGGTGATCGGGTTTCACGATCTGTTTGCCGGCACGGTGGTGGGCTTCCTGGCCTCGGCTGCGCTGGTGGTCTCTGTGGTGTTGCCCGCGCATCCTGCGCCGAAGCGCCGCGGCATTTACGAGCGCACCACGCGCGGGCTTCGCATCTATCTCGCCACGCCTCGCCTGCGTGGGCTACTGGCGATCAGCGCGGCCGTGGCGGCGGCGGGCTCCATGGTGTTTGTGAACACGGTGGTCATCGTGCAAGCCGGCATGGGACTGAGCCAGAGTGCCGTCGCACTGGCCCTGGCCAGTTTCGGCGCAGGCTCCATGGTGGCCGCGCTCGCCTTGCCTCGGCTGCTGGAGAAGCTGCCCGATCGCACCGCGATGCTGGGGGGCATCGGTCTGATGGTCATAGGTCTGTTCGCGGGTGCCTTCGTGGTCGGACAGGCTTCGTTGATGGTCTTGTGGTTCGTGCTCGGACTGGGCTACTCCACCGCCCAGACGCCTTCCGGGCGCTTGCTTCGGCGGTCTGCGCATGCCGAGGACAGGCCTGCTTTGTTCGCTGCGCAGTTCGCGCTGTCACACGCCTGCTGGTTGGTGTTCTATCCCCTGGCCGGTTGGCTCGGTACCCGTTTCGGCATGTCGGCGACGTTTGTGGTGTTGGGCATTTCGGGCGCATCGGCCATCTGGGTGGCGTCAAAGGTCTGGCCGGCGCAAGACCCTGAGGTGATCGAGCACGAGCACCCGGACCTGCCGGCCGGACACGCTCACACGCAGGGGACTGTCGCCAGCGGCAGTCCGGTGCGCCATGCGCACGCTTTTGTGGTGGATGACCAGCATCCACATTGGCCGAGCGCGCACACCTGATCACCCGCCCTCGGCCCGCGGTGAGTTGTGCATCAGCGCTCTAGCGCGGTCTCCCCCTCACTTCACGCGTTGGGTTTGTCGGCCACGCGGCTGGGATGAAGACGTGGCTGGATGTTCCGAATGAGCGTACGTCTAGCCAAGGCGGCCTTGCGAGGTAGCGCCCCTCACTCGGCATAACCATTGCATCAGTGTTTGAAATGGTTGTTTCATGATTTGTAGGCTACATTTCAAAGCATGTGGTCCATTCTTTTTCTCACTTTGCCCACCCAGCCCACCGCCGTGCGGCTGCGCGTCTGGCGCTCGCTCAAGGCGCTGGGTTGTCCGCTGCTGCGGGACGGCGCCTACCTGCTGCCGCGGGACCGGCAGGATAGCTTTCAGCCCATAGTCGATGAGGTTCGCCAGCATGGCGGATCAGCCCAGGTCATGTGGCTCACACCCAGCGACGAAGTCCAGCGCGACGAGGTTCTCGCCCTTTTCGACCGCAGTGCTGCCTACGAGCAGTGGCGCAACACCCTGGACGGCTGGCTGACCGCGCTGCCCGCAACCGCAGAGACCGAGGCACGCCGTCAGTGGCGCGGCATCGAGCAGGCGCTGCGCGACATTCAGGCCATCGATCACTATCCCGGCGAGGCCACGCTGCAAGCCGACGCGGCCCTGGCCGATGCGCGAGCCGCGCTGGACACGCGCTTCTCGCACAACGAACCCCGTGCAAAGGCCGACCATGGCATCGCCCGACTGGATGCGCGCAAGTTCCGGGGCAAACGTTGGGCGACTCGCGCCCGCCCGTGGGTGGACCGACTGGCCAGCGCTTGGCTGATCCGCCGCTTCATTGACCCGCAGGCCCAGTTCGTCTGGCTGCGGGACGTTGCTTCCGTCCCGCGCGGCGCGTTGGGCTTCGATTTCGACGGCGCGCGCTTCACCCATGTGGGCACGCGCGTCACGTTCGAGGTGCTGCTGGCCAGCTTTGGGTTGGAGCAAGACACCAGGCTGAGTCGCCTGGGCGCGGTCGTTCACTACCTGGACGCAGGCGGTATTCCTGCACCCGAGGCCGGTGGTCTGGAAGCCGTGCTGGCCGGTCTTCGAGAGCTGCACGCCGACGACAACACCCTGCTGGACGCGGCCTGCGCCGTGTTCGACGCCCTGTTCGCCAACCCCGGCAACACCAGCCTACCAACACGACCATGAACCGGCCCGACCCTGTCTCTTTCACCGAGGCCCTGCGCTTCTGGCTCAAGCTCGGCTGCATCAGCTTCGGCGGTCCGGCCGGGCAGATCGCGATCATGCACACCGAGCTGGTGGAGCGTCGGCGCTGGATCAGCGAGAACCGTTTTCTGCACGCGCTCAACTACTGCATGCTGCTGCCCGGACCCGAGGCCCAGCAGCTGGCCACCTACATCGGATGGTTGATGCACCGCAGCTGGGGCGGCATCGTTGCGGGTGCCTTGTTCGTGCTTCCCTCGCTGTTCATCCTGATCGCACTGTCCTGGATCTACTTGGTCTTTGGAGACGTACCCGTGGTGGCGGGTCTGTTCTACGGCATCAAGCCTGCGGTCACCGCGCTGGTGCTGCATGCCGCTCACCGCATCGGCACGCGAGCGCTCAAGAACCGCTGGATGTGGGGCATTGCAGCCGCGTCGTTTGTGGCGATCTTCGCGTTCGACACACCGTTTCCTGCCATCGTTGCGGCGGCCGGGTTGATCGGCTGGCTGGGGTCCAAACGCTGGCCCATGGTGTTTGCATTGGGCGGTGGGCACGGCGGGCCCATCAAAGGGTACGGCCCGGCGTTGATCGACGACGACACCCCCACACCGGATCACGCACAGTTCAACTACGGTCGGCTGGTGCGCGTGCTGGCCGTGGGCCTGGTGCTCTGGCTGCTGGGCATGGGCGCCCTGCTGGTCTGGCAGGGCTGGGACGCCACCCTGACGCAGATGGGCTGGTTCTTCACCAAGGCCGCGCTGCTGACCTTCGGTGGCGCCTACGCGGTGTTGCCCTACGTGTACCAGGGTGCGGTGGAGACCTTCCAGTGGCTCAGCGGTCCGCAGATGATCGACGGCCTGGCGCTGGGCGAAACCACACCCGGTCCGCTCATCATGGTGGTGGCGTTTGTCGGCTTCGTGGGGGGCTGGAACCAGGCCGTGCTGGGGCCGGACGCGTTGTTCGCCGGCGCGGCACTGGCGGCCACGGTGGTCACCTTCTTCACCTTCCTGCCTTCCTTCGTGTTCATCCTCGCTGGCGGCCCGCTGGTGGAGGCCACGCACGGCAAGCTGGGCTTCACCGCGCCGCTCTCGGCCATCACGGCGGCGGTGGTCGGCGTCATCCTCAACCTCGCGCTGTTCTTCGCATACCACGTCTGGTGGCCGCAAGGCTTTGAGGGTGCCTTCGACGCCGTGTCGGCCGCGATCACGGTGGCAGCCGCGGTAGCGCTGTTCCGCTTCAAGACCGGTGTTCTGCCATTGCTCGGCGTCTGCGCAGCCGCCGGGCTGGCCTTCACGCTGCTGCGCTGAGGAGTCAAACATGAACCTGCAAGCCTTGCCCCTTCCCTACGCACCGGGTGCCATATCCGGTCTTTCTGAACGGCTGATGAGCAGCCACCACCAGAACAACTACGGCGGTGCGGTCAAACGCCTGAACGCCATTCGCGCCCAGCTGGCGGCCACCCCTTTTGCCAGCACGCCGGGTTTTTTGCTCAACGGCCTCAAGCGCGAAGAGCTGATCGCCACCAACTCGATGCTGCTGCACGAGCTGTATTTCGCCAGCCTGGGCGGTGACGGCCAGACGATGGAGCCCGCGATGCGGCTGGCGCTGGATGCCAATTTCGGAGGTCTGGAACGCTGGCGTGAGCAGTTCGGCGCCTGCGCCAAGGCACTGGGGGGCGGCTCGGGCTGGATGCTGCTGGTGTTCAACCCGCGCGAGGGAACGCTGGTCAATCAGTGGTCGGCCGACCACACCCATGCGCTGGCCGGCGGCACACCGCTGCTGGCGCTGGACATGTACGAACACGCCTACCACCTGGACTTTGGCGCCAACGCCGCTGCGTATGTCGATGCATGCCTGGCGGCGATCGACTGGGCGGGCGTCTACGCGCGCTACAAAACCGCGGTGCACGCGGCCAGCGAAGGCTTTGGTGCTGAGCAGGGCGACATCGCAAACAGCCTGGTGCTGGACGTGCGGCGCGCGGGTGTCTTCGAAAAAGCCACAACGCAACTGCCGGGCGCCGCCTGGCGCGACCCCGCTGATGTGGCGCAGTGGGCGACCGATCTGCCACATGACCGCCCTGTCACTGTCTACTGCGTTTACGGTCACGAGGTCAGTCGTGCCACCGCATTGCGCCTGCGCGCCATCGGCGTGGACGCGCGCTACCTGATTGGTGGTATCGACGGCTGGAGCAATGCCGGCATGCCCGTGGAGCCCAGGGGCCAACGGCCTTGACTGGGTCACACTCTCACGGCCATCGCTTGCCATCCCTCGTCGCCTTGAACACCACCCCATGCCAAAAATCCTTGCCGCGCTGTTGATCGCGTTCCTGCACACTGCCTCCGGTGCGGTTGAAGTCCAGTTCCAAAAGGTGACCGAAGGCGTCTATGCCCATGTTGGCGACCTGGGGGCCCGCACACGCGATAACGAAGCGTTGAACGCCAACATTGGCTTGGTGCTCACACCACGCGGTACGGTGCTGATTGACAGTGGGGCGACCCACCTGAGTGCCCGCGATATTGACCAGGCCGCGCGGCGCGTCACAGACCAGCCCATCCGCTGGGTGATCAACACGGGCGGCCAGGATCACCGCTGGTTGGGTAACAGTTACTTCCAAGCGCAGGGGGCGGAACTTATCGCGCACGCCAGCGCCGTACCGGATATGCGGGCCCGGGCGGGTGACCAGATGCAGGCACTCAAAGGCATGCTCGGGCCCCGATTCGAGGGTACCCAAGCTGTCTACCCGACCCGGCTCATCGCCACCCCCGACGCGCAGCTTGATCTGGGCGGCGTCCGATTTGAGTTGCGCCATCGCGGCGGCGGACACACACCCGGAGACATGATGGTGTGGCTTCCAAAGACAAACGTGCTGTTCACGGGTGACATCGTCTACGTAGATCGCATGCTCGCAGTGCTCCCTGTCAGCAACACCCGTCAGTGGCTCTTGGCGATCGATGAAATGGAAGCTCTCAACCCGACGCACATCGTGCCGGGACACGGCAAGGTCACGGACTTGGCCACGGCACGAGCTCAGACGCGTGACTACCTCGTTCGACTGCGCGCCCACCTCAAACCGGCGGTGGAGCGCGGAGATGACATTGGTGCTGCTGCGCGAAGTTTTGACATGGCGCCGTTTGCGAATCTGCTCAACGCAGCCGACTTGCACCCGGGTAACGCGAGCCGCGTCTACTTGGAGCTGGAGCGGGAGTGACTCATCCAAGGGCAACTTGGATGGGTTTTGGCGGGTGCGAGCTCGACCATTGACTACCGTAGCCCCCAGCCCGCTCGGGCAAGGTAGGTCCGGTTTTCGACGAATTGCTGACGCTCGAACTGCTGCATGCACAAGGGGGATGAGTGACTCACATGTTCTCAATCACTTAATAGCGAATGTCCGAGACCAGTCTGAAGGCGCCTGTCGAGCACCGAACTACGACTGTGCAGAGCTTGCTGTCAGTCACCCTCTGAAGCCAAGCCGTGTTATTCCCTTCGGGTATCGAGTCAGATGTAGTAGCGAAACGGGAGTGGAGGCAGCTCGTTCTTCCGAGGCGCAGCCGTCAAGATTTCACCGACCGCATCGGCGAAGCGTAGTGTCACCGGTACGCCGTCTCCGAAGATGCACGCGTTGTAATTGAGCTTGGTCAGGGCGAGCACGTCCGCCATGACCTGCTTGATGTCCGCCACCCCTCGGCAAATCTCGATCGACAGCGGGTTGGGCACCTCGCGGCCGGCATAGGTCTGCAACCTCGGCACGAAGCCTTTGGTCCAGAGATACGCCATCCACCGCGATCTAACCCAGCCCACACCTCGGGCGATGTTTATCGTGCCGTGCCGGTAGAGCTTCAGGCCCGCGTCCTGGCGGATACGTACGCACACCACATTGGTCTCGGGAGGCACGGTTTCCTTGAAGCCCTCCCACTCCTCGGCCGAGAAACGCGTCTTACCGTGGATGAAGAGCTCCTTGGGGGCCTCACCGCGATGGTTCTTGCGATATGAGTCCACGACCATCGCCATCAGGGATTTGGCCTTCTCCTTGGGGAGGTGAAAGTCGTCCTTGGTCGAGGTGAGCCATGGGCCGACCGCTCCGCGAAACACGACGCCGTCGCCGGAGTCGAGGAACATCTGGGCGCCGCAGCAGGCGTTGCCCGGCTCGGCCGAAGACGAATCCTTCTTGAAGACGATGCCGACATAGCAGACGCCCGGGCGCGATGCCGCAAGCTGCCAAGGCTTGCCGCCGGACTTGAAGAAGCAGGTCGTGGCGAGATTCCACGCAAGGGTCGCAGGGTCTTGAAGGCCACGGCCAGGCATGCCGTTCTCGCGGACGAATTCTTCGGGTGCGAGCGTGGTCTCGCGGACCACTTGCACCGCCGCCTTGTGCTCCAACAGCCGGGCTTTGAGCTGATTGTGGAAGTCGAGCTCGTAGAGGTAAATCTCGGCCGACGCGTTGTCTTCCTCGAACAGGCCCGGAGCCTTGAGCAGCCGGGTCGCCGCCGCCTTGTCCATCAGCACGCCGGAGCGCTGCTTCTGGCTGGCCTCGACTTTGGACTGCGGGCGGCAATACTTGTGGACATCCTCGGGCACGACGGCCATCCACAGATCGATGGTCGATTCGCTGCCGTCGCGCAAGTGGTTGGCGATCGCATCGGAATAGAGAGAGACGGCCTTGTGGATCGCCTGGTGGCGATCTGAGATGCGGATCGCATTGGCAAGCGCGGCAGCGTCGATTTCCAGCCATGTCGCGGGCTGAGTGGGCCACTCCACGCCGAACAGGGCTTGGAAGCCCGGAAACATGGTGTGGTTGGGGTTGTCAGCCAGCGCCGGTGCGATGGGCTTGGCCAAGCGCGCTACGCACGCCGAGTACCGGCGCAGGCCCTCCTTTGTGGAGACCACGCCGATGCGCAGCTTCGACCCCGCCTGAGGGCTCTCCTTTGGGCCATACAGCAGCAGGCCGTCCTTGGGATGCTCCATGGACTGCCCATAGCCGAAAAGCAGCTCGGGCTCAGCGATCTCGATCAGATTGAGTTCGAGGGTCATGCCGGAACGTCGTCGGCGTCGAAGTCATCGACCTCGCCCAATTCGTCGTCGGGCTCATCGACAGGATCGTCGTCGATGGATGGCGCCAAGTCGGAGAGGCCCACGGGCGAACTGAACATGATCGGCGTGGCAGACACAACGACCTCGCGGCCCGAGCCCACTGGCAGCTGGATCTCTGTAGCACCGTCTGCGACTACGGCGAGGAAGGCACGCAGGAAGCCGCGCCAGCGGTCATTCCACCAACTGCGGCAAAAGCTCATTCTCAGGCGGTGCGCCTTTGCTGGCACGTCGAACGGCTTGCCTTCTTCATCGGTGAAGACGATTGTGGCGCGCAGCTCGATCCGCCACGGCTCGTCGAACTGGGGCACCATGCCCACTGCGTAGCACCAATTGGCCTTCTTCTTCTCGCTGCGGCCATTGAGCCCTTTACGGCGCTTCCGGCCATCGACGTCAATGAATGCGACCTTCTCGCCGCGACCCTTGGTGAGCTCGGGCGTGACATAGAAGACCTTGCGCCCGCCAGCTTGCTCAAAGACGCCGAGGCCCTTGGCCTCCATAGCGAGCTCCCAGGCCTGCCGCACGAGGTTGGCGACGCGCTTGCGGGCCTCACGCGCATCGACGTACTTGTCGCCGAAAGTGGCGCCGCTTTGAATGAACATGGTCGAGTCCACGCCAGCGGAGGCCTTGAGCATGACCGACTTGGACATGTTGGAGACGAGGTCGGCCGCCTTGGCGAAGCCGACGATGCGGTCCTCATGCTCGAACCAAGGGATGCCGCGGTTGAGGTCAGTGACCTTGATCTCTCGCTCGCTTCCCAAGATGCGGGCGGTCTCGATCGGTGGCAGCGAGACAACGCTGAGCCATGTCGAGTCCAGCGATTCCTTAGACTCGGTGCGCAATATCGCGCCCTCCTTCACTTCGGCGAGCCAGTGCCTGGCGGAGCGCGGATCGGGGGCCGCCACCTTGGGCGCATTGGCCTCGGTCAACGTGTCGAGCAGGTCGGCCAAGCCCGCGTGCCATCCGTTGGCGAAGTCGATCACGTTCTTGCGGTGGATCCCGATGGGCAGCAGCGAGAAATCGTACTTGTCTAAGCGCAGCGGGATCACGAAGCCCGGCATCGACTTCTCAATGGTCTGAGCCAGCGCCCATTCGTCCTTAACGCCTTGCTTGTCCACCGCGACCGTGGAGACCACGGCCAAGAAGCGGTAGGACTCATTCCGGATGGCCCGTTCAATCTTGTCCCAGAAGTAGTCGCCGCCCTTGAGGCGGCCGAGATCGTGCCAGACGGAGAATCCCGAAAGCTCCAAGCGAGCGCCAAGCCAACTCACAAAGCCATTGTCCTCAGGCGTGGCATGGCTGATGAAAATGGATTGGCGGCTCATCTAGGCATTGTCTGCGATGCTGAGCGAATGTCAGCTTCCGGCATGAGCGGGAGCGTTCGATCGTCCCCCGACGAGAGACTGCCGTCTGGAACGGGCGTTCGACCAGCGTGAGCACGAGCTTCTTGGAGTGCGCAGGATTGGCTTAGTGGGGCTCTTCGTGGCTTGCCCCCAGATACAGCGCTGCTGAACTGGGCGCTCAGCTTGCGGCCAAGCGCCCGGGACACCTTAGAGGGAGGCGTCCTTGATCTTCTTCAGGGGGCGGACCTTCACGCGCACGGTGGCGGGCTTGGCTGCGAATTCGCGCTCGACCTTGGTGAAGGGGTCGATGCCGCGGCGCTTCTTCTTCGCCGGAATCGCCTGCGCGGTGATCTTGAGCAGACCTGGCAGCGTGAACTCGCCCAGGCCCTTCTTGCTCATGGAGGCAACGATCGTGGCTTCCAGTGCTGCCAGGACCGCTTTGGCGGCCTTCGGATCGACGCCGGCGACTTCAGCCAGGTGAGCTTGCAGCGTAGTCTTGTTGAAGGCGGTCTTGATCGGCCTCAGGAGCGCCAGGCTCGCGGCCGGCTTCTTGGCCACAGCGGCCTTGGGGGCTGCGACAGCCTTTTTCGCGACGGGTGCTGCCTTCTTCGCAGCCGTGGTCTTCTTTGCAGTTGCCATGGATTTATCTACTTTCGAGTGATGAAAATGCGCAAAGTGCGCAACACGATTGTAGAAACGTTGAGCGACCACGCGAAGTTCAAGAGCCGTCGAGCCTAATGGCTGGATAGCCCTGAACTTCGCCCAGGGCGACCAGGGTGGAACAGCGGCTACGCAGTCGTTCGTCGCTACGACAACTAGGTAGCTCGCGTCGTCGCGGGCGCCGTGTCAGCTAGGCTGCCGCATTCTTCCATCTAGGGAAACTGCAACTTTCTCACGGTAGTGGTCATTGCTCCCACATATAGAGGATATTGCCAGGGCGTCGAGCCCTTAGATTTGACATGGCGCACTGTGTGAGTGCGTGGCTTCTCGACTTGCTGTTCTAGCTACGCTGGTGGCACGAGAAGATTCTGATTTGCTTCAACCCGAAAAGGAGAACGGATATGAGGAGAGGAATTGCTTTGTTCTTGGTGGCATTGGCGACAGTCTCGTTTGCTCATGCACACTCAGGCGGCACTGATAGGAACGGTTGTCACGCCGGCTCTCAGCCTTATCACTGTCACTAAAGTGCCAAATCGGTGTGAAGGCGCTAGAGGTTGCGCTGCCTCCCGCTATCGGGTGGCGCTTCCGCGGCGTCCTTACTAGCCGGGTCGCGGCTTCAGACTGATTGAGTCATTCAGAGCCGCGGACAGAATCGGCGGCGAACATAAACATCGGTCAGTGGACGCCGGTGGTTCTGACCGACGACTTCACTCTTGGCTCCAGGCGCTGGACCGCGGATCAAACAGCGTACCGGCACGAACGAACGCTCCAGTCGATGGATATGATTCCTGTAGCGGCAGGAACCTGAAGACCCAGGACATGGGCATCTGACCCGTGATTGGTCGCGGGCAAGCAAGGGAGGACCAGTGGCAACACACACGGACAAGTACGCAGCCGGCGAGCAGGGGCTCGGCTACGTCTATCAGATTCGCTTTGCGCTCGCGCACCTGATGAAGCAGGACGAGAGCCAAGCACTGCTCATCGAGGCCGACGACGACGTCGAACTGCGCGACGTCGACGGCAAGAAAACGCTGATATCGCTGAAGCACAAGCAGGTCGGTGAGACCGTGGGCACGCTGTCGACCGACTTCTGGAAGTCCGTCCGCATCTGGCTCGACCGGTACATCCGGGACGGCAACCTCGCCTGCGACCACTCGTACTGCATGGCGACGACGGCGCGCGTCGGTCCCACTTCGCTGCTTCGGTATTTCCTCGACGGTGCCGATGCAAAGCCAGCGGGCTTCGCCATCCAGCTCGTCACTGAACTCAAGGGCTCGAAGGCCGCGCTGAGTGCGCAGATTGAGACCACGTTCAGCTCCCTGACCGCGACCCAACAGGACGACTTTCTGGCCCGCATCGTGATTGCCGACAGTTCGCTGCGCATCAAGGAGCTCGACACCGCCTTCGCCCCGCTCCTGCGGTCGGTAGCAGCGAAGTTCCGCATTGATGTCCGCGAACGCATGGAAGGGTGGTGGCTCAGGGAAGCCATCGAGCTCATCCAGGGTGAGCGCAAGCCCATCACCGGCGCTGAGGTCTGGGCGAAGTTTGCGCAGGTCAACAGCGAGTACTACGACGAGCGCCTGCCAATCACCTTCGACGACGCTTACCCTGATGAGGAAATCGACGCGATGAAGGACACCCGGCAGTTCGTCGAGCAGCTGCGGGCGATTGGCATGTCCAGCGACAGCCTGGAGATGGCAATTCTGGACTTCTACCGCGCGTTCGCCCAACGTGCGCACTGGACCCGAGTCAACGCCCTCGTTGGCGGCGAGATTCGGAAGTTCGAGCTGCGCCTGGTCGAAGAATGGAAGCGCGCCAGAGGCTGGGCAATGATGAAGGCACCACAGAACGAGGCCGAATTCCAAGCTGCGGGCCGCCAGCTGTATGACTGGGCCGAGAACCAATCCAAGGGCCTGCAAATCCGCAAGGACGTCACGGAGGACTTTGTTCGCCGTGGCAGCTTCCACATCCTCGCAGACGAGAAACCGATGCCCCGTGTGCACTGGCATCCCCAGTTCCTCATGCGCCTGAAGGCTGCCACATCGAAGGTGCCTGCATGAGGGACTGGTCCTCTCGACCTTTTGAAGAGCGGAACCTCTTCAACCCGGCGTTCTGCGCGGTGGTCTTGGCTGCAGCCATCCGCGAGTACGAACGCATTGCGAGGAAGCCAATGCCCTACTCCTTGACGCTGATTGTCCTGCCGATGTGCCTGCACCAAGCCTCGCGCGAGGAGATTCTGGAGAACAAGCGGCTTTCCGTCCTGCGTGTGTTCGCGCTTCGCCCGGACTTGCTGGTCGACTTCGCTGAGCGGGCGCGGGCGCTGGTCCAGTACGCCACAGAGGCCTTCGCACTGCTCGCAAGCAAGGACTGCATCAAGGTGGGAGATGACGGCTGCATCAGCCTCATCCCCAGACGGATGTCGCCTCAGCCGTTGAACACCGACGACGCCGAGAGGTGCCGCGCCGCCGCAATCGTCCTCGGTCGCAATTTCGCCCAGATTAACGACCGCGCGACGGTCTACACCAGCTTGTCCATCCGCCCATGAAGATTGCTTCGATTCACATCTACAGCCACGATGGCCGCAGGCGCAACCTCACCCTGAATCCCGATGGGCTCAACATCATCACCGGCCTAGCTTCGACGGGTAAATCTTCCCTGTCGGACATCGTCGAGTACTGCATGGGCGGGGATGAGTGCAAGATTGCGGAGGGCTTCATCCGCGAGAAGGTGTCGTGGTTCGCGGTCACCTTCCAGTTTCCAAACGAGCAGGTGTTCGCTGCCAAGCCAAACCCCAAGCCGGGTCAGGTTCAGTGCTCGCTCGCGATGGTCTTGCGGGGGAGGCAGATTCGCACGCCGGAATTCGACGACCTGAAGCACAACGGTGGCGATGAGCTTGTTCACGAACTGCTCTCTTCCCTGCTCGGCATCCCGGAGACCAAGACTCCGGTTCCGGAGCGCAGCAGCCGCACCGGCTACTCCGTCAACGTTAAGCACACGGCGTTCTATCTCTTCCAGAAGCAAGGCTTGGTGGCCAGCAAGGAGCTCCTGTTCTACCGGCAGGCAGAGGAGCACCTCCCTCAGACCATCCGTGACACTTTTGCCGTCCTCTTCGGCATCTCCAACGTCGGCGACATGGAGACTGAGGCGAACCGACGTGCGACGCAGCGAGAGCTGAAGATTGCTCAGAAAGAACTGAAGCTGGCACAAGAGACGGAGGATGCCCTGGATACGCGCGGCTTGGGCCTGCTGGCTGAGGCGCGGACAGTCGGCATCCCTTTCAGCAACTCCCCAGGCCGTGCCGGGCCAAGCACGGATGGAGCCGAAAGCGACCTGGTCGTGTCCCTTCGAGAGGTCCTTAACTGGCGGCCCGGGCAGGTAGCGCTCATGGCCGAGAGTGAAATGGCGAAGCTCCAGGCTCGTCGTTCAAATCTGCGGGCAGAGCGCCGCCAAGTCCTGGACCAGATTTCATCCGCGCAGCGGTACGTCAAAGGCGCGTCCGACTTCCAGACCGAGGCCCAAGAGCAGCGCTCCCGCCTTGAGTCTATCAATGCACTGCCGCGTGCATCGAATGGCGCCTGGCAGTGGCCATTCCTGAAAGAGGAAGACGCCCGCATGGATGGCATCGCTGAGTCGCTTATGGCCGAGCTATCGAGCCTGGACAGCGAGCTTGAGCAAGTTGGTGGCGCGCGCCCTCGCCTCGATGAGCACCTGGCAGCGCTCACCGACCGCTCCAGCCAACTGAAGGACGCCATCCGCGAGGTCGAGGTCGACCTCAACGTCGCTGTCCTGACCGATGAGAAGGCAGCAGCGCAGGAAGACGCCAACGCACGTGCACTGAAGGTTCAGGGCCGAGTCAGCTTCTATCTGGACAGCTTGAATCCAAGCAATGCCATCAGCACGCTGAAGCTCAAGGTCGAGCGGCTGCAGGCGAAGCTTGACCAGGTTAACCAGAACGCGGGCGCCGACGACGATGCAGACGCGCGTATGGAATCGGTTATCACCCACATTTCCGGCACCATGACCACGTTGGTGAAGGAGTTCAAGGCCTTCTTCTCGGAGTTTCCCTTCCGTCTGGACATGCGCAATCTGACCGTGGTGGTGCAACGTCCAGGAAATCCGGTTCCCATGATTCGAACAGGTGGGGGCGCGAACTGGCTGGCGTATCACATCTCTGCTCTTCTGGCCCTGCACCACTACGCCTCGGAAAACCGTATCCCGATTCCTCGCTTCCTTATGCTGGACCAGCCCACCCAAGTCTATTTTCCGTCGCAGACCATTTATGAATCGGTGGCGGGGGATGCGGAACAGGTCAAGCGTGTGGACGCCGACCTCGAGGCTGCCAAGAAGCTGTTCGAGACGCTGCTGAACTACACCAAGGAGCTGGTACCGGGCTTCCAGCTCATCGTCACCGAACATGCCAACTTCGCTGATGACTGGTTCCAGGACGCGCTGGTTGAAGACCCTTGGATGAACCCGCCCGCGCTAGTGCCGCAGGACTGGCCGAGCTGGCGCAAGTAACGCTTTGACGTCAATACTGCTCGGACGAACAGGTGTTTTCGCCAGACATGCTGACTGGCCTTCGAAGTCGTAGGAGGACATCTGAAGGCTTGATCCGCTGTCCAAGCCTGAACGTCGTGAATGACTGCTGCGCCCTTCGCGCCGGTCATTCGCGGATCACAGGTTCTTCCGAGCGGTTGACGGTTAAGCAGCCGATAGCGTGAATAAGAACATGGCAACCTAAGGACGGCAAATGGCTGCACCGCTGCCCTAAATCGACGAAGTCGAGAACTGCAGCGAAGCGTCGGCTCCTGCCCTTGACGTATCGAAAACACATGTTATCGATACAGGGACCCCCAGAGTTTTCTGCACCGTGCAGGCAAGGGGAGACACCCACCATCGATGCACTCACACGACCAAGTCCCAGGGCACATTCCCTCTCGCATTCACTGCCTCCACAGCGATCCCGTGCTCGATCCCGAGCGCGACAGCGCAGCCAGACGCTTCGCACAACTGGGCTTCATGGCCATCGAGACTCAGTGGCTCGCCAACTTCGCCAGTGTCTGCACCCGGCGCGCCTACGCAGCTGACGTGCGCGATTTCGCCGCGTTCTCTGGGCTGCAAACCCAGTCCGAATTGCTGCAGGTCGCTCGCTCCCATGTGTTGGCCTGGCGCCACCACCTGCAGGCCCAGGGCCTGTCGCCGAGCACCCAACGCCGCAAGCTCGCGGCTCTTTCCTCGTTGATGGAGCATCTGCTCGATGAGCAGCTCATCCCCACGAACCCGGCCCGCGGCGTGCGCAGACCGCGTCTGGAGACTCACGAGGGCAAGACCCCGGCGCTGTCGCTTGAGCAAGCCAAGGCCCTGCTGGAAGCGCCCGATGCGAACACGCTCAAGGGCGTGCGAGACCGTGCGATCCTGGCCGTCATGCTTTTGGGCGGCCTGCGCCGCGCGGAGGTCGTCACCCTTCGCGTGCGGGATTTTGATTGTCAGCGCGCGGGTGTGGCGCACCTGCGGGTGTTGGGCAAGGGTGGCAAGACGCGGTTCATTGCCGCCGCACCCCTCATGCGCGAAAGGGTGCAGCACTACCTGGAGATGAGGTGGCACAGCTTCAAAGCGATGAGCGCCTGTTCGTGCGAATGAAGGCAGTCGGCCGGCACTCCGTTGCCAGGTGCGATGTCAACCCTCAAGGGCGCCATATTGAGGAGGAGGGTAGGTTAGTGAATGACAAAGAGGGCACCGGGCGACGCGCCAGCACGCCCCCAAACATCGAGCCTTCCACCGCGGTATTCGAGCGCGGCTCAGAGGATCCTCAAAATCTGCAGATCAACGCTTCTCAGCAGTCGCGGCGACAGAGGAGGCCCGACACGGCAGTCAAGTCTGCTGGACTCACTGCCGGTGCTGTTGCCCAGCGCATTGTGCAGCCCTATCTGGCGCAAATCGGAGTGGTGGGGGATCGGTTTTCTGCGCATGCGCTGCGGGTTGCAGCCGCCACGCTCGCTTTGCGTGAGCGTGCTGACCTCAACGAAGTGCGGCATTTCCTGGGGCACGCCTGCATCACGACAACCACCGCCTACGACCGGCGCTGGAGCGATGAGAACCAGCCAGTGAGCCTGTTGCTTCCGTTGGGCTGAGGTCCTCGGCGGCAGGGGGCCAGAGGCAGTGCAGTGTGTGTCGATGCCCATCTCATTTTGGGCATCGACATCTGAGCGATAGGATCTGCAAAAAGAGGATATTGTGGACTTGACGGGGAAAGATTTCGTGAGAGCTTGGATGAAAGGAGATCACGAAATGACAACCGTAGCGACCAAACCATCCCTGTGCGTTGAACCAAAATTCACCACCAAATGCTTGCATAAACGCATATCCAAATGCACGCCCGAGGTCGGTCTCGTGCACCGTATCGACGTCGGTATCCACATGCTCGCCACCGAGCGTCTCATCATCGAGTTGCGCAGCATGGATGCAGGCGAACTGACCACCCTCTATTCTTGGGTGGGTCGGGTTGTCGATCCGGCGTGGGTGCGCATTCTCATTGCAAATCCACACGCGCTGGAGTGGCGCGATGTCCGGCGCAACCATCTTCGTGGGGGTGAGTCGTACGCCCGTCAGCACACACTGTATGTGCATATCTACGCACCTTACGAACTTCGTGTGAGCGAGGCGAACGCCCATGAGCGTGTTCAGCGTCGCTTCCTCGATTGGTACGCCTCAGGGGATGCCATTACTTCAAGTCAATCCTGAGCGTGGTGTCCGCAAAAGATTGAGCGCGACCATTCTCCAAGTTAAGCAGCTGCGTTTATCTAAGGCTGCGCTGAACAAGTAGCCGAATTGAGTGGCCCGCTGCGCAAGGGGTCGCTGGCGCGGGTAAGTGGCGTGATTTGACCGCGTTCCTGGGCCATACAGCCCTCGCGCGCACGCTTCTGGCGTGCAACAGGCGCACTCATGCCGCGAAACGCTTTCGCGCCAGGTAGATGTTGGCCAGACCCAGCACCACGAACGAGCGTGTGGCGTTCTTGGCAAGGCCTCGGTAGCGCACCTTGGCAAAGCCCCAGAGCCGCTTGACCACGGCAAAGACGTGTTCGACCCGGGCGCGGATCTTGGACTTGTTGTGATTCTTCGAGCGTGCGGCCTCGTCGATCTCGCCACCCCTGCGCACGCGCTGGTTCGTGAAGTCCTTGGCCTGCGGCGCCTTCGATTCGATCAACGCCCTCTGACTGGCGTAGGCGCTGTCGCCGTATACACGCTGCTCGTTCCCGTGCAACAGCTCGGGCAATGGATGTTTGTCATGCACGTTGGCTGCCGTGACCACGGCGCTGTGCGCCAGCCCGGTGCGACTGTCCACGCCGATGTGCATCTTCATGCCGAAGTACCACTGCTGGCCTTTGCGGGTCTGGTGCATCTCGGGGTCGCGCTGCTTGTCAGCGTTCTTGGTCGAGCTGGGTGCGCCGATGATGGTGGCGTCCACGATGGTGCCGGTGCCCACCTTCATGCCCCGCGCCTGCAGTACCTCCCCCACCTTGGCAAACAAGGCCTCGCCCAGCTTGTGCTTCTCCAGCAGGCGGCGAAACTTCAGCAGCGTGGTCCCGTCAGGCACACGTTCACGCCCCAGATCGATGCCCACAAAGCGGCGCAGCGCCGTGCTGTCCAGCAGAGCCTCCTCGCAGGCCTCATCAGCCAGGTTGAACCAGTGCTGCACGAAGTATGGGTATTTCGGACCAACGTGACCGCTGGTTTCGGTATCGTGACCGAGGATTTCGGCCCATCGTGACCGACTCCGTTGTCGGTTCATCGTGACC
>NZ_JAVDWE010000030.1:0-16117 GCF_031457235.1 Hydrogenophaga laconesensis
AGATCACGGCGGCGGCTGGGGAGCAGAGCGAGGGGATAGGGCAGGTGAATGTGGCGGTGACGCAGCTGGACCAGATGACGCAGCAGAACGCGGCGTTGGTGGAGGAGAGTGCGGCGGCTGCAGAGAGCCTCAAGGACCAGGCCCGCCGCTTCGCCGGTGTCGTCCAGGTCTTCCGCCTCGCACCGGGCTGAACGAGTGCTCAGCTGATCGCGAGTGCGAGGGCGGCGAGCGCGGCCGTCTCGGCGCGCAGCACGCGAGGCCCGAGCGTGACTGGCGCGAAACCGGCAGCCCGCGCCTGTGCGTCTTCGTTGGCGTTCAGGCCACCCTCGGGGCCGCTGAGAAACAGGACAGACGCCCCGGTGGGTGCCAGGGCAAGGGTTTGCGCCAGCGGCTGTGTGCCCTCGGTCAGCGACAGCAGGCAGCGCAGTTCACCCGCGTTGGCAGGGGGCAACGATTTCAACCAGGCCGCGAAATCGGCCACCGCGTGTACCGTGGGCACGCGGTTGCCGCCGCATTGCTCGCATGCCGCGACCGCGACCGATTGCCAGTGCCCTTGCTTCTTCGTGGCGCGCTCGCCGGTCAGGCGCAGCACACTGTGCGCCGTGTGCAAGGGCTGCAGACCTGCCACACCGAGTTCGGCCGCCTTCTCCACCAGCCAGTCCATGCGCTCGTTGGCAGGCATGCCCAGGGCGAGGCGCACCTCACGGTCGGGTTCACGCTCTGTGGCATGGTGTGCGCCGAGCATGACGTCCACGTCGCTGCGGCCCATGCGGGTGATCGTGGCCTCCCACTCGCCGCCTTCGCCATTGAACAGTGTGATCGTCTGCCCCGGTTGCAGCCGCAGCACCTGCACATGGCGTGCCGCCGTGCCCGGCAAGGCGAGGGACTGGCCCTCATTCAGCGGCACCGGGCAGAAAAAGCGCGGCATGCTCAGACGCGCCCGAAGGCGTAGCCGGAGGCGGCCTGCAGGCCTTCGATCTCGTCGAGCATCTTCAGGAAAGGGCCGAGCGCGCGGTAGCGATGCGCGGTGTGGCGGATGTAGCCGATGAAGCGGGGTGCATCGGCGAGATACTTGGGTTTGCCGTCGCGCAGGGTCAGCCGCGCGAAAATGCCGGCCACTTTCAGGTGCCGCTGCAGGCCCATCCACTCCACGCCCCGGTAGAAGGCGCCGAAGTCGCTGTGCCAGTCCTCGAAGTCCAGCAGACCGGCGGCGCGCGCTTTCTCCCAGTAACGCACCGTCACGTCGATCACGAAGTCCTCGTCCCAGCTCAGGAAGGCATCGCGCATGAGGCTGGCGACGTCGTAGGTGAGCGGGCCGTGCACGGCGTCCTGGAAATCGAGCACGCCCAGCTGTCGGGCAGGTGTATCACCGGGTTGCAGCGGCAACATCAGGTTGCGCGGCATGAAGTCGCGGTGGACATGGACCTGGGGCGACGCAAGGTTGTGCGCCACGATGGTGTCGAAGGTGTTCTGCAGCGTCTGGGCCTGGGCGTCGCTGAGCGTGAGACCCTTGTGCTGCTGCAGGTACCAGTCGGGAAAGAGTTGCAGTTCGCGCCGCAGCAGGGCTTCGTTGTAAGGCGGCAGCACGCCGGGACGCGACGACAGTTGCCAGGCCAGCAGGGCGTCGAGTGCCTGCATGTACCGGGCATGGTTGGCCTGCGGTTGCGCCGCGTCGATGCCGTCCAGCATGGTCTGGTGGCCCAGGTCGCTGAGCAGCATGAAACCCTGCGGCTCGTCCCAGGCAAGAATGTCCGGGACCAGCAGCCCGGCGTCGCGCATGAGGCCGGCCACGTGGACGAAGGGCCGGCAGTTCTCCTGCGCGGGTGGCGCGTCCATCACGATCAGGCTGCCACCGGCCGTGGCGTCAACGCGCAGGTAGCGACGGAAGCTGGCATCGGCCGAGGCAGGACGCAAGGTGCCGGGCAACAGACCCAGGCGCGTGGCCTGGGCCTGCATCCAGACATGGAAGGCGGCTTCCCGTGCCGGATCGGCCCAGGTGACGGCGGGTTGGGACGGGCTGATGGGCATGGGGGTCGGGATGTGACGGGCCGCGCGGCATACCCGGGGGCCGGGCATGTGGATAATCGCCCTTGATTCTACAAACCCCCTGCACGGCGACGACCCGCCCCCGGGCCCGCTCTGGCTGCCGGACCACCGACTTCATCCCTTGAACCGCCGCACCGATACGCTGTCCGCCGAGCGCCCGCGCGGAGATGTCGCCAACCTGCTTTTCGCGGCGGCGCCCGTGGCGCGTGCCGTGCATGTGCTGCTGGCTGTGATGGCCTGGGGGGCGCTGATCGCGCCGTCCGCCGTGCACGCGCAGTCCGGCGATGGCGACGAGCCAACGCCCTCCGACGTGCAGCTCAAACCCAGCCGCCTGCTGCAGGAAAGCCTTCCCGAAGAGGCGCGCCAGCAGGCGCCCACCTTCATCTCTGGCGATCGCATCGAAGGCCAGACCGACAGCATCACCCGGATCGAAGGCAATGCCGAGCTGCGTCGCCACGACACCGTGATCCGTGCAGACCACCTGGAGCTGGACCAGCGCGACAGCGAAGCCAAAGCCATCGGCAACGTGCTGATCAACCGCAGCGGCGATCGCTTCGAAGGACCCGAGTTGCACCTCAACGTGGACACCTTCAAGGGTCACTTCGAAAAACCCGAGTTCTCCCTGCTCAAGAACGACGGCCGGGGCGATGCCAGCCGGGTGGACTTCCTCGACGAGGACCACGCCATCGCGCACCAGGCGCGTTACTCCACCTGCCCTCGCACGCCCGGGGCTGACTGGATGCCCGCCTGGTTGGTCCGCGCCACCAAGATCGAGTTCGACAATGTCGCCGAAACCGGCACCGCCACCGGTGGGGCGCTGGAGTTCAAGGGCGTGCCGATCCTGGGCTGGCCTCGCTTCACGTTTCCCCTGACCGACAAGCGCAAGTCGGGCTTGCTGCCGCCGACGATCAACCTCGACAACGTCAACGGGCTCGAGCTCACGCTGCCCTACTACCTCAACATCGCGCCCAACCTCGACGCCACGATCTACCCCACGGTCATGAGCAAGCGTGGTCTGGAGCTGGGTGCCGAGGTGCGCTACCTGCAACCCAACTACTCGGGCCAGGTGCGTGGGGCTTTCCTGCCATCGGACCCGCTGCGCGACGCCGATCGCTGGGGTTATTCGATGCAGCACGATCAACGTCTGAGCGACACAGGTCTTGGGTTTGGAGGGTCGGCCGGCCTGCGGCTGGACTTCAACCGTGTGAGCGATGACAACTACTGGCGCGATTTCCCGCGCGCTTTCGGCGCACTGACCCAGCGGCTGCTGCCGAGCCACGCGATCTACAGCTGGAGCCGAGGCCCCTGGGCGGTCAGTGCAGGTGTCTATGCTTACCAGACCTTGCAGGACATCGAGGCTCCGATCACGCCACCCTATGATCGCCTGCCATCCATTGCACTGCGCTACAGCCGTGGTGACGGGCGCATTGCGGGCGTGGATGGCTGGAACTACACGCTGAGCACCGAGTACACCCGTTTCGAGTCCAATCCATTGCTCACCGGGCAGACCAATGGATCGCGCTCGCTGGCCATTGCGGAACTCTCGCGCCTCTGGCAGTCGCCCGGCTGGTTCATCAAGCCTCGCGCGCAGTTGCACGCCACGCAATACCAGTTCGACAACCCGCTCGCCAACGGCTCGCGCAGTGCGTCGCGGGTGTTGCCCACGGTCAGCCTGGACAGCGGTCTCATCTTTGAGCGTGAGGCCAGCTACTTCGGCCGCAACTTTGTGCAGACTCTGGAGCCACGCGCCTTCTTCACCTGGACCCCCTACCGCGACCAGAGCCTGCTGCCCAACTACGATTCGGCCGCCAACGACTTTAACTTCGCGACCATTTTTTCGGAGAACGTGTTCGGAGGGAATGACCGCATCTCCGACACCCGTGCACTGACCGTGGGGGCGAGTTCGCGCCTGCTTGACCCCGAGACGGGCGCGGAGATCGTGCGTGTGGGTCTGGCGCAGCGCTACCTGATCAGGGACCAGAACGTCTTCCTGCCCAACGCCGCCGGGCAGGCCGGCGGTGCACCGGTGACCGAACACCTGAGCGACATCCTGCTCGCCACGCGCCTGCAGTGGGACCCGCGCTGGACCTTCGACACGAACTTCCAGTACAGCCCCGGTGCCGGCGAGTCCGTGCGCACCACGCTGGGCGTGCGCTACATGCCCAGCCGCTACCGGGTGCTCAGCGCTGCCTACCGCCTGCAGCGCGGCTCCAGCGAGCAATACGAACTGGGGTGGCAATGGCCCCTCAATGACCTGTGGCAGGCGCCTGCGACTGCCACGGTGCCGGGACGCGGTCTCGGCGCAGGCCAATGGTTCAGCGTGGGGCGCATCAACTACAGCGTGCCCGATCGCAAGATCGTCGATCTGGTGGCAGGCTTTGAGTACGATGCCGGCTGCTGGATCGGGCGCGTCGTGTTCGAGCGCCTGCAACGCAGTGCCTCCACCGCAAACCAGCGTATCCTGTTCCAGCTGGAGTTCAGCGGTTTCTCGCGCCTTGGCTCGAACCCCTTGAAGACGCTGAAGGAAAACATTCCGCGCTACCAGTACCTGCGCGAAGAAATCAACCCGCCCAGCCGGTTCCAACAATATGACTGATCGCTTTACCGCCTTTCCCCGTCGGCTCATCTGGCTGCTGTGTGCGTCCCTGCTGTGGACGGGCGCGGCCCAGGCGCAAGGCCTGCGGCTCTCGAACGACCTGGGCCAGCCGCGTGGCAACACGCCGGCTGCCGCACCCGGACAGCAAAGAACCGCGGACTTCATCGTTGCCCTGGTCAATTCCGAACCTGTCACCAACAACGAGGTGCGCCAGCGCCTGTTGCGCGTGGAACAGCAGATCGCGCAGGAGGGCAGCGCGATGCCTGCCCGTGACGTTCTGGTGCGTGAGGTGCTCGAGCAGATCATCAACGAACGCGCCCAGGCGCAGCAGGCGACCGAACTGGGCATCACGGTGGATGCCGCCGCCGTCACGCAGGCCGAGCAGTCCATTGCGGCCCAGAACCAGCTCACGCCAGCCGAACTCTCTCGCCGCCTCGCAGCCGAGGGCATCGATATCAACCGCTTCCGCAACGACCTGCGCAACCAGATCCTGCTGCAGCGCGTTCGGGAGCGCCAGGTCGACTCCCGCGTGCGCGTGACGGACGCCGATGTCGACGATTTCATCCGCGAGCGACAGGGGAACAACGACCTCGCCAGCCTCGAGATGAACCTGGCCCATGTGCTGGTGATGGTGCCGGAAGGTGCCACTCCCGAACGCGTTCAGGAACTGCAGGTGCGTGCGCAGGGCGTGGCCGACCGCGCGCGCAGTGGCGCCGACTTCGCGGAACTGGCGCGCGAGTTCTCCGACGCGCCCGAGCGCACCAACGGCGGCGTGTTCGGCATGCGCTCTGCCAGTCGCCTGCCGACCCTGTTCGTGGACGCCACGCGATCCCTCAACACGGGCGGTGTGGCCGGCCCGCTGCGCAGCCCTGCCGGGTTCCATGTGCTCAAGGTGCTGGAGAAGCGGCAGGCTGGGATGCCGGACGCTACCGTCACGCAGACGCGGGCACGCCACATCCTGCTGCGCCCGGGGGCGCAGCTCAGCCAGTCCGAAGCGGTGTCACGACTTGCTGCCTACCGGCAGCAGATACTCGACGGCAGCGCCAACTTCGCGGCCCTGGCACGCGAACACAGCCAGGACGGCTCCGCCAGCCAGGGCGGCGACCTCGGCTGGGCCAATCCGGGCATGTTCGTGCCGGAGTTCGAACAGGCCATGAACGCCCTGCGTCCGGGGGAAATGTCCGCCCCGCTGGTGTCCCGCTTTGGCGTGCATCTCATCCGTGTCGACGAGCGTCGGCAACAGTCCCTGTCGCAACGCGAGCAACGGGAAATGGTGCGCGGGCTCGCGCGCGAGAAGAAGATCGAGGATGCGCTGCGTGTCTGGGCACAGGACACACGAGCGCGCGCATTCGTCGAATACCGCGATCCGCCGCAACCGTGATCAATGAGCAGGGCGGTGTGACACAGCCTCACGCATGAAGCACATCGCCCGCAAGCGGTTCGGACAGCACTTCCTGACCGACACCGCCGTCATCGATGCCATCGTTGGGTCCATCGGGCCCGCGTCTGGCGATCCCATGGTCGAGATCGGCCCTGGCCTGGCCGCGCTCACGCAGCCTCTGGTGGAGCGCCTGGGCCGACTCACCGTGATCGAGCTCGACCGTGACCTGGCCGTGCGACTGCGCGCCCACGGGCAGCTCGACGTGATCGAATCGGACGTGCTGCGTGTGGACTTCACAGCGCTGGCACAACGGCTGGGCGCCACCGGGCTGCGCGTGGTGGGCAATCTGCCCTACAACATTTCCACGCCCATTCTTTTTCACCTGCTTGATCACGTCGCCGTGGTCCGTGACCAGCACTTCATGCTGCAGAAGGAAGTGATCGACCGCATGGTGGCGCAGCCGGCCACGGCGGACTACGGTCGCCTCTCGGTGATGCTGCAGTGGCGCTATGCCATGGAAAACGTGCTCTTCGTGCCGCCGGAGAGCTTCGACCCACCTCCACGGGTGGACAGTGCGATCGTGCGCATGGTGCCACTGGTGTCGCCACCGGCCGTCGATGTGGCGCACTACGGCGCGCTCGTGCAGGTCGCCTTCAGTCAGCGCCGCAAAATCCTCCGCAACACCCTGGGCCGCTGGCTGGAAGAACGCGGCCACGAGAGCAACTTTGACTTGCAGCGCCGGGCTGAGGAAGTGCCTGTGAGCGAATACGTTGCCCTTGCGCAGGCCACTCAGGCATGAAAAATGTCCGCTGTCAAGTCTTTCATGCAGACATGCAGCGGGACAAAAGGTCTTATGGGGTAATAGGTTAGGCTAGATTCCAGCCGTTGTGTGCTCTTGCTGCTTTTCGAGCTAGGTGCCGCATAGGCGCTTCGCGGTGGTAAACGCAAGGGCACCGCAGCAGGCAAGGTCGGGTCAGTCATCATAGTCCTGCCCTCCCAAAAGGCTCCGCAAAAGCGAAAGCGCAGCCAGTAGGCTGCGCTTTCTTGGTGAGCGGATGGCGGATGCGTCCGCATCGTCAACCTGACTTCGGGAGTGCAGCCTTGCTCCCGCCTCCCTTCCTGAATCCCCGGTCGCCGGCCATGAACGCCTCCAACATATGCGGGATCAGCGTCGTAGCATCGACCGCCTCGCCATACGCCTGCGCGTGCAGCGCGGCGTAGCGGTCGAGGTCAGCCTTGAGGCTGGCCGGACACGAGAACGTGAGCTTCGTGCTTTCGGTCTTGGGCAGTGGCCCCAGCCGCAGTTTCTTGGCCGTGCTCATTGCATGGCCCCCCTTTGGAAGAACATCGGCTGGTACGGCCGCAACACCAGATCGCGGTTGACGATGATCCGCACAGGCAAGCCCGGCCGCTCGGTCAGCGTCGGCTGGATATTCATGTTGCGCCGGGTCATCTCCTGGCCGACCTGGTTGATGCTGTCCTGCGCGCTGTCGCGCCCGGCAATCACGATGCGGTTGCCATCCTGCCGGTTTTCCGGCGCGGCCAGCTCGGCACCGACGCCAAGCAGGGTCGTCAGCGCCGCACCCGCGAAGACGCGATCCCAATGCCAATCGACCCCATCCTCCAGGCCGGCATAGCCAGCAGGATCGGTGCCCGCAAGGTTGTCGAGCTTCAGCGATGACGTGTCCGGCAGGATGACGCGGTTCCACACCACCTGCACGCGGCTCTGTCCATAGCTAACCTGGCTGTTGTATTTGCCGAGGATGCGCGATCCCTGCGGGATCAGCAGGAACTTGCCTGTGGCCGTGTCATAGATCGGCTCCGTCACCGTGGCGATCACGTCGCCCGGCAAATCCGACTTGATACCCGTCACCAATGCTCCGGCGATCACCGTTCCGGCCATGACCTGATACGGCGAGGATGGCATTTGCAGATTGCCGGAATTACGGGTTTCTGTAGAGCCTCCTTTCAGGAACGCCTTTTTCTGGTCTTGCCGGTTCTGCACGGTGGTCGGGTCGGATGGCTGGGCCGCCGTCGAGGCCGGCCCGGCGGCCAGCGGGTCGAAGCCGGCCAAGGCACTGCCAGGCGCAGCCGCAGCGGCTTGCGCCGTGACCGGCGCGGTGGCCTTGCCCTGGCTGCCCGAGCGGAAGAACACCGTCGAAGCCGCCGCGGCATCGGCCTCTTTGCGCCTCGCATCCTCCGGGTCGTGGCCCGGTGGCGCATATGTCTGCGTCACCGGCTGCTGCGACTTCACAATGGCCGGGCCGAGATCACCCGGCAGCGGTGGCCCCAGCTCCGGCACCTTGGCCGGCAGCTTGGAATAGTCCGAAGGCAGGCCGTCCAGCCCTTCGGACTTCGAGACGCGATCCACGTTGTACAAATCGGTCTGCTCGGCAGGACTGCGCCGATGCGGCTGCAACGACCAGATCGTGGCGCCGAGCACGGCGACCGATAGGCCGCCGACAAGGATGGCCAGCGTGCGCCGATTCAGGCGCGTGACCGGGCGCGGCTGGGCGCGCAGCGCCACCGCTTCGGGCGCTACCTTGCCCGCCTGTGGCGCGGCAAGGTCGGGGGTATCGTCCTGGCTCATGGTCACTTCCTCCGCGTTCCACCGGAAACGCCATCTGTGCGTTCGATCCGCACCACGTCGCCCTTGTCCCCTCCCAGGCGCAGCTCGGCCGCACCGAACAGGCGATCCACGATGTAGTACGGCGCGCGGAAGCGGTAGTTCACCAGTTGCCCGTCGCCTTGCGCGCCGATCACGAACAGCGGCGGCAGCTCGCCCTGAGCAATGCCCGGCGGAAACTGGATGTAGACCTTTTCGCCATCGTCGAAGGCGCGCAGCGGCTTCCACGGCGGATTGCTGCCGCTGACCGCGTAGCGGAATCGGATCTTCTCCAACGACAGGCCCGCATCGACCGGCGCGGCGGCGCTGGCCGCCTGCGCCTGGCGCTGCAAGGCCAGCATCTTGTCCTTCGGGTACTCCCAGGACACCGACGCCATCCACGTCTTCTCGGTCGAAGTCAGTTCCAGCAGGTACGTCCTGCGGCTGGTGGTGATGACGAGGTTGGTCTTGAGCCCCGAGCGGATGGGCTTGACCATCACATTGACACGCAGCGCATCGCCGCTACCGCTCGATGTGTCCCCGACGATCCAGCGCACCGTATCGCCCGCGGCCACCGTCATCAGCTCCTCGCCCGGCTGGAGCGCGATCACGGTCACGCGGCCCACGGCTGCATAGACCTGGTACAGCGCGCCATCGGTGAAAGGCCACACCTGAATCGCGTTGACGTAGCCTTCGCGTGTGGGCGCGATGCGCGCCTCGGCGTTGGCGCGGGACACGCGCACGGTTTCATCAGCGGGTTCCGGCGTGGGCTTGGCATCCGGCACAGGTTTCATCTGTGCCGGCATCGGCAGTACCTGCGGCACGGCCACCACCTCCACAGGCGCAGGCGGCTCCGGCAGCGGCTGGGCCTGCACCGGTTCATCGAGCGAGATGGACGGCGGCGGCTTGCCCTGCGTGGCGCAGCCAGAGAACAGCACGGTCGAAGCCAGAAGCATCACCGGCAAGGCGGATTTACGGAAAAGATCATTCATGGTTTTGCTCCTTCGTTTCCTTCCAGTTCGCGGCTCCACGACAGGCCGTTGACGTAGATGCCCAAGGGGTTCTTGCGCAGGCGCTGCTCGGTACGCGGGGTTTGCAGCACCGTGGAAACCACCGCGTTCCAGCGTTCGGTGCGATCCAGCGCGCCGTTCACAAAGCGCGTCTCCGTCCAGCGCACGTTGAACGACGTGTCGCTGGCGCGGGTCACACTGGACACCTGCACCGTCACTGACTCCTTGCCGATGCGCGCGAACGGGTCATTCGTGCGGGCGTACTCGTTGAGCACGACCGCGCCTTTGTCGGTCGTGTAGTCGTAGGCATCGAGCCAGTTCTGCCGCACCACGATGGGGTCGATGGACAGCGAGCGCACCAAGCCGATGAAGCGGCCCAGGTGGTAGGCGATCTGCGCATCGCTGGGCTTGTAGGGCGTGGCGGCTTCGCCGACGGCGCGCACCTGGCCCGCGTTGTCCACCTCGATGACGTAGGGCGTGACGATGGACTGCGCCGAGCGCCAGACCAGCCCGCCCGCCATCAGCGCGGCCAAGGTGAGGCAGCCAAAGGCCATGAAGCGCCAGTTCTTCGCCTGCACGCGGGCCGAGCCGATGCGCTCGTCCCAGACCTGGGCGGCGGATTGGTACGGGGTAGCAGGCTGCGGCGTATCGGCGTAGCGCACCTGCGGTCGTTTGAATCGCATGGGAGTTCTCCTTATGAATCGGAATCGCGCAAGGTCGGGCCTTGGCTGGAGCTGCCACCGTCGCCACCGCGCAGCGTGTGGGCGGCGGTCGTCGCGGCATGGGTGAGCTGCTGCCTGCGATGCAGGCGCTTGGCCCAGGCAGGCTGCGCAGTGGATGGGGTTGGCTCGTTTGCCGCCTGCGCGGCCCCGGCCCCCGACGCCGATCCGGTGTCGTCGGGCCGGAAGGCAGCGGCGACACGCTCTTTCATCGAGCGTGCGCCCTCGGCCACCTTCTGCCCGACCGCCTGCGCGCCAGTCTTGGCGACATTGCCCACGCCAGCGGCAGCGCCCTTGGGGCCGCCGCCGGCGGATGCAGAACCTGCCTGAAACGCTGACCGGGCGCTGCTGGCGGCTCCGGTGGCGGCCCGCGCTCCGCTGCCCGCCAGCTTGGCTGCGGCGGGCGCCATACGCGCCCCGGCAGCTACCGCACTACCGACGCCCGTGGCCGCAGCGCCCACGGCGACAGCAGCACCGGCCGCGCCCAGCGCGGCACCGGCCATCGCACCCGCGCCGAGCTGCGGCCCGCCGGACACCAGCCCGGTCGCAATGCCCGGCCCGAAGATGCCCAAGGCCAACAGCGTCAGCGAGGCCAGCATCACGACCACGGAGTGGTCGATGGATGGCTCGGCCGGCTGTACTTGAAACTCGGCGAACAGCCCGGAGCCGATGCCCACGATGACCGCGAGCACCAGCACCTTGATGCCCGACGACACCACGTTGCCCAGTACCTTCTCGGCGAGGAACGCGGTCTTGTTCCAGAGTGCGAACGGCACGAGCACGAAGCCCGCGAGCGTGGTCAGCTTGAACTCGATGAGCGTGATGAAAAGCTGGATCGCGAGCACGAAGAAGCACAGCAGGACGATCAGCCACGCGAGGAACATCACGACGATGGGCGTGATGTTCACGAACACCTCGGGAAAGCCCGCCATATCGCCGATCTGCTTCAGGATCGGCGCCCCGGCGTCGATGCCGACCTTCGCCAGCCGGCCCGGTTGCAGGAAGTTCTCCATGCTCAGGGTCGAGCCGCTGGCCGTCAGGCCCAGGCCAGCGAAGGAGCGGAACACGATGCCGGCCAGCCAGTTGAAGTTGCCGATGATGTAGGCGAAGGCGCCGACGTACAGCACCTTGCGGATCAGCTTGGCGATCACGTCCTCACCCTGGCCGGTGGCGTGGCTCATCGCCCAGAACAGCCCGGCGAGCGTCATGTCGATGGCGATCAGCGTGGCGGTCAGAAACGCCACTTCGCCGTGCAACAGGCCAAAGCCCGAGTCGATGTAGCGCGAGAAGGTGTCGAGGAAGCGGTCGATGATCGTTACGTCGTTCATGGCGAGTCCTCCTGCCCAGGCGTATCGGCATCGGCGGGTTCATCGAAGCTGGGCGGAATCGGCGGCAGGTCGGCGAGCGTTTGGTACTCGCCCGGCTCGGCCTGGCCGGAAAGAAAGCGCCGCAGGTCGGCCTGGGCCACCTGCGCGCAAAACGCGCCGTCGTGCGCGCCCGTGCTGCACTGCGCGCGCAGCGCGTGCAGCCGGGCCGGGTCGGCGGCGAGCGCATTCACCTGCACCTGCTGCGGCCGGTCACAGCCGGCCAGCACAAGCGCATGAACGGCGAAAGCGAACACGACGGGCGTGCGTTGCATGGCGGCCTCCATCAGCGGTTGTAGAAATTGACGGGCTGCGGCGTGTACGGCGTGCCAGTGCCCAGGAAGCGGCGCGTCACCTCGCGCCCGCGCTCCGTGGCCGCCGCCTGCCGCGCCAGTTCCAGCGAGGCCGCGCGGTCTTGCGTGATCTGGAGCCGCTGCGTCTGGATCGACTGCTTGGCCTGCAAGGCCAGCAACTGGTTCATGGCCTGCATCGCTTGCAGCGCGCCCTCGGCCGACTGGCTCTTGCCCACGAGGTCGGCCAGCACGCTTTCGTCGTCGCTCAGGTTCTGCGATGCCTGGGCCTGCATCTGCATGGTGGTCTGCAGGCCGTTGAGCGTGTTCTTCCAACGCTCCTGTGCATCGAGGTACATCTGATTGCCGCTCACCGTGGCGGCGTACTTCTCGGGGTACAGACGCGCGAACTCGCGGTCGATGCTTGTCACGTCGTAGGCCAAGCCCTTGGCCTGCGCGATCAGTCGCTGGGTGGTCGCCAGGTTCGCGCGCAACTGGCCGACCACGCTGGACGGCAGGCTGGCCAGATTGCGCGCCTGGTTGATGAGCATTTGCGCTTCGTTCTGGAGCTGGCGGATCTGGTTGTTGATCTGCTCCAGTGTGCGAACCGCCGTGAGCGTGTTCTGCACCAGATTGGTCGGGTCGAGCACGATGTCGCCGACGCCGAACAGCGCGTGCGCAGGCTGTGCGATGCCGAAGGCGAGCACGCAGGCGGCGGTCAGCGCGGCGAGTTTCGAGGCATGGGTTTTCATAGCAGGTTCTCCTGGGGGTGGTCAGCGGTACGGAGGGAACCCGGCGCGAGGCCGGGGAACGAGGGCAGCAGGTCAGCCGCCCAATCGAGGCCGCGATGGCGCAGCCAGGCGCCCGCGAAGCCGGGCACACCGGCATCCAGCAGCACACGGTCTATGTCGCGCTGGTCTTGCGGCGTGGAAGCGCCCGCGAAGGCCAGCGTCGCCGGCCCCAGGTCGAGGTCGAACACGCGGTTGCCGAGGCGGGATTGGTAGTAGTAGTCGCGCTTGGGCTGCGCGGTGGCGACGATCTCGATCTGCCGGCTGTTGAGGCCGAAGCCCTCGTAGATCGTGCGAATCTGCGGTTCGGTCGCTTGCGGGTTCGGCAAGAAAATCCGACTCGCGCAGCTTTCGATGATTGCAGGTGCGATGGCCGAGTCCTTCACGTCCGCGAGCGACTGCGTGGCGAAGATGACGCTGACGTTCTTCTTGCGCAGCGTCTTGAGCCACTGGCGGATGCGCGCCGCGAATACCGGGTCATCGAGGAACAGCCACGCTTCATCAAGGATCAGCAAGGTGGGCGCACCATCCAGCCGCTCCTCGAAGCGCGCGAACAGATAGCGCAGCACCGCGAGCACAGCGGCCTTGCTGTGCATCAGCTCCTCCATCTCGAACGCCTGCACGTCGGCCGTGCCAAGGCGGTCGTGGTCGGCATCCAGCAGCCTGCCGTGCGCGCCGCCCAGGACGTAGGGCGCGAGTGCCTGGCGCAAGGTGTTCGATTGCAGCAAGGCCGTCAGGCCCGTGAGCGTGCGCTGTTCCACCGGCGCGCTGGCCAGGCTCCCCAGCGCAGACCAGATGGCCGCCTTCTCGTCCGGGCCGACGGCCGCACCTTCGTGCAGCAGGCGGCCTTCCACCCATTCGCTGGCCCAGGTGCGGTAGCCCTCGCGGTCGATGCGCGCCAGCGGCTGGAAGGCGATCTCGTCATCCGCGCCCAGGTCGTAGTGTTCGCCGCCCATGCCCAGGATGGCCGCGCGGATCGAGCGCCCCATGTCGAAGGCGAAGATGCGCGAGCCGCAATAGCGGCGGAACTGCATCGCCATCGTCGCCAGCAGCACCGACTTGCCCATGCCGATGGGGCCAACCACCAACGTGTTGCCCACGTCGCCGATGTGCGTCACCAGCCGGAACGGCGTGGCGCCGTCTGTGCGCGTGACGATCAGCGGCGGCCCATCGAGATGCGCATTGCGTTCCTGGCCGGCCCAAACCGCCGACACCGGCATCAGGTGCGCCAGGTTCAGCGTCGAGACGATGGGCTGACGGACATTGGCGTATGCGTTGCCCGGAATGGACGAAAGCCACGCATCCACGGCGTTGAGCGTTTCGGGGATGGTGACGAAGCCCCGGCCCTGGATGACGCGCTCCACCATGCGCAGCTTCTCGTCAGCTACGGCGGCGTCCGCGTCCATGACGGTGACGGTCGCTGTCAGGTAGCCGAAGGCGACTTGATCGCTGCCCAGCTCCTGCAAGGCAACGTCGGCATCTGCGGCCTTGTTGTTGGCGTCGGTATCGACCAGCGGGCTTTCCTGCTGGAAGATCGTCTCGCGCAGCAGCGCGATGACGTTCTTCCTTTTCGCAAACCACTGGCGGCGCAGGCGGGCGAGTTCTTTTTCCGCCTCGGCTTTGTCCAGGCACAGAAAGCGCGTACTCCAACGATACGCAAAGCCGAGGCGGTTGAGGTCGTCCAGAATCCCCGGCCAGGTCGAGGTCGGGAAGCCCCGCACCGACACCACGCGCAGGTGCTGGTCGCCCAGCATCGGCGCCAGGCCGCCGACCAGCGCGGAGTCGGTCAGTAGCGCGTCGATGTGGAACGGCACTTCGGGAACGCCGACGCGGTAGCGTCGCGTCGAGACGGTCGCGTGCAGATAGGTCAACGTCTGGCTGTCATCGAGCCAGGCGATTTCCGGCATCACGCCATCGAGCAGGTCGAAGATGCGATCCGTTTCAGCGACGAAGGCGTGCAGCCGTTCGCGCCAATCCACGCCTTCGGTCGGCCAGTTTTCATACAGCAGGCCCGCGGCGCGGGCGCGGGATTCCTCGGACGGCAGGTAGGCCAGCGTCAGGTGATAGCCGCTCTCGAAGTGGTTGCCCGAATCCTCGAAGGCGGCGCGGCGTTCTTCATCGACCAGCCAGGACAGCGGTTCGGGGAAATCGGAGTGCGGGTAGTCGGCGGCAGACCGGCGCTCGGCTTCGATGAACAGCGCCCAGCCCGAACCCAGGCGGCGCAGCGCGTTGTTCAAGCGCGCCGATGTGGCGATCAGCTCGCCTTGCGTCGCACTGTCGAGGTCGGGGCCACGAAAGCGCGCCGTGCGCTGGAAACTGCCGTCCTTGTTCAAGACGACGCCCGGCGCGACCAGCCCGGCCCAAGGAAGCCAGTCGGCAAGCAGTGCGGGCCGCTGGCGGTATTCGGCAAGGTTCAGCATGGCGGCGTCCCCTCACACGTCCAGCAGCGGGCGGTGCTTGATGTGCCGCGCGAACACGGCCATGAACTGCGGATCGACGCGCGCGCCCCACATCGCCAGCGAATGGCCGACGATCCAAAGCACGACACCGGGAATCCACAGTTGCAGGCCCAGCCCGACGGCGGCGGCCAAGGTGCCGTTGGCGATCGCCACGGTGCGCGGGGCACCGCCCAGCAAGATCGGCTCGGTGAGCGAGCGATGCAGCGGCACCTCGAACCCGGCCGCGAAGGCGTCCGGGGCACTCATACGACGGCCCCGCCCGAGAAGCTGAAGAACGACAGGAAGAAGCTCGAAGCCGCGAAGGCGATGGACAGACCGAAGACGATCTGGATCAGCTTGCGAAAGCCGCCCGACGTGTCGCCGAAAGCGAGCGCGAGGCCCGTGGCGATGATGATGATGACCGCGACGATACGCGCCACCGGCCCCTGGATGGATTCCAAGATGGATTGCAGCGGGCCTTCCCAGGGCATCGAGGAGCCGGCGGCTTGCGCAGTGCCCGCAAGCAGCAGCATGAAGGCAGCGAGCATCAAGCCTTGCATGGCCGGGCGAGCCAGACCATCCAACCGTGCGGGGCTGGAACGACGGGGAAGCGGATTTACAGAAATACGGAAAGCATCAACGTGCGTCATGGCAGTTCTCCAGAAAGGTCGAGGGATGGGGAAGTCGCCGCAGCGGATGCGGCATCGGGAAGTGGCGGCAGCTCGGGAAACGGTGTTTCCATCGCATCCGCCAGTCGGTAGCCCACGCCATCGAAGCCGATGACGCGGGCGATGCTCTCGATACGGCGCTTGCGTCCGCGCCCGGCGATGTGGATGACCACGTTGACCGCTTCCGCGATCAGCGCACGGGGCGGGTTCAC
>NZ_JAVDWE010000031.1:0-16095 GCF_031457235.1 Hydrogenophaga laconesensis
GGGCGGTCACGTTACCGAAACGGCGCTGAGAACATCGCTCAGCCCACCGGTCACGATGCGCCGAAATGACCGGTCACATTCGCCGAAATACGCACACCAGTCTCTTGGTCGTACGCCTTGTACTGGATCGCGATGGAGTTCACGCTCTTGTTGAAGAACAACTTCACCGGAATTTCGACGATCGCGTCAGCAGCCTTGTTGGCTTCAAGCGCCATCAAATGCTCTTGTATCGGGTGTTCGACAAGTTTTGGTGCCGAGAGACTGCCCTCGCCTACTGCATGGTGCCGCGCAGACACAACCATGCTCGATCGCGTCTTCAGCGCGTTCGTGGTTTCGTCTCGGTCGCAGTCAACTTTGATGATGCCTTGAGCGAACGGGGTGATGGCAATCGATGTGAGGTTCATGGTGGCGTGGCTGCAGTTAGTTCGAACGGCGGGTTTGATTCATGACAACACGGAAAACCCCGCTGTCAAGAGAGCCGCTTCGAAACCCGTCAGTTGGCAGGCCTGTCGTGTGCGGTGTCCATGATCGGAGCCAGCGATGCCAGTACATGCATGATGTCGTCCACACCGCGCAACCCGATCTGATGCTTGCGGATGGTGAATTGCGTGAGCGGCACCTGTTGGCTGTCGAGACGCAATGTGACTTTGATGACATCAGCGGTGCTGCTGATCGGCGTGACACTCCAGCCACGAACTTTGCAGACTCGATCAAGCTCACTGAGCCAAAGGCAAACGCCGTCCGTCATGGCGAACTGCACCCGATCGGGTGTGAGGACGATGGGCGGCGATGCATGTTCGTCATGGTGAAGTGCATAGCTGACGACGTCTTTCAAACGCTTGTCGGCCACTGTGCTGGAGCTGGGGAGCGCTGGCCAACTTCTGTCGCTGGACAAAACCATGCACAAGAAACCAAGTCGCGGCGCCTCATCCGGGTAGAGCACTTCTTCAGTGAGCGTGTTCACCTTCGTTTGGTCGTTGCCGGGCATGGTCCGGTACAGGTGACTGCGCAGAACTGCGGGTCTCCACGTTCCAACCCAATCAAATGGACGGATGCCGTTGAAGACCGTCTTGAAGGTTTGTGCAGGCATCCAGCGATCGAGTGCTTCGCCCACAGCAAAACTTGCTGCCTTCCAGTTGGCTTCATTGCCGATCAGATCGCTACCCGCTTGCTGGATAACCGGAAGCAAGAAGATCTCGGAGAACCGTGGTCGCCCTGAGATGCGGTAGGCAAGACGTGACACAAGCGTGGCCATGGCGCCCTGGCTTTCGACTTGAAGTCGACGCGTCATGCCTCGGTTCAACTGTTCACGCGCGACGCCGTGAAGATGGACTACGACCTCCAAGCCTTCATGTACTCGCTCGGTCGTTCGCTCTTCGAGGGAACTTCATCCTCGAAGCCCTTTGTCTTCATTGCAGCTGAAAGCAACGAGCCGTTTTCAGTTCACACGCTGGAGGCAGGGGGTTCTTTCCTGAACAACGGCGCCAAGAAGTTTCAGGAGTGCCTCTCGGTTTACAAGGCCTGCTCGGACACCAACTACTGGCCTGATCTCAGTAGCAACGGGGTGATCGAAATCGACCACTGGCATCAGTACACGCCGACCCGTTCCTGGGCTTCATGATCGAGGATTTCGGGGTCTAACACTGACCACCAACGGGCCAACGTGCTGATCCGCTAATAGCGGATCAGCACGACAGGCTCTGCCTGGGCTAGGGCAGCTGCTGGTCTAGCGCAGCGTTCGCTTTTCCTTGCCAACCACCGAGAGCGATGGCTTGCCGACCTTTGTCAGATGAACGCGGTCGTTCACGATCTCGTAGGTGGCCAGGAAGCCCACATCAACCAACTTGTCCAGGGCGTTTCGCAGGTTGCGCCTGAACGTGCTCAGTTGGGCATCAGAGCGACAAAGCTCATGGAGCTTCTCGACCGAGAGCGGGATCGGATCGCGATGTGTTGCGTAGAAGGCGTGGAGCCACTGCGCAACGGTGGCACGTGTGCCAATCTTCTTTCGGGTTTCCCACTCGAGCATCGTGGTCGTGTCGTTCATGAACAGCACGGACACGCGTGGCTCGAAGCGGACCATCCACTTCGTGTTCCCGTTCTCGTCTGCGTCTGCCCATGCGTACTCTCGGATGAGAGAGCCCGAGTAGCCCTCGCTCTTGTCCTTTGTGGAGATCTTGATCCCGGTGACCTTCAGGCGCTCGATAGACTCTTGCGCCCTCCTGTACGAGTCGCTGTGCATTCGCCAACCTAGATCGCGAATAAGCTGGTACCCAGTGAAGCGGACCTTGTCGGAAAGGGGCGATTTTCTGGCGAGGTTGATGAGGCTCATCCACACGCTCAGGTCATCTTGTTGCAAGTCCTGGCCGGTGTACGTGATCTCGTAGTTGCTCAGGCTGCTCACGTGCATGTTCGGGAAGAACTCACGTTTGGCCGAAGTACCTACGCCGAAGAGACCGCCGCGGATGAGTGGGTTTGGGACACCCCGGTTGTCATCGTCCCAGAATGGGAAAGAGTCCTGAAGAATTCTGGCTTCGTAGTCAACTGCGTTCTTTGCCGCGATCTCGGCTGATTTTGCCTTTATCGCTTCCAACGCTTCGTCGTACGTCTTGGTGCGCCGAAGCCGCGGTGATGGTTTGGGCTCGGCTGGAGGATCACTTTGCTTCGTTGAAGAGACGGTACCACCTGCTCCTCGCCTCTGCTGAGGGAGGATCTGCGCCATGGCCTTGAAGTCCAAGTTGTTGATCGTCGGTATCGGCTTCGGTGGCATGCGTTCTCCAGGGTTCCCCAATTAGACCTTAGCGGTTCTTTGCTGGTCAATGCCAACTACTAGCGGTGCAGCACGGTCTTCTGTCTTTTTCAAAAATAAAAAAAGAAACTCTCGCATGGCAGGTCTTTCGTAGGTGGGCAGGTCGGCGCGGATTAGATACAGATTTAAAAGAAGATTTAAAAGACACTTAGGACACCGGAAAGCCAGTGTTTATGCGGCTTCCGAGAGGTTTCGCGTGCTGTGACGCTATTAGCGTTGTGCCACATCGCTAATAGCGCTTGGGCACTCCGCTATTAGCGCAGCGGCACTCCGCTAGCATCTTGAGGCAGTTATCCACAACCTAGCAGAGACGACCGTGCTGCTCCGCTAATAGCTCAACAGCACGTGCGTTTATCTCGTTGCTGATCCACTCAATACTGCTAGCGGAGCAGCACGACCAGGAGTCAACAAGCAGCGTGGCCGCTGCTTATCAGGCAACTACTAGCGGAACAGCACGATGAACCACGCGGCTCACGATAGGTGCCAGTGTCGAGACTATTAGCGGAGCAGCACGGTCTGCAACGTGTTGTTGTCTCACTACTAGCGGAGCAGCACGCGTTTTCAATTTTCCGTTGCTTTTCCTTGGCTATGTTTCAGGAGGGGGCCGACAACTACTAGCGGAGCAGCACGAATCCGCCTTTCGATCCGCCGCACCTGGATCGCGATCGTGGTCCAGGACTACTAGCGGTGCAGCTCGCTTCTTACCCTTCCTGGTCCACATTCAGGTCCTCAGATCTTCAAACTCGCTCCGAAGACTACTAGCGCAGCAGCACGATTCAGCATTTCCCAAGAGCCTCTGTGAACGCCTTTTCGCCATGCAGTCTCTGCCATTGGTCTACCTGGCCGGGATGAAGTTCTAGAGCCCTGGCGTGGGGCGCAAAACGGCTTCATGAACGGGCTCGCATGCCATATCAGGGTCCTCGGGCAGAGCTTGGCTACTAGCGGAATGGCACGCATGCTGATGACTACACCACGAGTGACTGGGGGCCAGCGCGTTCAACTATTAGCGGAACGGCACGAGATCCAGCCTGCGATTGGGCAGTTGTGGCCCTGGTTGATTTATGTAAGTGAGCGATCGCTATCGCCGCAATTGTCTGTTTATGCAGTTTCCAGTGCCACGCCTCTAAAAACGTGCGGCTCCGCTAATACGCGATGCCATCAATTTACCGCGGCCGCCTATGAGGAAGATGGTGCCCGTAGACCGGGGACGCGACCACGGGCACTTTGAAAAGGGTGGCATGGCCGCACGAGGCCTGTTCTGGACGCGACGTCACATCGTGAGTTGCCCAGCCAAGACACTTTCAACGCGGCGTTTCAGATCTTCGATTTCATCTTCACTCAACCCGCGGAAGTTCATCGTGAACTCACCGCGTGAGGCGACAACTTTGATGGCGCCTTTGTGGTTGCCGAACTTCACTTGGACACTGTCACCTCGGACACGTGTTTTAGGCCCTTGCATCTTTGAGCGGACGAGCTCGATGGTCTGCTCACGGCCCAACCCCTTCTTGATCACCGTCTTGATGATTTCCTCGGCAATCGCCTCAAGCTGCTCGGCGTTGCTGTCGTCGAGGTTGCTGAAGATGGCGCTGATCTCATACGCCACGGCCAGAGTAGACGTTTGAGGATGATCGGCCATCATGCGCCGCAGGGGACCTGGTATACGGTTCAAGCCCAGGGTCTTCGAAATGGACGCTTTCGATTTTTTCAAGCGCGCAGCCAAGTCGTCTTGCGACGCATAGGCACCGCGTTCCAGCAGCTCTTGCCAGCGAACTGCGTCGTCAAAGGCCGTTTGCGTTGACCGGTCCTCGTTGATACGACGTGATGCCTCGTACTCATCGGCAGCGCTGCCTGGTGCTGCGCGGATCAGCACCTTGAGAGAAGGGATCTTTCCCAAGGCGCAGGCATTGAACCGTTTTTGGCCATCAACGACTACGACCGACCCATCCTTCACGTACCCGACCACCGGGATCTCCTGGCCATTGCTTGCAAGGCTCTCTGCCATCTCCTCAACTTCGCCTGGGTTGTAGAAGACCCGAGCATTGTTGTCGCTCCTCGCGAGCATGCTGAGCGGCATGTCGTAAACCTCGCCGACTTTCAGAGCAGCAGCGCTGAGAGCGCCCCCCAAGCTTGTTTCTGGCGTCGCCTCTTTGGACGCCATCGCATTCATAGCCAGCGGTGCTGTAGTTGCTCGAGCTCCATCCTCCAGCGCCTTCATCATGGCATTGCCATCCTTGTTGGCACTCAGACCGAGGTTTGGCCGGATCTTTTTAGACATGCTTGTGACCTCCGAATCAGGACTGGGGATAGGCTTCGAAAGCCTCTGCAATGGCCGTGAGGAACTCGTCCTCCGCCTTCTCGCGGGTTGCTGGAGGCATCTCGAAGATGTGCCGGCCGAGCTTGTGCGCGTCGCGCCAGACGCGTCGATCGCGGATCGTCGATTTCAGGACTTTGCCCGTTGGCAGTGCACCTTCGAGTGCTTCAATGGCGTCTTGCCCCTCGGTCGAGTTCCAAGCCCCAGGAACAGCGTTTACGAGGAAGCAGAGAGGGATGTGGCCGCGCTTGTGCTTGCTGTGGACGGTGTTGAGTGCTGTCGCCATTTCGAGAGAAGACATCAGGTCCCCCTGCCCTACTCGCGTTGGCGCGATCCACAAGTCAGCAATGCGGGCAAGGTCGGCCAAGCCCGCGTAGTCACGTGCGCCAACGTCGACCACAACAGCGTCGTAATCCTCCGCGAGCTGAACGATTTCAGGCGCCGGGTTTGCGATCTTCTCCATGACTCGAAACGGGAGTGGGGAGTTCGCGTCCCGTAATGCGCCCCACTTCGATGAGGTCCGCTGGGTGTCCGTATCGACCAGCATGACCCTGGCAGGGCGCTTCTTCTTGCCGTCAGAGACCTTTTGTTGGGTGGCGATATAGGCAGCCAGGTTGAAAGCCACCTGGCTCTTTCCGACGCCGCCCTTCTCTGCACCAATGATGATGATCATTTCACGTTCCTTTTTGATGTCAACCGCTATCGTGTTGCTCTTAATTGAAGATACAGCAATGACATCTATTGTCAACGACACGCTTTGCGATGTCCAGAGAAATCATCCGATTCCTTGATGAAAGTGGACTTGCACCGCTCTCATGCTTATCTCCTTCGTTGCGCGAGTCTGTACATGCCTAGAGCAACACGCTCTCCAATGTTTCCCCAGGGAAACTTGTTGAGAAAACAGGTGCTTGGGATACCCTCATCACGCGACGACCTTGATCTTTAGTTTCCCCGGGGAAACTCGGCAACGCCAAGTACCGCGTCTCAAATGACCAGTCGATGCCGTCGTGTCGAGATCGAAGGGGTAGTTGTGTGCCGCACGAGAGACAGGTCATGTCAGCGATCAATCTTTAGGTCGAGCTTGACTGAAAGTAGCTCTTGCCCATTTTGGTTTTCAGGTGCACCGGGGTATGGCCGGGACCGTTACCCAGTACGGCTTGTCTTCTTCGTAGAGAGAAACTGGTTTGGTTTTGTATGCTTGACTAGCACGGCCATTGGCCACATTGGGAGGCGGGTGTGGTTAGCTCGTCGGCATAGAGTGCTTTCCAGTTCAGCATGGTTTGCGACAGAGATGGCTTAAGAGGTCGCGCTGAAGTTCTTGGCGCTTTGACTTTCAGCCTTTCGCTAGAGCGCATCCTCCGGAGTTCGCGCCCCATTCCGTGAGGGCTCATGTGCGTTGACGTGGTTTCCCCGGGGAAACTCTCGGGCGGCATCGGTAATGCCGTGCCTTTGCAGCGTGCGCTTTGGGACAGTTTCCCCGGGGAAACTGCTTTTCCGGCGGTCTACTTGGCAGCAAGAGTGTGGCCCCAGAATGATTTGCTACGCGTCCTGAGGATTCGTTTTGTCAAAACTGGTGTCGCTGTCCTGCCCGTATTGAGCCGAGTTTCCCCGGGGAAACTCGGCTCAATGGGCTTCGAGTTGGTGGGTTCAGATGCCTTCAGGGAAGATCAACTTGGCCGCCTTGATCTTGCTGGACTCGTCTTGCTTGACGTATTTCGCAGTCGTAGTTATCGATGCATGTCCTAGCAGCTGTTGCGTCAGCTTCAGGCCTGTGTCGCTTGGGTTTGTTCGCAGAGCCTCGCTCGCGAAAGTATGGCGCAACCAATGTGTGCTCATCATTGTTCGACGTTGCCACATCTGCAGGTCGAGCTGAAGGTGGTTGAGTTGCAGGCCGAGGCGAGCAAAAGACTCTGCATCTGCAGCCGCTCCCGCAAGCTTCTGTTGCCCCTTTATCAAAGTCGTTTGCTGGAGCACTCTTTTGATGCTGCGGTTGGCTTGCGTTCTGAAGAATGCCTTCAGTGTTTTGTATAACCCTTGAGAGCCAATTGCAACCGATTGCGATTTCTTGATAACTGATGGGCTGGCGCCGGCGGGGGAGGAGACCAAGCTGGCAATCAATGGGCGTTCGATTCGAAAAGCTAGAAGCCGCGGTGACGACTGCCCTTCTGCGTCAATGATTTGTTGCTCTACGTCTCGATGGTGGTCGGTCATCAACTGGTGAGTCATGTTGCTGATGAAGACTGTCCGAACCTTTTTCCCTTTACCTACGACCCGAAGCAAGAACTCGCTATCGCCCGTGTTACCTACCTGCGTTGCAAACATGTCTGTTGCACGTGCGCGCGCAAGCTCGTCCAGTCGAAGACCGGTTGTCAGAAGGATGTTGAAGATGAGACGGAGCCGCCGGGCACGCATCAGGCGGGTAGGGGAGGGGCCTTTGGCAGCGCCTTTGTCTGGAACTGGCGGTTCGTCTTCATCGTCGAGATCGGCTGAGTCGACCTGGTGTGCACCGAGGTCCCTCTCGATCAATTCTTTCACCCAAAGCAGGTCCCCATGATTGAGCGCCCGCGTTGTGTCCATGTCTCGATCTAGTGTCGCTGCAGATTTGATGGAGTCAAAGGGATTGCCGCTCAGGTACCCCGCCTTGCAAAGCGCTGAAAACATGAGTTTGATCACCGTCAACGAGTAGGCCTGACTTCTTGGTGTCAGCTGTACCCGCCATGGCCGCCACCGAGGATCTTCGCGGGTCACAAGTGTCGTTCCGATGTAGCTCTTGGGTATTTGCTTCAGAAAGATTTGGTAGCCCATGGCATGGGATGCGCTCACGCTAGACAGAGCCACCTTTGCCTCATTCACGCACCAGATGTAGAAGCGCTCGACCTCACGCCGGTAGGCCTCAAATGTTCTCTGTTTCTCTGCTGCAAGGAAGGTGGCGAGCCAAACCTGAATGGCCTCCATGTCGGTACGAGCTCCGAAGTGATTGGGGGCAGAGCATCGGAAGAGGCCGGTGTGACCATCCAGATCTGGAGGGACGTTGAGCATCTCAAGAGGCGCTATTCCAGCTCGCTGAGAGAGTTGCTTATCCGGCACGGCCGCGACGTTGCTGCCAGCGCTGTACGAAAGGGTAGGGACCAGCGGCAGGCGCTCCAGAGGCTTGATTCGTGTCTTCAGGGGCGTGTAGGCGCCCCACTGAGGCGTTGCGCGAGAGACTGGCCCGAGCGTGTCTGCATGATCGTCCAGCCAGGCGAGGAGGCGTTCACCCCTGACTGGGCCCAGACGAGGGATGTGCCGATGCCAGTTTCTTCCGGCAGTGCTGATGAACTTGACGAGCTGCCCCAGCGTATGGACGTTGATTTTTAGAAGTGCCTTGTGCAGCGTCGTGGCAAGCCATATCGATGTCTCGGCATCCGACTTGGGCCTGTAGGCCAGGATGGTTTGCAACTCATTTAGCGCCTTGACCTTTTCGTTGATAAGCGTTGCGCGATCGACCTCTTCCGATTGCTGTGTCGAGATCTGGATGTTGTTGTCCTCGATGTACTGTTGGAATGCCGCCGGGAGGTCGTTTTCTGCGTATTCGAATGCTTGGACGTCTTCTCTGTCCAGCCAGGCGCTGAATTGGGTCTCCAGGCTCAAGCGTTCACTCTTGTCCGTCGTGCCCTCGGGCATGGGTTCGGCCAACTTCTGCGCGTGGCGCTGCAGAAGAGCATCAGCTGAATCGCGAGCGGCCGACAAGATGCGGCCCTCCAGCTCGCTAAAACGAGTGTTGATCGTCAATCCGTGCGGAATGACGGGAAGGCCTTTGCTGTCGAAATGGATGTTGCCGTAGAAGCGCAGAAACGAATCTTTCGGAGACATGCCATTGAAAACACCACGCACGAAGGAGAAGTCTTCAACTGTCAACTTGTCCAAGGTTGCGAACGTAGCGACTCGGAACCCTGATGGCCGCCCTCGGGGCCGCTTGATCTTGTCGACAGGGGAGGGCGCGGTAGACGATGTCGCTCCCAGGTTCTTGCGTGGACGCCCACGCGGGCGTTTGGCTGGGGGTGCGGCGCCGCCTGGATCAGAGGCCTTTTGTGTTGGTGCGTCCATTTGTGTGCAGCGTAGTGGGTCAGATAGTCCGAAGAGGGTGGGGTGGGCTCTCGCGGGCTCGAAAAATTCAAATCTCAGTGCGAAGAGTTCAAAACTCCCTGAGAAATCAATCACTTACGGAAGGGTGACTTAGGCAAGGGGTCTGGGAAACCACAGCCATAAAAATACCATTTTACTGAGCATTTAACATAGCGGCGCACTAATAATAGTTGGTGATCCGCGCTTTATAAATGAAGAAGAAAATGATTTGGCTTACTTGGCTTAAGTGCCCGGCAGGCGCACAATGCACACACCCGCGGTGACAGGGCCACCGCCAGGCCCGGGCGCATCACACCCGCCCAAGCCCACCCGCCTGCACCAGCCCTAAAGGACCCTTCCATGGAGTACCAGCAGATCCTCATCTCCCTGCCCAACCATGAGGCAGATCGGGCCGCTGCAGCCGCCCGCATCGAGGCGCACCAGAAACAAATCGCGCGCGAGACGGCAGAAGCGGTCAGCGGCGTGTTCGAAAGCGCGTTGAAAACGTCGCACGCTCACACCTTCGTGATGGTTTCCCGTCACACCCTGGCCGAGCTCGGGGTGCTGGACAAGATCGGGCGACACCTCATCGGCGCATCGCTGCCCAAGCTTTCAGACCATTACGAAGCAGCACTAACCCTATTAGCGCAACAGCACGATAAGGTACTTCAAGGGGACCTGTATGGTGCTGTGTTCCGGGGGAATGTCTTCTATGGCGGCTCGCGCCACGACCCACTTTCTCAACTCCCCCTGGCTCTGGAAGTGGAGGATCTGGCGTTCGCTGACGATGACACGCCCCGTGCTGAGAACCAGGCGCGTTTCGTCCACCTGGCCACGTTCAAGCGGCTGCACGCGCTGCTGGGCGAACTGGTCCAGCAGGACAAGACCTCGCCAGATGTCATTGCCCCCGCAGACAATCCCAATGAGCTGCTCGACGCGAAGACCTTTGCGCAGCGCATGGGCGCCACAGACCAGACGGTCTACAACCGCGAGAAGGCGGGCCTCCTCATCTCGGTGCTGCCCCCGAAGCGGATGAGGAAACGCGGCTTCCCCAGTTTCCAGCTCAGCCCGCGGCTCAATCAGGAGTTGCACCAGCTCGCGATAGCCATGTACCGCTCCCACGGGCAGGACATGACGTTCTACTGGCACTTCCTGCGCACGCGCCACCAGGATTTGGGCGGCAGCACGGGCGTGGAGTTTCTGCTCAACCGGATTTCTGATCCGAGCCTGCTCGATCTGGAACAGAGCGAGCGTCAGGCCATTTTCCTCGCGCTGGCCGAGGAGGACATGCTCAGGGCCAGTGCGTGAGCTGGCACACACAGGCGACGGGGATGGAGATCCCGACCCGTTTCGGGCCGCTGCCCGGCTTTGCCTTGCCAGCCGACGCCAGGCTGTACCGTATCTACCGCCACGTTGATGCGGACTGGTCCGTGGCGCCGGCGGCGCACCGCAAGGGCAGGGTGGACCCACCACTGCCTGACAGTTCTGCCTATGGCCTGCTGTACCTGGCGGACTCCCTGGTGACGGCGGGGTTCGAGGCGCGCATCCTGCGACCGACCAAGGATGCTGATGGTCTCAACGACATCTCAATCGAGCCTGAGCCGATGGATCCAGTCACCGGCCGGGCCATCAAACCCCCACCCATGACGGCGGTGCACACGACCAAGCAGCCAATCGTGTTCGTCGATCTCGAATCGCCCGATATCGCCAGGGCCGCCGCGATTGGGATTGGCCGCCCAGTGCCTCGCATCGACAAATGGCGAAAACTCACTTTGTGGGTCCATGATCAACTGATCGTGACTGGTGACGGCAATTCGATCTTGCCACTGGTGGGCGCGACCTACATATCCAATCTTCCGGACTGCACTGGCAGAAACTTCGTGGTGTTCGAAGGGCGCCGGGACGCCCATATCAACCGGGGTGGCCCGCCGGATTCCCAAACGCCCTTGGATGTCCCAGGGCTGCAGGCGCTTTGGGAAAAGGCCTGAGAGCGCATCCCGCCTCACCTTGACATGATTTGGCAGGCTGCTACCTTTGGACGACGGTGGCCCAAATTCGTGCTCTGTGCCACTGCACTCTGTTCTAGCACTCTTGAAGTGAAAGCCACTGCAATGCCGAAAAGTTCCCAGCTTACCAACCGCGACCACGACAACATGGAAGCATTTCTGAGTCATGTGCTGGATGACTTCAAAGCAGGCGATCTTTCCAAGAAGGATCTGACGCTTGGGCTTGTGCAGGTGATTTCTGCCATCGACTGTGGGAACGTCGATGAGGCACGCACCTGGTTTGAACAGGGCCGAAAATTGATCCGGCAAGGCAGCTGAGGGAGCGCAACGCTGCTCTGGCGCCTTACGTCCAGCCAATCGCACGAAAACGCTTCGGCTTTAGCTGTCCGGTCACGTCATTCGAAAAGGAAGACTCATGGAATCTGATCTGACTCCTTCACCATTGCGAGTCATTGATCGTGATCTGCTGCGCAAAGAGTTCGCGGCCATCGAGGCGAGGCAGGCGGTCCTCACCGACCAGGGTCAAAAGCTGATGGCCCGCATTCGGCCACGTTCCAAGTACCACGGGCAGGGTGAAGAGGGTGCACTGTTCGCCGTCTGCATCGGTCCAATCGGGGACTACTGCGTGTTTGGCGGACCTGGTGGTCAATATCGCCTGTCGGATGTCGACCTGTTTGCCGTCTTTGACGAGACCAGGCCTCCGACTCAGATCACCTTCGAGCCCTGAAACGCAACCTCCCGGTGGCCAGACAGTCCCTGGGCAGTAGGAACGTCTGCGGCGAAGCGACTGTTGCTAGCATCATACGCTGTACAGCGTATCAACACATTTGGAGATATCATATTCTCAGATCCAATCATATGCTGTACAGCGTATAAACCGACTTTGAACATGCATCATCCTGAGCGACGACTTGCCGAGAAGCTCCTGGCCGAGTTCACGGCCGTGCTGCGCGATCGACTCAATATCGATGGCATCGAGGCCGAGCATGAGCCAAGTTTCGGTACCGGCGCCGCAGACCTGGTCTTGAGCATCCCCGTTGATGGGGTGAGAGTCAAAGTGGTGGTTGAAGTCAAAAAGAACGCGTTCCCCCGCGACATCGAGTGGGCACGTGTGCAACTGGAAGGGCTGGCGAGAGAGGACAGCACCATTGATCAAAAGATGGTCTGGGCCGAGTCGCTGAGCGAAGGAGCACGTAAGTCCCTGGAGGACTTGGGCATTGGCTACTTCGACAGCAGTGGAAGCATCAGTCTTCGGCTGCGCAACCACCACATCCTCATCGACAGGCCCCCGATCAGGCCCCTTTGGCGTGAGGTTGGCACCATCTTCACGCCTGAGCGGGCGAGAGTTTTGCATGCCCTGCTGCTGGGGTGGGATAGCTGGCGCACCGGCGTTGATCTGGCTGAAGTTTCTCGCGCGAGCCCCAATACCGTCTCCGTCCTCCTGCGCGAGCTGGAGAAACGCGGCATGGTGCAAAGCGAAGGGAGCGGTCGCAACGTGCGTCGCCAGTTGGTCCAGCCTGATGCACTTCTTGATGCATGGGCGAACCACTGGGCAGAGGGCAAGCGGCGCAAGACGCGCTGGTTCGCTTTCGCCCAAAACCCTGCGAACTTGGCGTTGCGCCTGGTATCTCGGTTGCTCCAAGACCACGATGACGATGAATGGGCCTTAACAGGCCAGTATGCGGCCAACTGCTTCACACCTCTTCTGACGGCCGTCAACGGTTTCGACATCATCGTCCCCGTGAGTAAGGCCGAGGCCTTCGCCGAGGATCTTGAGCTGAAAAGAGCCGACAAGGGGTTCAACGTCACGCTCCACGAATGCGAAGACTTCGCCTTGCAGCATCGGATCAGGCTTCCCGATCGACAAGGTTGGTTTGCCAGTCCCGTGATCCAGTACCTGGAGCTGGTCAACGAAGGTGGGCGGAGCAAGGAACTGGCAAATGAGCTGAAGCAAACTTGGATCGTGAAGGGTGGGAACCATGGCTGATATCAAACCGGCGACCGCCGCGGGCTACTCGCGTGAGGTCACTGACGCCTGTGAGCAGGCGTTGGTCACTGTGCTGCAGTGCATGGGCACCCTCAAAGATACCGTGCGCTTGGTTGGTGGCTTGGTGCCGAGGTATCTCACCCCTGAGCAACCCCCAGAGATTCCGGCGCATGCTGGAACGTCCGATCTCGATCTGGTTATCGACTTGGCCGTCATCGCTGCTGGCGAAGACTACGCACCAATTTCGATTCGCCTCAAGGAACGGGGTTTCGAGAAGATGAAGCTGGAGAAAGGTAGAGTTTCATCGTGGCAGTGGGTGGCCACGACGCGGGACCAGCTTCCCGTGCGCGTGGAATTTTTGTGTGATGCAGCCGAGGATGAGGTTCGAGGCCTCAAGTCATTGGGGGCGGAGTCAATCTCTGTCATGGCCATGCCGCACATGTCGATCGCTCAGGCCCAGTACGAGACGAAGGAAGTAAAAGCGGAGCTCCTCGACGGCAAGGGCCTGGCCGTGGAGCGCGTGCACTACGCGAATCACCTTGCATTTGTGGTGCTCAAGGCAATTGCCTTTGATCAGCGTGGAGCGAACAAGGATGTGGGCGACCTGATTCACGTGCTGCAGTACGGCCCGGAGTTAGATGATGCTGCTCGCGCCTTTGCAAAAGCATATGTCCAGGGTACACACCGGGCATCGCTAGAAAAGGCCTTGGACTGTCTGCGCCGAGGATTCTGCAGTCATGCAGATACCGATGGACATTTGATGAAGGGCTCGGTCGCGTACGGCGCGTTTCACCAACCAGATGACGCAGATGCTCGCGTTGAACTTCAGCGGCAAGCCAGTGCGCTGGTTTCACAGTACCTTGAGCTTATCGACCACGCGCTTCACAAGCACTGATCCCGGCGTCGACAACTAGACAGGAGAGCTGGGTGACGACATCCACGGTGTATGAGATCGATGTGCCCGGCCTCGCCGTTGCCGTGGCGAACTGCTTGCCAGACGAGACTCACAAGGCATTGGTTCAATGCTTGCGGAGCTTTGGGCAGCTTTCAAGCGTCAAGCTGGTCACTTCACGCGGTGGTGATGGCAGTCATTACCTTGCACGTCGACGAGTTGGCACAGTAGATCATCGACATCTACGTTGAAATGCGTTCGACAGACTGCAGGCCGGTGGTTTCTGATGCTGCAGGTGCTGTCCTTGAGGAACGTGCATGGCGCGTCGTAACCCATCGTGGATAGCTCGTGATGATCCTGCAAGGGTAGGGGAGAGCGGCCGATTGCTTTCCCAATCGCGCGTGCTTCGGTCGCGGAAATCTTGATCGGAATGTGGCAGCAATGACTGCAACCGGCGCGACAGGCTGCGACCGGTTCGATAGCCGCTGCAAAGGCATCGGCTGCTCTATGCAGCCACAACACATTCTTCGGCTTGGTCGATGCCTGGACGGATACGTTCGGGAGTCTCGTGACGTCATCTCTGGCTCGTCCTGAGACTTTTCCCATGGCGGCTTCGGCGGTTGCAGCGACGCCGGCAAGCCGATCGTTGACTTCGTCTGGAAAGTCCTCGCTTGCGTTGAGAGCAACACCCTCTACAAACGATCGCAGTGCATCAGCGATGCGGGCTTCAAGAGTGCCTCCGCCATCGACGGTGGGAGAGGGTAGGATGTCCATCTTCATCCCCCGATCTTTTCACGATTCGTTTGACTCTCCAGTGCCATAGAGGGTCGGTACGAGCAAAGACTGGTCGCACGTGTTGGCCTGATTTTAGTTGGGGCGACTTCCCTTGACGGGTTGCAACTATCGCGAACCCATCTCCCTCGGGCGCAAGGCGCTGGACGGCATACTTAGCGGATGACGCAACCGATCGACCCTCAGCATGCCGAAAGCTTGGCCCTGCTCCAGCAGGTCGCCGAATACCTGGACAGGCTTCCGCTCGTTCCAACGACCCGCGAGCTCTCCCGACGCATCAAGGAGCATCTCGAAAACCCTGACAACGTGGTGACGAGGCGCGCGTATGAAACAGCAGGCCTGGAGTTCACCGGCGGTTCGTACACGGTTGCAGGGTTTCCACTGATCGAAGCGCACGTAGTGGTTCCTGCGAGCGTCTTCATCAGGAGCGCGATACCTGAGGAGCCCAGGTTCCAGGATGAGCACGAAAAACAGTTGCTCAACCTTCTCTACGGAGAGGGCATAGTTCTGGCGCTATCCCCAGTGGAATGACTCCGTAAGCGTCCGGCAATCCCATCTTGAGATAGACCCAGTGTCGAGGCATCGTGTGCACGATGAACATCACGCACACTATGGCGAACGACACGATCGCCCAGCGCCCCAAGCGGCACTACTACTCCCCGGAACTTAAAGGCCAGATCGTGGCCGAATGCCAGGTCTCCGGCGCGTCAGTGGCCGGCGTAGCGCTTGCACACGGAATCAACGCCAACATCGTTCATCGCTGGATGCGCGAGCAAGCAGACTCCCTGTTGCCAGCGCCCCGGAATGAGTTCGTTGCGCTGAATCTGCCTCCACCAGTTGAACAGCTCCCAGCAACCGAGACCAGCTCGCCGCCCGTGTCGCGTGCGATTCGCGTTGATGTTCGGCGCAGCGCCAGCGTAGTCACCGTGAACTGGCCCCTGGAAGATGCAGCGTCATGTGCAGCGTGGCTGCGCGACTGGCTCCGATGATCCGCATTGATGCGCTGTGGCTCTCCACCGAGCCGCTGGACATGCGAGCAGGCACCGAGACGGCGCTCGCCCGGGTAGTGGCTGTCTTTGGCGCAGCGCGCCCACACCACGCCTATCTGTTCGCCAATCGACGAGCCAACCGCATGAAGGTGCTGGTGCACGACGGCATCGGTGTCTGGCTGGCGGCCCGGCGCCTGAATAGCGGCAA
>NZ_JAVDWE010000032.1:0-15403 GCF_031457235.1 Hydrogenophaga laconesensis
CAGTCCGATCACAGCGAGCATGGCGGTCTCCTTGGTAGGTGGATGGGACCTCCATCGTGACCGAAAAAGACTCAGGAGGCGTCCATGCCATCCTCGGTGAATCGCTTCTTCATCGTCCAATTTCCTCTCAGGGTGAATTGGACTCCAAACCGTCGTGTGGCTAAATTCTGGGGGCAGCGCAGATACCCCCAAGATGACGCCAAAGTACCCCAACCATACCCCCAAGAAAAACTGGCTGTCAACGGACGTCTGTGGACGTCAGAAAACAAAAAAGCCCCGTAACGCTAGTGTTTACGGGGCTTTTAGGGGATTGTCCTGGACGCTTGTGGACGTCTTTGGACCGATAACTGGCGAGGGCGTCGTTCAAATGTCAGGCTGTAGCCCGCATAGATACTAGGATTTTTTGATTGTGATTTTTTGAATACCACCAAAAATACCACCACATCAAATTCACGGCTTCTTCTCGCCTTGAGTGAGTAGTTTGGACGTGACTTGGTGGAAGCCGAGTCAGCAAGGTCCTTAGCCAGACATTCGAGAGCAACGCTGCGAAGGTGTACGGATGCCTTGTCGGTAGCTGTTCAGGCATCCTCAACAGCCTTCGGAGACCCCAGCAAATTTCCAGACCGTGAGATCCATGAATTGGTCGCTGACCATTTTCAGTATCGCAACGGCTATTCAACGAGCATCTCAACAAACCAGCATCTCAACATGGTGTACGAGGGTCCTTGGCAAGACCGCTGCAAGGACATCGACCCTTCCGGCACGCTTTCCCAGAAGGTAAGTCGCTCCACATGGAATGCCCACGCAAGTGTTTGGTGGTGCGTTGCCGAGCATGGCCAATGGGGTGCGGAGAATGCCGTAGCATTGTGCAGGGCATGACTGACGTTGTGGTATTGACCAAGCTCAATTCCCGCACATGCATTTTCGGTGCTGGGAGTAGAGCGCAGAAGAGACGTCGATCCGTGAATTGATCAAACTGCTTGCCCGGAGGCTGTCCGCCGTTCTGTTTCCGATGCCTCTCGCAGAATATCCCGCCCCCCCTTCGCCGCGATGGCGGCCACCACGACGCCCAAGATGAGGTCTGGGACATTGGATCCCAGCCACATGACTAATGCCCCTGAAAGTACGATGGCGCCATTGACGATGGAGTCGTTGCTAGTGAAGATCGCTGACGCTTTGAAATTCACGTCCTCGCCGCGATGTCGCCGAAGCAACCGAAGGCACACTAAGTTCAACGCGGCATTGACAGCAGCCATTGCCATCATCGCCAAGCCCACAGGCTCCTCACCTCCCGCAAAGCGGCGCAAAACTTCGACCAGCAGCAGAACGGCAAGTGCGATCAGAAGCACACCAGATAGGCGTGCTGCCTGTACCTTCACTGTTGCTGCTCGACCAATCGCGTACAGACTGACCGCATAGACCGAGGCGTCCGCGAGATTGTCCAAGCCGGCGCCCATCAGTGCCGTTGACGCAGCCCATATGCCGAATCCGATGCCAGCTACGGACTGCCCCAGGTTGATGAGCAATACCTTCACCAAAATCCTCTGATCCGCTGCGTTGCTCGTGTCGAGGCCAGCTAGTTCGGTATTGTCAGTTTTAGCCACTATTCGTTCTTTCAAGGCGGCGACGCAAAGAGGGAATCAACTGCTAGAGAGGCCGAGAACACTCTTGTAGATTGCCGTGTCTATGCTACTCGGCAGGCTCTCTCGCTTGGCTGCGGAAATGAGAAAGTAAATCGGCATGCGGGTATGACAGCGCGATGCTTCGGCCTAAGTTGTCGCAGAGTCTGGCTGCCTAACTCCAGTCTCTTTGCTAAGCACTACGCAAATCCACAGTCCCACTTCATGAGACTGCACAGACTCGCAAGCATGCCCTCGAGCTATGACAGGACGCAAGCGTCCTGTCATGCCCAATGCGGTGTCAAGGCCTGCAGACATGACATGTCGTGTGAGAGCGTGTGACGAACGGCAGGCCAATTTTGTGGCGAGCGATCAAAAGCGGTGACGCATACCAAGTGAGTAACCACCACCGCTCGACAGTCCATCTAGCTTGTCACTCATGGCTACCGCATACAGTTCGGTCCGACGCGAGAGAGTGTGCAGGTACCCGAGCGAGAGGGTCTTGCGGTCCGCACTCGCACTCGGGTTCATTGCACTGTATTGAGCAACCACGGCGCCTGCGCCTACCGGGACTCGGACGCCTGCTCCAGTAATTTTGGTGCTCGTGCTCAGGGTGGTGTTTTTGATTTGGCCATACTGCAGGAACGCCTTTGCCACGCCGAAGTCATATGACGCGCCAAGCTGGCTGGTTGTCGTATCCGGAGTCGCGCCGGCGGCGTCCTTCTTCACGTTCTGATGCACCAAGCTAGCCGCAAACGGACCGCTACCGCTATAGCTCATGCCCACGCTCCAGTTGCCGCCGTTGCCGGTGCCCGTGGTGCTCTCCTTCGTCGCTATCGTCGTGCCAAAGCGGAATCCGCCGAGGTTCGGACTGGAGTAGGCAACCGAGTCATTCCAGCCCGTGTCACCCGTGACGGAGCCAGCGCCTGAGGAGAAGTAGTGACGAATGCTGGGCGAGTAACCAAACGAGTCGCCAAAGGCATTGAAGAGCAAGGTGGATACGAACAATTGCGTCGTTGTACGTCCTAGGCTGACTGTCCCCAAGTTCTTGTGCGACAAGCCTACTGAAGTCGTTCGGGCAAACTGAGCATCCCCGGTGAAACGGCCTTGCTCTCCGGTATCGCCGCGAAAGAACCCCTCAAGTTTGAACTGGGCAGACAGCCCGCCGCCTAAGTCCTCATTGCCACTGAAGCCGTAGTAACTCGTGCTCATTTTCCCGCTATCGACGCCTGTCACGGACGTGCCTCCGGGAGCTTTGGTTGAGCCGACGCTCATGTCGATTAACCCATAGATTTGGACGGAACTCTGAGCCTGTGCCCCCAGGGTCGCAAGACCTAACACAGCGCCGGCTAGAACACTGCGATTGCATTGATTTTTCATGAGATTGATTCCTATGCTTGGTGAGATTGTTGTGATGAACTTTCCGATACCGCATCGCTTTAGTTCAAGAAATGATCAGCAACATCTGTGCCGAGATTCTGTGCGAGACGGGTTGGTTTGTGCCGCTGTGACGAAGATGTCATCGAGTGGTTATTGGTGCGTTATCTATGCCCGCGCATCGCCAATTTCTGAGAGGCAGATGAGCACACTTATGACGCTCAATGAGGTGAGCGCGACCCGCGTTGAGCTAGCGCAGTTGTAGGGCAGGGCTGCCGCCGCTTCCGTTGACGCCGACCTAAGCTCTGCGCTTGCTCCGTGGGGTGATCTTGTTTTCAGTGCAGAAATTTGCGGCTTCCATTGAGAGTAAACACCTAGGGAAGGTCTGCACAACACTCAACGCGACGAGTGCTGACAGGTGGTATTTCAGATGGTGGCAACTGCAGCGCGATTTGGGTCATTTGAAAGCCGATTTGCGACCCGTTGGCGGCCCCTCGGGTCGCTTTGGGCGCACTCATCCCCGGACCTCTTTCAAAAGCGTTCGGCGCACCATCCACAAGTTGCTCAAAGCGAACAGCGTGTGCAACTGCGCCGTGTTCTTGGCCAGTCCCCGGTAGCGCACCTTCACATGCCCGAACTGGCGCTTGATCACCCGGAACGGATGTTCGACCTTGGCCCGAATGCGTGCCTTTGTCTGTTCGAGCTTGTCCAGGATCGCGCCCATCGGCTTGTCCTTGTCCAGCACCCTGCGCTTGCCCGGGCGCATCGCCACGTGCCAGTTCGCATCAATGCCTTGCGTCTCCTCGCGCTTGCTCACGCCCTGGTAGCCCGCGTCAGCGAACACGTCCCTCGCTTCTCCATGCACCAGCGCGCTGGCCTGCGTCACGACCGCCAGGCTGTGGAGCATCTTGCGGCGCTTCTTCCTAAAGGTCGCCGAAGTGATCGAAGCCGACAGCCCGATGACCGCTGACAAGCTACGACGCGCCAGCCCGCACTGGATGCGCCACACGCACGCGACGCACGCGCTGGCGCGCGGTGCGGAACTGACCACCGTGCGGGACAACCTGCGGCACGCCTCGATCCAGACCACCTCGATCTACCTGCATGGCGATGAGGTGAAGCGGGCGCGGCAGATGGATGCAGCGTTCGCGGGACGCGACCGGCGTTCATGACCCCGCAGCGGCCTTGCGCAATGCACAAAGCTCGATCCGCGCGGATTCGCGGATCTGCTCCCGATCAAGCTCCGGCACGGACGGATCGAACATGCCTGCGAAGACACTATCGAGCCAAGGGTCACGGGTGCTGAAACATTCGACTGCATAGTCGAGCCAGCTGGCGTAGCCGGGGGGTGGGGGCAAAGGCTTGTCGATCATGAAGGTAGTTCTCCTGATAGAGGCATCGGCGCCGACGCGCTGCGGACCGCGTCAGCTTGCCAGCGCCAAAGCCGATGCGCAAGAACCCCGCACCACTACCGGTTGCGTGCTTAATTTTCGAGCACCATCATTTCAGCTGCAGATTTTTGCGGTCGGACTCATCAGACCCAAACAAAATCAACAGCTTAGCCCTCGATTGCGCGCCGCTCAATTTTTGGGCAAGTCATTTCAGCTGCGGATTTTTGCGGTCGGCCCTTCCTGCCGCGCATCAGCCAGCAGCCTGACGACGGCGCGTAACCCGGTCCAGCAGAGCATCTGCGTAGGGCGTGACCGTGAAGTCCATGGTTCCGCGGAAGTTGATACCGCTGAAGTGGACCGGCCCCATGTGCGCCAGCCAGTCGTCGTCGATCGGGTGCTTGTCTTTTGCAAACCGGTCAACCACCTCCTGCATCCTGTGCGTGTTCCAGGCGATCACAACGTTTGTCAGCAACGCGTGGCAACCGCTGATGGCGGCCATTTCGTCCTCACGGCGGCCACGGCTTGGCGCGATCCGACCGAAGTAGATAGAGCGCTGGAGCTGGTGTACCGACTCGCCGCGGTTGAGCAAGGTGTGGATTTCGCGGCGGAAGCTCTCGTTGGCGAAGTAGTCGCACAGGAAGACCGTGCGCAACAGCCGGCCCAGGCTGTCCAAGGCCTTGAAGACCGGCGAGCCAGAAGCATTGGATCCGAGCCGTTCCAGTAGATCCTTTGGGGAGACACGCCCGGTGTGGATCGACGCAATCACCCGCATCGCCTGATCCCAGCCTTCGAGGATCGACTTCTCAGTCACGATTTTCACATTGAGGCGCTCCATGTTCTCGGGCAGTTCCATTCCGTGCAGCAACATCAACTTGCGCTCGGAGAGGTTGCGCAACTGCGGGCACAAATCGAAGCCGCACAGCTTCGCCGTGGCCATGGCTACGTTGGTGTAGCCGTGGGTGTCCACCGCCAGCCAGGCCAGACGCCGATCAGTTGGTTGCTTTGTGTTGTACCAATGGGCGCCGTGCACCGCTGCGGCGGCCTGGCGGGTGTTGAGCACGATCGGCTGGTCGTAGAAGACGCCGTACGAGTTGAGCACGTGGGTGTAGAGGCCCACTGCAAAAGTGCGTCGCCAGGGATCGACGCGGGCGTTGAAGAGGCGGTTGCTCGCGTCCAGAGCCATCATGTCGGAGGAGCCTTTATCGCCTTTGCCCCAGAGCGCGGCGATCGCGTGCTCCATCTGGAAGACCAGCACCCGCTCGCTGGCCTGTCGCACCCGTTCAGCGTTTTCCAACGTCCGCATTGCAGCGGCGATGTGCGACACCTCAACGCCAGGGATCATGGCTGCGACGCCGGCGGCGTCGTTCTCGGTGCCCATCGCGAAAATGCCACCGTACAGCGCGATCAGCTCCGATACGGTCTTGGCCCTGCGCCCGAGCAACGCCTCGCTGAAGTTGCTCTTGGCGTCGACCTCGATGACGATGTTCTCGATCCGCTCCTGACCGATGATCTTGAAGATGGCATCACGGCTGCGCGTCACCTGAAGATCGATGTCTTGTGGTGACAGGCGGGGCAGGCTGACGTTGCGCTCCTGGTTGATCTCAAGCTTGCCAGCCTTGAGCGCTTCCGATACCGCCTGCAGGCCACTGTCGACGTTGTGGCGCACGCGTTTGAGGTACAGCTTCGGGTCGGAGAACAGCCCCATCGCGCCGATGAGTTTTTTGCGATCGCGTTCCCACTCGTCGTGGGGGATCAGGAAGTCCTCGCGGTTGCGGTGCTTCCAGCTGTGATCGATCCAGAGAGTTCCGCCGCGCAGCCCTTTGTGGATGGCCATCGCAGTCGATGCCTGCAGCGCACCGAGTGCGCGCTTGCGGTCGGGCCCGTTGATCAGGTCGTGCCAGACCTTGGAGGTGATGGATGCGTCGAAGCCCTCTGGAAGTTCTCTGGCCCCTTGCTGCTGGACGTCGCGCAAGGCTTGGGCCTGGGCCAGTGCGTCATCACCATCAGGTCCCATGATGGCGATGCCGTTGAAAGCTTGAAGCACAGCGCCCATTGCCAGCCGCTCGCCGGCCAGGTAGTCACGCACGACCGCAGAGCCGGAGAGGCTGTTCGATGGCGCATCCTCCGGGTACATGGCCTGCAGAGCCTCGACCTTGTGGCGGTCGGTCGTGTTCTTGGAATGCAATAGCGCGCGCACCTGCGTCTCGCGCTGCGCATACTCGGTTGCCGACTTTGCGCGTGTCGACTGCACGCGATTTCGTCCATGCCCGATCATCCGATTGATCTGGCGGCCGCCGATATAGAACAGGTTGTCGGTGAACTCGAGCAGCGTGGCCCTCAGGAAGCATGAGAGTTCGAGGGCCTGCGTGTTCTCGGCGAGCAGACGCGTCACGCTCGGTGGCCTATGTATCACGGCGCGGGCATAGGCGCGAATGCGGTCACCACCGATGGCGGAGATATCCCAGTCGTGCACGCCAAGCGCTTTCAGGTAGGTGATCTTCTGACTGGCTTCCTTGAGCGACTTCAGGCCGTGCTTGCCGGGCGCTTCCTTCAACCATTCAAGGATGGTCCCGCCGTTGCGACCCTTGCGTGCGCCGAAGACGGCGGAAATGGCGTTGCGCAGTTGCGGAACCGGAATCTTGGTGTGCACAACCTCGATGGCCACTGCAACTTCGGCTTCGGAGGCCTTGTGTGTGATGCTGCGAACGACCCGCTCGCTGGGAATGAGGAGGTGATGCTCAAGCAGCCACACCTCGGCGCGTTTGCGCAGATCGTCAGCGGTGATGGTGGTGGCTAAAATCGCCCTGAGAGCAGCCTCCAGTTCGTCGAGGTCCTTCTGCGCCGGGTCTCGCAGGCCCGCATGTTCAAGGACCCATTTCCGGTGCTCAGTGAGGGTGGCGGCGCGCTGATAGAGAGATCGGAGGGTCGCGATCTGGCGCTCGTTGATGTCGAGCTCGGCGCACAGGTACTTCAGGACGATGTAGGGGACGGCGGTGAGCTTCTCGAGCGATCGACCGGAAGCCCGCAGGAAAACAAGAAGCACGGCAGGGCCAAGCGCGCGATCCTTGTATTTCTCTTTGATCGCTTTGACGTCGTCGGTAGAAAGACGAAAGCAAAGGCCGACATCGATGTCCGTGAGGTTCTTTGGGAATGCAGTCGTACCGACGAAGCGCTGATGAAAGCCTGACATGGCCCCTCCCGAGTGGCCGAGGGAATTGGCCGGCGGGCGGTCATGGGGTCAAGTGTCCACGTGCGCCTGGATGTGATGGGGTTTACCCTCGGACTCCGCAGTAAATCCAGGCATCGAAAACGAGATCACCCCTCCGTGGATGATTTACCCCCCTGCTTTGAATGCTTGCGCGTGGGTTGCTGTGCGAGAGCGGTTTTGAGCGAGATACGAAGAGGGCGCGCAAGCGCGAGTTCCTGGACGAGATGGGCCTGTGGTGCCGTGTGCCGAGAGCTGATCTCGTTGATCGCCCGATCGCGCCGATACCCGGCGCCAAAGGCGGGCGCACGCCGTTTTCCATTGAGACCTTGCTGCGTATTCATTCCATCCAGTAGTGGTTCCACCTTTCGGACCCGGCTATGGAAGAGGCGAGGTATGACATGGCGCTGTTCCAGGAGTTCTTGGGTACGGATGCGGGCGAAGACAGCTTGCCCGACGAGAGCACCATTCTTCGGTTCCGTAACCTGCTCGAAGCCCCAAACCTGAGTTTGTAGATCCTGGCCACCGGCATTGCCACGCTGATGACCAGCGGACTCCAGCTCAAAAGCGGCACCATGGTCGATGCTACGCTGATCGAAGCGCCGAGGTCGGCCAAGAACAACCGTGGCGACCGTTATCCCGAGATGCACCAGACAAATAAGGGCGACCAGTGGTACGTCAGGATGAAGGGCACATTGGGGTCGACGCGAACTCGGGTTTTGTGCACAGCTTGGTGTGTACAGCGGCCAACCACGCCCAAGGACAAGCGGAGCAGGTCAAGGCGCGCATCCGGTCCAAGGTCGAACCCTGTTCCCGGCACTGAGGCGCCGGTTCGGGCACGTGAAGGTGCGCTATCGCGGGCTGCTCAAGAACACGGCGCAGCTACACATGCTGTTTGCGCTGTCTATGGATAGTGCCTCTGCATGCTGCTACAAGGTCGCCCGTCGCGGCGAAATCGTCCAGCAACCCACCTATGGCAGACCAATGCTGCCGTCATCTGAAATCGCGCATGACAACTCCCGCGCCTGCAGGTGTTGTGCAGACTTTCCCTACTGACCACGGAGTGGCGAAATTACCTTCATCGCAACTAGCAAGGACTGCGAGCCAACGGCTTACCGCCAACGCCTGAGGGCGCGCTGGAAGAAGAGGCTATTGGGTATCTGAAGCAGGGCCCCTCCGCTATCTGGGGTGGCGTCCTGCAGTGTCGTGTAGACGAGGTTGATGTCGACGACGTGGCCTTTGTAGCCGGGTTTGTCGCCTGATTCTAGAAGTTCGACTATGTCGCCATGGCGAAACGCACCAGTTACGAAAATAAGCAGCGTGCAGAAGAGGTTGGATAAGACGCTCCAAGCCGCAAAGAAGGCTACAGCCCCCACGGTGACGAAGCCGGTAAAGGCTGTCCAAAGCACTGGGCCTGACACGCCGAGGCGTTGCAGCGACAAGAAAAAGGCGCCTGCGCCAATGGCGATGTTGATGGCGCGCCGCGGCAGCAGGACAACTAGAGGGGGGAGTCCATACTTGGCAGCCATGCGTTTGGTCAAATGCCTGACCAAACGCATGAGCAGCCAAGCAACGAGCGTCACAGCTGCGATCTGAGTGAGAATGACAATGGTATCCAGCCATTGATCGGCCCAACGTGGCAATTGCGTATGGATCTGCTGAAGCGATTTGGTCATGTTGGAGATATCGGGCAGGCTCAGGGGCCGCCGGAGAAATGGGAAAAAACTGCCACCGCGGCGAACCATCGCCGCGTTTCCCTGGCCGCGGCGTTAAGGTGCTTGAGTTCCGCACTGCCCGCAGAACTTCGCGTTCATGACCATAGTCGCTCCACACTGCACGCACGCTTTGGGACGCAGCGACGTACCGCAGTTTTGACAGAATCGCGCGCCGTTTGCGTTGGCTTCGCGACACGCCGGGCACGCGACTCCGGCTACGGCAGGTTCGCTCACGGGGCGGTTGCTGTCGCGCGATGGCGCGCCATGGCCGTAACTTCCGTGACGGCTGCCATGGTGACCTCCAAGCAGGGTCTTCCACAAGCTCATTGGTAGCTCCTTTCTGTGAACCAGCAGGACTCAGAGGTGGCCGAGCCACCATTTATCCAAAGTTAACGAGCGATCGTCAACGCCTCCGGATCCTCAAGAGGGCCGCAAAGGTCGGTAGTCATGGGCGGACGATCTCTGGTGGTGTTCTGATCTGGTCTCTTACAGGCAAGTATAGAAAGCCAATTCGCTTGGCAACCGTCATGGCGATGACGCTTTTGTTATCTTGGCGGGCCGGGAGCCGCACCTGCCAGAGCAGCGGGCACAGCACCGGCTACTGCACTGAGCAAGGTGCCTTCAGGACTAGTCGGAGTACCAATAGCAGCGTTGGCGCGCGCGGTGCCAGATTGTGGTAACGCTCAAGATCTCATCGGCCAGGCCTCTAGGCACGACGGCGCAATTTCGACCGAGTTTCCAGGTGGTGACGCTGAGATTTGCGTCTCGGAGCAAGAGCTTTAGGGGCCTCTCGGTATCGTGGTATCAATATCTGCGGGCAGGTCGGCCAACAACCTATGGTCTTCGATGGCGCGATACTCAACTCGTGGCCCACAGTCTCCGGAGGCGCTGCCCTTGACGCCTCAGAGCTGCATTCGCACATGTGCGCGAACATGACGCTTGTCCACGCAAATGCGCGCGCTCGAGATATCTGAACGCGGCGTGGATCTCATCGACCTGATCTTAGGTGCGCTCGACCAGTGTCCTGTCAGCGCGTCCCGCCAACACTTAAGGCCGCTTCGGGTAACAAGCTGCGATGCTTCAACGATTGCCGTGGGCGAATGTAGACGATAGCCGCTGAGCATTGCCCAGTGGTTGGGTCATTGCCTCTCTCTTTTTGGATTTCCTCCAACGACTGGGCCGGTGCGGCAGGATGAGAAGACGTCACGGTCGTTACGGTAGGTTGACGCCTGCGTCGAGGTCAGTCCAAGGATTGAGTGATAAAGGTTGTCGTGCGACAGCTGGTCCCTACGCGAAACCAGACAGTTTGCGTCGATCCCCAGTCGGTCCTGGGTGGCCTTTGGCAGCCATGCCATGAAGGGGACCTGCTTCTGGACCGTGGGCGCGAAGCTGTACGGCATACCGTGCAGAAATACGCCCTTCTCACCCAGCGACTCGCCGTGGTCAGAAACGAAAATCATCGACGAGTCGATCCGATCAGCCTGACTTTGCAATGCCATGATGATCCTGTCCAAGATGTAGTCGGAGTACGAAACGGCGTTGTCGTATGCATTGACCACCTGCTCAGGGCCGCACCGGTCAAGGGCGTTGTCCTGGCAGGCGGGGCGATAGCGTTCAAACGCAGGTGGATAGCGCAGGTAGTAGGACGGCCCATGCTGACCTTTCATGTGCACCACCACCACGGTGTCGCGTTGAACGTTGTCCAATCGCTCCTGCAGGGCACTAACGAGGACGTCGTCCTGGCACCCACCCGGTCCACACGCATCCCCCGGCAAGGTTGCTGGTACGTCCACAACTTGCACGCGATCGCACACTCCCTTGCACCCGGAGTTGTTGCTCAACCACCAGACGTCCATGCCGGCGCGCTGTAGCACATCCAAGAGGCTCTCGCGCCGGAAGGCCATGCCGTCCTCGTAGCCTCCTCTTCCCACATCTAGGAACATACAAGGGAGCGACACAGCTGTAGCTGTACCGCACGATTCGGTACGTCCAAAGTTGACAAGATTCTGGCGGGCCGCGAGCAGCGGGGTCGTCTCGCGTTCGTAGCCGTTCACGGACAGGTTAGCTGCACGCATGGTCTCTCCGACAACCAACACCAGCACCATCGGGTGCTGACTCGATGGATCGCTTGCAACTCGAGTTGCTCCGAGCGAAATCTGCTCGATTTCTCGTTTTGGCTTTAGTTTGACCTTCGCGTAACTGTGCGCTGCGGAGAGGTAGTTCGTCGGCACGAGCTGCAGACGCAAATCCCGATGGCTGCGAAACAGAGAGATGTAGGCACCACTCTGGAGGACCAGGATCGCACCGGCCACAAGCATCAGGCCTGAGAGCGTGAGCAACTTTTCGGTCAACGTACCGACTATGCTTTGCTGCGCGCGCGGCCACATAGCGATCACCATGGCCGGCGCGACACCAAGCCCGAGGATCCATAAAACCATGCTGCCGCTAATGAGTTCGCGAGCCTCAGCAGGGTCGGTTTCCATGACGTTTGTGAACATACCTCGGTCGAACGAGATACCGTAGCGGTGCATGAAAAAGGCCACCGCGGCGGACAGAACCAGCACGATGCCAAGAACCGGCTTGGCAGCTCGACCCCACGTCAGCAGTTCGAGAACTGTCCAGACCCAGACAAGTGCGAACAACGGCAAGGTGACGAGGAATCCAGCGCGCGAGGCCTGCCAGCCGCCAACGGAATCCCACAGCGCAGACCAAAACGGCTGGTTCAGAGCCGCAAGAAGCCAAAGGGCCGAACACAGATTGATGATCGTTCCCCGAACGGCGGGAAGACGAGCCGTCATACGCGACTCCATTTACAGACCCGGCTACGGCTCTCAGATCGCAGGTAAGGCACGAATGAGGGGAGTGGAAGAAGTGCACTGCGTGTTCCTGCGAGCGCAGAGAACTCTGGCGATTCGGCACATGCCATTCGCCGCAAATAATTGAACATGAAGGTAATTTTTTGAATTCTCTAAAAGGGGCGAGAAATTCTAAAAATCCCAATCTGTTGCATTGCTGGCAGTGAGGTGACAATTTCTTTATTCTCACGTCATTGAGGCTCTTGCGTGGAGCTTGAATTTGGAACTGCCTTAGCTCGGTAATTCTTCCCATCGAACGAGTGTTGATTGATCCGAGCGCACTAAGCCAGCGGACTGCGCAGAAGGTCGCCATGCCTCGCCGATGAGCAAGCTGCCGGCCACTCGTTGCCGGCCGGTGCGCCGCGCCAGAGAAGTGCTACAAGACGAGCAAATAAGGACTTCTGACTAAATACTCATGAAAAAGTCAATCAATTGACATCAGCAAAGCCTAGAATTCGCCGATGTCCGCCGGTCCCGACGGGTGGAAAATATCGGGACACCAGATTTTTACGATGCGCGCTTGCGCGCTTGCGCGCTTGCGCGCTTGCGTGCATGGGCGACGGTTCGCACTGCTAGAATCGGAGAACGCCGTTCAAATGTTGAACTACAGGGCATTGAAGCATTGACGTTTTTTCGATTCTTGAAATCGGCGATGTCAATGCAATGCCTGCTGGACCGGTTCAACCGGCTGTTCTTGGTCGAGCAGCCCAACCCAGTGATTTCATGCACGTCTCGACTTGGCAGCGTTGGCTGTACTTAGCCTTCTTCATCGATGTGTTTGCTAGGCTGCCTGCCTCGCAGCCGTCGCTGCGCCTGCATTCGGATAGCGCCGGCGTGGCCGAAGAAGACAAAACTGCGGGGAAGCGTCCCCGCAGCTCCATCGCCGTTGAATTCAGCGTCTACTGGTCATGTGCCAGCCATCTCCATAGGGGCATTCGTAAACCCGTAGTGGCGCAGATCCTTCGTTCTCTCGCAACTCTGCGCGCAGTCGCGCGAAGTCCTCTGTCTCGTACGCCTGCTTGTTGCAGCAGGCGCAAAAGTGATTGGGTGTGTATCGTTCCGCGGGCGTAAGGTGCCATGACCCGCAATCTCTACAGGCATAAGGGACGACCATCTTCCTGTGGCGTGCTAGGACACCCCGAGCTCCGAGATCTGCACTGGGTTGATTGGGAAAACACTTACGCGCCTTTCCATTGGCGCCGAGACACGCGCTTCCATGTATGGGGTGCATGGCATCACCCCCCGATATCCAGGACGACCCGGAAGGTGATCTTTACGTTTTTGTAGGCGCCCCAGGACGTTGAGCCAATAGGCCCCTCCCAGAACCTCCCGCTGACCCAACCCTGTTGATTTCCACCTAGAAGTGACCCAGTAAGTCAGGGGATTTCCATCCAGAACTGACCCACGTACTAACCCTAGCCTGCTGCTTTTGTGTGCAGCAGGAGATGAGGAGTGATAGACGTGGCAACACTGAGTGTCATCAGGCGGTGGGCGCTGCGAGAGCAGTTGTCCATCCGCGAGATCTCCCGCCGCAGCGGCCTGTCTCGCAACACGATTCGCAAGTACCTGCGCGCCGAGACGGTCGAACCCCGCTACGCCGGGCGGCGCAGCGTGAGCAAGCTCGATCCCTTTGCCGCCAAGCTGGCCGCCTGGCTCAAGACCGAGTCCACACGCTCGCGCAAGCAGCGGCGCACCCTCAAGCAGATGTGCGCTGATCTGCAGGCCCTGGGCTACAGCGGCTCGTACAACCGCGTGGCTGCCTTTGCACGGGCCTGGCATGCGCAGCGCCAGATCGAGCAGCAGATCACCGGGCGTGGCACCTTCGTGCCGCTGAGCTTCGAGCCCGGCGAGGCGTTCCAGTTCGACTGGAGCGAGGACTGGGCGGTGATCGCCGGCACCCGCACCAAGCTGCAGGTGGCGCACTTCAAGCTCAGCCACAGTCGCGCGTTCTACCTGCGCGCCTACCCGCTGCAGACGCACGAGATGCTGTTCGACGCCCACAACCACGCCTTCGAGGTGCTCGGCGGCGTGCCCCGGCGGGGCATCTACGACAACATGCGCACCGCGGTGGATCGGGTGCACAAGGGCAAGAAGCGCGATGTCAACGCACGCTTTGGTGCCATGGTCAGCCACTACCTGTTCGAGCCCGAGTTCTGCAACCCGGCAGCGGGCTGGGAGAAGGGGCAGATCGAGAAGAACGTGCGCGATGCCCGCCACCGCCTGTGGCAATCGGCGCCGGCGTTTGCCTCGCTCGCAGATCTCAACGCCTGGCTGCTGCAGCGCTGCCAGGCGCTGTGGCACGAGATCGATCACAGCCGCCTGGGTGGCACCGTGGCCCAGGCGTGGGAGCGCGAGCGCTCGCAGCTCATGCCCATGCCACGCCCCTTCGACGGCTTTGTGGACCACACCAAGCGCGTCTCCCCCACCTGCCTGGTGCACTTCGAGCGCAACCGCTACAGCGTGCCGGCCTCCTACGCCAACCGGCCGGTGAGCCTGCGCGTGTATGCCGAGCGGATCGTCGTGTGTGCAGAGGGGCGCTTGATCTGCGAGCACCCGCGCATCATCGAGCGCCATCACCACGGCCTGGGCCAGACCGTCTACGACTGGCGCCACTACCTGGCGGTGCTGCAACGCAAGCCCGGGGCCTTGCGCAACGGCGCGCCCTTCGAGCAGTTGCCCACTGGGTTCAAGCGGCTGCAGGCCGCACTGCTCAAGCAGCCCGGCGGGGATCGGGAGATGGTGGAGATCCTGGCTCTGGTGCTGCACCACGACGAGCAGGCCGTTCTGGCCGCTGTGGAGCTCGCCCTGGAGGCGGGCGCACCCACCAAGACTCACGTGCTCAACGTGTTGCACCGCTTGCTGGATGGCAAGGGCGCGGTGCGCGCGGTCACCGCGCCGCAGGCGCTGCGCCTGGTGGTGGAGCCGCAGTCCAACGTCGTGCGCTACGACCGCCTGCGGGAGGCTCGCCATGCGTCATGACCCCGCCATCGCTGCTGTCGTGATCATGCTGCGCGAGCTCAAGATGCATGGGATGGCCCAGGCCGTCTCTGAGCTGGCCGAGCAAGGCGCACCGGCCTTCACGGCTGCCCAGCCCATCCTGTCCCAGTTGCTCAAGGCCGAGACCGCCGAGCGCGAGGTCCGCTCGGTGGTGTCACCGCCGGATGAATACTCCCCGTATTGGCCGGTTGAATTTTCCCCAGTTTGAAGCTTGAACAGGCAGCGGGCCGAGGCCCGCTGCCTG
>NZ_JAVDWE010000033.1:0-9719 GCF_031457235.1 Hydrogenophaga laconesensis
CTGGCCGGCATGAAGGACTCCAAGGTGATCGTGGCGATCAACAAGGACCCCGAGGCCCCGATCTTCTCCGTGGCCGACTACGGCCTGGAGGCCGATCTCTTCGAGGCCGTGCCCGAACTCGTCAAGGCCGCCTGAGCTTTTTTCCAACCACTCCAACGAGACACCATGACAGACCGCGAACAAACCCTGGAACTCCTGGTCGATGCCGCCCGCCGATTCACGCGCGACGTACTGCTGCCGGCAGAAACAACGGTTGAAGAAACCCAGGAGATTCCTGCCCACGTCGTGAAAGGACTCCAGGAACTGGGCCTTTTCGGCATGACCATCCCCGAAGAATACGGAGGCCTTGGACTCAGTATGTTCGAGGAGGCGAGCGTCGTTTTCGAGATCGCCTACGCGCAGCCCGCCTTCCGCTCCTACTTCGGGACCACCAACGGTGTGGGAACCCTGGGCATCGTCAACGAAGGCACCGAGGAGCAGAAGCGCAAATACCTTCCCAGGCTGGCGACCGGGGAGATGATGGCTTCGTTCTGCTTGACCGAACCGGACTCGGGATCCGATTCGGCCTCACTCACGACCAAAGCCGTCCGCGATGGTGACCACTACGTCATCAACGGCACCAAGCGCTTCATCACCAACGCAATACACGCCGGGGTGTTCACTGTGTTCGCCCGCACGGCGCCGAAGGAGGCAGGGTCCAGAGGTATCTCCGCGTTTCTTGTGGACCGCGAGACGCCCGGCATCACCGTCGCGCAGCCTTACAAGAAGATGGGCTTCGCCGGCTCACACGAATCGGATGTGATCTTCGAGAACTGTCGCGTCCCCGCCAGCGCCATGCTTGGCACAGAGGGCACTGGGTTCCGCAACGCCATGATGTCGCTGGACCACGCCCGCCTGCACATGGCGGCCGTGGCGACGGGGCTCTGCGCACGACTGCTGGACGAAGGCACACGCTACGCAATGGAGCGCAAGCAGTTTGGTCAGCCGATCGCGAATTTCCAGATGATCCAGTCAATGCTGGCCGAGAGCCAGACGGAACTCTTCGCGGCGCGCGCCATGGTCGAGAAGGCCGCGCGAGAGAAGGACGCCGGACACAAAACCACCAAAGAGGCCGCATGCTGCAAGTACTACGCGACTGAGGCCGCCGGCCGCATCGCGGATCGCATGCTGCAGGTCCATGGGGGCAATGGCTACATCAAGGAATACGCCATCGAACGCCTCTACCGCGATGCACGCCTGCTCCGCATCTATGAGGGCAGCAGCCAAATCATGCAGCTCATCGTCGCCCGCGAACTGCTCCGCGAACATGCCTGAGCGGCAAGGGCAACCCGATCGAAAGGAGCCGCCATGGACGCATGAGGGAACGCCATCTGAACCGGTACTGGATTGACATAAAAGGAGACAAGACCATGACCCCCTTCCGAACCTTGCTGAGATACTTCCTGGGCGGATGCCTGCTCATCGCGCCACTGGCTGCCACCGCGCAGGACTACCCTTCCAAACCCATTCGCATGATCGTTCCCTTCTCGGCCGGAGGACCGACCGATGGGCTGGCCCGCTCGCTGGCCAAGAGCATGGGTGAGGTGCTGGGCCAGTCCATCATCGTCGACAACCGCCCCGGTGCAGGCGGCAGCATTGGCATCGACGCCGTGGCCAAGGCGGCCCCCGATGGTTACGTCATCGGCATGGCGCACACGGGCACCACCGCCATCAACCCGCACCTCTACCCGCGCCATCCCTATGATCCCCGCAGCGATCTCACGCCCATCACACCCGTCGTCTCCTACACCAACGTGCTGGTGGTCAACCCCAAGGTGCCCGTAAACAACGTGGCCGAGTTCGTGGCCTGGAGCAAACGCAGCGACGTGAAGGCGAACTACGCCTCGGGTGGCAATGGCGCGACCAATCACCTCTCAGGCGAGCTGCTCAAATCGCTTACCGGTGCCCGGCTGGATCACATTCCGTACAAGGGCAGCGCACCCGCCCTGGTGGACGTGATGGCAGGAACGGTGTCGGCCATGTTCGATATTCCCATCACCGCACTGCCCCAGATCCGGGCGGGCTATGTCAAGCCGCTGGCGGTGACCAGCGCGAAACGCAGTAGCTACCTGCCCGACGTGCCCACCATGCGCGAGTCGGGCGTGCCCGGCTTCGACGAGGCGGGCAGCGACCTGTGGTTCGGCCTCGTGGCGCCCGCGAAATTGCCTCCGGCGCTGGTCGACAGGCTCTACCAGGCCGCGCTTAAGGCAATGCAGATGCCGGAACTCCAGCAGGCGATCCGTGGCATGGCCTACGAGCCGTGGACCCTCACACCCGTCGAATTCAAGACGTTCATGAACGTCGAGTACGAAAAATGGGCAAAGGTCGTCAAACTCTCCGGCGCGAAGGTCGACTGAACATGAGTGGTCCTCTGACAGGCATCCGGGTGCTCGATCTGTCGAGCGTGATCATGGGCCCCTACGCGAGCCAACAGCTGGCCGATCTGGGTGCCGACGTGATCAAGATCGAACCGCCCGGTGGCGACGTGATGCGACAGGCCGGCCCCATGCGCAATCCGGGCATGGGGCATTTCTATCTGACGACCAACCGGAACAAGCGCTCCGTCGTCCTCGATCTGAAAAGGCCGGCGGGCAGGGAAGCGCTGCTGCGGATGGCATCGGGTTCGGATGTGCTGCTCTACAACATCCGGCCGCAGGCCATGGCACGGTTGGGCCTGGGCTACGACGATGTGAAGCAGGTCTCTCCGAAGATCATCTACGCAGGCGCCTACGGATTCAGCCAGCGCGGCCCGTACGCGGCGAAACCCGCCTACGACGATCTGATCCAGGGGATGTGCGGCATCCCATGGTTGTCGGGCACCGCTTCGGGCGACAAGCCGAGGTATGCGCCCATGGTGCTGGTGGACCGTGTGGTAGGCCTTCAGCTGTGCAACGCCATCACCGCCGCCCTGTTCTTCCGCGAGCGCACGGGCATCGGGCAGCGGGTGGACGTGCCCATGTTCGAAGGCATGCTCTCCATCGTGCTGGGCGAGCATCTGGCCGGGCGCCTGTACGAACCCAGCACCGCACCAGCGGGATATCAGCGCAGCCTGGCGCGCGACCGGCGCCCCTACGAGACGAGCGATGGACACATCTGCGTGCTTGTCTACAACGACAAGCACTGGCGCAACTTCCTGGCCGCCATCGGCCAGCCTGACATCTTCCTAAACGACCCGAGGTTCTCCAGCCAGGGGCAGCGGCTGGAGCACATCGAGCACGTCTACGGTTTCCTAGGCGACATCTTCCGCACACGCAGCACCGACGCTTGGCTGGGCCTATTGGACGAGGCCGACATTCCGGCGGCACGGATGTACAGCATCGACGACATCCTTAGCGACCCCCATCTGTTGCAGACAGGATACCTCCAACGCGTGGCGCATCCGAGCGAAGGGGAGATGCTCGACATCGGCATACCGACGGAGTGGTCGCATTCAGTGCCTGAGCACCGGCACTATGCGCCGCTGCTGGGGCAGGATACCGTGGAGGTACTGCGCGAGTTCGACTACTCCGAGCAGGAGATCCAGGCCCTGCTGTCCGAGACCGTGGCGAGGGGGCCTGGGTGTTGAGCGACTCAAGCAAAGCTTTACAAGGGGTGTCGGTAACTTGCGTTGGTACCCTGCTGAGCGTGAGAGAGGTCGGCGAACTGCTGCAGATGCGAAAGGTGCAAGTAAGACGCCTTGTCCGCTCTGGCGCCTTCGGCACTGCCGAGCGCGATGCGCGAGGCCACTTCAGAGTTCGCGCGCAGGCTGTGGCCACGTTCCAGCGAGAGACCGAGGCTGGAAAAATATCACGCCGTGTTCGCACTTGGTACAGCGAAATGTTCTGGCTCTACGACCAGAACACGCCGTGAGCCTAAAGGCGATCAGCAGAGCAAATCTATTCAGTACAAACAGACACTACTTGGAAATGCCAGCCGTCTTAGCAAGCAAAAAATTCTTGATGCTGTCGTGTACGCCGCGAGATCTTCCGCGGCTGCCCGGCTACAGCGATAGAAGCCCAATGTGGTAACTGAAGGGCTGCAAGCCTGAACCTGCTCGGCCGGAGCGGTGGTGTACAGCCAATAGGGCTAACATCTAACCAATGGCTCTCGTAAGATACTTCGCCCTCAAGAACTCTTCTACGATGCCTTTGCAGCATTTCCTGCGTCCACCGAGGACCAAGTAAACGCAAGGGAACGGATGATTGCGCTCTCGCTAGGCTGCGCAGACGAATGGCGCATCGAAGAAGTGGATGTACGCCCTGAGAATGCTCCTTGGTTTGAAGAAGCCTATTTCGCATTCATTGCGCTGGCACGCGGCAGCACGTCCTGACAGGGCAACGCGTAGTGGTTGTAGATGATCATGGTGTCATCGGCTATCCGCTTGCGCCATTTGCGGATCTGGCAGGCGGCTACTCATTTTCCCGTGCTCATTGCGCTAGTGCTTTGCAGCGCATGCAGTCCCTCGAGCAAAGCGCATTGAAGCCAAGAACTGCCGTGACACAGCCTGCGTCAATCGGTCTCAATTGCGCGTGCCCTTAAGCGATCACCTTTGCGCGCCGCTAGTTGGTGTGCCCTTGCTTTATTCAGATGCTGAGGCGGGGAGGCACCCGTGAAATTCCAACGAAATCAAGGCACTCAATGAGAGTTGATGTGGCCTGGATGAATTGATCCCAAGTCTCGCGACGCCTGTGAGCGATCAGCCCGCGCGTGGAACTTGATCTAAGAAGTCGCTGCAGTTGAGGAGTAGCAACAGTGCAAGGCTACAAGTCTTGATCATAGAGCCAGAAGAGTTCGCTCACAGTTGGCGCTCGCGCTCTGCGCAAAACACGCGTCTTTCCAAGCGGGGTGGGCAGCATGCCGTCAAATTTCAAGACGCTCTGCTTGCTAACACGTAGGTGTCCACCTGCATTGCGCACATACTCGCCAAACCTGCCGGAAAGCACAAGCTGTTTTACCTGCCCTCGAGTCAGTTGAAGCTGACGACTGATCTCAGCCACGCTCAGAAGTTGCTGGTCGACTGATACTGCATTGCCGAGTCTTGACACATTCACACAGGCCCCTCGACTGCTGTGCTGATCCGGATCGGTGACTCCACTTTCGAACGAGACCATTTCAGAACATGTAGTGGCCGCCGTTGACATGGATGGCCTGGCCTGAGACGAAGCCCGCGCCGTCTCCGGCCAAGTAGACGCACGCTTCGGCCACGTCGTCCACACGGCCGATCTTTTTCATCGGAATGTGCTGACGGCGTGACTCTGTCCAGCTGTCGCGGGGACCGTACTGGGACCAGTCCCGCTCGGTGTCGATGTGACCGGGTGCCACCGTGTTGGCCGTGATGCCGAACTCGGCGAACTCGGTGGTCAAGGCTTTTGTCATGGCGTGCACAGCCGCTTTGCAGGCAATGTTGTGCACGCGGCCCGGCAGGTGGCCGGCAAAGCCATCGACGCCGGAGATGTGGATGATCCTGCCGAATCCAGCCGCCTTCATGCCGGGGATGACGCTTCGCGCCAGGTAGAACGCCGAGTTGAGGTTGAAGTTGATCACCCGCTGCCAGTCCGCGGGGCTGATCTCCAGAAATGGTTGCTTCAACCGGAGGGATACGTTGGACACCGCAATGTCCACTTTGCCCAGCTGCTGCTGCGCCTGTTCGACCATGGCGCGCACCTGGGCTTCGTCGCCCACGTCGGCCTTGATCCCCATGGCCTGCACACCCAGGCTGCGGGCTTCTTCCACCACGGCCTCCACCGCCGCCATGTCGGAATGCCCGTTGATGACCACGTTGGCCCCGCTGCGGGCCAACGCCAGTGCGATGGCCTTGCCGATGTTCTTGCCGGAGCCGGTGACGATGGCTACGCGCCCTTGCAGGCTGCCCATATCTTGGAGCGGGGTGGATGCTTGGTTCATAAAGAATTTTCGGAGTGGAAATTGAAAAAGGTGCATTGGTAGTACCATTTTGCACGATACAGGCAGATTTGAGCAAGAGGCCCCGGGCTTCAAGGGTCGTCTTGCGCTGAGGGAAATTGAGTTGCTAGAATCAAATGGTCTTACCAATGTACCTATTAACCGCAGGAGATTTGCTTCATGTCCTCGACGAGCCACGTCACCCCCGATCAACTGCCATCCGATGAAGAGCGGCAGATGCTCCGAGACTCTGTCCGGGGCTTTCTTCTTTCGCATTGGTCTCCCGAGACCGCAGTCGCCAGGAACGGAGACGCAGGCGCGCAGGTTTCGATCTGGCGTGGTCTGGCCGATCAAGGCGTCACGGCCCTCGGCAGCGAGCCGATGGAAGGCGGGCTTCGCGAGATGCTGGTCGTTCAGCAGGAACTGGGTCGCGCGGCCTGCGCGGCGCCGATGCGTGATGCGTTCCTGCTCAACACCCTGCTGGGCGTTCTGAAAGACGATCCCGTCGTCAATCAGCTGCTGGCGAATGTGGCCAATGGCTCCGCGCTGGTCTGCCTGTCTTTCGGTCGGCTGGACCACGACCGCCACACGGGCAGGCTCAGCGTGGATGGCGGGCTGTGCACTGGAACGGCTCGCTTCATTGAAGGTGCGTCCGCTGCCACGCATTTCGCGGTGTTTGCCGATGGCGGCGAGCTATGCCTGGTCAAGGCTGACGACCCCGGCGTGAATACCGTCCTGACGCCAGCGCTTGGCGTGCCATGGCTGCATGCCGTGACGTTCTCGAAAGCGGTTGCCCATGTGGTACCGGTGGCGTCTGCTCGAGTGCAAGAACTCCTTTCGGTTTCCCGTCTGGCGTATGCCGCAAGGGCCTGGGGCGCTGCAGACCGGGCCTTCGAGATGGTGGTCGCCTATGTGAAGGAGCGGCGCCAATTCGGCCAAGCCGTGGGCCGCTTCCAGGCCATCCAGCACAAGCTGGCCAACTGCCTGATGTCGCTGTGGGGCATTCAGCTCAGTCTCGACAACGCGGCCGAGCACTTCGACCGCCATATCCCCGAATGGACAGCGTTCGCAGCGGCCGCATGGGCCTTTGCGAGCGAGACGCTTCGTCAGATCAGCATGGAGACCCATCACGCCTTTGGTGCGATCGGTTATGCGGAGGAGCACGAGGCGCCGCGCCACTTCAGGCGCGTGCATCTGGACATGACCCGCCACGGTGGCGGGGCGCCCGCGCGCGAAGAACTCGCCCGCCGGTACCTGGACGAGGATAACGAGATGCCGGAATTCGACCTCGGTGAGGCTGGCAACGCATTCCGCCGGGAAGTCCGCGAATGGCTGGGCCAGCATTGGCCCAAGGAGCGCCGCCATGCGTACGAAGCCCGCGACACCACCCATCGCGAGTACGACGAGGAGCTCGCCCGTCAATTGGGCGCCAAGGGCTGGCTGGGTCTGACGTGGCCGCAAAAGTTCGGTGGCATGGAGCGCTCCGCGTTCGAGCTTTTGGCTTTCATGCAGGAGCTCGAACGGGCCGAGGCGCCGCGTGCCGGCTCTCCGATTCAGGCCGCTGCTTGGATGCAGTACGGCACGCCCGAACAACAGGAGCGCTACCTGCCGGAGTTGCTGCGCGGTGAGGCGAGCTATGGTATGTGGTACAGCGAGCCTGACTCTGGCTCCGACCTGTCCTCGATCCGGACCAAGGCGGTCCGGGATGGCGACGAATGGGTGATCAATGGCCAGAAGATCTGGACAACGACCTACTGGGCGGACTACATGTGGCTGGTGGCCAAGACCGACCCCGACGCCAAGCCTGCTCACGCCGGCATCAGCATGTTCGTGTTGCCGTCCAATACGCCGGGCGTCACACGCAACCCCATGCGCACCATGTACGACGGCGAGTTCTGCAACACCTTTCTCGATAACGTCCGGGTGCCGGCCAGCGCCATGATTGGCGAGGTGAACGGCGGGTGGAAGGTGCTCACAGGGAATCTGGGCACCGAGCGGGCTTACGTGGGCAGCCGCATTGCCATGAAGATGGCGCGGCAATTCGAGCAGTTCTGCGGTGTGCTGCGTTCGGAATCTGAAGCCGACGGCCCCGTGGTCCGTCAGGACCCGCTCGTGCGAAGTGCCATCGGTGGGTTCGCGGCTCAGATCGAGGCGGCGCGGCAATTGGCGCTGCACAGCATCAAACTGTACGCCCGAGGCGAGGAGCCCACCTGGGAAGCTGCGATGGCCAAGGTGTACGCGGGCGAGCTCATGGAGCGCTTCAACGAGTCCGCGCTGGACATCCTGGGTATGCAGGGCACTTTGTCGGCCGATGCACCCGAAGCGCTCGTAAGAGGGCGCATCGAGCAGAACCTCCGTCATTCGCTCATGTGGGTCATCAGCATCGGCACCAACGAGATCCAGCGCAACCTCATCGCCCTGCGGGGACTGGGCTTGCCTCGTTGACGCGGGCTGGAGTCTGAACACCAATGACCCAAGCCTTCATCTGCGACGCGATTCGCACCCCCTTCGGCCGCTACGGCGGTGCCCTGTCCAGCGTGCGTGCCGACGACCTCGGCGCCCTGCCCATCAAGGCACTCATGCAGCGCAACCCCAACGTCGACTGGGCTGCGGTGGTCGACGTGCTCTATGGCTGCGCCAACCAGGCCGGCGAGGACAACCGCAACGTGGCACGGATGGCCGCCCTGCTCGCCGGCCTGCCCATGGAGGTGCCCGGTGCCACGATTAACCGCCTCTGTGGCTCCGGCCTGGACGCCGTGGGTTCGGCCGCCCGCGCCATCAAGGCCGGTGAGGCCGGCCTCATGATCGCCGGCGGCGTGGAGAGCATGAGCCGCGCCCCCTTTGTCACGCCCAAGGCCGAGACCGCCTTCAGCCGCGCCAACGCCGTCTATGACACGACGATCGGCTGGCGCTTCGTCAACAAGCTGATGAAGGCCCAGTACGGCGTGGACTCCATGCCCGAGACGGCCGAGAACGTGGCGGTGGACTACAAGATCGAGCGCGAGGCGCAGGACCGCATGGCGCTCTCAAGCCAGCTCAAGGCCGTGGCCGCGCAGAAGGCGGGTCACCTGGCGCGCGAGATCGTGCCGGTGACGATCCCGCAGAAGAAGGGCGACGCGCTGGTGGTGAACAAGGACGAACACCCGCGCGAGACCAGCCTGGAGGCGCTGGCGAAGCTCAAGGGCGTGGTCAAGCCCGAAGGCTCGGTGACTGCAGGCAACGCCAGCGGCGTGAACGACGGGGCCTGTGCGCTGCTGCTGGCCGATGAGGCAACGGCGGCGAAGAACGGGCTGACGCCCAAGGCACGCATCGTGGGCATGGCCACGGCGGGCGTGGCACCGCGGGTGATGGGCATCGGCCCGGCACCGGCGACGCAGAAGGTGCTGGCGCTCACCGGCCTGACGCTGGAGCAGATGGATGTGATCGAGCTCAACGAGGCGTTTGCGGCGCAGGGGCTGGCGGTGCTGCGCATGCTGGGCCTGAAGGACGACGACGAGCGAGTGAACGCCTGGGGTGGCGCGATTGCGCTGGGGCACCCGCTGGGCGCCAGTGGTGCGCGGCTGGCGACCACCGCGGTCAACCGCCTGCACACCACGGGCGGGCGCTACGCGCTGTGCACCATGTGCATCGGCGTCGGCCAGGGCATCGCGATCATCATCGAAAAAGTCTGAAAGCAAGAAATGGGAAACACCATGAAGATACTGATCCCCGTCAAGCGCGTGGTGGATTACAACGTCAAGGTACGCGTGAAGAGCGACGGAAGCGGGGTGGACATCGCCAACGTCAAGATGAGCATGAAC
>NZ_JAVDWE010000034.1:0-9394 GCF_031457235.1 Hydrogenophaga laconesensis
TTGCCGCTATTCAGGCGCCGGGCCGCCAGCCAGACACCGATGCCGTCGTGCACCAGCACCTTCATGCGGTTGGCTCGTCGATTGGCGAACAGATACCCGCCTGAGCACTGCGGGCGACTCCACGCAGACAATCACCCAAGTACCCTGTCCTGGGCCGGAGCGCTGCGCGTTCGCACAGGCAGCAGGCAACGCATGCAGGCGGCAGGTAAAGATGGTCGTGCAGATCGACGGCCAGGACGATCTGCTCAGCGTCTTCGAGGTCCGGTCATCCTCGATCAACAACTTTCGCACACTCAGCGCACAACTGCGCATGATCGAGCATCGCTTTGCTGGCCTGCGGCACGTCCCGCTGAAGCTGCAGATGTGGAAGGCGAGCAATGTGGCCAGCAACTATCAGCCATTCGACCTGTTGCGACTGTCGGTCAACGCCGCGAGTGACGCCGATGCCATGGCCACGGTCAAGCTGGCCCGAGATGCGGCCAGCGCGCAAGGCCTGGTTGACGAGTTCGATGAGGTCTTCACGGGCGCTGCGGGGGAGCAAGACCCGATGGAGACGTTGAGCGACGACTTCCAGCTGGTCAGCGACTTCTACGAGCCCACGCGTGTCACGCGACGCGTGGCTCAGCGGCGGATTGAATCTGTGACCGCGGCCGGGGCTGCGACTGAGGCGGCGAAAGATTCGGCGGGAAGCGTGATTGCCGATGCAGTGCGTCGCGCCAGCGAATCCCGAGCAAAAACCAACGAACCCGAAAGCGTCGAACCATGAGTCAGGCCGACATCACCCGTCTTGTCGTCAGCGAGGCATTCACTTTGAACCTGGGCCAGGCAGTGGGGCAGGGCCTGAGTGCGTCCGACCACACCAATACGCTGCAATGGCGCGATGGAAAGTGGCAAGGTGCCACAACGCTGTTGAGCCGCATCACCCTAAAGAAGCGCTCCAGACTGCTGGTGCTCAAGGCACGCGGCACCACGCGCGTAACGACCCGCGTCACGACCCTTGCTGGCGCAGCGTTGGCACTTGCGCTGGCTGGCATTGCGATTGGGGTGCTGTTGCGCCAGGACGAGCCCGCACAGGCATCACTGTCACCCACTATTCCACAAGAGCCTGCTGCGTTGCCTGTGCTCAAGATGGCCGAGAGCGTGCGCACGCTGGACGAGCCGTTTCAACCCAGCGCACAAGACAAGCTGCTGGTCATCCAGACGCATGAAGGGCCTGTGCCCAAGGCCAATAGCGCGGACCTACCGATCGGCGCGCCCGCGGCGGCTGCCCAACCCGACCAGGTCGCGGCCTTGCCGATCGGACTGCCTAAGGCCGAGCCATCACCGTTGCCGTCGACCAAACGGGCAGAGCCGGTGGCGCAAAGCGCGAAGACACCGAGTAGCGAGACCCCCAAGGCGTCAAAGGATGCTCCCAAGGCGTCCAACGAGCCAAAGCCACCAGCCGTGATTCTGGATGTGACGGAGGAGAGGACTCCCAAGCCGGCTGGCCCGCAACCCAGTGCCCCTGCAGCTGGCAAGGCGGCACCGGCCTCCGTGGTTGAGCCGAGGGCTGCATCGGCGCAACCGACCGCCCAAGGCAAGGGCCTGCTCGCAATCACACCAGACGGTAAGTACGCTGTGTTCACCGACACAGCAACCCGCCTGCCCAAGCAATTCAAGATTGGCGAAAAGCTGCCCAACGGCGACATGATCAAGAGCATCGATGTCAAGCAGGGCAAGGTCTTCGCCGGTGCAAAGGAGTACAGCCTTGAGTAACCAGACCAACAATGAAAGCATCGTGATCGATCCAGTCGCGATGAAGATCGTCAACCGAATCGCGCCCGGCACCAAATACGAGGGAACGCTGGAGTGCGAAGGCGGCGTCGTCATCGAAGGCATCGTCAGCGGCACGCTATCGGTGAAGGGCGGGCCCTTGGTGCTCATGCCAGGTGGGGTTGCGCGCGGCATGCTCGCGTGCGACGGTGATGCCTAGTCGCTCGAGCAGCACGGGCGAGAGCATGGCGTAGCGGTCCTTGCGGCCCTTGCCTTGCTCCACGCGCAGCGTCATGCGCTCACTGTCGATATCGGTGACCTTCAACGCGCAGACTTCGCTGGCACGCAGCCCGGCCCCATAGGCCACAGACAGCGCCGCCTGGTACTTGGGGTTCGGCGCGGCGGCGATCAGGCGGGCGACCTCGTCGCAACTGAGCACCACCGGCAGCGGGCGTGGCTGGTGCACGGGCTGCACCTTGACCAGCAGCTCGGCGTGGCCCAGCGTCACATCGAAGAAGAACTTCAGGCCACTGAGCGTGGCGTTGATGGTCGGCGGTGCTGTGCCGGTCTCAACCATGTGCAACTGGAAGGCCCGAAGGTCTTCGGCGGTAGCGGTGTCCGGCGATCGTTTGAGATAGGCGGCGAGCCTGCGCACGGCGCGGATATAGTGGATCTGGGTCTTGCCGTTGAATTTGCGCATGCGCATGTCGTCGATCATGCGTTGGCGCAGCGGTGAGACGGAGGGCGTCAGTGAGCTCATGGTTCAACTCCTGTCGAAGAGCGAGGCGGATTGCCTCACCCGTCAACTTGGCAGAACCAGCGGCGGAGCGAATAACCACAATACCGCCGGAGCGATTACCGCGCGAGCGGTTTAGTCCATCGCTGCACTGCAGTCATACAGGCTTGCATGGCCTGAGGCAGCAACAAGTCGGAAAGCTAAAGTCTAGCCGCTGCACTCCGCTGTGGCATTGGCGGCGGCGAGTCGAGATTCTTGTGTTCATGACCAGTGGCGTCCAAGAGCAACAGCACCGATCTGGCTGATCACCGGCGCTGGAATGCGCAGGTAAGGATATCGATCACCGGAAAACGCATCATGTCAGGCTTAGGGCCATTCGGGCAAAGGCTCGCCACGGCTCAGGGCAAGCATCGAGCGCGAAGCAAGCGTCATGAACTTGAGCGTCTCCCCCAACGTGCTGGGCTTGACCCTCTCGCGCAGGTCGAGGTCATCCACCATTCGCTCCAGTTTCGGGTCCAGATGCGCGGCGTACTTCCACTCGGGCACCTTGAGACCCGGTTCGACCTGACGCAGACGCATCTTGAGCAGATCCCGGCCGAAGACCGTTCCAAGCAGCCAGTGAGGATCGGGGGTGTAGTGCTGGCGAAAGTCAACAGTGGTCATGTCAAGTTCGGTCAGGTGGGGCATTTCAGCACCTTGGTTTGGTTTGAAATCAGGTTCTCACGAGACCGAGTGAAGTCAAGGGGTGGTCGGTGCAGAAATGACAAGGGCCAGCAAAGCCGGCCCTTCCTGGATAGTCACCGCACTGGTCGGTGCGACGTTGCCTACGATCTGAGCCTTGAGAGCACCGAGCCAAACAAGGAGCCCATGAGTTCGACATCGGCTTCTGCAGACGACGCAGGCTCCACATCAGGTTCATGGCGCTTCTTGCGGGAGGTCGGCGATTTTGAAGCATTTGCCGTTTGGACGGGTTCCGGATGGCCCACGCTGGAGGCGTCAACAAGCCCCGCGTGGATCATCTGCTCGACCTTGAAGCCAAGCACCATCAGAGCGCGGGCGGCCTTGGCGCGTCGGCGCGAAGGGATCGCCAGAACGTGCTCATACAGGCCAAAGTGGTCGGGCGGAAGGGAAACCCGAAACCTTTTGGTGGCTTGGACCTTTTTCACCACGTCTCCCCCGGACACGGAGTCGCGCCGAGTAGTCATTTGGCCGCCCTCTGAGCCATCACGAACTCGGAGGCCAGCTGAAAGCCGCGCACGTTGGAGAAGGCCGAGCCGGGGTCGATCTTGAGACGACGCTTGAGTTCGGGTGCCGCTTCGCAGAGGAAGTCATAAAAGACCGAACCTCCGCCACCGCATACCAGGATCGTGTCGAAGTCGGCCAAGTCGCCGACGTCGCTGAGCATCGCGTCGTAGCCGCGGCGCAGAACTTCGTCGATGGCGCCCTTGTAGTTGGCAATGTCCAGGTCCTCGCCTGCAATACGAACCGTCGCGCTGCGCGTGCGGATGGCCAAATCGATCGCCTCGATAACCGTGAAATTGTTCTGGTAGGAGGGGTTGATCTGCTGGGCCACGGCGTAGGCGCACTGAAGCATTGACTCAGGGTGCGCGCCAGAGCGTGTGTGGTTCGGCTCGCGCTCGAGCGAGACGAGGTAGTCGATGGTGCCGCCGCCTACGTCGATCACCAGGCTCCAGCCGCGCAACCCGGCTCCCTGGTTGACGAGACCGTATTGCATCAACGCGCCCAGGGGCTGCACCATCACATCCGCATCGAGCACGCGCACGGTGCGCACCCCCAGCGGGTCTTCTGTGCCTCCCAGCACGTGAGTTCCGATGACCGCTTGGCGCAGCTTCTCCTTGTATTCATAGTGGGTGTTGAGTGGCAGTCCCAGACCAAGGTGCTCAATCACCAGCTCGCGAGGGTTGCCAACGTCTTCCAGCATGTAGTGCATGGCACCGTGCAGGAGGGCCATGTAGGTGGGCGTCATGCAGTAGTTGGTGAGGACGTGTCGCGGCTGCGAGCCTTTCAGGTGCATCGGCACGCCGCGGCCGGCAAAGTGCAGAACGCCGTCGATCTCGGTCAAGCAACCATCCGAAGCGCGAGTGCCGGCCTGGCGCTCGAAAGGCCTTCCCTTAGGCAGCACGGCCGTGATCGATGGAAAGAGGTCGGCCACGATCACGGACTCGCCGTTCACCTTCTTGCGGCCGACGGTGAACTTGGTGTTCGCGTAGCCGACGTCGATAGCGCGATTGGAGACGGTCACAGTGTTGAGGGACTGCGCGAGGGCAGTGGGGAGATCGCGTTTCATTTGAGACTCTCTGTGTTGAACATGCGCACGGGATGTGCTGGCGCAGATTCTTTGTAAGCGCGCGGTGAACCCATCTTGAAGTGACTCTCTCCGTCTCGCAACATCGTGTGCACGCAACCCATCGTGCACACCATGCTCAAAGACTCAGACATTGCGAGATACACCGCTCGGCGCACCCACCGGACCTACACCCCAGCCTTCAAGGCGGAGCTGGTTGCCGCCTGCCTGGAACCGGGAACTTCCATCGCGGCCCTGGCCAACAGCCATGGCATGAACGCCAATGTGCTGCACCGCTGGCTCAAAGAGCATGCACGCACCGGATGCCACCAGCGCATCGAACCGCAACCGCCCTGCACACCAGCCCCATCAACCTCGATGCCAGAGTTCATCCCCCTGCGCCTGCCCAGTGTCACGTCGGAGGCCGTTGCGGCCGAGCTCAAGGTCGAGCTGCGCAAGGGGCCTCTGTCGATGAGCATCACGTGGCCCATGCACGCAGCGGCCGATTTTGCGCACTTTGCGCAGTGGGCGGCGGCGGTGCTCAAGTGATTCGCATCGACGCCGTTTGGCTGGCCATCACGCCCATGGACATGCGTGCAGGCACTGAGACGGCTTTGGCGCGGGTGGTGGCGGTGTTCGGTGCAGCACACCCGCACACGGCCTACCTATTTGCCAACAAGCGCGGCACGCGTTTGAAGGTGTTGGTACACGATGGCATGGGCATCTGGCTGGCCGCACGCCGGTTGCACCAAGGCCGCTTCCATTGGCCCTCACCGGGCGGCACGGCGCAGCAATCTCTTCAACGTGAGCAACTCGACGCCCTCGTGCTGGGCCTACCGTGGCAGCGTCTCGGTGAGGCTGGCGTCATCACCCTCATCTGACGCGTGACGTGGCGGTGACCATCAATCGGGAGATGTGCCGATAGCTGGGCAGGGCTTGGTTTGGCAGACTCTGCCTCATGGACGTTGCCACCGACACGCTCTCCCATCTGAACGCAGACGAACTGCGTGAGATGGTGCAGTCGCTGCGCCAAACGGTCTCCTTCAAACAAGCCACCATCGACAAGCTCACGCATGAGAACGCGCTGCTCAAGCGGCTGAAGTTTCGTTCACGACCCCGCCAGCGGCTTGTTCCTTGACGATGCGGTCGGCCTCACGGTAGAGCTTGCTGACCTCGGTCTGCAGGATCGAGCGGAAGGCGCGTACGGACTTTTTGCAGAGGAATTCGGCCTGAGAGCGCTGCACCGAATCAATCACACCAAGCAGGTTGGCGGTGCCGGCCAGCAGGTTCACGCGGTCGAGGTTACGCAGGACTTGGAAGTAGGAGCGGGCGTGGGCGGCGATCACCGGCACGGTCAGGGACTTCGGATTGGGGAACAGAGAGCTCTCCAGCGTGACGCCGTTTTGCTGCAGCAGCTTCTCCAGACGGTTGATCGTGTTGGTCATCAGGATGTTGATGTTGAGCAGCTTCTTGGTGATCACTTCGTTGTAGCGCTCCAGCGTCTCGGCGTTGAAGCCGCGCCAGTTGCGGTACTGGTATTCCAGGTACAGCTGCTTGGACAGGTAAGCGAAGTCCTTGCGGTAGAAGCGCACGGAGACGGGCGACTGCAGCTGCTCGTCGTCCAGAAAGACCACGGGGCTCTGGAAGGTTTGGGCGAAATCGATTCCAAAGACATCGAGGAGCGAGCGCTGGCGCTTCACTGCGTTGGCGTTGAGGGCGGCCAGTTCGGCCGGACTCGGGGCTTGGGACATGAGGGGCTCTCCAACTGGTTGAAAATGTTGCAGTTGACTTTAGGCGTCGTAACGACATCCAAGCCCCAGGCCAACGAGCCCATATCACCCCAAAGAACGTGGTTTGAGACCTTGAATCCACGATTCGGCGTGATAAGTTGCCTGGCAGATGAACAAGCACTCGAACACGCAGGCCGTCCGCTTCACGGAATTTGGCCTGCCATGGCTACTCGGACCAGCCACCGGCGCCGCCCTGGGAGCGCTTGCCTGGGTGGTACTGCCCTGGGCGACCGGCCTCTGCATTGCCTTTGCCTTCCTTGTTGGGGTCTGTACGCAACGGCGCCAGGCCTTCGGCTTTGCCTGGGCCTACTATCTCGGTGCGCTGTGCTTTGTGCCGGTGGCTGCTTGGGAGCAACAGCGAGGTTTGGGAAACACCAGTGTGATGCTCACCGCGTGGGTCTTGGGGTCGGCCGCGGCCGCGGGGCTGTGGGCACTTGCGGTGGATCGCAAAGGCCGCGCGACCCACACCGCTGCACGCCTCGTGCTCGTCTGGTTCATCGCGCTCGCCACCCCCCTGGGGCTCATGGGAGTGGCCCATCCGCTGTGGGGCTGGTCGTTCGCAGGGGATGGTTTCATGGGCGTATTCACGCTGGTGGTGGCGCCGGTGATGACTGCCGGACTCGCCTTTGCGATACGCAGTGAGCGAGATCGCGGCGGGCAAGGCGCAGGCTGGTCCTGGAAATCGCCGCGCAGCCTGAGCGTACTCCTGTGCGTGATCCTCGTCGCCAAGGGGGTAGGCGATCACACAGCGGTGCCAAAGCAGGCGGCGCGCGCGGCTGCGCTGCATAGCCATTGGGGCCAGCTCGGCGCGACAGCAGCGCTGTCGCTAGAGCAGCGCCTGCAGAGGGTGCAAAGCGCAGCCAGCCAATTTGCAGCATCCGGTGGACAACCCGCCATCGCCGATCTGCTCATCACTGGCGTGGGGGCGTTCGGCGTGAAATCCCGGGCAGAGGCCGAGGCGTTCGCACGTGACGTCGCCGACAAACACACGCTGGGCGCAATTCCTGTTGGCCTGGGTTTGAGCGTGAGAAACGACGCGCAAGGCGGCAGTGCGGGCGGTTCGCGCGAGGCGGTGCCGGCGCTCGCGCTGGCGCGCAACGACCAAGAGCCGATGCTGTTCTGTGCCCACGGTTGGCGCAAACAGGTTTTCGGTTGGAACGGGGTGTCTCCTGGGCAGGTTTGTGCAGGCGGGGAGCATCTGTTCACCTACGGCGGGCCCCTGGAGCCGCAGCGGACGATGCGTATGCTGCTGGGCGATGAGGTGTTGCTGGCCGGGCTGCAGCTGGGCAGGCAGCTGGTGCGCCCCGCAGATGCGATGCTGCTGGCGACTTCCTCGGCCGGACCAGGCGAGGCCCTGGGTCAGCGCATGCAGGCCAAGCACTTCAAGGCGATGGCCATGCTCCTGAAAACGCCCCACCTGATGGCCGTGAACAGGGTGAACCAGGTCGATTGACGTGCCGGCGAGGAACACCAACAATGGCTTTGCTGTCTGGATACCATCGGCGGTGCAGATGGGACACTTGAACATTCCGATCCGTAACTGCGCTCGGTAGATCACTGAGGGCCGCTCGAAAGAGCAACAGAGAGATGACGGGGCGCGAAGCGCCTCGCGTGGCAGGGGCTTCGGCCCCTTGCTCATGCCCTCTGGATAGAATTGACGCATGGGAAAGACGTGACGGCTTGTGGATCGAGTCGTGACGTCTTCCTCGACGTAGTCGAAAAGAACGTAGCTGCAATGCTGCGTTGCGTGCCACCTGCACGCCATCAACTGATGTTCCTACTCCGGTGGGCACATCGCATCACAACTTCCCATTTGGGCAATTCCATTGCCCTTTGGGTGCGGATTGCTACTTGGGGCTTCCTCTTTTGGAGATCTCCATGAAAGCAGTTCTGCTGGTTGTCGCTGTGTCGCTGATCGCTTACTTCGCCATTGGAACGGGTGCTTTTGCATCCACCAAAGTTCAGGATCGTCATTCTCAAATCGAGAAGATTCTGGAAGAAGCTGGCAACTGATCAGCTGCTCATGCTGAGGAAGGGAAGGGCTTCGGCCCTTCCTTGTTCTCACCCTTCCCCCATCCTCATCCGCACCTCGCATGACAGCGTGAGAACTGCTGAGGGCATTGGCCTGCGCCACTGCCATGAGCACTTCTCGATGCAAATCGAGTAGCGCTGGCCTTCGTGCCAGCAATCACCAAGTGGCTTTGCCGCATTCATCCACCCCGCCGGGACAAGCTCCCCGGAAGGGGCGCTTTCCGGCTACTGAGCTGGAGGCTCGATGGAAACACACATCGCCGGCATCTGGGAGAAATCCTATGAGCGCCGCGGCGAATGACTCCACGCAGCAATACCGACAGCTTCACCTGCCGATGTTCCTCAGCCACGAAATCAAGGCTGTTGAACAAGTCTGGCAGACGTATTCGGGACGCAAAGACAAAGCCCAGATGCGAGGCACGACCAGGACCTTACAGGTTCGCGCGCCGTCCGCAACGAAGCCCTCGCATGAGGGATTGCCCACTGCAAGCTCAACTCGGCTCCCTCTGGGGAGCCACCAGCCAATGCTCCTTCTCAGCTAGGGAGCACGTGTGGTCGCGTCAGCGAAACAGCGAACCTACGTTTCTCGTTCTCTGGGATGCGGCCTCTGTGGCGCGCCATCACAAATTCCCTCCCACCTGGCGCCTGAGCCGGGAGCCCTGGCGGCATGAAATAGGAAAGGGTGGATGGGTATTTCGGACCAACGTGACCGCTGGTTTCGGTATCGTGACCGAGGATTTCGGCCCATCGTGACCGACTCCGTTGTCGGTTCATCGTGAC
>NZ_JAVDWE010000035.1:0-7953 GCF_031457235.1 Hydrogenophaga laconesensis
CAGAACGAGACGAGGTGGTCAAGCTGGCCACCTGCGTTCAACATACTCAGCTCAAAGCTGCGTGACTCAGGCGACAACTACCTTGACGCGCGCCGCCCTGAAGTATTCACCTCACCACGATCTGTTGTTGATCGAGTTGATGGCGACTGCGTCACTTAATCCCACTCCTGGCCAAGTCAGGCCGACGCCTTTCGGTTCCTTGTTCGTTCGTACGCGGGCCCGAATATGCTCTTAAAGCTTGCATCGAACGGACTGGCAACGGATGCTCCTTCCTCCAAGGGATCGGCAGCGTTGACTTGGATGTTTTCAGGTACGCCAGTGGGAACCGATAGATTCAGGGGAGCGACTGACGCTTCAACTGCAGTTGGCGTGGGATGCAGTTGGCCGAAAGGCGGCAAGCTCCAGCGGCCCATGGCCATTCGGAACTGGTAGCCCAAGTGGACCAACTGCAGGATCTCCATGTTGAGACCTGCAGGGCTGATCCCCTTGAGATAGTCCAGGACTCCAACTCCATCGGGGGGAATCGTGACTCGGACCCGCAGAGCTTCGTCTGGATTCTGTGATCGTTTTCGTTGCACCATGGTGTGCTCCCTTTGATCAACCGTTCGCGTAGGCTTCATTCGCAGCGTAGTCGGCGACTACTTGGAAGCCGCGCACGTTGGAGAAGGTTGAGCCACCATCCATCTTCAGGCGGCGCCGCAGTCCGGGTGCGTGTTCACGGAGAAATTCAAAGAACACCGCACCACCACCACCGCAGACCAAGATGTTGTCAAAGTCATTCAAGGCGCCAACCGTGTTTAGCATTGCCTCGTAACCCCTGCGCAGGACCTCGTTGATGGCACCCTTGTATCGGGCCATTTCGTAGTCCTCGCCGCCAATGCGAACGGTTTCCCGGTTGTCGCGGATGGCCAGGTCAATCGCCTGAATCACACCGTATTGATTCTTGAGCTCCGGATTGATCGCTTTGGCCACTTCGTACGCGCACGCCAGCATCGACTCTGGATGAGCACCCGACCGTTCGTAGTTGGGGACCTTGTCGTAGGCCGCCAGAAAGTCAATCGTTCCGCCGCCCACGTCGACCACGAGATTCCACCCGCTCATCTCGAAGTCCTTGTGTGTGAGGCCGTAGTAGTAGAGGGCTCCGAGGGGTTGCACCATGACGGAGGCGTTCAGCACCGTTACGTGCCTTGCACCCACTTCAATATCTGGGCTGGTCACGGCGTGCCGACCGATGACCAGCTCGCGCAGGTGGTTCTCGTATTCTTCAAAGGTGTTGAGGGGGAGTCCTACGGTCAGGTGCTGAATCGTCATCTCTTTCGGATTCCCTTCGTCACTGAGCATGTAGTGCATGGCTCCCCGCATGAGCGCGAGATAGGAGGGAGAGGTGCAGTAGTCCTTCATGACGTGCCGTGGCTGGAGCCCCTTGAGGTGCATCTCGACTCCACGACCGGCAAAGTGAGGCACCCCATCAATTTCGCTGATGCAGCCGTCGGCTCCAAGGGTGCCGGGTGCATGTCGGAAAGCAGCGCCTGCCCGTAAGGTGGCGGTGATCGACGGAAACAGGTCCGCATGGATGAGTGGGACACCTCGTGCCACCTTGTGGCCACAGGTGAATTTGGTATTGGCGTAGCCCACGTCGATGGCTCGTGCGGGAACAGTGATCAGATGTGCGTCGCGTTTCATAGGTCTCTCTAGATTTCTTGCCTGCACAAAATTGTGCTGCTGGGAATTCTGTTGGGGCCTTCGCACCTCTGCAAGCGATGCGGACCAGTTGTTGGCCACGGGAGGCCAAGTCGGGCCAATGCAGGCCACAAACTGCAACTCTTGCGAGGCGACCCTTGTCCACGCTGTTGTATTGGCCAGGGTGGGCCACCCGAGGCCACTGGCGACCAAAAAGTGTTCGCGTGGGAGGCGGGTCCCGACAACAACGTCACAGTAGGGGCCGCAGGAGGCCATGGCAGGCCAGTGGCGGCTTCGACGCACAGTGCGCGCGCGGGGCTGAAGCTGGTTTCTTCGAAGGTGAGGCCACGGGTGACCATGGACGGTCACGACGTGTGGGTCAGCCAAAGAATCGCGCCTCACTGCGGCGTGAACCATCCTGTCGAAACGCGCAATCAGGTGGCTCCATTTATGTAGGGAGCTAGGGGCAGGGCTGCTATTTCTTGTTGCCTCAATCGACGGATCGTTTTGCGCGTTCATCCTTTGCAATGGGGCGAGGAGACTGAGCCTGCACGCCACGAGTTGTCGCGCCTGACGATGGAGGAGGCTGCGGTTTATGACGAACTGCGCTTCGATCGCATCCAACCCAGGTTGAGATTGGAGCAGGAGAGGATCGGATTTGGGTGGTTCTCAGTTCACCTCAACCGTATGTCCTCGGAGTTGCACAGAACGACGTCACAGTTCTCGTGAGGTTGGTGCTGATCTCGATGACCCGGCCTTCTCAGCCGATTTGGGGTGGCAGGGTGTTGGCCTTGCCGTCCATGGCCCACCGATGAAGCGAATGGGTTGGCCAGCGATCACCGACAAGAAAATCTGTCCTGGGTCTCTTGACTCCGATGCTTTGTTTGAGATTCTGAAGAGAGGCAGCCGAGTGCGCCTCTGTTCATAAACCAACCAAAGCAATTGACCACCATGAAAATCATTTCCTCCTGCCGCCCGAGCCTGACCGCATTGGGCGTCGCAGTTTTGCTGAGTGCGTGTGGCGCCGGATCGAACGGTTACCCCTCCTCAGAAGACGTCAAGGCGTGGCACACCAAGACGGCCAGTAATGGCTATTTCAAGCTGCAGACCGTTGAGATCACGGACCTGGACTGCACAACCCCATCCAGGAAGGAGATGGAGCAACTGACCCGTGCGGCTGCCTTCATGGGTTCAAAGGCTGAAGAGGCGATCAAAGGGGCTGTCAAATGCAGCTACACAGTCAACGCCTCGTTCAGCGGCGTTGACAAGCCGTTTCTCAAGACCCAAGGTTATGAGGTGAATGGACTCAAGCTCACGAGTCAAGGGTTCATGCGTGTGCCCAAGGGCGACAGCTACGAGTGGCAGGGCAGCACCCGCCGTCTGCCGAAGACGCCGGGATGATCCAATGTCGTTCGACATTGGATCGAAAAAACTTTGGTGGCAGCTGCAAGTTGCCTAGAATTCAAGCCAAGGCGCCCGCCGTACTTGCACGCGAGTAGAAACAGGTACTCACTCATCGTCATTGATTTCCCTTTTGGGCCTCGTCGTCGGGGACTTAAACGCGTGCGTCTGACCCGATTCGTCGAGGTTGACCAAAGGAAAAATCATGACTTTGAGAGAACTTGCGCACCTTGCGCAGCAAACTCTTCAGACCCATGCGGACTGCCCCGTCAAACGCAGCCATGTGCACGAACTCCTGGCTGCTGCGTTCGGCCATCGTTCATGGGCAGCCTTTCGGGCCATGGCGGTGCTGGCCGACGCGGGTGTTGGGGAACGGCCGTCCGACGCATCGCCCCAAGTGATCGGTCGAGCGGTTCAACTGGGCTACCACCAGCAGGCCGCGGCTGAGATAGCGCGGTCGTTTCTGGTCTTCATCGCTGAGCACCAACTCTCCTCTGTCTCCTGGTCTGCGTTGGGTGCCGCGCTGGCCTCTCCGGCCGTTGCTGAGGGCGACGCCCAGGACGATAACAACGATGACTTCGAGGAATTCGAGGAAGTCAGGTCGGCAGCCCCTGTGCAGCCGACGGGTGCAGCACTTGAGCAGCTCACGCGCTCACCCATGCTGAAGTCCAGCGTGGAGGAGGCGGCCGAGTCTGCCAACCCGCATGCGCACTTTCTCCTGGCCGCGCTCTACCGCTGCCGCACCCCAAATCCCTACCTGTATGAGGAGTCACTCAAGGGCCGGGTGCTCAATGCTGCCGAACGTGGCTGGGTTGAGGACTACCTTCGCCTGGAACCCCAGCACCGAAAATACGAGGCGCATCTGAAAGCGGCAGCGCTCGGTGGCGTACGCGCGGCGGCATTGGAGTACGGGACCCACTTCGAGCGCCGTGATTTCATAGAGTTGGCCGAGCGGCTCACCGGAGACGTTGATGCGTTCATGATGGCGCGGGCCGCTACGACGCCAGAGGCACGTGCATCTTGGCTGCGTGTGGCGGCCGAGCGAGGGGTTCGTTCGGCACTGGAGGAGCTTGCGCACCAAGGCGACGCTTGGGCAGAGGAGCGCTTTGCGGAGCATGGCGACATCCACTGGCTGCGGATAGCCGCAGAGCGAGCGGTCGAGGACGGTGATGCGATGCGCGCGTGGACCTGGCAGTATCTGGCGCTCGAGCATCGGGTCGACCTTACCCGTTCGACCATGGCGGCGTACCACGACGGTGGTCAGCAGGATGGGCAGTTCTACGACAGCGACTTCGGTGGGCCGATGTATGTCGACGGTGACGAAGGACTGGCGCTGCCCGCATTGAGACCCGCTGATCACCGAACTGCCAAGGCTGAGGCGAAGCTGATTTTTCGCAAGTTTTCGTAGCTTGGCGGTGGTGCCGGCGAAGTGGGGGCGATCTGTTGGACCGCTCCCGATTTGCAGAGCAGGCTTGCATGGCGGGTGCCACCGATCGCCATGTCATGCTGTCAGCCACTTAGGCAGCTAGGGCTGCTGAGAATCCTGAGGGAGCTTTCTCAAGAGTTGGCTGGCCAGCAGCATGTAGTGTTGTTGGCGGGCTACAATCTGTCCTGAGGACAGATTGTAGCCCGCCAACGTAAGCATTGTAAACTTACAACATTGCGCTTCAAGATCAAGAGCTGTAAAATGAACGTCCTAAGGACGTTCATTTTACAGCTCTTGCCTACAAAATCAAAAGTCTCAGCTGCCGCTGACGGTCCTGCAGAAGGCATTGCAGACCGATTGGCGATGTGGGAACGGCCGGTCGTCACCGACTATGAGCTGGGCGCTCTGCTGTGTGCAGAGCTGCCAGCTGCGAATGCAGCCATCGAGCCTGGCTTGTACAAGGCCATCGTGGACCGGTTGAGTTCCTTTCGCCTGATCGCGCCAGCCAAGGACTTCAAGCCCGGTGCCGTCTTCCAATTGTTTGGCCGCCCCAAGCCCTCGGCCATGGAGGTCGCGTGTGCGGTGGATCCATTTGCCTGTGTTTCCCACCTTAGTGCGATGGAGTTTCACGGTCTCACGGATCGCTTCTCCAAGATCCTCTACCTGACGACCCCCCCAAACAAGGAGTGGAGAGAGCAGGCTCAAGAGAGGATGGCCAGGGATCTCGGCCAACACATGGCGGTGCACCGCGCAGCCAGGCTGCCGATGTTGCGGTACTTGGGCTTCGAGCGTGTTGAGGGTGTGCGTGTCGAGTTGATGCGGCGCTCCAGCCGCGGGGCATTCAAGGCCATCAAGTCTCCCGCGATCAGGGTCGCCATGGTCGGGAGGGTGTTTCTGGACATGGTGCGTGAGCCCTACAACTGCGGGGGCATGCAGCACGTGGTGGATGCCTACCGCGAGTACGGCTCACAGTACCTGTCCCTCATCCTGGAGGAGATCGATCGCCACGGGAAACCCATCGAGAAGGTGCGGGCTGGCTACGTGCTTGAAGAGGTTTGCAAGATCGAACATCCTCGCATCGACGGTTGGAAGGACTTTGCACAGCGCGGGGGCTCGCGCATGCTGGATCCTCAGGGCGAATACGCCCCGACGTTCTCTGAGACCTGGAAGCTGTCGATCAATGTGCCTTCGTTGTTGACCGATGGCCGCGACGGGGAAGGGCAGGCTGGAGAAGGCTTGGCCGGGGAGGGCACTTGAGGCCGTTGAATGAGGTGGACATGGAGGCCTGGGTACAGCAGGCTCCCGACAAACCCCAAAGAGGTTTTCGGGAGGCGGTGCACATCATCCTGGAGAGCATCGGGCGCTCCCAGCACCTGCACGCCAGGATGGTGATGAAGGGCGGGCTGTTGATGGCCATTCGCTACGACAGTTCGCGCTACACCCGCGACATCGACTTCTCCACCACCGCGCCCTATGTCGCCGTGGAGGCGCAAGAGCTGATCACCGACCTGGAGCAGCACCTGGGTGCCGCCGCAGACCGCTTGCCGTACGCGACTGCGTGTCGTGTGCAGTCCAGCAAGATCGAGCCCAGAGGCGAGAACAAGACACACCAGACGCTGGCCCTGAAGATCGGCTACGCCGACATGGGCAGCGAGAGTGCGATGAAACGCCTCCTTGCGCGCAACTCCGCTCAGGTGGTGGAAATCGACTACAGCTACAACGAGGTCGTCTTCGGGGTGGAGGTGCTGCAGCTCGATGGCGGCACCACCATCCAGAGCTACAGCTTGCACAACATCGTCGCCGAGAAGCTGCGCTCCTTGCTGCAGCAGCCCGTGCGAAGGCGCAACCGTCGCCAGGATGTTTACGACGTGTGTCTGCTGCTGGACTCGTCCGACTTGGCCAATGCGTTGGGAGCGCCGGAGCTGGCGAGCATTCACCACATGCTGATGGACTCGTGTCGCTCCAAGGGGATCGAGCCGGGTCCTCTGTCGATGGACGACGAGGCGGTTGTGCGCATGGCACGGCAAGGTTACGAGGGGCTAAAGGACGATGTCGCGGGCGATCTCCCGGACTTTGAAGCGGCCATGGCCCGGGTGCAGGGGCTGTACCGCTCACTGCCGTGGCAGTAGGAAACCCGGCGAACGACTGCCTGTGGTGTGTTCGGTGGTGTTGAAAACACCGATTATCGATACCAAGCAGGTAAAGCCGAGATTGGGTACTCGGACGATTTAGGCCAGCCGCTCTCGTTCATAGCCCCATTGCTGTGGGACCGTTGTGCAGCGTTAGCCGACACTCGGCTCACCGTCTTTGCCAACGAGATTCGCAAAACTGCAGACGTCCAACACTCACCTTTGAACGACCGCTTTGCTTCTGAAGCCTGACCTACAGCCGCCGCGCGGCCTTATTGCCGCTTTCCTCGACCGCAACGTATGGGAAACAAGATTGAAGCGGTACGGCCGGAGATGAGATGTCTCCGGCCTCCCGCAGGCGACTACTCGTGGCTGTGACCGTGACCGCCATCCTTGCCGTGTGAGCCGAACCTGTCGCAACCAGCGAGTGAGCCAAGGAAGGCGACGATCAGCACTGCGCTGACGAGGGATTTGAGAGTTTTCATGGTGTGCTGAATAGAAGAGGTTTGCGAAGGGTTTGGGTGAGGCTGGCGCCACGGCGAAGGCCGCAGCGCCCTTCCATCACTTCATCTGTTTGATGTCGGTGTATTCACCGCGCGTACGCAGGATCACCTTCACATTGGCCTGGCCGCGGTTGCGCCAGTACCAGCCGTGGTTACCGGTAAACGCGGCTTCCAGCACACCTTCATCGGCTGCAACACCACGGCCCTTCTCGTAGCTGATCGATTTGCCCGGCGCATCACCGTGGGTGTCGAAGTTGACCTGCCCACCTTCGACGACCCACTGGTACTGCGCTTTGCCGCCTTCGACCATCTTCAGCTTGATTTCCGTGCCTTCGCCTGGCGTCAAGGTGACGGGCATCTCGTCGCGCCACTCAACCTTGGGCGCGGCGACCACGGCAACGGGGGCTGGCGCTGGTGCTGACGGCTGAGCAGCGTTGGCCGTGGCCATGCCAACGGCGCTGTCTGCTTGCGCGGGAGCTGCAGGGGCTGCGGCAGCATCGGCCGCGGCCTCCGCCGCCAGCTGTTGCTTGATCTCGCCCATCTCGGTCATGCGCAAGACACGGCCAATGCCGGTGGGATCGACGCCGTATTCGGCCGGCAACACAACGGCCACGAGAAGGACCGCAGCCGACACGGCGGCGAGGATGGTGGAGCGCAAGAGCTGTTTGGAAGAAGGCAGCTCGGCGCGTGTGGGGGAATCGCTGTTGTACATGTTGAAAGTTCCTTGGGTGTTCACGACACGAAGTAGCCGGTGAGCTGCATGCCCACCAGAATGAAGCCCGCGCTCATCATGGCGACGTTGGCTGTGTAGGCA
>NZ_JAVDWE010000036.1:0-7049 GCF_031457235.1 Hydrogenophaga laconesensis
GGCAAGAAGCGGCTGCCAGCGCGCGTCAAACAACCGCTGCAGGCCGCAGCTCAGCCCAATCACGGCTGGAGCTGCGACTTCATGTCCGATGCGCTGTGGTCGGGCCGGCGTTTTAGAACCTTCAACGTCATCGACGAGTTCAACCGCGAAGGCCTTCGCATCGAGGTTGACACCAGCCTGCCGGCTGCCCGTGTCATCCGTGCCTTGGACGAGCTGGTGGAGGTGCGCGGTGCGCCACTGTCGATTCGCCTGGACAATGGCCCCGAGTTCATCGCCAACGCGCTGGCCCAGTGGGCGCAATCCAAGGGCATCGCGCTCAATCACATCCAGCCCGGCAAGCCCACGCAGAACGCCTATGTCGAACGCTTCAACAAGACCTACCGTACCGAGGTGCTCGATTGCTACGTCTTCGACAGCTTGAAAGAGGTGCGTGACATGACGGCCGACTGGCTACACCGCTACAACCATCATCGACCCCATGAAGCCCTCGGCCGCATCCCACCGGTCGAGTACCGTGTCAAACTGTTCCCCAACCTCTACTTCTGACTGGCTCAGGAAATCGAGGGGACTTCACGACGACGACTGATCGCAGATGACAGCAACCGCTGCAAAATGGTCACTTGTAGTCCTCGGGGATAAAGAAGTTACTTCGAGAAGCCGCAAAACCGCCGCATGCATCGACAACAAGAGAGTGGCCGAGAGAATCTAAGACAGGTAACGGTCAAATCTCAGAAACGCCGCCAAAGAATCTCTGCTGAGAGATTGCGACTGGCCTGCACTCCGCAGGGAACCGGGCGTTGCGGCCAAAAAGAAGCCCCCGACGGTGCGGGGGCTCTGACTAGCTGGCGGAGGACGTAGTCTCAAGTTAAATCGTCTCAGAGAAACAAATCCCTGTAGCAGGGAATTTTTCAGGGAATTCTCGCCTGTCACCTACGCCAAGACATACCGCAAGAGCACGTGCTGCGTCGCTTTCCCGCAGGTTACGCACTTTGTTGTGTGTGCAGAACAGGGAATGTTTCTTGGTGGAACAGGGAAATATGTCCGGGTTTGCGCGAGCGAAATGTGGAATCGAGATTCAGGCATCCGTCAGCCAATCCCAGGTGATGGCTGTGGAGGAGAGACGATCGAGTCACGCGCGCTTGCAAGCACGTCGTCAGTGTTGAACTGACAAACAAGTAGCACTTGATTGAAGGGATGGGACTTAGGCCCCATCCCCTCTCCGTCGCGACGAATCTCAAGTTCACGCTGTCGCACATGCTGCGAACTAGCGCGCGGACCGTGAAGGCTATTTGTCGGCCTGATCGCTGGCATCTCCCAGCCAATCAAAGCGACGGGGGCTTCACGGCCGAGGCTAGTCCACCTTCACCTTCGCGGACTTGACGACCTCTGTCCACGATAAGATCTCCGCCTGCAGCTTCTTCTCAAAAGCAACGCTCTCCAAAGGGGCTAGCTCCGCGCCGAGAGCTGCCACTCTCTCCTGAGTGCGAATGTCCTTGAGGATGCTCAGTACATCATTTTGAATCTTCGAAGCGATGGCATCGGACATGCTTGCGGGGCCCACCAATCCATTCCAGTTCGTCATTTCGTATCCGGCTATACCGGCCTCTGCCACGGTAGGGACATCCGGGAGGAGTGGAGACCGAGTTTGTCCAGAGACCGCGAGCGCACGCAGTTTCCCGGCCTTTACATGTGGCGCAAGCACCGATATGGACGTTGACATCATCATGATTTGACCTGAAAGCAAGTCTGTCACGCCCGCACCATTCGATTTGTACGGAATGTGTGTGAGTTGAACACCAGCCATGTATGCAAGCTTGGCCATTGCTAGGTGAGGAGATCCGCCATTCCCGCTGGACCCATATGTCACGTAGCCGGGCCGTTCCTTTGCCAAGTCGATCAACTGACGTAAGCTCTGCACGGGAAGTCCGGGATTGACGCAGAAGGCAAACTGGTTGAATGTCGTGTGCACCAAAAGCTTGAAGTCCTTCACAGCGTCATAGGACAAATTGGAGTACAGCGCAGCGTTCATGGCGTGATTGCTGGCAAGCATCCCCAACGTGTAGCCGTCAGGAATGGAGCGGGCGATTGCATTCGTTCCGATCGCACCACCCGCACCGGTCTGGTTGTCAACAACAACTCCCTGCTTCCAGAGCTCTGACAGTCGCTCAGCGAGCAGTCGCGCCGTGAGGTCGCTGACGGTCCCAGGACCATATGGCACGATGATCTTCACAGGTCGCACAGGATATTCTTGAGCCCGGGATGGCAGCGCCATCGCGAGGGGAAGACCTCCAAGAAGTTGAATTGCGCGTCGTCGACTTTCTTGCGATTGGTTTCTGTTGCTCACATTTGTCTCCTAGATTTAGTGGTTATCGGGCTGAGTGAAGAACCTCTGCGGTGTGCTCACCGGGAATCGGCGCCGGCCTGTCATCGCACGGCGACAATAGAGAAAGGCGAAACGGAGAGCCAAACTGGACTCTTCCACCATGGTCGTTGATCATTCCTCGAGACGACAAATGCGGATCTGCAAGTACTTGGTCGATCGTCTGTACGTGGCTAACGCATACGTTGGCTCCATCAAAGACTTCCAACCAGTCTCGTGCGTCTCGCTCACGTAGTCGCTGGCTAACTTTCGCCTTTGCAACAGCCTCCTCGTCGGATGGTGACCGCCGGTAGTGCTCCTCGTGACGCGCAAAGGCTTTCAGCTCAGGATGCCCAATCACATCGCAGAAGTTGACCCAAAGGTGTGGTTCAGAACACGCGACCGCCAGTCTTTCTTCGTCCCGAGTGGTGTAGACGCTGTAGTAGGGATAGCCGCCACAAAAGACTCCTTCTTCAGCCCTTGGCGTATGCCCCTTGGTAACCAACTGGCGCAGGTTCGGCGTCGAGGCCAGAAGAGCTAATGTGCAATCCAGATAAGAAATGTCGATGTACTGGCCTGGCAAACCTCTCTCTCGAGCGAACAGCGCAAACATAATGGCCAGCGCCGCATGCAGCGAGGCACCTCCGTAGTCTGCTACGAGGTTCAAGGGAATGCTGACCTCGTCTCCATGTGACTTCACCAGATCAAGCACGCCGGACCGAGCGAGGAAATTCAAGTCATGCGCAGGCTTAAGCCGATCAGGCCCAGTCTGTCCGTATCCGGACATCGAGCAGTACACCAGCCGGGAGTTCACCTGACGCAAGGCATCGTAGCCAACGCCGAGTCGATCCAAAACTCCGGGCCGGAATCCCTCGACAAGAACGTCCGAGTTCTGAGCTAGGCGCTTCAACGCCAATACACCTTCCTCTGTCTTTAAATCAATGAAGACGGAGCGCTTGTTGCGATTGGTGTAAGACCTGCGCGCCACCTGTTCTTCGTTCTCGCTCAGGATCACCGAACTAGGAGACTCCACCTTGATCACGTCGGCACCCATGTCAGCCAGCATCATTCCCGGCACTTCCAAAGGCGGCACACGGCCGAGCTCGAGAACGCGGATGCCCGAAAGAAGACTCACAATATTTCCCCAGCGCGCGCAGACGAAAGAACGGATTCCGTATCAGCTCCTAGCCTAGGCGGCACTGAGGGAGTTGACTTCCACCCATCAAACGTCACCGGGTTAGCTGGAAAAACCAACGTGCCCATCCTCTCGTCCTCAATTCGAACGAAATGTCCCACCGCAACAAGATGCGGATCAAACATTAGGTCGTCCAAACGATTCATGGGCGCAGATGGGATATCCAGTCGCCTGCATAGAGCCAGCGCCTCCACGGATGTGCACCCCCGCAAGTGGCCCGCCAGCCGTTCATACAGGGAATCAATGTTCTTCGTACGATCGGAGAGACTGGAATACCGAGGGTCTTGGCCTGCCTCACAGTCGTTGAAGGCCTTCAAGATTGAGCTCCAATGCGCGTCGCTGTAAGGCATGACGCATATATGACCATCGGCAGTGACAAAGGGCTTCCTGTGAGAAGCGAACGCGCGTCTGTAGCCTACGGCGGACACTGGGGGGTCAAACAGGGCCCCTTGCGCGTGCTCGACCAAGCCGAATGACACCACGGCCTCAAACATAGGAATTTCCACTGTCGCGCCTTCGCCAGAAGTAGCCCGACGCACCAATGCGGCCATGATGGCCCCAGCCGCGACCATTGATCCGACCTTGTCTGCCAGGGTCGTTGGCATATAACGTGGCTCCCCGATCTGCCTTTCCATCATTGCGGCTAGGCCGGATAGCCCTTGGATGACGTCGTCGTAGGCGGGCAATCCCGCGTAGGGACCAGAGCTGGAGAAGCCCGTCAATTCGGCGAAGACTAGACGAGGATTCAACTGACGTAGCCGTGACGCTCCCAAGTCAAGTGCGCGAAGCTTTTCAGGACGCATGTTGTGCATGAACACATCAGCATCCTTCACGAGTGCGAGTAGCGCGGCGCGACCTTCGTCAGTCTTGAGATCCAAGACGACACTGCGCTTGTTCCGATTTACGGCCAAGAACAGTGACGCCATTCCCACCTCTAACTCAGGACCAATCTGACGTGTGCTGTCTCCACCAGGAGCTTCAATTTTGATGACTTCAGCTCCGTACTCGGCCAATGTCTGACTCGCGTAGGGCCCCATGACCACGGTGGTCAGATCAATCACCTTCATCCCAGCCAACGGACCCTTCACTTGATGCTCGGTTTTCATGAGGCGCATTGTTCATAACAAAGTCCATGTTGAAAAATATAAAATTGCCACCCATCCATATGAGAAATTAATAATGGAACTACGCCAACTTCGCCACTTTGTGGCTCTTGCAGAGCTGAGCAGTTTCAGTCGAGCAGCCGAGCGGATGCACATCGCCCAGCCGGCCTTATCCATCTCCATCCGCAATCTCGAGCGAGAGATCGGAGTACTGCTGTTCGACCGGGGCCCTCGACATGTGCTGCTTACTGCCGAAGGAGAGGAGGCGCTCCGTGCTGCGCGCGGAGCACTTGCGCAAGCGGAAGAGGTTGCGAGGATCGCTACGTCCACAAAGGAAACCGGTGTCCTTCGGGTGTCCTTCGTGGGATCCGCCGCCTACCAGATCCTGCCCCGTTTTGTCCCTGCGTTCCGACGCCTGCATCCCAAGATTGAGCTGGAATTGTCCGAAGGACCAAGCCTTGAGGTCATCAACCGCGTCAAGGAAAATGTCGTCGAAGCCGGGATCGTCCGGCACCCGGTGATGCAATCCACTGGGTTGGAGATTCGCGTTCTGAGTCGAGAACCTTTGGTGGCAGCTCTACCACGCGGACACGCGTTGATCAAAAAGACTCGGGTCCGGCTCGCCGATTTGGCAGGAGAGGATTTCATTCAGTATTCACACACGCATGCTCCCACCATGAACGCCATCATCTCATTGGGATGTCAAAAGGCGGGGTTCGAGCCAAAGGTGTCACAAGAGGCGATCCAGATTCAGACCATTCTGAGTTTGGTCGAGTGTGGGCTAGGCGTAGCACTCGTTCCCGCATCCACCCCAAGTGCTTCTTGGCAACGAGTTTGTTTCAAATCTTTAGCTGATGCACAGAGCCTCTTGACTGTCGGACTTGCGCTAGTTTTTGACCCCGAATCGAAGAACCCAAGGCTGCCCAACCTTGTCGAGGTGATGGTCGGTTTGTCTAAAGCAGTTTCGAAAATCCCTAAGGGTGCGACATGACAGACCGCTGTGAGCTGTCACCTATCCGCGCGAACGGACACCTCCGCTCCTCGGTTGCGCTCTAGAAGATTTTGCTTGCTTGTTGGCAATAGGAGGGTTCTCTTCAAGCATTTCCCGAAAGCGCTTCGCGGCACTACTTTCGGAGGTTGGTGGCACCGCAACACCCAGTGCAACTACCAGGGACGATTCAACGGACACATCCCTAAAGACGACTCGCCGGGTTGATCCAGTGCTACTTGCAGCGGGAACTAACGCCACACCGATACCGCTTTCAACGAGACTGACAAGAGTTTGAACTTGAACAGCTTCTTGAGTAACACGGGGAGTGAAGCCGGCCGCCTGGCATGCTAGGAGCACTTGCGCACGGAGGTTGGAAGCGCTCGCGGCCGAGTAGAGAATGAACGACTCGTTGGCCAGCTCTGAAAGCGCCAACCGCCGACGTCGGCTCAATGGGTGGTCTGCGGGAAAGGCAACAACCAACCTATCCCACTCGACTGGCGTGATTTCCACCGGAGTGGTCTCCGCCACCGGAAAACGCACAAGGCCCAAGTCCAACTTACCGGACTCAAGCTCACGAAGGATTTGTGTGGTTGTCCCCTCGCGGAGGTCTAAGACCACATTGGGATAGCGTTCTCGAAACAAGGGCAGCACGCGAGGCAACAAGAGGTAGGTTGCGGACCCCACGAACCCCACACTCAGCCGCCCTCCTACCCCTCTTTTTAACGCAGTGATGGTGTTACGAATCTGCTCAGAGTGAAAGATGATTTTCTGGGCATCTGCAAGCACCGCCTGACCAGCCTCAGTCAATCGCGCTCCTCGCTTCCCTCGGTCAAACAGCTGCGCGCCGATGTCTGCCTCCAAGCGTCGTATCCCAGTTGACAGCGGGGGTTGAGCGGTGTGCAGCTTCTCAGCCGCTTTGCGGAAGCTCTGTGTCTCTGCCACCGCCAAGAATTGAGTTATCTGGCGAAAATTCATCATCAAAAAGATATCACTAGAGTCGAAATCAGTATTGGACATTGAAAGTATCGCTTCGTAAAGTGAACCCTGCACAAAGAGGAGCACATATCCAATGAAGGTTTTGGTATCGGTAAAGCGAGTGATGGACGCCAACATAAAGGCGAGAGTTAAGAGCGACGGCACCGGCGTTGACGTCATCGGGGTCAAGATGAGCATGAACCCCTTCGATGAGATTGCCGTAGAAGAGGGCGTTCGGCTCAAGGAGCGGGACATCGCTCGCGAGGTCGTTGTTGTGTCTTGCGGCCCATCGGCGTGCCACGAAGTACTGCGCACGGCCATGGCCATCGGCGCGGACCGCGCCATCCTGGTCGAGACCACCACCGAACTGCAACCCCTGGCCGTGGCCAAGCTGCTCAAGGCGCTGGTGGACAAGGAACAGCCGCA
>NZ_JAVDWE010000037.1:0-6597 GCF_031457235.1 Hydrogenophaga laconesensis
TGCTGCCTTGGAACATCGCGCTCGACGGACTGTAGGCTGCCCTGCGCACATCGTTGCGACTCCAAGTGCAAGGGCGTGGTTCATAGACGGCTTACGATGAACGCGGCAAATCGTCTGGGTTTGACTCGCGAACAGTTCAATGAAGTGGTTCGACTTCTGTCTGAAGACCTCATGACCTCGTCCTACGCCGTCTGGGGATCAACGTGCCAGATTGACAAAGAGGCACTTCGATCGGTCATGGCTGAAGTCACCGATCCAATACTTCAGCAAACAACGCTTGAACTCTGTGTGGCGGTGATTCGAGCCGATTTTCACAGTGCAGATTCCGAAGAGAACCTGGTCAACACGCTTGCCGAACACTGGCGTCTGGTCAACCCCGGCTCTCATTTCAGTTGATTCATTCATCAAGGAGAGCAGTATGCATATCGATAGTCGTACCCCGAACACCAAGCTGTCCCGCGCTCACAGTCTGGAGATGGCTCAGCGCTTGAGAACAATCTTTGCAAAACTGGCACACAGAATCGTGCGGATCGTGGTGCGCGTGAGTGAGACACCACGATCGGGCTCGACCTTGAGGGAATGCATGGTGGAAGTGCATCTGCCCAATGGACAAGTTGCAACTGTCAGTGAACGTCAGCGCAAGCTGGGAGCGTTACTGAGACGTGCCACAGAGCGGTCGTGGAAATCTGTCAATGCGCTGCTCGGATCACCTCGCGAGGCATTTAAACCGGTTCGTGTGCAATCTCACAGCAAGGGACTAACAGAGTGACATCTTTTCAGTTCGCATTGATGACTGTGGCCGCGGGATGCCTGCTAGGGGAGTTGCCTGGACATCGAACAGGCGATGACGCGGGTGACGTGGGACTCATGTCCAGTATCGGTCGCGCTCTTCAACCCGGGCATTGACAGCAAACTGCGCGGTTGCGCTCTCGTGAACCTCAAGGTTCGAGATGTGTGTCACGGCGACCGGGTCGCGACCCGCGCCACCGTCATGCAACTTAAGACACAGCGCCCGGTTCAGTTTGAAATCACACCAACCCCTCAGGAGGCTATGCACGCTTGGATCAAGCAAGCTGGGCTGAGGCCAGAAGGTTTCCTGTTCCCAAGCCGGATACACGACTCGCGCCACCTCGGGACCAGGCAGCACGCGCGATTCCTCGGACATTGGGTCGATCACCTCGGCCTGGACCGTGCGGACTACAGCACCCATTCGATGCGCAGAACCAAGGCGAAGTTGATCTACAAGCGCACAAAGAACCTTCGCGCGGTTCAGCTGCTTCTCGGGCACTCCAAGCTGAAATCAACCGTGAGGTAACTTGATCAGGTACGGTGCACGACGCAGTGGTCCATCGTTGCAAGCGGTACTTGAACGTCCCAGTCCACCGAGCGCGGTGGAACGACAGGTATGGAAGGCCCTGCGGCCGTTCGAGCGCTGCTTGCTGCAATGGCCGGAGGGCAACGTCGTGACGATTCGGTGCCTTGCCGACGAACGTCCGAGACCAGTCTTGACTTGACGATGGGCACGGAGACGTGAACGGCCGCTGATGGCCGATTGGTGAAGTCTAGCCGGCCGCGCACCTGCCCGGCAAACCAACATGGCAACTGGGCGCCGCAGCGTCGACGCCTACTGGCAGCACATTGTACGTGTCCACGAGTGCCGAACTGGGTGTCCATCTCCCGCCGTTCCCGCTGTCCAAGAGAAACCGAAATGAGTGTCCAGCAGCGACCGAAATACGCACCCGTTAGCAATCACCGCGTTTTCCTGACCCACCGTGTAGCTGAAGACAACGTTGGCACCGGCGGCGCGGGCAGCGGCCAACGACTCCTTGAGGACCTTCACACCAAGAGGACACCGCGCCACATGCGTGGCCTTGAGGTTCTTGCTGGCCAAAGCCGCCTCCACGTCCTTGAGGCCAGCTTCACCGTAGCCAGTGGTGTCCGCAAAGATAGCGACCTAGTTCTCGCCATCCGGTGGCACAGGAGTTTGATGCCCTCTCAAACCTCATTGCTTGGCGCTGCCGGTGAGTACTTCGTCATGTCGGAAATGCTCTGTCGAGGCTTCATTGCCGCTCTCGCTCACGCTGGCGTTCCGCATGCCGACATCGTGGTGACCAACATGGAAGGCAGCAAGCTCTGCTCGCTGCAGGTGAAGACCCGGCGTGACATCGGCTCGGCCGGTGTATGGCACATGAAGGAAAAGCACGAGGACATGCGCGTGGAGACCCTCTTCTATTGCTTCGTTGATTTCGGCAAGACACCCGAATCCACGCCTACGGTGCACGTGGTTCCAAGTGCTGTCGTCGCCGAAGTCTTGGCAGTTTCTCACCGCAAGTGGCAGGCCGCTCCGGGGAGAAACAGCCAACCCCACAAAGACAGCGTCATGCGACGAATGCTTCCAGATTACACGCGCACCTTTGGGGCATTGGACAACCCGTACCCCAAGGGTTGGCTGGATCCGTATCGGAACGCCTGGCACAAGCTGGGGCTGGAGCCTGCGAAGGTAGAAGTGGAAGCTGAGTGAAGCAGGTATGGCGTCAATGCCGTGGATGGGCACTGGCCTTGAAATCAGCGATCAAGCTGTGGCCCACAGACGTTGAAGCTCGGCAAGGTCAAGTGGGACTTGGGATGCTGGTGGCGCGCCACGGTGGATGTGCGCATCCCGGCGTTCTTCGAAAATCGCGAAGTTGCGCCCGGTGCAGTCCTGGAGAGTCGAGATGTAGCTGATACCGATGAGGGGGAGGATCGCGTTTCCGTCTCCCTTCGCGATCAGTTCGTCGTAGACCCACAAGGCGAGCGTGCGCCAGTTGGCTATGCGAGGGACGGGTGAGCCAATCATCACACCCGATACGGCAGCGATCGCAGGCGACTCCAAATCGACAAAAACCACCGCCTGGTTGGTCGTGTGCTCAGCCTTCATCGGAGAGGGGTTGAGTGGCACACCCGTCACAGGGTCGACCAGCTCTGGAACGAATTCAATGTCGTTCTGCCCGGCGGCGTCTTTCATGGATCGCAAGATGCGCGCTTCAAACCCCGCCGTGACCATCGAGTCGGCCGTGTACAAGAGCCCGTAGGCAGAGCTGTTGATGGGCGGGGGGTCCACCCTCCCTTTGCGGTACTGCGGAGGAGGCGGCACCCAGTCAGCGTCCGGTCGGCGGTAGATCCTGTATAGACTCGCGCCAGCTCGGACCACAAGACCAGGCAAAGTCCCGCGTGCAGTGGGAATATCGATCCCCGTGGCAGAGGTCAACCAGCTCACGAAATCGCCCTGCTCATGTCCTCCTCTGCCATCGAGAGAAACAGGTCGTTGAGGTCACTCTCCTCAAGGTCCAACAGGCTGGGTTCTGCAACGCGGTTCAACAAAAAATCCACCCCGGTGCTTCCACCGAAGTCTTTGTGGCGGGATCGCAGGAAGTCCCAATACAGGGTCATATCCTGCTCGTGGGAGCGGTACATGGCGATGGCCAACTCGTGCAAGGGGCGGTTGAGCCGCGGGCTGAGCTGAAAGGCTGGATAACGGCGACTGCGCACACGACCAGGCGGCAGTACAGAGATCAGGCGGCCGGCCTTCTCCCAGTTGTAGACGGTCTGATCGGTTGCGTCGAGGCGGGCTGCAAAGTCTTTGGCCTCCAGCAGCTGAAAACGGTCGTCTTCAGGTTCAATCACCTCAGGTGTTGCATTCGCTTGAGACACCATATCCCCCAGTACTGCGTGGAGGCGAACGAAGGCATTGACGGACGAGTCGCTGAGCGGGGCTTGCCCTGCGACCACGCTTTCGCCGAGAAACAGATCCTCAACTTCCAGAAACAGGGGGACCATGGTTCCCATGGCGGCGGCGTTGCTGCCCCCGACGTGCACGATGTGCGACTTCCACGGCTTCAGTTTGGAAAATGAGTGTTCACCTGGGCTGTGCGACTCGGACAGCTCCAGCCTGAAAGAGGAGCGGACACGCGGGTCCTGCGAGGAATGGATCACGCGCTCTGACGTGTACGCTCTCTCGGACTTGACGCTGGGAAAGGAGGCCCCCACGATAATGGTCTCGATCTTGTCCAGCACACCCAGCCGCGCCAGCGTGCCTCGGGACACCATGACATAGGACTGCACCCCACCGACCGACTCATCGGATGAGATAACCAGATCAATGCCCTCCTCCTCGATCGAATCCTCAACGGCACTGAGCCAATGGCTCAGCGGTTCTCGCGGCGTGTCTGCCGAAGCATCGGGGATCAGCGGTGCGACGTAGGTGTGGTACTTCATTGAGTTTCCTTTGTGGCGCGGTGCGTAGCGCCAACCTGCGCGCACCTACCTGAGGCTGTATTTTGCACTTTTTGGCCAAACAAGCCAATTAACCCAAATAAGACAAAACCATCACTCGGTCGATCGCGCGCTTCCAGGCTCCACAGGAGAAAGATCAGCGGCGCAAAGGAGTGCGATCAGTGGCTGCGGGTTACACGAGAGGGGGTTTGGTGCCGGCTGCCGCTGGGCGTGGCCACGGTTCTACTCCGTTCGGAAACATGGGCCTTCATCACCATGCGAAGGTGATCTGTGTCGGCGGCCTACTCTCGTCAAAGACGGCAATCAGGGCGTCCTCCCCGCCTTGTCCGTGGTAATCGGCGCTGGGTCTGATGCGGACCAGCAGTTTTTACCCCCGCTCGGTGAGCTCTGCCCGCCTCGCTTTCATGGCCGCGAAGTCTTCGCGCAGCTGTTCCTGGTCAAAGGTTCGCAGCGGCGTCGGTTTCAGTTCGGACGACATCAGGGTTACTTTGCGCCGAGACTGGGGCGAGCAGCCATGGCCGCTGGATGTTCAGGGATCTGTTGCTGAGGGATGGCCGGAGCCAGCAGAGGGACACGCTCGCGCCAGCTCTGCTGAACGAACGGGTCGGTGACCGCATAGAGACCGTACCCTTTGCGCAAGATGAGGTTGTACTCCTGCAGCAACTGGGCGATCCGCTGCACCTGATCGGCGGTGACTTCACGCCCGACCTCGCTGGAGTATTCGGCGAGTGCAGCGGTGGAGAAAAGGCCACTGGCATCCACCTCGGCATGGGCAACACGTCCGAACACAGCGCAAGCGAGATCGCCCAGTTCTTCGATCTTCTTGATTTCGATGTCCGCGGCTGCTTCCTTCAGTGTGGCGGCGATGACCGGAAGGTACAGGTCGGCATCCTGCGGCTGGTACTTCTGCAATGTGCGAAGCGCTCGGACCAATTCTTCTGGGCGGCGGCCGAGCAGTCCGAATGCGTGGCTGGCCACCGGCTGGCTGGGAATGACTTTGACGCCCTCCTGGTGCAGTGTCTGGAGCACGTATTCCACGTAGTCCTCTCCCAGCGTCGGGTAGTCGACCGACGTGGCTCCTTCGAAGGCGTTTTTCCCTTGCACCGTCATTCCCACCACCTGGGCACGGTGTGATCCGGTGCCTATGAAGATGAAGTGGCCGGGGGTGTTCGGGCGCGTGTTGACCGCGTCGCGCGCGGCCTTGAAGGCTTGCATGAGGGCGATGCCGGCCTCTGAGGTGAGCATGTGCTGGACTTCGTCCACGATGAACACCAGATCCGTCTTGGCCTGGCCGATGACTTCTTGCGCGACCTGTGCGAGGGTCACACCGTCGGCCGTGCCGAGGTCGGCGATCTCAAAGCCGAACGTGAAGCCAGCGGCGCCCACGTCCAGGCTCTTGATTCTCTGGAGACGGGACAGCAGAGTGCCGCTCGCGGATTGCATCTCTTTCAATGCCGAGCGCAGTGCAGCGTGAATCAGGGTGCTGGGGTCTGCGCTGACATCGGACCACAGATCAACGTAGACCACCAGGGCGCCAGCGTTTTCCAGCGCGGGGATCAGGTCTTGGCGCAAGTAGGTGGTTTTGCCGGTGCGACGAAGGCCGGAGAGGAACAAGCCGGAGCGAAGGCCCTGGTCGAGGACGCCGGGGCTCAGCAGCTGCTTGGCCATGTCGTGCGCGAGGTCGGGGCGGTGGTAGATGGGGCTCATAATCAAAGTTATTCAGATGGGATAACTAGCGATTTTGCCTAACTCAGCCCAACTTGCAAGGGCCGCCCACTGGGCGACGCCTCAAACCAGTTGGGGGCAGGGGCCGCGAGGTCACTGCCGCCGCGCGCGTTTCTTGCACCCCGGCGCGGGCTGGGTGTTCACACCTTTGCGGGTCTTGAGGGTTACAGCTTTGCTTGCCCGGCCGTTTCTGGCACTTTAAAACCACGGATGCCCAACCGTTATTAGGGCTACGCTGAATAAGTCGAGAGGTGGCGCGAGGTTTGCATGTATCGAGTCACCAGAGACACGAAGGTGAAGATGAAGCAACAGACCCTGGCGATGGCCGCCGATCAAGGCGATGGCTACGAGCAGTACCGCAAGCTCACCAAGCGGGACACATTCCTGGCGACGATGGAGCAGATCGTGCCGTGGCAGGAGCTGTGCTCGGTCATCGAGCCTCACTACCCTAAGGCCGGCAACGGGCGCCCACCGATCGGGCTGGAACGCATGCTGCGGATGTACTTTGCGTATTTCGGCGAATGTGACCGGTCATTTCGGCGCATCGTGACCGGTGGGCTGAGCGATGTTCTCAGCGCCGTTTCGGTAACGTGACCGCCC
>NZ_JAVDWE010000038.1:0-6361 GCF_031457235.1 Hydrogenophaga laconesensis
AGATCACGGCGGCGGCCGGGGAGCAGAGCGAGGGGATAGGGCAGGTGAATGTGGCGGTGACGCAGCTGGACCAGATGACGCAGCAGAACGCGGCGCTGGTGGAGGAGAGTGCGGCGGCTGCAGAGAGCCTGAAGGACCAGGCCCGCCGCCTCGCCGGTGTCGTCCAGGTCTTCCGCCTGTAACAGGCATGCGCCAAACGCCACGGCCCCCCGTGGCGTGCCTATACTGTTTCCTCGCCACCAGCCCCGGGGGACGCCAACCGCTCCGGACGCCCTGTCTCACTGCCCGCGCACTCCGGAGACCGATCCATGAACGCCCGCCTGCCCCACACCTCTCTTGACCCTGCCGCGCTGCGGGCCCACGTGGACGCCAGCTGGTCGGGCAGCATCGTTCCCGAGCTCACGCGCTACATCGAGGTGCCGGCCAAATCGCCGGCCTTCGACCCCGACTGGGCCGCCCATGGCCTGCTGGAACGTGTGCTGCAGGGTGCGGCCGACTGGGTGCGTGCACAGCGGGTGGAAGGCCTGCAGCTCGAGGTGGTGCGGCTCAACGACGCGCAGGGCAAACCCCGCACACCGGTGCTGTTCTTCGAAGTGCCGGCCAGCGCCGGGCGCGACGGCACGCCGGCACCCACCTCGGGCCAGACCGTGCTGATGTACGGCCACCTCGACAAACAACCCGAATTCACCGGCTGGCGCAACGACCTGGGGCCGTGGACGCCCAAGATCGACGGTGGCAAGCTGTATGGTCGGGGCGGCGCGGACGACGGCTACGCGGTCTACGCCAGCGTTGCCGCGTTGCAGGCGCTCAAGGCCCAGGGCGCGGCGCATCCGCGCATCGTCGGTCTCATCGAAACCTGTGAAGAAAGCGGTTCGGGCGACCTGCTGCCCTACGTGGACATGCTGCGCCCCCGTCTGGGCGACGTGGGCCTGGTGATCTGCCTGGACAGCGGTGCCGGCAATTACGACCAGCTCTGGCTGACCACCAGCCTGCGGGGCATGGCCAGCGGCGTGCTCAAGGTGGAGGTGCTCACCGAAGGCATCCATTCGGGCGACGCATCGGGCCTGGTGCCTTCCAGCTTCCGCATCATGCGGCAGGTGCTGGACCGGCTGGAGGACAGCGCCACCGGCCGCCTGCTGCCCGCGAGCTTTCATTGCGAGGTGCCCGCCGAGCGCGTGGCGCAGGCACGCGCCACCGCAGCCATTCTCGGTGACGAGATCTACAAGCGCTTTCCGTGGGCGCACCACGATTGCGGTGGCTCCACGGTGTTCGCGCTGCCGACCACCACCGACCCGGTCGAGGCGCTGCTCAACCGCACCTGGCGCCCCACGCTGTCCGTCACCGGCGCTGAAGGTTTTCCCGAACTGCGCAATGCCGGTAACGTGCTGCGGCCTTACACCGCGTTCAAGCTCAGCCTGCGCCTGCCGCCCCTGGTGGACGCGGCGTCTGCCGTGCAGGAACTCAAGACCCTGCTGGAGGACAACGCGCCCTATCAGGCGCGCGTGACCTTCGAAGGTGAGGGCGCGGCCAGCGGCTGGAACGCACCGGCCACCGCCCCGTGGTTCGAGCAGGCGCTGCAGGACGCCTCGCAGGCGCATTTCGGCGCGGGCTGCGGCACGATCGGCCAGGGTGGCACGATCCCGCTCATGAACATGCTCAGCCAGGGCTTCCCGACCGCGCAGATGATGGTGTGCGGCGTGCTCGGCCCCAAGAGCAATGCGCATGGCCCGAACGAGTTCCTGCACCTCGATTACGCGCAGCGACTGACCGCTGCCGTGGCCCAGGTGATGGCCCGCATGCCCTGAAACCATGTCCGACACCACACAGGCGCCTTTCACCCTACGCGACGGCCTGAACCTCGCGCTGTTCGACTGGCCGCTGCCGATGCGCTGGCGGCCGCGCGCGGTCGTGCTCATCGTGCACGGCCTGGGCGAGCATGCGTGGCGCTACGATCCGGTGGCGCAGCGGCTCAACGAATGGGGCTTCTGTGTGCGCGCCTACGACCAGCGCGGCCACGGCGAATCGGGTGGTGCGCGAGGCGTGGTGCCCGATGACGACGCGCTGCTCGACGATCTGGCGGAGGTGGTCGAGGACACGCGCAGCCACATCGCCGAGCCCTGGGCCTGCCCGCTCGTCCTGCTGGGCCACAGCATGGGCGGCCTGATCGCTTCCACCTTCGTGCAGCGGCGCATGGCGCCCGTGGACGCGCTCGTGCTGTCGTCACCGGCGCTGGACGCGGGCATCGGCCCGCTGCAGAAAAAGCTCATCGGCCTGCTTTACCGCTTCGCCCCCAATTTCGCGCTGTCCAACGGGCTGGATGCGAGCAAGATCTCGCACAACCCGGCGGTGGTGGAGGCCTACCGGAAAGACCCGCTCGTGCACGACCGCATCAGCGCGCGGCTGGCCCGGTTCATCGACAGCAACGGCCCCGCCGTGGTGGCCGCCGCCAGTCAGTGGCGCGTGCCGACGCTGCTGATGGTGTCGGGAGCGGACAGCCTCGTGCGGCCCGCTGGCAGCAAGGCCTTCGCCGCCGCCGCGCCACGCGACAAGGTGCACACCCAGATATTTGAAGACCTGTATCACGAGATCTTCAACGAGGCCGACCCCTCGGCCGTGTTCGGCACGCTCAAGGCCTGGCTGGACGTGATCGCGCCAGCAGCCTGAAAGCCCCCTCGAGCAGCGCCTCCGGCGTGGCACAGAGGGAGGAGGCCGCAAGGCGGCGCAGGGGGCGACCTCTGTCAGCGGCGTTGTTGCAAGAGTCCGCCCAGCATGCCCATCAAATCGGGGGCGTTGCCGCTGCCCTGGCCGCCACCGAGCAAGGCACCGAGGCTGCCCAGTCCGCCCAGCTCGTTGTCGGCCGGCAACTGGCCCTTGGGGGTGAGCTGGTCGATCAGGCCGGGCAGCAGGTCGGCCAGCGTGCCCGAGGCCTGGGCCGGGCTGCCGCCCAGTTGCGAAGCGATCATGTCCATGAGATCGGGGCCGAGGGCACTGCCCAGCTGGTCTCCCGAGACCGGCTGGTTCGCGCCAGTGCCGATCCAGGACTGCACGGCGTCGCCGAGACCGCCGGACTGCAGTTTGGCCAGCAGCCCCTGCAGGCCGCCCGAGCTGGCCAGCAGCGCGCCCACCAGGCCGATCAGCATCTGTGGATCCAGGCCGCTGGGCAAGCCGCCTGCGGTGGTGGGCGCTCGTTGCCCCTGTGATGCACCCGACGCGGCCTCGGCGGCCGCGCCAATCAAAGAATCCAGAAGTCCCATGTCCTTGCTCCCTGGGTGAGCGCCCGGGATGGGCGCGCGATCAGGCGGGATTGTGGGCCTGGCGGCGCACCCAGGCAAGCCAGGCCAGGGCCAGTCCGGTGAACGCGACCGGTACCAGCGAGCCGATGTTGAGCCATTGCCAGCCCCGGGTGGTGACCAGGGCACCTGAGGCGAACGAGGTCAGGGCCATGGTGGCGAAGACGCAGAAGTTGATGGCCGCCTGCGCGCGGTTCCTTTCCTCAGGCCGGTAGGCCTGCAGCGAGAGCGCGGTGCTGCCGGTAAACAGGAAATTCCAGCCCACGCCGAGCAGGAAGAGCGCGATCAGGAACTGGTGCAGATCCACCCCCGACAGGGCGACAAGGATGCAGGCGAGATTGAGCAGCACGCCCACGCCCATGATGGTGAGCACGCCGAAACGCGCGATCAGGTGGCCGGTGAAGAAGCCGGGTGCGAACATGCCGATCACGTGCCACTCCAGCACCAGCGCCGCGTCGTCGAACGGAAAGCCGCACACCTGCATGGCCAGCGGTGTGGCGGCCATCAGCAGGTTCATCACGCCATAGCCCAGCGCGGCGCCGGCGCTCGCCACGATGAACACCGGCTGGCGCACGATGACCGAAAGCGGGCGGCCCTGGTCGGCGCCCACCATCGGCCTGGCCGTGGGCGGAAATCGCATGAAGGCCATGACCAGCATCGACAGCAAGGCCACCGCCGCCAGCGCCACATAGGCACCCGCGAAGGGCACATCCAGCCAGTCCCGGGTGCGCACCGCGAGGTTGGGGCCCAGCACGGCACCCGCCAGGCCGCCCGCGAGCACCAGCGAGACCGCCTTGTCGCGGAACGCTGGCGCACTCAGCTCGGCTGCGGCAAAACGGTAGAGCTGTCCGTTGGCGCTGTAGTAGCCGGCGATCACGGTGGCGGTCACCAGCAGCCAGAAGTTCCTGTCCATCACGGCCCAGGCGCACAGCAGCGCAGAGATCAGCGCCACCAGAAGACCGATCTGGAAGGATATCTGGCGCCCGAAGGCGCTCTGCGTGCGTGCCACCAGTGGCGTGGACAAGGCGCCACCCACCACGTAGCCCATCACCGGCAGTGTGGCCATCCAGCCCAGCGGCGCCAGGGCCAGCCCGACCAGGCCGTTGATGGCGATGAACACCACGTTGTTGGTAAGAAACAGGCCTTGCGCGGTGGCCAGCAACCAAAGGTTCTTGTTCATAAGTCATCGTTTATACAAGGCCTCTTGAATGCCCGGGAAGGGGGCCGCGCCACCCCGACCTGTTGGGCTATAGTGCCCAGCCGATCCTTATCGCCCGTTTTCATGACACAGCACATCGGCATCGTGGCCTGTTCGGCCGAGGGCGCGGCCCTGTGTTACCGCACCATCTGCAGCGAGGGGGAAGCCCTGCTCGGCCCGCATGCACATCCCGAGGTGTCGCTGCATTCGCTTTCGCTGGCGGACTACGTCGACTGCCTGAACCGGGGCGATCTGCGCGGCGTGGGTGAGCTGATGCTGATCTCGGCCCAGCGCCTGGCCGCCGCAGGCGCGGACTTTCTGATCTGCCCCGACAACACCATCCATCAGGCTTTCTCTTACGTCGCACCGCGCTCACCGCTGCCCTGGCTGCACATCGGGGAGGTGGTGGCGCAGGCGGCTGTGGAACATGGGTATCGCCGCCTCGGCATCACCGGCACGCGCTGGCTGGTGGACAGCGAGGTCTACCCCGAGGCGCTCGCCGCGCGGGGCTTGCAGGCGGTGCGCCCCAGTGCACCGGAGCGCGACGAGATCGACCGCATCATCATGGACGAGCTGGTGCGCGGCGTGTTCCGGCCCGAAAGCGTGGCGCGTTTCCAGGCGGTCTTCTCGCGCCTGCGCGACGCGGGGTGCGACGCCGTTGTGCTCGGTTGCACCGAGATTCCGCTGATCATGAGCGACACCAATTCCCCCTTGGCCACGCTGGATTCCACGCGCCTGCTCGCACGCGCGGCGCTGGCGCGTTCCGCTTCTAAATCGGAAGCATGAAACGTTGATGAAAGGCCATGCGTGGAGGCATGGCAAGACAAACGACGCTCAAGATGCCAGGGCGTGCGCCGAAGCAAGGAGGCATTGGCGCCAGAGGCGTCGCACCTCTGGATGTTTCCATGAACTGGCTTTCCCGCATTTCCGTCCGCGCCAAGCTCGCGCTCCTCCTGGCCCTGTGCGCGCTCGGCATCCTCGGCGTCGCGCTGTCCGCCTTGTTCAGTCTCGACCGCGCCGTCGCGTCCAGCCAGCACCTCGTGCAGGTGGAGGTGTCGGCCCTGCGCTCGCTGGGCGACGTGCGGGCCGCTGTGGGCAACATGCGCCGCTACGAGAAGGATCTGTTCCTCAACCTCGCCGACGAGGACGCCCTGCAGCGTTATCACATGGCCTGGCAGCAGCAGGTGGCCGATGGCCTGGCCCAACTGGCGCAGTTGAGGCCCGGCCTGCAGGAGGCGGAGCAGCAGGCGCTGGACCGCATGTCCAGCGGGCTGGAGAAATACCGCGAGGCGGTCAACGCCATCCACGTCGGTATCACGCGTGGCGAGATCAACGACCCCTGGCGCGCCAACAGCGCCATGGAACCCGCCAAGGCCGATGTGCGTGCTGCCGACGAGGCGTTCACGGAGATCAGCAATGCCGTGGGCGTGCGGGTGGATGGCATGGTCGACGCGCTGGGGCTCCTGCAGCGTCAGGCCATGTGGATCACCGTGCTGGCCGCGCTGGCAGTGCTGATGCTGGCGCTCGGTCTCGGCCATGTGGTCAGCGGCAGCATCACACGCCCGCTCAACGACGCGGCGCGGGCCATCGAGCGCGTGGCCGAAGGCGACCTCGGCACACGGGTTCAGGCGCTGGGCCGCGACGAGATTGCGCGTGTGCTGGCGGGTATCGAGCGGATGCAGAACCGGCTGGCGCGCATCGTGAGCGAGATCCGTGTGGGCGTCGACAGCGTGAACACCGCCAGCGCGGAAATCGCCATCGGCAACCAGGACCTGAGTGCGCGCACGGAGCAGGCGGCGAGCAACCTGCAGGAGACGGCGGCGAGCATGGAGCAGCTCACGAGCACGGTGCGCCAGAGCGCGGACGCGGCGAG
>NZ_JAVDWE010000039.1:0-4815 GCF_031457235.1 Hydrogenophaga laconesensis
GCTGCCTTGGAACATCGCGCTCGACGGACTGTAGGCTGCCCTGCGCACATCGTTGCGACTCCAAGTGCAAGGGCGTGGTTCATAGACGGCTTACCTTGGAATGGCAGATATCCCACTTTTCGCACCAAATTCACACCGGTTATCCACAGGCTTGTCCACCCTCGATCGGTCGAAGACCGAGTACGCTTTAGGTTCGCGCTTTGCGCATCTACGTTCCCAATTGGTTTGAGCGTCGGATCTCCGACGCGGTGCGGCCAGTCTTTCGGCGTAACAGCGTGCGGAGCGTGGCCCCGTTGTCGTAGCCGGTACGTGTTGCGACCTCGTCAATGCTCAGCTGGGTCGTTTTCAGCAGATAAGTTGCTCGCTCAACACGAAGGTCTTGGAAGTATGCCAGGGGCGAACGACCCAAGATCGTGTTAAGCCGGCGAGATAAGGTCCGCTCGCTCGTGCCGACAAAGGACGCAGCCCGTCCCAAGGAGAAGCCCGCATCGAGGTTTTGACGAGCCCACTTTTCGAAGAGCATCACCAACCGGTCCGTGTGACGCAAATGGTCGGGAATGGCATAGGTGGAGTGAGGCGACCGGGGGTCTAGCATGAGGTAACGTGCGACTGTGTCAGCTAATTCTGGACTGCGTTGACGAACGAACCAAAGCGCCAGGTCGAAATGTGCCAACACCGCGCCTGCAGTAACGACAGCATTCCCTGGTATGAGTGAACGACTGTCATCGAGCGTGACACCGGGATAGCGCGAGCGAAAGAAGGGAGCGAGCCACCAACTTGTGGTGGCCTCTTGCCCGTTGAGTAATCCCGCCTCGGCCAAGACAAACGTCCCCGTACACGCGGCCGCAATGGTGGCTCCTTGCGATTGCCAGCGCCCTAACAGTTCGCCAGCGCGGCGCACGTCCGGATGGGCAAGGGCTTTCTCGATTCCTTCCTCCGTCTTGGCACCCAAGGCTGGGACAAACACAAATTCAGGATTTGAGCGAGCTTCTGCCTGCATGGTGGGGATGGCAAGGCCATGCGCGGTATGTGCTACGCGGCGGATGCTGAAAACTTGCGCTTTCCACGCGTCGTTGGAGCCAGGGGGAGCCAAGTCGCGTGCAGTCGCCAAGGTGTCCTGTATCGCTGCCAGCCCTGTATCGAACACGCCATCGAGTGCCAAAATTGTCGTTGATGTCATCATGGCGAGAACGGTATCACAATTGGCAATCTTGCCAAGTCCCCTTATGGCGTTGCGATGCTAGATTTGGGTGTGCAGCCGATCATTGAAATGTCCTGGCAGCACAAACCTCAACCATTCACCGAGGAGATCATCAAGATGACGCAGATGGGTTTGTTTGTTCGGCTCGATGCCAAGCCTGGTAAGGAAGCCGCGCTAGAGGAGTTCCTTAAAGGAGCGCTTCCACTTGCACGAGCGGAGACCGGTACGCCGGTCTGGTATGCCTTGAAATTCGGTCCCAGCAGTTTCGCAATCTTCGACGCTTTCGAAGCCGAAGATGGGCGAGCCGCCCACCTCAATGGGCCTATCGCCGCAGCGCTCATGAAGCATGCGGACGAGCTTCTCGCGAAACCAGTAGTGATCGAACGCTGGGATGTTGTGGCGGTCAAATAGTGCTGAGCGGCGAAGCGCCGAAGGAGCTACGGGTTTTGTCGCTGCCGATCTGTTTCGGCGGTGAGCTTGCAGCCGTTTCACAAGAAGTAGGGCGGATTCAAACCTGAAGTGCAACACCCACAGTTTCACTGAACGAGGCTGGATTATGGTTCAGTGTGGGAGAGCAGCAATTGGCGGTACACCGCCAGCGGCGTTCTCACGCCCAGCCCCTTGCGCGGGCGGTTGTTGATCTCATCGGCGATGGCATCGAGCTGCTCCTGGCTGTAGCCGCTCAGGTCCGTGCCCTTGGGCAGGTACTGGCGCACCAGGCCATTGATGTTCTCGTTGCTGCCTCGCTGCCAGTGGCTGTGCGGATCGCAAAAGTACACCGCGATGCCCGTGTTGGCCGTCAACTCCTTGTGGCGGGCCGTCTCCCGGCCCTGGTCGTAGGTGACGGGCGCATCTGCCCTGGTCCTCCTGGCCGCATGCGGCGGACCATCCAGCGCCGATCTGGAGAAGTATTCGGAGGCCTGCGTGGACTTCTACAAGGAGCGCCGGGGGAAGTTCAGCGACGACGTGGAGATGCGAAAGCACTGGATGAAGGACAAGAAGATCGTCATCGCCTTGAAGGTTGAGAGGCGCGGCGAGCGTGGCTACACCGAGGAGCTGTGCGTGGTGGACGCGGAGGAGGGCACCGTGGCGCTGCCGTCGCTGTTTGATCGTGCGAGGTGGTCCGAATGAGGCGGGTGGCTATCGCTCTTGCTGTGGCCGTGCTGGGTACTGCCCATGCGGCCGACGGTCACAACGGCATCCGGTTCGACATGAAGCGCGAGGACCTGCAGCGTATGGGCTTCGTGTGTCGCGACTCCACGGAGGAGAGCACGCGCGGGCAGGTTCGCTGCGCACACATGGAGATGACTGGCAGGGCGTTCAGCAAGAACCTTGAGCGCTACCGCGTCGATCTGGGTCCGGACGGCGCAATCCTGCAGATCCTTGCTGATCTGGTTGACCCGCCGACCACGCTCGGAGGAATGACCAACATCACGGATGACATGAGGCTGTTCTACCCGATCGAGCACCAGTTCCCTCCGGAGTACCGGCGGTTGATGCCCAACGTCTTTCGCTACTCCAACTCGGAGGGTGCCGGTGTGCAGTTCGGCTACTTCGCCCGCTCGCGCACCGCATCCATCATCTTCTACCCGAAAGGTTCAATGAAGCCATAGCCACGTCCACCGTCCCCGCAGGCGCCCCGGAGAAATCCTCGGGCGCTTTTTTACGTCCATCCACATGAAAGGAGTCTCAATGATCTGGATACCCGCGCTGGCCATCCCGGCCGCACTCGCCATGTTCCGGCTGGGCGCGGCACTGGCCATGGCCTCGGTGCTCAAGCTGGCGGTCATCGTGCTGCTCGTCCTGCTGGCCGCTGTGCTGGTGTGGGCGCTGATTAGGAGGCGCCAAATTTTCCAATAGTCGATCTTCGCAACAACCCCCGATGGGCTCCAGCCGGTTCTGCCGCTGGGGCCTTTTTCGTTTTCACACCAATAGAAGGAGAAATGCACATGCGCGTATTGCGTGATTCGGCCTCAATCCGAGGTGCCGGCGCCGATCCTGCGGAGCCATCGTTGTCCGTGCTCATCACACGTCTGATTGCGGACCTCGACGACGAGGGATGCGACCTGACCGAGATGGTGCGGATCGTCGTGGTGGAGCCCGGCGATGCACTCGAAACGATCGACGCCGAGCTGGGGTTCCCGCTGCTGGAGCGCCCGCTGGATGTCATCGAGACCCACGACGGCTGGATTGAGCTGACCATGGTTCTGAGCGATGACGGCTCCGGCATCGTGGTGTACGTCCCCGTGCGCCCCGGTGTCGATGCCCGATTGCTTGCTCATTGTCAGGAGGCAATGTCATGAATGTTGACACCCGTCCCCCCGTCCACGACCGCCCACGAGGCGGTTTTTTTTCGTCTGGAGTAGCCCATGAGCACCAGTAGCCACCCCATCGTCACCGACTTCGCCGACCTGCTCGACGAGAACCTGCGCGAGGCCTGGGAGGAGAGGGCGGCCGTCATGCAATTCGAGGCCGGTATCCCCCGTGATCTGGCGGAGGCGCTCGCGCTTCTGCTGGTCATCCGTCAGTACCCCACAGAGGTCATCAACCGGCTCGTCTGAGCCATTCACACCACCAACCAATAGGAGCTATCCATGTCCAACGAAGAAACCGTCATCAATGAAGCGCCGAGCCTCGACGACCTCGTGCAGGTCATCCGCGTGGGCCAGTGTCCCTCGGTCTCCGGTCGATCCACGCTGACCTATCAACTGGGCCGGCTCGGAGCTGACGGCGAGCACTACATGCGCATCCACGACAACACAGGGCGGGGCATGTTCGCCCGCGACTGGGTGTCCGCCGAGGCCATCCGCGCAGTGCTGGAGGGTGATGCACCGCTGACGTCGTCCGCCTTTCGGCCGCTGTACGAGGGCCGATCCATCAACACCGGTGGATTCCTCATGGCGGCGCTCCGTGACCTGGGCGTGATCGGGCTCGACGCCGAGAACAACCGGCTGCACGTCCGCAATCCCGAAGTACCGCTGGACTCGGTCTTTGCGCCAAGCCTGGAGGCCCACGCCAAGGTGCGCCGCAGGGGCGGCAAGTGACGGCCGTCGTCAGCGCTCTGCTGGCCGCTGCACTGCTCTCAATGCTCTTCGCGAGCACGAGGGCGTTCGGCATCGTCTGCATCGTTCTCCTCTGCTACCTGAAACCCATCCTCGCGGCCTGCCTGATCGTGCTGGCCATCACCTTCGTTCTGTACCTGTTCAAGTAAAGGAAATCACCGTATGTCATACACCGACGCAATCACCGCCGCCGCGCACAGCATCGCCGACTGGGATGTGCCGCACGAGCTGCTCCCGCTGACCCTGACCAACGAGGCCGCGCGCCTGGTGCACCTGGAATCGGACCGCATGGGCTGCGCAGGGGGCGAGTAAATGAGGTGGCCTCGCCGGGGAGCTGGCGGGGCCGCCTGGCCCAAACCTGGGCACCCCTTGGGCAACCGGGGCGCGTGAGCGCACCCGAGTCTGGGCTCGCGGTTGCGAGGGCGCAGTTAAATGCCCGGCGCTCCACTTGCTCTGTTGAAGTCCCCTCGAAAACCTGAACCAGTTGGAAGTAGAGAATTCCCTCAGCAGGAGTCTCTACATGAAGAAGTCCAGATTCAGTGAAGCGCAGAT
>NZ_JAVDWE010000040.1:0-3499 GCF_031457235.1 Hydrogenophaga laconesensis
TATCTGTTCGCCAATCGACGAGCCAACCGCATGAAGGTGCTGGTGCACGACGGCATCGGTGTCTGGCTGGCGGCCCGGCGCCTGAATAGCGGCAAGTTCGTCTGGCCGCGCGATGCCGCCACCACCGCCACACTCAGCCGAACGCAGTTCGATGCGCTCGTGCTGGGCCTGCCCTGGAAGAACGTCGGCGAGGCTGGAGTCATCACTGTACTTTGAGTGCTCCGGTCGTTGGCCAGGCAATCAGCGCTTGCACCGATGCGCGAATGTGATGTTAGCCGCATCATCTTCTCCCGTGATCACCGCAGACCACCTTGACACCCTGGAGCCGCAGCAGATGCGAGCGGCCCTGCTGTCGTTGATGGGTGAGCTGGCCGAGCGAGACGGCGTGATCGCACGCCAGGGCCAAGAGGCGGTCTTCAAGCAGGCGCAGATCGACAAGCTCACGCACGAGAACGCACTGCTCAAGCGCATGAAGTTCGCCGCACAGTCGGAGCGCTTCAGCGCCGAGCAGAAGAGCCTGCTCGATGAATCGCTGGATGAGGACCTGCAGGCGGTGGCCGATGAGATCGAGCAGGCCACGCCGCCAGTGGCAGGCCGCCAAGACAAGCAAGTCCCCAAACGCGCACCCCTGCCGGCCAACCTGTCGCGGCGCGAGATCCGCCACGAGCCCGAGTCCACCACCTGCGCCTGCGGTTGCCAGATGAAGCGCATCGGCGAGGACGTGGCCGAGAAGCTGGACTACGCGCCCGGCGTGTTCACGGTGGAGCGCCACATCCGGGGCAAGTGGGCCTGTGCCCAGTGCGAGACGATTCACCAGGTGCCTGTCGATCCTCACATCATCGACAAAGGCATCCCTACCACTGGGCTACTGGCGCAAGTGCTGGTGGCCAAGTACGCCGACCACCTGCCGCTGTACCGCCAGGAAGCGATCTTCGGCCGCGCCGGCCTAGCCATCCCCCGCTCCACGCTGGCGCAATGGGTGGGCTCGTGTGGCGTGCAGTTGCAGCCACTGGTTGACGCCATGAGGACAGAGCTGCTGCAGCGCCGCGTGCTGCATGCCGACGAGACGCCGGTGTCCATGCTCAAGCCGGGCAACGGCAAGGCGCACCGGGCGTACCTATGGGCCTATGCCACGGGCGCCTTCGAGAACATCAAGGCGGTCGTCTACGACTTCTGCGAATCGCGCTCGGGCGAACACGCCCGGCGCTTCCTGGGCGACTGGAGAGGCAGCCTCACCTGTGACGACTTCAGCGGCTACAAGGCCTTGATCGCAAGTGGTGTGACCGAGGTCGGCTGCCTGGCGCACGCGCGGCGCAAGTTCTTCGATTTGCACGCGGCGAACCAAAGCCAGATCGCCGAGGTCGCGCTGCAGCAGTTCGCGCGGGTCTACGAGATCGAGCGTGAGGTCAAGGAGATTGCGACCGATCAGCGCCAAACCATCCGGCAACAACAAACGAAGCCGCTGCTTGATGCCTTGCACCAGTGGATGGTGCTGCAACGCCAGAAGGTGCCGGAAGGCTCGGCAAGCGCCAAAGCGCTGGACTACAGCTTGCGGCGCTGGGAGGCTTTGACCCGGTTCGTCGATGACGGACAGCTGCCCGTGGACAACAACTGGATCGAGAACCAGATTCGGCCGATTGCCATTGGCCGCAACAACTGGCTCTTTGCGGGCAGCCTACGAGCTGGTCAGAGGGCAGCAGCCGTCATGACGCTCATCCAGTCAGCACGACTCAATGGGCATGATCCCTATGCGTATCTCAAGGACGTTTTGGCTCGCTTGCCGACGCAACGGGTTAGCCTGGTTCACGAGTTGCTACCGCATCGTTGGTTCGCACCGAGCTGAATGTCGTTATTTGAGGCTCCGCTCAGCGAACGGTTGGCCAGCTTGCCCCAGTGGCGCTGCGCAGCGATTCAAGTGCACCGCAATCGCCAACGCATACCCCTCCCGCACAGGTACTGCGGATGGCACGCAGTTGCTTGCGCAGCGCCTGCAACTCGGCGATTCGCTGCTCTACCAAGCGCATTTGATCGTCTAGCAAGGCATTGACCTCGTCGCAGGACATGGCGGGGTCGTCCTGCAACTGCAGCAGAGCCCGGATATCGTCGTGCGACATGTCCAGCGAGCGGCACCGAACGATGAAGGCCAACCTGTCGACATGCTGTTGGCCATATTGCCGATAGTTGTTGGCGGCCCGCAGGGGCGCCTGCAGAAGGCCCTCTGCTTCATAAAAGCGCACCGCGGGAACGGAGCACCCTGCCAATGACGATAGTTCACCGATTTTCATATTTGCCTACCTACCGCTTGACTCTACAGCTACTTGAGGGTTTCTAATACGGGACATGAGTACATGTCAAAGCAGTAGCTGCTCGAGCAGTTGCAATTCGCAGACGGTCGACGAGGCCCCAAGCGCCATTGCTTCCGTGGAGAGCACATTTTCAGTTCCGGGAATGGACTGCCCCTCCGAGGAGAACCTCATTCGCATGGCGCTGGGTGGTCTGACCGGGGTTGGGCCGATGACCTTCGATCTGGCCCATCGGCAGCTCCGGGTGGTGCACTCGGGCGAGCCCGCCAGGATCGCCCAGAAGCTGACGCCCCTGAACTTGGGTGCGGTTCTGCTGACAAGCGAGAGGCGCACCGAAGGCGGGCAGTGGAAGACGCGTTTCTCCGTGCCGAAGATGGATTGCCCGTCGGAGGAGAATCTCATTCGGATGGCGCTGGCCGATGCGTCGGCTGTTGCGGCACTGGACTTCGATCTGAAGGACCGTGTACTCACCGTGCAGCATGGGGGAAGTACGCAAGAGCTGCTGGGCCGTCTCATCCCTCTCAACCTCGGCGCGCAAGTGTTGGACAGCGTGCAAAGCGACGAGTCTACGGCCCCAGACGCAGAGGGGAATGCCTCTGAGGCTCGGACCTTAAAGCTGCTGCTCGCTATCAACGGTGCGATGTTTGTCTTTGAGTTGATCGTTGGCCTGATCGCCCAGTCCACAGGTCTCATAGCGGACTCGCTTGACATGTTCGCCGATGCGGCGGTCTACGGACTGGCGCTCTATGCGGTGGGCCGCGCCGCCGCCTTGAAGATGAAGGCAGCGCACATCGCTGGTTGGTTGCAAGTCGTGCTTGCGCTTGGCGCGCTTTTGGAGGTCGTTCGGCGGGCAGTTGTGGGAAGTGAGCCGGCGTCCATGCTCATGATGAGTATCGGGCTGGTCGCATTGATCGCCAACGTCACCTGCCTGGTGCTGATCGCCAAGAAGCGGGATCGGGGCGCCCACATGACGGCAAGCTACATTTTTTCTGCGAATGATGTGATCGCAAACGCGGGGGTGATAGTCGCTGGTGTTTTGGTCGCTTGGACGGGCTCCTCGTACCCTGACCTCGTGATTGGCGCAGTCATTGCGCTGATAGTGCTCAGCGGTGCCCGGCGCATCCTGAACCTCCGATAGCCAATCTAGCGGCATCCCACACCGATGCCTAGCCAAGGTGGGATGGCCGGCCGCTTAC
>NZ_JAVDWE010000041.1:0-2813 GCF_031457235.1 Hydrogenophaga laconesensis
TGGGTATTTCGGACCAACGTGACCGCTGGTTTCGGTATCGTGACCGAGGATTTCGGCCCATCGTGACCGACTCCGTTGTCGGTTCATCGTGACCGGCCGTTTCGGCAACGTGACCGATCATTTCGGTCATCGTGACCGCCGTTTCAGCCCACGTTTTTGTGGGATCTGAAGCCAGGCGGTGCTGCGTAGAGAACTCAACCCGGGCGTCCTAACCTCGACGGCTTTTGCCTTCAGGAGCCGGATGCCCAAACCTCGAATTTCTCTACGCATGATCAAAGACGTTATCCGCCTGAAGTGGCAGGCCGACCTCTCTCACGAGCAAGTCGCCGCCACCCTCAACATCTCCAAAGGGGCCGTGGCCAAGTACGTTGGCCTGGCCCATGCTGCTGGCCTGGATTGGGAGACTGTCCAGGATTGGAGCGAGCAGCGACTGACCTCCGCCCTGCTGCCCAAGGCCACCACCTCCCAGCCCTACATCACCCCCGACTGGGGCCGCATCCACCGCGAACTCGACCGCAAGGGCGTGACACTCATGCTGCTGTGGCAGGAGTACGTGGAGGCCCATCCCCATGGTCGTACCTGGCGCTACACCCAGTTCTGCGGTCACTACAAGGACTTCGCCCAAACCCTCAAGCGCTCGATGCGCCAGCACCGGTGCGCCGGCGAGAAGCTGTTCATCGACTTCGCTGGCTCCACGGTGCCCTTGCGCGATGGCGCCCGTGCCCAGGTCTTCGTCTCGGCCATGGCCGCCTCCAGTTGCGTCTTTGCCTGCGCCACGCCCGCGCAGCGCCTGGATGACTGGGTCGAGGGCATGGTGCGCGCTCTGCACTTCTACGGGGGTGTGCCGCAGCTCATCGTGCCTGACAACGCCCGTGCCGTGATCGCCTCGCCAGACCGTTACGAGCCACGTGCCAACGAGACGGTGCAGGACCTGGCCCGCTACTACGGCACCTCGGTGCTGCCTGCGCGCCCACGCACGCCGCGCGACAAGGCCACGGCTGAGAGCTCGGTTCAGGTCGTCACACGCTGGATCCTGGCCAGGCTGCGCCACCAGCGATTTGAGAGCGTCGCTCAGGTTGACGCGGCCATTGCGCAGCTGCTCCCCAGCCTGAACGAGCGGCCGTTTCAGAAGCTGGCGGGCAGTCGCGCCAGTGTGTTCGCCGAGCTGGACGCCCCAGCCCTGATGCCGCTGCCGCAGCAACCCTATGAACTCGCGCGCTTCAAGACCGTGAAGGTCCATATCGACTACCACGTCGAGATCGACGGTCATCGTTACAGCGCACCGCACCCGCTGGTCGGTCAGACGCTGGAGGCTCGCATGACCGGGCGCGGCATCGAGTTGCTCTTGCGCGGCCAGCGCGTGGCCGCCCACGCGCGCAGCGACAAGCGTGGGGGTTTCTCTACCGTGGAGGCACACATGCCCGCGGCCCACCGCGCCCACATGGAGTGGACGCCACAGCGCCTGATCGAATGGGGGCAGCGCATCGGTGTGGCCTGCGGTGAGTTGATCACCCGTTTGCTGCAGACCTACAAGCATCCCGAGCATGGCTACCGGTCTTGCCTGGGTTTGCTGAGCCTGTCCAAGAGGTACGGCCCGGTGCGACTGGAGGCCGCCTGCGAGCGGGCGTTGGCCCTGGGCACATTGCGCTACAGCCATGTGCGTGACTTGCTGGCCAACAACTGTGACCAGATCACGCCCCAGTCCGAGTCGGACTGGACCAGCCCGGCGCACGCCAATCTGCGCGGCCCGGGCTACTACCAGTGAGGTGGCGCCACCGCCGCCGCCGCCGCCACTGCCACTGCCACTGCCACTGCCACCATTGTTTCTATCTCCAATCCACGGCTTCAGGACATCATCACCATGCTCAACAACACCACCATCGCCCAGCTGCGCTCACTCAAACTCGTGGGCTTCGCCGATGCCTTGCAACAGCAACACGAACAGGCCGACTGCCTGAATCTGTCCTTTGATGAGCGCCTGGCCTTGCTGGTCGAGCGCGAGGTCTACGCCCGCAGTGACCGCAAGCGAGCGCGTCTGCTGCAACAGGCGCAGCTCAAGTACCCCTCGGCCACCTTGGAGGACGCCAGCTTCGAGGGCATCCGGGGAATGGACCGTCCGGCCCTCATGGGCCTTGCGCTGTCCACCTGGATCGATCGCGGCGAGACGGTGACCCTGGCCGGTGCCACAGGCTTGGGCAAGACTTGGCTGGCGTGTGCGCTGGCCCAATACGCGTGCCGGCAAGGTCGCTCCGCGCTGTACTTGCGCGTGCCTCGACTGGCAGAAGAGCTGCGCATCTTGCATGGGGCCGGCAGCTTCCGACGCTGGCTACAGCAACTCGCCAAGATCGACGTGCTGGTGCTGGACGACTGGGGCATCGGACACCTGGACGCCGCCACGCGTGCCGATTTGCTGGAGGTCATCGATGACCGGGTGGGGCAGCGCGCCACCATCATCGCCCACCAATTGCCCATCGAGCATTGGCACGCCTGGCTGGGCGACCCCACCGTTGCCGACGCCATTCTGGACCGGTTGCTGCAGAGTTGCCGGCGCTTCAGCCTGGACGGCGAGTCGCGACGAACGGGCCGCACGGCGCGCACTGCAACCGTTTCAAAAACGACCATCAAGGACCCCCATGAAGACCTGACAGCCTCTCCAAAACCGTAAACTCAACCCCCTACGCAGCACCGCCAGCATCACGGCGGTCACGATCGCCGAAACGGGCGGTCACGTTACCGAAACGGCGCTGAGAACATCGCTCAGCCCACCGGTCACGATGCGCCGAAATGACCGGTCACATTCGCCGAAATACGCA
>NZ_JAVDWE010000042.1:0-2706 GCF_031457235.1 Hydrogenophaga laconesensis
CGGTGACGCAGCTGGACCAGATGACGCAGCAGAACGCGGCGTTGGTGGAGGAGAGTGCGGCGGCTGCAGAGAGCCTCAAGGACCAGGCCCGCCGCCTCGCCGATGTCGTCCAGGTCTTCCGGCTCTGACCCATTTTTTTCAGAGACGGCCGCAGGCCGTTCCGTGGTGCTTCCGGGCGCCCTACTACAACTTTTTCAAGTGAGACGACGATGCAACACCTGATGCGCCAATTTTCAATCCGAACCCGCATGGTGGCTGCCATCGGCGTGGTCCTCATGCTTCTCACGGTGGTGGGTGGCGCTGGATGGTGGGGTATCGCGCGGCTGAATTCCCTCAATGAAGCCTTCGTCTCGCACACCTTCGAAGAGACCATGACACTCTCCCGCCTGCAGGTGGCGCTGGGCGACATGGGCCGCATCGAGAAGGACATGATCATTGCCTACGAGAAACCCGAACAGGTGCTCAAAGCCAAGGCTCGCTGGCTGGCCGCGCGCGACGAGGCACAACGGCAGATGGAGCATCTCCTGGCCGGCGACGAGGACCAGGACAACGCCCTGGTGCGCGGCATGCAGGAAAAGCTCACCCAGTACGTGGCAGCGGTGGAGCCGGTGACGAACCAGCTCGAGACCAGCGGCTACGACTCGGCGACGGTGGCCAACCGCATGCTGGGCCGTGCGCACGCCAGCTATGGCGAGTTGCTCGAGAACCTCAAGCAGCTGGAGACCGCGCTCATGGATGAGGCTGCCCAGGCGCGCGCCGAAGGCAGCGACGCCAGTGGTCAGACACTGCTGCTGTTCGGCCTGGCCGTGGCGATCGCGGCCGTGGTGGTGGTGCCGAGCACGCTGTCCAACATGTCCAGCATCTGCCGTCCGCTGGACGAAGCGCAGCGCCTGGCCAGCGCCATCGCTCAGGGCGACCTCACGCGCCCGATCCACCGCGAGGGCAAGGACGAAACCGCGGTGCTGATGCGCGCGCTCGGTGACATGCAAGCCTCGCTGGCTCGGATTGTGGGCGAGGTGCGCAGCTCCACCGACAGCATTGGCACCGCGAGCCAGCAGATCGCCACCGGCAACCAGGACCTGTCCAGCCGCACCGAGCAGGCCGCCAGCAGCCTGCAGCAGACGGCGGCGAGCATGGAGCAGCTCACCGGGACCGTGCGCCAGAGCGCCGATGCCGCGCGCCAGGCCACGCAGATGGCCGTGGCCAACGCAGAAGTGGCAGTGCGCGGCGGCCAGGTGGTGGGCCAGGTCGTCACGACCATGGACGAGATCAACAGCAGCAGCAAGAAGATCGGTGACATCATCGGCGTGATCGATGGCATCGCCTTCCAGACCAACATCCTCGCGCTGAATGCCGCTGTGGAAGCGGCGCGCGCTGGCGAACAGGGCCGAGGCTTCGCCGTGGTGGCCGCCGAGGTGCGCAGCCTGGCGCAGCGCAGCGCACAGGCGGCCAAGGAGATCAAGGGCCTGATCGAGACCAGCGTCGGCAAGGTGGAAGACGGTTCACGCCTGGTGGCGCAGGCTGGCAGCACCATTGGCGAGATCGTGGCCAACGCCGAGAAGGTGTCCGCCTTCATCAGCGACATCACCACTGCCGCCGGTGAACAGAGCGACGGGATCGGTCAGGTGAATGTGGCGGTGACGCAGCTGGACCAGATGACGCAGCAGAACGCCGCGCTGGTGGAGGAAAGCGCCGCAGCCGCCGAGAGCCTGAAAGACCAGGCGACGCGGCTGGCCGATGCCGTGCGCTTCTTCCGCCTGGATGCCATGGCCTCCCGCGCCTGACGGGAGCGGGCACCATGAATTTCAATCAACGCCTCCTGCTGGCATTCATCGCACCCGCCGCGCTCTTCGTCGCGGGCCTGGCCGGCAGCATCTGGGCCCTGGTGCAGACGCAGTCGCGCTTCGATCATTACATCAAGACCGAACAAGCCACGGCCAGTGGCTTGCAAGACATGTACGCGCAAGGCCTGCAGATGGGCCAGGCATTGCGCAACATCCTGCTGGATCCGAGCAACCCGCAGGCCTACAAGAACCTGGATGCCGCTCGCGCGGCATTCGACACCGCCCACCAGACCACACTCGCAGCGGCCAGGGGCACGCCGATCGACGCCTTGCTCGCCCCGCTGGCGGGCCTGCGCGCAGAACAGGCACAAGCGCAGGACAAGGTGCTGGCGCTGGTGAAGACCAGCGTGCCGGATGCCGTTCAGGTCCTCAATTCGGTGGAAACGCCGGCATGGCGCAAACTGCGCGGCGAGCTGCTGCAACTGGGCAAGAGCTCGCAGGAACTTTCAACGCAGACGCACACACAGGTAAACAAGGAAGCCGATCGCGCTCGCTCGATCGCCATCGGTCTGGCGTTGCTGGCGTTGTCGGCCGCCGTGGTGCTGGGCTGGGTCGTGCGGCGCACACTTCAACGCGAGATCGGCGGTGACCCTGCGGTCGCACGCAATGCCCTGCGCCGGATTGCCGATGGCGATCTCAGTGGGGCCGGACCTTCCGCACGCAATGCCGATAGCCTTATGGGCGCCTTGCTTGCCATGCAGACCTCGATGCGGACGCTGGTGGGGCAGGTGCAACAATCCAGCGCCGGCATTGATCTGGCGAGCGGCGAGATTGCGTCTGGGAACCAGGACCTGAGCGCGCGCACGGAGCAGGCGGCGAGCAACCTGCAGGAGACGGCGGCGAGCATGGAGCAGCTCACGAG
>NZ_JAVDWE010000043.1:0-2567 GCF_031457235.1 Hydrogenophaga laconesensis
GTAAGCGCGCAATTAACCACGTCCTTCCTGCTCGTGCACTGACGTGAGAGCCTACGTGCCCACGTACATGTAGATGGGAACGTAATGTCAGATTGGATTTCGGAGTTGGCCGAGCGGCTGATCGTCAGTCGCAAGCGCGATGGTCGGTGTGTGTATGACGTGCAGGCCAAGCGGGAGCTGATTGAGGCCTGCGGGCGGCCAGGCATCTCAATGGCCAAGCTGGCGCGCGACTGCGGCATCAACGCGAACTTGTTGAGCACCTGGGTGCGCAAGAACGAACGCAAGGCGGTGGCGCTGGCCGCTGCGTCAGGCACCGATGCCGATGTTGCCGCACCAGTCTTCGTGCCGGTTCACATCGAAGCCCCGGCGGTGCCAGAGCAAGCCGGCGTGCAGTTGCAAGCCCGGCTGCCCAATGGCGTTGTCGTGGATATGGCCAGCTGCGACCTGGCGCAGGCATGCGCACTTCTCGAAACGCTGGGGAGGTTGCGGTGTTCCGCTTCGATGAAGGGCTGAAGGTCTACCTTCACCGCGAGGCCATCGACTTCCGGGTCGGTCTCAACGGTCTGGCGATCCTGGTCGAGCAGGCTCTTGAGCTGGATCCGTTTGCCGAGGCGGTGTACGTCTTCAGGAATCGGCGACGTGATCGCGTAAAGATTTTGGGTTGGCAGCGCAACGGATTTTGGTTATTGATGAAACGTCTCGAGGAAGACAGGTTCATCTGGCCAGATGCCGTGACCGTTCCGACGCTGACAGTGGAGCAACTGCACTGGTTGCTCGATGGCATTGATCTCGCGGTGGTCCAAAAGCATCCTCGTCGCTTCTACAGGCGAGTGGCCTGAACGCTCACGGCAGCTTGCAAAATAGTTGCCGAATCTTCCTCGACAATGCGATGTTTGAGGAACGCCTGCACGTCATGTTGATCGAAGCAGGCGATGGTTCAAATGCCCACCGCCGAAGAATTCGCAGCCCTGCAGCAAGCCCTGACCGAGGCCACTCGGCGCAGCGAATCTCTCGCTGGAGAGCTGCGCGTGGTGACCACCGAGCGGGATCTGGCGCTCCAGCGGCTGCGGGCCTTGCAGGGCCAGTTGTTCGCAGCCAAGAGCGAGGCCCGCAGCACAGATCAGAAGGACCTGTTCCTCAACGAGGCTGAGGCACTCGCGCCGAGCGCACAGACGCAGCCGGCCGAGACCGACGACGAGGAGTCGACGCCGGTTGCTGGCCACCAGCGTAAGAAGCGCGGTCGCAAACCGCTGGATCCCGCACTGCCGCGCGACATCGTGCGCCACGAGTTGCCCGAGTCCGAGCGCGTCTGCGCTCACGACGGCCACGCCTTGGTGGAAATCGGTGCCGAGGTTAGCGAGCAGATCCACATCATCCCCGAGCAGGTGCGCGTGCTCCAGCACCACCGCATCAAGTACGCATGTCCTTGCTGCGATCTGAGCCTGAAGGTCGCACCGGTACCGGCGCGCATCATCCCGCGAGGTCTGCTCACGGAGGAGGCGCAAGCCTGGGTCATCACGGGCAAGTACCAGTTCGGCATGCCGTTGTATCGCACGGCCGTTCTGCTGCGCCGCTTCGGTGGCGACATCGCCAGCAACACGCTGGCCGCTGGCGTCGTTCGCATCGGCCAGGCGGTACAGCCCATCATCAACCTGCTGCGCGATCACTTGCTGGACTCGGACCTGATCTACGGAGACGAGACCACCGTTCAGGTGCTCAAAGAGCCTGGGCGCAAGGCGCAGACGAAAAGCTTCATGTGGGCGCAGATGAACGGCACCGGCCCACCGGTGCGGCTGTTCACCTATGCACCGGGGCGCGGCACCGTGCACGCACAGAAGCTCTATGCCGGCATCCGGCGCGGCGTCACGCTCGTGACCGACGGATATCAGGTCTACGACGCAATTGCCCAGGACCACGGACTGACGCACCTTGGGTGCTGGGTGCACGCGCGCCGACCGCTGATCAAGGCCGAGGAGTCGATCCGGAAAGAGGCTCGCTCGCCGGACCTGTTGGCCACACGGTTCATCAAACTCATCGGCAAGCTCTATCGCGCGGAGGCGCTGGCCAAGGACTGGACGTCAGAGCGCCGTCACCGGCTGCGCCAGCGCTACAGCGCGGCCGTGGTCAAGCAGATCGAACAGTTGCTGCTCAAGCACCTGCACGCCGTTGCGCCCTCAAGCCTGCTGGGTGAGGCGCTGCACTATCTGCACGGGCAGTGGCCCAAGCTCATCCGCTTCCTGGACAGTGGGACCTGGCCGCTGGACTCCAACCCGGTGGAAAACGCCATCAGACCGTTCGTGGTCGGTCGCCGGTCGTGGTTGTTTGCTGACACCGTGGGCGGTGCCAACGCGAGCGCCAATCTGTATTCGTTGATCGAAACGGCCCGCGCCAACAACATCGAGCCCTACCACTACCTCGTAGCCCTGTTCAAGCGGCTGCCGCTGGCCACGACGGTCGACGACTACGAGGCGCTGCTGCCTTGGAACATCGCGCTCGACGGACTGTAGGCTGCCCTGCGCACATCGTTGCGACTCCAAGTGCAAGGGCGTGGTTCATAGACGGCTTAC
>NZ_JAVDWE010000044.1:0-2377 GCF_031457235.1 Hydrogenophaga laconesensis
CACCTACGGCGCACGCCGAGTGTGGCACGACGTGCTGGAGCAAGGGCAGACCTGTGGGCTGCACCGCATCGAGCGGCTCATGCGCGAGCAAGCGCTGCGTGCTCGACCCCGGCGGCGTGGACTTCCCAAGGACCGGGGCGAGCGAAGTGCGGTGGCCGACAACGTGCTGGACCGCCAGTTCCAGGCCGACGGCCCGAACCAGAAATGGGTGGCCGACTTCACCTATATCTGGACGGCCGAGGGCTGGCTGTACGTGGCGGCGGTACTGGACCTGTACTCGCGGCGCATTGTGGGCTGGTCGATGCAGGAGAGCATGACCTCGCAGCTCGTGGTGGACGCGCTGATGATGGCCGTGTGGCGCCGGGGCAAGCCAGTGGCCCTGCTGCATCACTCGGACCAGGGCAGTCAGTACACCAGCGAGCACTTCCAGAAGCTGCTGGACGAACAGGGCATCACATGCAGCATGAGCCGAGCCGGTGAGGTCTGGGACAACTCGGCCATGGAGAGCTTCTTCAGCTCGCTCAAGACCGAGCGCACGGCCCGCAAGGTGTACCGGACACGAGAGCAGGCCCGCTCAGACGTGTTCGACTACATCGAGTGCTTCTACAACCCGACGCGCCGGCATTCGACGCTCGGGTACGTCAGTCCCATACAGTTCGAGCAAGCTAAAGAAGCTTAGGCCGGTGTCAACGAAACCGGCAGCAGCCCAGTCAAGTGAGCCGGAGAGGAGGAGCGCGAGAGTGTTCCTGAGCCAGAAGCCGGCACATGAATGGACCAACTTGAACAAGAGGGGCGGCCGGTTGGTATGGAGGTCTCTTCACCCTCGTGCTCGCGAGTTCCTGTTCACAGAAGGCACTCTGCAGCAGCTTGCTGAGGACAATGCCGCCTATGCCCAAGCGTTGATCAACGGCGATGACCTATCTCCCTGGCATTCGCGAGGGGCGTGGAGAGCCAAAGAAGTGAAGTCGGGGAAAGCACCGGTCACGGTTTTTAGTGCGCTCGAGCGTACCGTTTTGCGGATGGCGACAACTGCGATGGCTACCACCCTAGCGTCCAACGGCCAAGAGGTCGTCCGTATTCTCAAAAACAAGGAGAATCGATTTATCGATCAAGACGCTTTTCAGGCCTATCTCAAGGCGCTGCTCATAGCTCAAGACAACGCGTGCGCGATCACTTCGCTTCCTCTGGAACTGGATGGAGAGCAGGGCGACCCTGAAATGCTTTGCTCCCTGGATAGGATCGACAGCAGCGGTCACTACGAGGAGGGCAACTTACAGGTCGTGTGTCGCTTTGTGAACCGATGGAAAAGCGACTCAGACGACTCCGATTTTCGTCGACTGATTCGGCTTCTGCAGGGCTCGGATATGCCCGCATAGGATTGATCACGCAGCCAGCCTGTACTCGTAGAAGTCCGGTGTCGGATCATCAAGGATCGCGAGCAATTCCGCGTCTCCGCCTTCAGCTCGCAGCCACCGGTCCACATTCTCCGGCCGTATGTACACGATGCATCGGTCGTGCCCAGCAGCCGCGACCTCGGGCGGTGGATCACTGGTGATCGCCGCGAACGACAGCAGGTCCGATTCCCCCGGGGCCGACCACCTCGACCACAGGCAGGCGATCAGCATGGGGTCGCCCGATCGCGGTCGGAACTCCAGCACCACATTGCCCGCAGGCGTGCTGACGTTCTCGTAGAACACATCCACCACCATGAGCCCATGGGTCACACCAAACTGGCCACGCCAGAAGCCCGTGAGGTTGTCGCGCCGAGCGTTGTAGGTGCCCGGGTACTTCATGTCGTAGATGGCGGGCTTACCGGCGGGGCGGCACTGGTAGCGCATCGGCCGAACCACACGCCGTCCATTCTCCATGACCATCACCGGCGCATAGTTGCCCGGGTAGATCCTTGAGTCTTGTGGTGTGAGCACGGTGCGCCGCAGGTCGTCCAACCTGGTTAGCCCGCGCGCGATCTTGTCGCCGGCAATCCGCACATCCTCTTTGGCCCGCTTTGTGTGCTTGGTGATCCAGGGTGGTTCTTCGAGCGTGAAGGCGCTGACGGGTTCGACCGAGGAAGAGCAGTTCCACTGAGCATCACGTAGAGGAGACAGGGCCACCCCGAAGGGTGGCTTTTTTGTTGGTGTGGGTGTGTGGAGGTGGACCGCGAGAACGTGGCCGACTTCGACATCGAAACGCGACAAGCACGGCAAGTACACCCTGTTGTCCACAGAATTCCGAGGTCGAGAACGTAGCTACCGGCGGTTCGCAGCCAGATCAAGCTCTTGGAATGTAAGCGCGCAATTAACCACGTCCTTCCTGCTCGTGCACTGACGTGAGAGCCTACGTGCCCACGTACATGTAGATGGGAACGTAATGTCAGATT
>NZ_JAVDWE010000045.1:0-2376 GCF_031457235.1 Hydrogenophaga laconesensis
AGCCACGAGACCCCATCACGGGCTGATCACCCGCACACACCAGGTGGGGAAATTTACTCCGGCCAATCTGAGGAAAATTCAACCGGCGTTGACAGGTGGCGTACCAGCTCAAGGTGGCTCGCTTCCCCGCCTACCGCGATCTGGCTGGCTTCGACTTCGCGCACAGCGAGGTCAACGAAGCGCTGGTGCGCCAGTTGCACCGCTGCGAGTTCCTGGAGGCCGCCAACAACGTGGTGCTGGTGGGCGGGCCGGGCACCGGCAAGACCCACCTGGCCACGGCACTGGGTGTGCAGGCCATCGAGCACCATCACCGGCGGGTGCGCTTCTTCTCTACGGTGGAACTGGTCAATGCGCTGGAAGAGGAGAAGGCCTGCGGCAAGTCAGGGCAGCTCGCGCACCGCCTGGCCTATGCCGACCTCGTGATCCTCGATGAGCTGGGCTACCTGCCGTTCAGTGCTTCGGGTGGGGCGCTTCTGTTCCACCTGCTCTCCAGGCTCTACGAGCGCACCAGCGTCGTGATCACCACCAACCTGAGCTTCAGTGAATGGGCCAGCGTCTTCGGTGATGCCAAGATGACCACGGCGCTGCTCGATCGTCTGACCCACCATTGCCATATTCTTGAGACCGGCAACGACAGCTTCCGCTTCAAGAACAGTTCCGCCCAGCAGCCTGCACCAGCACCCAAGAAGGAGAAGACCCCGAAGAACTTATCCACACCCTGAACCGCAAGGTTCATCCCAAGGGTGGGTCAATATTCAATGGAAATCCTGGGTCAGCTTTGCGTGGAAATCAACAATCAAGTCGCTGATCCTGCTCGTGGGCTTACTCAAAGACGATGAAATGCCGGGTGGCTTCGTGTTTATCGACGAGCCGTTCGCGCACTTGGATGTGCGAAATATCCAACTGGTCGGACATTTCCTGAAGTCAACCCGAGACCAGTACGTGCTGACCACGCCAATTACCCACAACGTGGAGGTGTTTGAGCCGGCGGACATCACCTTGGTTACGTCCAAGAAGGCCCGCGATGCACGCTGGGCACCTCCGATTGGTGTGTTGCAGCGCCGCGTGACGGCAGCCTGAAGAAGAGGGTGAGGGACTATGGAGTGGGTTGATACGGCGCGGGGGCGCGGTGTGCGAGACCGAAGTGCATCTGTGCCTGTGCCGGAGGCGTTGCCCATGCTGGATCCTGATCACGATGCTGTGTTGCGACGCTGGGCACGCAGCGACGGGGCTCGGCGCAGCCGCTCGGCCCTGCTGAAGGACGCTGCGCCAGTGTCCATTGAGACAGCGGAGGCGCTGTGTGATTTGCTGTTGCGCCAAGGATGGATCGTTCGTAACGAGCGACTGGTAGGGGGTGTCTGGCAATGGGCGTTCATCAGTTGGCGGGATCTGCCTCGGCTCCAGGAGCTGTTGGGTGTATCGAGTCCGCGATTGCGTGTGGAGGAGCGGCAGGCGCTGATTGAGGATGCGGAAGCCTGGATGCGCTCACGAGCAGAGACGGCCGATCAGGCTGCGCTGGATCCGGATCTTTTGCATGAGATGGGTAGGGCGCTGACACTACTGGGCGAAGAAAAAGCGCTGAGGCTGGAGCAGCTTGCGATTCGTCTTCAACTCCTACGCGCGGTCGCCGCGTGGCATGACCAGGGTAGACAAGGGTCACGGCGCGATTTCGCCTTGCACGCGCGTGGGGCGACGAAAGCCCTCGGCGATGCTGACTGGCGCTGGTTAGAGGCGACTTTCGATCTGGAGCGGCTGCGCGTTACGCGATTCGTAGCGGTGGCTTGGCTGGCGGGGAACTTGAACCTGCAATGGAACGATCAGCAGATTCAAATAGGCCCCTTGCACTGTGTCGGATTGCCATTGGCAGACTTGATGCGGGTGAGTGCGGCGTCAAGCCCGGAGCGATGGTGGTTGGTTGAAAACCGTGCGAGTTTTGAACGTCAAGCACGGCAACTTGAAGCGGGGGTCGTTCTGATCTGGATGCCGGGACGTCCGTCGATCCTTTGGCTTGAGGCCATAGCTCGCGTTCTGGAATTGGCACCTGCACCAGCTTGGATCAGTGCAGACGCAGATCCGAGTGGAGTGGACATCGCCTGCACGGTCGGTGCTGTGTGGCAGGCTCAGGCATTGTCTTGGCAGCCTCATCGAATGGGCGTGGCGCAATTGTCCGAATCCTCACAGGACTGGCCGCTGAATGACCATGACCGTCGACTGCTCGAAATCCTGCTTGCACGCGATGACCTTCCGAAGGAGCTGCACGAGCTGTGTCTTGCAATGCAACGTAAGCGCGCAATTAACCACGTCCTTCCTGCTCGTGCACTGACGTGAGAGCCTACGTGCCCACGTACATGTAGATGGGAACGTAATGTCAGATTG
>NZ_JAVDWE010000046.1:0-2319 GCF_031457235.1 Hydrogenophaga laconesensis
TGGTGTCACCGCCGGATGAATACTCCCCGTATTGGCCGGTTGAATTTTCCCCAGTTTGAAGCTTGAACAGGCAGCGGGCCGAGGCCCGCTGCCTGTTCGTCCACTTGACCGACCATTGGCTCCCGACCGTCGTGGAGCTGGAGGCCAGGTGCTCAATCTGAAGGGACTGATGATGATTTTGGAGCTACACCGGCAGGGACTGCCGATCTCCGTGATTGCCCAGAGAACCGGGCATGACCGCAAGACCGTTCGCAAATACATCCAGCGCGGACTTGCCGCTCCCAAGTACAAGCCCAGAGCCGCTCGCACTGGCGCTCTCGACGATTTCCGTAGCTACTTGCAGGAACGACTACAGGCCTGGCCCGAGTTGACCGGCTCCCGGCTGCTGCGTGAGATCCGGGCGTTGGGCTACCAGGGCGGCAAGACGATCTTGAACGACTACCTGCGCCAGATCAGGCCGGCGCCCGCGCCGGCCTTCGAGGTCCGTTTTGAGACTCCACCCGGCCAACAGGCCCAGGTGGACTTTGCCGAGTTCAAGGTGCGCTTTGCCAGCGAGCCCATGGAACGCAAGATCTGGCTCTTTGCCATGGTGCTGGGCCACAGCCGATACCTGTGGGCTCAGTTCGTGATGCACCAGGATCTGCCAACCGTGCTGCGCTGCCACATGCAGGCCTTCGAACACTTCGCTGGCGCACCCCGCGAGATCTTGTACGACCGGATGAAGACCGCCGTCCTGGGCGAGCCTGAGCAGGACAAGGCCATCATCTACAACGCCAAGCTGCTGGCCTGTGGTGCGCACTACGGCTTCGCTCCTCGGGCCTGCCAGCCCTATCGGGCCAAGACCAAGGGCAAGGTGGAGCGCCCGTTTCGCTACATCCGTGCCGACTTCTTCATGGCGCGCTCATTCGTGGACCTGCAGGACATGAACCGCCAGTTACGCCTCTGGCTCGATACCGTGGCCAATGCGCGGTTGCATGCCAGTACCCAGCGCGTGGTGCAGGAGCATTTCCAGGAAGAGCGCCCAAGCCTGCAGGCCTTGCCTGCCGGTCGTTTCGATGCGGTGTTGCGCCAGGAGCGGCGCGTCAGCAGCGAGGGCTGCGTGAGCGTTGGCGGCAATTACTACAGCGTGCCCGACGGCACCCGCAGGCGCACCCTGGATGTGGAGACCACCGCCGATCAGGTGCGCATCCACGAGGACGGACAGCTCATTGCCGTACATGCCTTGCTGCAGGGGCGCAAGCAGCGCTCGGTCCTGCCCGGCCACCGGCATGTACCCAGGCGATCGACATCCCATGGCCCGCGTGATGCGATCCGTATCCTGCCCGGCCACGCCGTGAGCACCCGACCGCTGAGCTTCTACGAGCAGATCGGCCGCCAGCTCGGAGGCCGCCCATGACCGCCTCGACCACCGATCGCATCCGCCGCCACCTGGTGGGATTGAAGATGCCACGTGCCCTGGAGACCTTGCACACCACGCTCTCTCGCATCGAGCAGGGGGAAGTCTCTGCCCTGGAGGCCATCGAAGCCCTGCTAGGCGAGGAGTTCTCCACCCGCGAGAGCCGGCGCATCAAGATGGCGCTGCAGACCGCGCGCCTGACCACCGTCAAGAGCCTCTCGGGCTACGACTTCAGCTTCCAGCCCGGCCTGGACCGTCACCGCGTCATGGCACTGGCCGAGCTCGATTTCATCGAGCGCAAGCAGTGCGTGCACTTCCTGGGCCCACCGGGTACCGGCAAGTCTCACCTGGCCATCGCCCTGGGCTTCGAAGCGGTCAAGGCCGGCAAGAGCGTCTTCTTCGCCACCCTGGCCGAACTGGTGGACTCCATGCGCAAGGCCGAGCGCGAGGGCAAGCTGCGCGAGCGGGTGAAGTTCCTCAGCCGCTACAGCCTGCTCATCGTCGATGAGATCGGCTACCTCCCATTGGGCTCAGGGGGCGGCAATCTGTTCTTCCAACTCGTCAACGCCTGCTACGAGCGCAGCGCCATGGTCATGACCAGCAACCGCGGCTTCGGCGAATGGGCCGAGATCTTCGGCGATGCCGTCGTCGCCACCGCCTTGCTCGATCGGCTACTGCACCACGCCGTGGTCATCCCCATCGAGGGCAACTCGTACCGCCTGCGCGAGCACGCCGCCCTTGTCCCCGAGACCATGCGAACCCGCTCCTCATTGCTCGACCCCCAGGCACAGCAACCCATCAAACGCCGACCCGGCAGACCACCCAAGGAGCCACGAGACCCCATCACGGGCTGATCACCCGCACACACCAGGTGGGGAAATTTACTCCGGCCAATCTGAGGAAAATTCAACCGGCGTTGACAG
>NZ_JAVDWE010000047.1:0-1926 GCF_031457235.1 Hydrogenophaga laconesensis
TGCTGCCTTGGAACATCGCGCTCGACGGACTGTAGGCTGCCCTGCGCACATCGTTGCGACTCCAAGTGCAAGGGCGTGGTTCATAGACGGCTTACCCTTGAAGGCACGGAAGCTCAGGTAGCTGCGCACTGCTGTCGCGGTGGCACCGCCGCTGGCAGCGCTCACCCGCGAGAGCTCTTGGGCCAGGAATTGCCGCAGTTCTTCGGCCGATGGCGTCGTAGAGTTCGAGGACAGGGACAGCATCGCGCGAACGATCGCCGTGCGCCGAAGACGCGTGCGGCCAGCGAGTCCCTTCGCGTGCAGGAGGAGGTCGTCAAAGCGCAGAAATTGCTCATCGACCGGGCTGCTAGGACGAACATCCTGTTGAACGACTGATGCGCAGTCAACAGCCACCAGGTGCTGCAGAGCCGCGCGGACCTGGTGACGGCTGCGCTGCACCGGGGAAGCGCAAGTGCAGCGCGGCAGGTGTTCATCAACAAAGGCAACGGGGATCAGGCCCAAGCAAACTCTGGCAAAGCAAGCGAATGGAGTAGCAAAGACTGCAGCGCGTAGACCGGGCAGCTATCCCATGGATCTGGCGCGGGTTTGCAACCTCGCAGCCCTCCCCTCGTCTGATCTCGACGCCTTGCTACGAGCCACGGATGTCAGTGAGGTATGGGACGTGGGACCGCGCATCGGAAAGCAACTCAAGGACGGCGACATTCAGTCTGTCCTCGACTTTGTTCGAATGGATCCAGCCACGGTACGGCGCCCCTGGGGCGTGACTCTGGAACGCACGCTTCGCGAACTGCAAGGACAGCAGTGCATCGAGCTCGACAGCGCACCTGGGCCCAAGAAACAGATTGCTTGCACTCGCTCCTTTGGGAAGCCAATACACGAGTTGCGGCCGCTGATCGAAGCGGTGAGCGAGTTTGCTGGTAGAGCGGGAGAAAAGCTGCGGGCACAGGACAGCGCCGCGACCGAGATGCTCGTGTTCGTTCACACCTCTCCCCACAGGGCCGGTCCACAGCTATCGCGCAGCATCGTCGTGCAGCTTCCGAAACCCACCGCAGATAGTCTCGCACTGGTGCAGGCAGCGGCAGACGGCATGCTATGCATGTACGCGCCTGGCTACCGTTTCAGCAAGGCAGGGGTAATCCTTGTGGATCTTCTGCCAGCGTCGATGCAGCAGGGGAACCTGGACTTCGATGCGCCGACCGAACCTACGCACAACGGTGCGCGCGAGCGCCTCATGGTGGCAATGGATGCGATCAATGGGCGCTTTGGCAAGGGTACGGTGCACTCCGTCTCTACTGGCAAGTCTGGACCTCTGCGCGAATGGGACATGAAGCAAGAGCGGCGCACACCTCAGTACACGACGCGATTTGAGGACATCCCGGTTGCGAGAGCCTGACTCAAGCCGGTCCGAGGATGTTCAGATCAACCTCGGTCTGCTTGCTCAGTCGCAAGCTTGCGAAGCGCCTCGATCTCTAGCGTCGTCAGCGGTATTCCTGTTCCCAACGCAGCCCGATCGCAAGAGGCCTTGGCCAACAGGTGCGCGTGATAGAGCGCAACACGCTCATGACCATCGCAACACTCCGCGGCGAACAGCCCGCGCCTGCCTGATAGGAGCTGCAGGGCCGTGACCAGCGACCAGTTGGGCCCATGAGCAGCCTTCAACTCAGCGATCGCTCCCTCTCGCTCTTCGCTCTCTGTCGCCCATGCCAGAACAACACTAGCGCAATGTCGTACTAGAGGCAGATCAGCCGGAGCAGCAGCACGTGCCTTCGCAATTTTGTGGGCCAGTGCAGGGCTTGGTGTTGACATAGGTGTGTGCGCCGGTAGGAGTCATGTAAGCGGCCGGCCATCCCACCTTGGCTAGGCATCGGTGTGGGATGCCGCTAGATTGGCTATCGGAGGTTCAGGATGCGCCGGGCACCGCTGAGC
>NZ_JAVDWE010000048.1:0-1660 GCF_031457235.1 Hydrogenophaga laconesensis
CCCCCCGCGTCAGAATAGTTGTCGCCCCGATAGAACCAAGAACCTGGGGGCGGCGATGAAGGACGACAGTGGCTCGATACGGACAAGCATTCAAAGACAAAGCGGTGGCCAGGTTGCTGCCGCCGGAGAGCGCCTCGCTGGAGGTGGTTTCGCGTGAGATGGGGGTGAGCGTTGGCACCCTGGAGCGATGGCGCGAGGATGCGCAGACCAGGCCCGCCCGAGGGCGGGCCTGGTCTGCGGGCGCCCGGCTTGAGGCCGTGATCACCACGGCCGCGATGAACGAGGCCGCCAAGGGCGCCTGGTGCCGCGAGTACGGTGTGTACCCGGGCGATCTGGACAAATGGCGCGCGAGCTGCACCACCGCGCTGGTCGACCCGCAAGATGCGCCCGCCAGCCCACAAGCCACCCGAGCTGACCGCAAGCGCATCAAGGAACTCGAGCGCGATCTGTTGCGCAAGGATCGGGCACTGGCCGAGACAGCCGCGTTGCTGGTGCTTTCAAAAAAAGTCTCGGCGATCTTCAACAGGGGCGAGGACGAATGATCGGCCTCGAAGATCGCCAAGCCCTGGCCCGAGCCATTGACACGGCGCATGCCGCAGGAGCGCGGCTGCAGCCCGCCTGCGATGTCGCCGGCATCAACGTGCGAACCCTGCAGCGCTGGAGAGCCCGCGAAGGCCTCTCCAGGGGCGATGGCAGGCCGCGCGCCGTGCGCCCGCTGCCCAACCACGCCCTGAGCGCGGCCGAGCGCGCAGCGCTGCTGGCGGTGGCCAACGAACCGCGTTTTGCCTCTGCGCCACCGGCGCGCATCGTGCCCGTGCTGGCCGACGAGGGCGTGTACCTGGGCAGCGAGTCCAGCATGGCGCGCGTGCTCAAGGCCGCCGGGCAGAACAAGCGCAGAGGACGCGCCAAGGCGCCCAAGGCAACAAAGCCGCCCACCACCCACATCGCCACCGCCCCAGGCCAGGTGTGGTGCTGGGACATGACCTACCTGCCGGCCAAGGTGATGGGCAGGTGGTTTCACCTGTACCTGATCCTGGATCTGTACAGCCGAAAGATCGTGGGTGCCGAGGTGCACGAGAGCGACGACTCAGAGCATGCCGTGCATCTGGTGCGGCGCACCGCGTTGACTGAGGGCATCGCGGCGATGGACACCAAACCCGTACTGCATGGCGACAACGGTTCTACCCTGAAGGCCACCACGGTGCTGGCCATGCTCAACTGGCTGGGCATCAAGCCTTCGTACTCGCGGCCTCGTGTCAGCGATGACAACGCGTTTGCAGAGTCGTTGTTCCGCACAGCCAAGTACCGCCCGGAGTTCCCGGCGCAGGGCTTTGAGACGCTGGACGGTGCCCGTGCCTGGGCTGCTGAATTCGTGCGTTGGTACAACCTGGAGCACCGCCACAGCGGCATCCGCTATGTGAGCCCACAGCAGCGTCACACCGGCCAAGACCAGGCCATCTTGGCGGCACGACACACGCTGTACCGCCAGGCCCGACAGCGCCATCCAGCTCGCTGGACGGGGGCCACTCGGGACTGGTCGCTCATCGACGTGGTGACCCTCAATCCAGAACGAGACGAGGTGGTCAAGCTGGCCACCTGCGTTCAACATACTCAGCTCAAAGCTGCGTGACTCAGGCGACAACTACCTTGACGCGCGCCG
>NZ_JAVDWE010000049.1:0-1380 GCF_031457235.1 Hydrogenophaga laconesensis
GTTGCTCGCCGCCTGCTCCGTGCGCGCGCTCAGGTCCTGGTTCCCAGACGCAATCTCCACCGACGCCGTGTTGATGCTGTCCGTCGCGCTGCGCACCTGACCCACCGTCTGGATCAGTGCCGTCTTCATCGCGCTCAGCGCGTTGAGCAGGTCGCCGAGCTCGTCCTTGCGATCGGTCTGTACCTGCACGGCAAGGTTGCCATCGGCCACGGCCGAGGCAATGGACACCGCCTGGTTCACCGGCTCGGTCACCGAGCGCGTGATGCGCCAGGCCAGCACCGAGGCCACCACCACCGCCAGCGCGGCGAGACTCGCCAGCCACGCGACATTGCGGCGCACGGTGGCGGCGGATTCGGTCATCGCGGCCTGCACGAGGCTGCGCTGGTGCGCGAGCATCTCACCCTGCGCGCCGCTGTAGCGGTCGGCCGCGGGCAGCACTTTGCCCGAGAGAATCTGGTTGGCCGCGGCGGTGTCACCGGTGTTGAGCACGGCGAAGAAGTTCTTGCGCACGTCGATGTACTCGGCACGCAGGGTCGCGATCTTCGCCAGCAGGGCTTTGCCTTCGTCGCTGGTCACTTCCTCTTCGAGCGTCTTCTGCAGCTCGCTGATGCGCGTGCTCGTCTGCGCGATCAGCGGTTTGAAGTAGGCATCCACCTCGGGATCGGCGCGGGACTTGGCCACGGCCAGGGCACGGCTGATGTTCAGTGTGGTGCTGGCGGCCCACTCTTCCGTCACGGAAGCGCGGTGCTCCAGCTCGATCACGCGCTCGGTGGCCGCCTGCGTGGCGCGAAGACCGTTCCAGGCCAGCGCCGTGACGGCCATGAGCAGCAGCAGCACGCTCAGGAAGCCGAAGCCGAGCCGCTGGCCGACCTTGAATTGATGGAAAGACATGGAATGCAATTCGTGTGAATGGGTTGAATCGATCAGAAACTTTCCCAGTCGCCTTCGCTCGAGGCGCTGGAAGCCGTTGTGGCGGCGGGCCGGATGGGCGTTGCGGCCGGCGTATCGACCACACGGTTGACCACCGGCGCGGGCTTGACCGCCTGCGGACGCACGGCTGGTGCCGGCACCACCGCGGCCTTGGCCGGCACGGGCGTGTTGTGATCTGCCACGCTCTTGGTGGACTTGACCACCTGTGCCGGTGTTGCGGCAGGCGTCACGACCGAGGTCAGCACGGGCGTCGACACCTCCGGCGCGATGACCGTGGGTTTGATCTCCGGGGTGGCAGGCGTCATCGGGCGGGCCGTGTCGCCATCGCCGGTGCGGAACACGCGCACCACATCGTCGAGGCGGCGGGCCTGGTCCTTCAGGCTCTCTGCAGCCGCCGCACTCTCCTCCACCAGCGCCGCGTTCTGCTGCGTCATCTGGTCCAGCTGCGTC
>NZ_JAVDWE010000050.1:0-1357 GCF_031457235.1 Hydrogenophaga laconesensis
GAGGATGGCATGGACGCCTCCTGAGTCTTTTTCGGTCACGATGGAGGTCCCATCCACCTACCAAGGAGACCGCCATGCTCGCTGTGATCGGACTGGATATTGCCAAACGCTTCTTTCAATTGCATTCGGTTGATCCCGACACAGGGGAGATCACCAAGCTGAAGCTCAAGCGAGCAGAGATGGTGCCGTTCTTCTCCAATCGGCAGCCCAGCGTTGTTGCGATGGAGGCGTGCGGGAGCTCCCATCACTGGGCGCGCCAGTTGCGCGCACTTGGCCATGAGGTGCGACTCATTGCGACGAAGTTTGTCAAGCCGTTCGTCAAGGGCAACAAGAACGATGCGGCCGATGCTCGGGCGATATGGGAGGCAGCGCAGCGTCCCGAAATGCGCTTCGTGCCGGTCAAGACCGAAGCCCAGCAGGCGATCTTGGCGCTGCACACCATGCGGGACGGCTTGGTCAAGGCCAGGACTGCCCAGCTACACCAGCTCCGAGCCGTGTTCTACGAGCTGGGATTCGCTCTTCCGGAGGGCCGGCATTGGTGCGTGAAACGTCTGCCGGAGGCATTCGCCAGCCTGGAGGACAAGATCCCCGCCATGGCGATTGAAGCGATGCGGGACCAGTACCAGTTGATCCTGCAGCTCTCAGAACGGGTGGATGCGATCGAGCGCAAGTTGGAAGCGTTCAAGCGATCGGACGAGCGCTGCGGGCGTTTGTTGCAGATTCCTGGGGTAGGGTTGCTGACCGCGACCTCGATCGTTGCCTCGGTGGGTGATGCCAAGGAGTTCAGCTCTGGCCGAGAGTTTGCTGCCTGGCTGGGAGTGGTGCCTCGGCACACTGGCACGGGCGGTCGTGTGCGCATCCTTGGCATGAGTAAACAGGGGAACTCATATCTCCGGACCATGTTGATTCACTGTTCCAGGGCGGTCATGGCGCGCCAGAAGGAGCATTCGCCTTGGCTTGAACGCCTGATGCGGGATAGGCCATGGAACGTCGCTGTGGTTGCTTTGGCGAACAAGATCGCACGAACGATCTGGGCCATGCTTGCCCACAGCAGGAACTACAAACCAGAGATCCAGCAATCAGCAGCGTGACCTGCGTAGCGACTCAAGGAACCTAAGGTTTGGCAGCGCGAAGATGTGTGATGGCTGAATAGGTTGGACCGGGAGAGGTAGGGCCTGAATTTGCTCCGGAGCTCTCGAAGCTCGATCCGAAGATCAAGGCACCTCTCAGCGAATCCCATCAGGGCCAGCGGGCAACAACGCCTGCGTCAACAGGCCGGATATAAGAATGCAGCCCGCCAATACGGCCAACACACAAAGCGCTTGCAACTTGGGAGGCGTCCATATAGGAGCAGATC
>NZ_JAVDWE010000051.1:0-1116 GCF_031457235.1 Hydrogenophaga laconesensis
TCGGCCTCCAGGCCGTAGTCGGCCACGGAGAAGATCGGGGCCTCGGGGTCCTTGTTGATCGCCACGATCACCTTGGAGTCCTTCATGCCGGCCAGATGCTGGATGGCACCGGAGATGCCGGCTGCGATGTACAGCTGCGGCGCGACGATCTTGCCCGTCTGACCCACCTGCAGGTCGTTCGGGGCGTAGCCCGCGTCCACCGCTGCGCGGCTCGCACCGATGGCGGCGCCCAGCTTGTCCGCCAGCGGCGTCATCACCTCGTTGAACTTCTCGCTGCTGCCCAGCGCACGGCCACCCGAGACGATGATCTTGGCTGCGGTCAGCTCGGGACGGTCGCTCTTGGCGATCTCGCTGCCCTTGAACTCGCTCTTGCCATCACCCAGGGCCGCCGTGGCGGTTTCCACCGCTGCGCTGCCGCCCGTGGCTGCGGCCGGGTCGAAGCCGGTCGTGCGCACCGTGATCACCTTCTTCTCGTCGGTGGCCTGCACGGTCGCGATCGCATTGCCCGCGTAGATCGGGCGCTCGAAGGTGTCGGCGCTCACCACCTTGGTGATGTCGGAGAGCTGGCCCACGTCCAGCGTAGCGGCCACGCGCGGCGCCACGTTCTTGCCCGAGGCCGTGGCCGGGAACAGGATGTGGCTGTAGCCGGGGGCGAGCGCGAGCACCTGCGCGGCCACGTTCTCGGCCAGGCCGTGCTCGAAGCCAGCATCGTCCGCGTGGATCACCTTGGCCACGCCAGCGATGGCGGCGGCGGCCTTGGCGGCTTCACCGGCGTTGTGGCCGGCCACGAGCACGTGCACGTCACCACCGCACTGGGCGGCGGCCGTCACGGTATTGAGGGTCGCGCCCTTGATGGAGGCGTTGTCGTGTTCTGCAATAACGAGTGCGGTCATTTGTTCAGTCCTCAGATCACTTTGGCTTCGGTCTTGAGCTTGGCAACGAGCGTGGCCACATCGGGCACCTTCACGCCGGCACCGCGCTTGGGCGGTTCGCTGACCTTCAGGGTCTTGATGCGGGGGGTCACGTCCACACCGAGGTCTTCGGGCTTGAGCGTCTCCAGCGGCTTCTTCTTGGCCTTCATGATGTTGGGCAGCGTCACGTAGCGCGGCTCATTGA